>CAMAQD010000014.1 GCA_945860385.1 Flavobacterium psychrophilum
GAAACTTTAAATGCTAGCTATAGTAATTCCTTATTATAAACTCCCTTTCTTTGCCGATACGTTGCAGTCCTTGGCGGATCAAACAGACAAAAGATTCAAAGTTTACGTAGGCGATGATGCGAGCCCAGAAAACCCAGCGAATCTACTAGAAAAATATAAAGGAAAATTTGATTTTGTTTACCATCGGTTTGAAACTAATTTGGGAGGCATTTCCTTAACCCAACAATGGGAACGTTGTATAGCTTTGTCAGGTAGAGAGGAATGGATTATGATTTTGGGTGATGATGATTATCTGGGGGAAAATGTGGTGCAGGAATTTTACAAGCAATTACCGGAATTTCAATTAAAGGCCAAGGTGGTGCGTTTTGCCTCTCAATTGGTCTATGAAATCGACCACTCGAAATCCAAAATTCACACCCATCCAGTATGGGAAAGGGCAACCGATGCTTTTTACAGAAAATTTAGGCGAGTTACGATGAGTTCTTTATCGGAATATGTTTTTTCTAAAAAAGCGTATAAAAGGCATGGTTTTTACAATTATCCTTTGGCATGGAACAGCGATGATAGAGCTTGGTTAGATTTTTCACAGGACAATCCTATTTATTCTATTAATGAGGCAATTGTTTACCCCCGAATGTCAGCAGTTAATATTACTGGGAAAACGGATAATTTGGAATTAAAAAATCAGTCCACTGCGGACTTTTATTATTTTTTAATTCAGAAAAAATTAAAAGAGTTTACTAAATATGAAAGGGTTAAACTAATAAGGAGATACTATTTCGAATTAAAAAAAGTAAAAACCTTGACTATAAATGATACCTTATTTATCTTCAAGTGTTATATAAAAAATTTAAATGTTTTGGCGATGAAGGATTATTTTAAAAAATATATTTAATTTGTCAACGTATCGTTTTTTAACAAACAAAAAATAATAAAACCATATAGGATTAGTACACAAATGAATCCAAAAGTAACCATCATAATCGCAACTTACAATAGGGAAAAGTATTTTTTAGAAACACTTTTGTCTATTCAAAACCAGACTTTCTCCGATTGGGAATGTCTGATTATAGATGATGGATCTACAGATCACACTGTTGAAATTATAAAGCCTATATTGGCTCTCGAAAGTCGTTTTCAATATTATTTGCGAGATGTTAAATACACAAAGGGAACCTCAGGCTGTCGTAATTATGGTTTAGATATGGCGAAAGGAGATTACATTATCTTTTTTGATGATGATGACATTGTGCACCCCCAAAACCTAGAATTATGTGTTGATGAATTGTCTAAAAAGGATATTTCGTTTTGCAGATATATTCGGGATGTTTTTTTTAATGAGTTTGATTGTACATACGATTATTCCAAGAAATACAATTCTTTTTACATAGACCTTACTGATTTAGAAAAGATGTTAAAAAACGAATTGCATTTTAATTCGTGTGCAGTAATGTGGAAAGAAGCTTGTTTTGCTAACGCTCGATTCAATGAAAAGATTTCTTATTGTGATGAATGGGAATTATATTCCAGGATTTTATCTACTGGAATTAAAGGCATTTCAATTGACAAGTGTTTGTTTTATGGAAGAAAACATCCCGATTCTATTACAGGAGAGTACAATAGAAATGATGCAATAAGAAGAGCATCGCATACCGAAGCATTATTGTTAGTGTTACAGAACCTCAAAGAAAAGCAGTTATTAACTTATTCCTTAAAGCGGTATTTTATCGCTTTTTCGATAGATTTTGAGGAATATCATTTGTTTAAAAACATTTTAAATATCCTCGAATTGACTACGTTTGAAAAAATGAAATGGCAGTTATTCTATGCTGTCCTGCCCTTACGATTGAAAATTCATAGAAAAAAGAAAACTTTAAAAAGAAAATTTAATCTCTAGTTTTGGAATAAATCGGTAACAATACTATTTAGTTGCCGAAGTCATCATTAAAAAAAAAGTAAAACCAAAAAATGAAAAATAAGTTAACAAAATTAGTAAAGACCTTATTTAAAAAGTTCAATATAGGAATAGCGAGCTATTCCTATTTTCAGTTGTATCTGGAATATGAAAAAAACATTAAATACTTAAAAGAGATTCCAGATGAAAAATTAGTTAGGTTGGCTTCTTTAATAGCAAAGTCAAAATCTCAACTGAAACAAGATTTATTTGTTTTAGCGGAACTGGATTTTAAGCGGGAAGGTTTTTTTGTGGAGTTTGGTGCAACCAACGGTGTAGACTTAAGTAATTCTTTCCTTTTGGAAAATGAATTTGGATGGAATGGCATCCTTGCTGAACCGGCAAAATTGTGGCATAAGGAATTGAAGGCCAATCGAAATTGTAATATAGAAACTGATTGTGTCTGGAGTGATTCAAAATCGGTCTTGAACTTTAATCAGGTAGATGCTGCTGCTGAATTGTCTACTGTAAGTGCTTATAACAAAACCGACAGCCATTCTAAATGGAGAGAAGGTGGTCAAAATTACAATGTCAACACTATTTCATTGAATGATTTGCTGGACAAATATAATGCGCCCAAAAAAATAGATTATCTTTCCATTGACACTGAAGGTAGTGAATATGAGATATTAAGTAATTTCGATTTTTCAAAATATGAAATAGGTATCATTACTTGCGAACACAATTACACGCCAATAAGAGAAAAAATATTTAAACTTTTGACAAAGCAAGGTTATACTCGCAAATATGTTGGATTGTCAAAATGGGACGATTGGTATATTAAATCATAAAAAATAGTGCAATTTATTGTTCCTTGCAGTTCAATAATTTTGTCGTCAAAGTTGCTTAACACTGATTCAATAATAAATTAATATTGTAAATTATAATGGAGTCCAAGGTATATCCAGGCTATAACAATTTTTATTGTTTCTCATCAGTACCACAAAACGCGATATGTTGCTAGAATATGTGCCAACAAATATTTTTGACTGAATGAGCAAATTTGCGTCTTTTAAAATATTGATTACTTCTTGTCTTTTTACAGTGGTCTCTTTTGTATTGTTATATTGTTTTTGAAAATAGCCTAATCTGTCAGGTGGACAATAGCTCAGGTAATTCAATTGTGGGTAATGGGTTTTAAAATTTTCCAAAACTTGATTGTCATCTGTGCAAATGATAAAATCTTTAATTTCAGGATCATATTCAAGTGTTTTATTGACGTAGGATTCAATGTTGAATGATTCTGCCTCTTTGCTGCTACCGCTTACTTTATCCCCTCTTCGTACGTGTATGCCACAGCTTTTTTTAACAAAATCAAGGTCCGTTTCCAGTAGTGTAAATACTTCCTCGGCTGTTTTTTTATTATAGTCTAAGATTATTTTAAATAGTTGTCTTTTCGCCTCAAAAATATCTCCATTTATTCCTAGTTCCGGATAAAAAAAATGTTTTTCTATAAAGGCTCTACTTCTCATATTGCCCCAAACATCCTCTTTCAATAGTTTTCTTTTTTTTAGCTGTTTGTGATAGATGACATATAAAAAATCAAATCTTCTTTCCACATACACATTTTCAGGTATAGGAATCAGGCCTTTATATTCTTTGAAAATAGGATTGAAATAGTCTTCCCACTTTCCGCTAGCCCACTTAGCAGAATGTATCTTAAATTTAATTTTATTATCCAGACAGTACAAAGCGGCTAGTACCAGATTGTTCATCTCCGAGAAAAAACCTCTATTTGATAAAGGGTATATTAGTTCTGATTTTTTAATCGAATTGTTTAAGCTTTTATATTTTTCTCTGTATTGATTAATCATATGATATTTTTTAATTTAAAACCAATGTTAACCGAATGGTTTTTAATTTATTTGCAAAATTATAAGAAGCTGTTAGTACTAATCAATGCATTTTTCAAATATAAACTTTTTGCTAAAATTATTTCCTTAAATGCTTATAATTTATTTTTCTCTATTTGCATAAAATGGATTATGATTTAAATAAAAAGGATAGATTTATTTGTTTTTTATTGCTTAGCCAAAATAATGTTTATTTTTGTTTGAATATTGAAGATACTAGTTTTCTTTCAAAATAATTGCAGAGCAGGACTATAATAAGTTTAAAATAATTATCAGAAATGAAGTTTTTAATTGTAGAACAAGATTTGAGGGTTTGGGGAACCAGTCAAGGGATTATTTCCCGTTCTTTTTTGGCAAAATTAAGAACTTCCTATCCAGAATCCCTTATAGATGTGGTTTACATCAAGCAGGATGCGAACGATGACCGCCTGGACTTGCTACCCATCAATTCTATAGCAATTCATCAATTAGATATCAAAACTCCCTTTTTTACCAAATGGTTCAATAAAATCTATTGGCGGTTGTTTCATGTTTCCTTAGCCAGAGACCATGTTCGCAAGGTGTATCAATCGTGTATTGCTAAAATAGACTACCAAGAGTACGACCATATTTTTATTCGCAGTGCGGGTACTCATCACGAAACAATTTTGGGTTGCAAAGACTTGCCTATTTTAAAAAAGGCCATTGTCAATTTTCACGATCCCTATCCTTTGTTTTGGTATCCAGGAGCCAATGTTCCCTTGACTAATTTAGAGCTTTTTCAGTTAAAAGAAATGTTCGCCGTAGTGAATCAAGCCAAAAGTTGTATGAGTTCGGCCAGTTTAATGTCGGAAGACCTACAAACCCTGTATGGTTGTAGAAAGAAATTCTACAATTTACCCCATCAATACGACGAGAGTGTTTTTGATTTGACTGATGTCAGTACTGTTTTGAAAAAGAACAAAAAAATATTGATTTCCTATCAGGGTGCCATTCAGTTTGGTAGAGATGTTGCTATTCTTTTGGAGGCCTACAAAGAATTGGTAGTCACTAATGTAGTTTATCGAGAAAACACCGAATTTGTTCTTCGATTAAAAGGGGGAGATATACCAAAACTAACTGCAAAATATGCTACGATTTCCAATATCATTATTTTGAATATGACAAGCTTTTCTAATTCCTGCTACGAGCAGATGTATGAGGCCGACATTAACATTATTCTGGAAAATGGCCCTTTGTATTGCAATATTTTGGTTGGAAAGGCACCGTTTTTGGCGGCTACACAAAAACCTATCCTTTCCATTTCTCCCGAAAGAAGCGAAATGAGACGGATTATTGCAGATGCTCAATATATTGCGAGTTGCACCGATCAGGTGGAAATCAAACAAAAACTGGAAAATCTAATCCTGTGCAGACTGGATTCTCAGGAAGCAGTCTATCCGTTTGGGGATTATTTTAGCGATGCTAATTTTAAAACCAAATTAGATGCCATTTTGTTGGATTCCAATTAGGTACCATATTAAGATTTAATTTCAGGAACGGTCAAATCAGTGGTTCAAACAAATTATTTAATAGCCTTTAGCACTACAACAATGGTCAAAACTACTTTCTCCATACTAATTACCACTAAAAATCGCCTAGCCGATTTGGTTTTGACCATAGATAGAATCAAGCATCTGCTGGATAGGAGTGATGTAGACTGTGTTGTTTTTGATGATGGTTCTACTGATGGTACATCTGAATATGTTAAGCAGCACTTTCCCAACATCCAACTACATAGAAATACAGTATCAAAAGGCTATATTTTTTGCAGAAACAAGATGCTGAACGAAACCCAAGCCGATTATGCCATTTCATTGGATGATGACGCCCATTTTCTTACTGATAGCCCATTAGAAACCATTAGTAACTATTTTGAAGAGCATCCGAAATGTGGTTTGCAGGCTTTGCGTATTTTTTGGGGTTTGGACGGGCCGATTTCTACTAGGACTGCTGAAAAGTCGCAAGCTGTACAGGGATTTGTAGGTTGTGCCCATGTGTGGCGCATGACAGCATGGCGTTATATTCCCAATTACCCAGAATGGTTTGTTTTTTACGGAGAGGAAAATTTTGCATCCTACCACTTATTTAAAAATCAGTGGGAGGTTCACTATTTGCCTGAGGTTTTAGTTCATCATAGAGTCAATTTACTAATGAGAAAAGGCCAGGCGGATTATTCCGTTCGGTTGCGCCGATCTTTGCGTTCAGGCTGGTATTTGTTTTTCCTGTTTTATCCCATGCGTGTCATACCCCGAAAAATGACGTATTCGCTTTGGATGCAGTTCAAAAAAAAAGTATTCCAAGGCGATTTCAAGGCTTTAATTGCCATTGGTTTGGCGTTATTAGATTTAATTTGGAATGTGCCGAGAATTATAAAAAATAGCAACCGATTGACGCAAACAGAGTATGAGGAATACAATCAACTACCAGAGACAAAATTGTATTGGAATCCTGAAAAATAAGCATCATACTTTAAAATCGTGCAAATTGAAAATATAATTAACTTTAATTGAAGTCTGAATGGAAAATAAATTGGTAGCTACGAGAATTAATGTTTTGGATGGTTTTAGAGCCATAGCGATTTTGATGGTCTTATTCTTTCTTTATTTTTCTCGCTGGACTTCGTTGTATCCCTATGGGAATAAGTATGATTTTTTTACTTTTGGTAAAATGGGGGTCCACTTTTTTTTTATTATTAGTGGTTTTGTAATATTTTATACTTTAGAGAATACTAAACACTTTTTAATTTTTTGGATTAAAAGGATGATTAGGTTGTTTCCATCTATGCTGGTAGCTACCTTAATTACCTATTTTTTTTGTAATTCATTTGATTTGGATTTTTTATTTCCTACAAGCCACTTTTTTAAAAATGTGTTAGCTAGTGTTACCTTTCTCCCTCCAGATACTTTGGCTTCACTATTTAATAATAGAGTTCAATTAGATTATATAAGTGGTAATTATTGGAGTTTATGGCCAGAGATTCAATTTTATTTATTTGTAAGTGCCATTTATTTTTTTAATAAAAATAAATTTCTATCTATTTTTATTAGCCTAAGCATTACGCTTGTTTTAAGTAATTTATTGATTCATAGTGGTTACTTCGAAAATAATTTTATAAAAGTAGCTAGGAAATTTTTTATTGTTTTTAATTTAGTGGGGTCACTACCTTATTTTTCTTTTGGGGTACTCTTTTATTCAATTTTTAAAGATAAGACACTGAATCAAAAAACACCGATTTATTTAAAAGTCTATTTTGCTGGAATGCTATTACTTCAAATTCATAGTATTTATTCTGAGCCTATAAAAATAGGTCTAATTTTTATTTTTTTAATGTTATTCATAGCTTTAATTTATTATCCAAAACAAATCCGTTTTTTAGAGAATAAAATTCTTTTGAAAGTTGGTATTTCTTCTTATTTTTTATACTTAATTCACGAAAACATAGGTAACTTAATTATTCATAAATATGCGGGCTACTTATATCCTTATGAGTTTATTTTTACTTTTATTTTAATGATTTTATTAATTGTATTGTCTATTTTTTATAGTTACGGAATAGAAAAGAAATTGAATAAATATCTAAAACATATTTTTTTTAATAACAGTTATTACAATCAATTACCAGAAGCTAAAATCTATTGGCAACCTGAAAAATAAATTCCATATTTTCAATTTGTATCCTCTTTTTAAAAAATGGGTTCCATTACTATAACAAATTTTTTATTATGAAAATGGAATATTGAGATTTAATTTCAAATAAATACTTCATAGGGTTTCATAAAAATAAGTATTTTTACCATCAGCAAAAATTCAAATGAAAACAATAGCCATAATTCCTGCACGTGGCGGATCTAAGCGATTGCCCAACAAGAATATTTTGTCTTTGGGCGGTATGCCACTGATTGCTCATAGTATTTTGTTTGCCCAAAATCAAAGTACTATTATTGACGAAATTTATGTTTCGACAGATGATGCCACTATTAAAAGAATAGCGCTTGACTATGGAGCTACAGTAATTGACCGTCCCGAAAGATTATCAGGCGATTTGGAACCTACGGTTTCGGCTTTGAAGCAAGTTTTGGAATCGATTGAAACTGAAGTGGAAAATGTGATTTTGTTGCAAGCCACTAATCCGTTGCGGCCTCGCAATTTATTGAACGAAGCTTTTGAAGTTTATCTAAAAGGAAACTACGATAGTTTGTTCACGGTATCCAGAAACCATCACAAATTAGGTACCGTAGCGGATCATAAATTTCATCCTTTTAATTATGCGATTGGACAACGCAGTCAGGATCTGGAACCCTTGTTTTTTGAAAATGGATTGTTATACGTCACTAAGGCTTCTTTGATTTTACAAGATATTATTATTTCAGAAAATGCTTTTCCCTTCGAAGTAAATTCTATTTTTGCCAATGTAGATATTGATACCGAAGAGGATTTGGGGTATGCTAATTATTTATTTAAAAACAGATGAAAGACAAGGACTTAGCCGAACAGAATTACAAGCGATTTTGTGGACTCGAAGGAAGCGATTATATCGCCAGTGAATTTGCTTTGGCCACTATTCTGAGAATAATTAAACTATTTAATGTTCATACTGTTTTAGAGTTGGGTTTAGGCATAGGTTCGATATCAGACACGGTTTTGAAATATGCAAAAAAAGAACCCCAAAAAATAAGCTATGCAGGAACCGAAAGAAACGAATTCTGTTTAGAAGCACTCAAAAAAAATGTAACCGAGTATAATCAAATAGAATTATTTTCAGAATTAAACCATATCAGGAACAAGAAGTTTGATTTTATCATTATTGATGGCTATGATGATACTTTAAAAGAAGTAGTAGCTTTTTGCCAAAAGAATACTATCATTTTTATAGAAGGAGACCGAAAAGGTCAAACAGCCACCATCCGGGAAATTTTCCCCAAAAACAGTTACGTCAATATCATCACACTTACTAAAAACAAACCTTATTCTCATAGTGGTGGGGATACCAATAATTATGTTGGTGGCGGACAACTCATTTTTATAAATCCTACGCTAAAAATGCAGTTGTTTTGGTTTCAACAAAAAGCAGCCACATTTATTAAAAACCAAATCAGATTATACCACGAAAAATGAATCCATACCTAGAAATAGCAGGCAGAAAAATAGGACTTGATTACCCACCCCTGGTTATTGCTGAAATTGGGATTAACCACGAAGGCTCTTTGGAAGTGGCCAAAGCAATGGTCGATGCGGCCCATCGAGCTGGTGTTGAGTTGGTCAAACACCAAACGCATATTGTAGCAGATGAGATGAGTGGAGCTGCCAAGAAAGTCATTCCAGGTAATGCCGATGTTTCTATTTACGAAATAATGGAACGATGTTCGCTTAACGAAGCAGATGAATTGGAACTCAAAAACTATGTGGAAAGCAAAGGGATGATTTTTATATCGACACCTTTTTCTCGTGCGGCTGCCGAAAGGTTGCGAAAATTTGATATTCCAGCATATAAAATTGGTTCTGGCGAATGCAACAACTATCCTTTATTGGAACACATTGCTTCTTTTGGGAAGCCTGTTATATTGAGCACGGGAATGAATACCTTAGAAAGCATCCGCAAAGCTGTGGCTATATTTGATCAACATAAAATTTCTGTGGCGCTGTTGCATACTACTAATTTATATCCAACTCCTATTCCTTTGGTTCGTTTGGGGGCTATGACGGAAATGCACGAAGCGTTTCCCGATAAAGTTTTTGGATTATCGGATCATACTTTGAACAATAATGCTTGTTTGGGAGCGGTGGCTTTGGGAGCGAGTATATTAGAGCGTCATTTTACAGACCATATGCAGCGAACTGGTCCTGATATTGTGTGTAGTATGGACGAGCAAGCTACCCAGGAATTAATTCAAAGTTCGAATGAAATTTGGCAAATGCGCGGAGGAATCAAAGCTCCTGCTCAAGAGGAACAGGTGACTATTGATTTTGCTTTTGCTACGGTTTGTTCAATTGCATCCATACGGAAAGGAGAAGTGTTTACCAAAGCGAATATTTGGGTAAAACGTCCTGGAACAGGGGAGATTCTAGCAGAACATTTTGAAAGTGTTTTGGGTAAAGTTGCTCTACGAGATATTGAGAACGATAAACAATTGAGTTGGGTGGATATTGAAAAGTAAAGTGTATTTGACATAATATTCTTGTCACCTAGATTGCGCTCGGAATAACGTACTCGACCTAAAAAAAATAAATGAAAAAAATCTTATTCCTCACTGGAACCCGTGCTGATTTTGGCAAAATAAAATCACTAATTCAAATTTTGGAAGAGCAACCAGGATTTGAAGTTTTTGTTTTTGTAACGGGTATGCATTTGCAAAAAGAGTATGGTTACACCTTGATTGAAATTGAAAGATGCCAATTCAAGAACGTACATACTTTTGAAAATCATACTCACGAGACCACTATGGATTTGACTTTGGCCAAAACCATTGAAGGACTGTCTGCTTATGTAAAAACCATCAGCCCTGATATGATATTGGTGCACGGAGATCGAGTAGAGACCTTAGCAGGGGCTATCGTAGGCTCTTTGAACAATATTTTAGTCGCTCATATCGAAGGGGGAGAAGTTTCAGGAACCGTTGACGAATTGATTCGTCATAGTGTGAGTAAGTTGAGTCACATTCACTTTGTTTCGAATGAAGCAGCAGCCAAACGCTTGAAACAAATGGGTGAAATTAAATCCTCCATTTTTACCATCGGTTCACCCGATATCGACATTATGTTTTCGGAGGAATTACCTAGTTTAGAAATAGTTAAGGACTACTACCAAATTCCCTTTGAGAGATTTGCTATTGTGATGTTTCATCCCGTAACGACCGAAGCCGTATCCATGCAGCTATACGCTGATGATTTTGTAGAGGCTTTGTTAAGTGATACTCATAATTATGTGGTGATTTATCCCAACAATGATTTAGGAAGTCAATACATTATTGACGGCTACCAAAAACTGAAAGAAAATCCTCGATTTCGAGTTTTTCCATCTTTGCGTTTTGAATATTTCTTGACCCTACTCAAGAACAGTCAGTTTATCATAGGAAACAGCAGTGCAGGCATTAGAGAAGCCCCTTATTATGGTATTCCTATTATTAATATAGGGACACGTCAACAAAACAGAGCCATACATTCGGATATATTGAATGTAGATTATGGCAGAACTACTATTGCTGCGGCCTTGCAAACCATCGACCAGCATCAAGTTAAAAAAAATAAGACTGATTTCGGACATGGAAATAGTGCACAATTGTTTTTAGAAACCATCGGAAATGAGGATATTTGGAGTGTCAATCATCAGAAACAATTTAGAGACCGATAATGCTTTTCAATTCCCTTTCTTTTTTACTATTTCTCCCCATTGTTTTTTCACTCTATTGGTGGGCGAATAAAAAAGGCTTGCAACTCCAAAATTTCTTGTTATTAGTAGCTAGTTATTTTTTTTATGCTTGTTGGGATTGGCGGTTTTTGTTCTTATTATTGTTTTCTACGGCACTCGATTATTTCACCGGAATACAAATGGCGGAAGCTAAAAATCAAGGCAATAAAAAATTTTGGTTTTGGTTGAGTATTATTGTGAATCTGGGTTTTCTGGGCATTTTCAAATATTATAATTTCTTTGCCGATTCTTTTGCCGAAGTTCTTTCTGGATTGGGATTTCAAGCGAATTTTTGGACCTTGAAAGTGATACTGCCAGTTGGAATTTCCTTTTACACTTTTCATGGGTTGTCCTACATTATTGATATTTATAAAGGAAGAATAGCACCTGAACGGAATATCATCACCTATTCCCTTTTTGTAGCCTATTTTCCATTATTGGTTGCTGGACCTATTGAAAGAGCAACCCATTTATTACCACAAATTAAGAAAAGACGATTTTTTGATTACACTAAAGCTGTTGACGGAATGCATCAAATCCTGTGGGGATTGTTCAAGAAAGTGGTTATCGCCGATACTTGTGCCTTATATGCCAATGACATTTTCGATCATTATGAGTCGATGAATTCTTTGTCTTTATTTTTAGGTGCGATTTATTTTTCTTTCCAAATTTATGGCGATTTCAGTGGGTATTCTGACATAGCTTTGGGAACTTCAAAATTATTAGGAATCAATTTGCTTCGTAATTTTAATTATCCTTATTTTTCGAGAGATATTGCCGAGTTTTGGCGTCGTTGGCATATTTCGCTGTCGTCTTGGTTTCGGGATTATTTGTACATTCCATTAGGAGGAAGTCAAGGCGGAATGGGGATAAAAATTCGCAATACGTTTATTATTTTCTTGGTCAGTGGGTTTTGGCATGGAGCGAATTGGACCTTTATTATCTGGGGAGGGTTGCACGCTGTTTTCTTTTTACCGCTTTTGATTACACAAAACAACAGGAATAATATAGCCACCGTCGCTAGTGGAAAAGCATTACCGACATTCAAAGAATTGGCAGCGATGCTGTTGACCTTTGGATTAACGGCTTTTGCCTGGATATTTTTCAGGGCTAAGACGGTATCGGAAGCACTATCTTACATTAAGAATATGTTCCGTTTTAATTTTGAAGGCGGCATTCAGTTTTTGGAATTCGAACGTTATTCGGTTGAATTCCTACTAGTATTGGGTTTGTTTGTTATTGTCGAATGGAATTCAAGAGAGCGGGAACATCCCATTGCAGGGAAAATGGCAGGACTCAAAGCAATAGTTGTGGTAATCGCGATCTTGATTTTAGGTGTTTTTTCAAGTCCTTCCGATTTTATTTATTTTCAGTTTTAGATGAAGAAATTTAGTTTTTATATTGTTGGTGGTCTATTAGTCATCCTACTAGGAATGGCGGTGTTGGATGTTGCCTATACCAAAATATATGAAACGTCCTCTCCGCGTACAAAGTTTCAATATTTGAGGAGTTTGCGAAACAAGAAAGTTGATTTTCTTTTTATAGGTTCTTCGCGAGTAGAAAACGGAATTGTTCCTTCTATTATAGAAAAAAAAACAGGTAAATCGGCCGTTAATTTAGGATTTCAGGCCGCCAAATTAGGTGATATTTTTACTCTTTTGCAGTTGGTCAAAGAATATCATATCCAGTATGAAACTATTTTGATTCAAGTAGATTATATTTACAACATCGAAGGAGGACATTCCAATATTTTTGAATACGAAATGATGCCTTTTATAAGAGACAATGCGATAACCAAAGACTATTCTGATACCTATGCGGCCCATCCAGTTGCCAGTTATTACATTCCTTTTTACCGGTATTGCAACAATGATTTAAAACTCGGTTTTCGAGAGGTTTTTGCCCATCTAATTCGAAAAAAAAATAATGTTTTTAACGATGGGGGTTATGGCCCTAAATATGGAAATGCAAGAGCATTGACAGGCGCCTTACCGGACACTATTTTGGCAACAAATGCGATTATGGACCGCATTCAGTCTTTTGTTTACCAAAATAATATGAAGGTCGTGTTTTATTGTGCCCCGTTTTGCCAGAATAACCAGAACAAGGATTTTACGACAAAATTGAAAACTAAAATTGCAGGTTTCAAAGATTTTTCGGGTGCTATTGCTGATGACAGGATGTTTCTTAATTGCAATCATTTGAATGATAGTGGTGCAAGACGATTTACGGAAATTTTTACAGAAGAAGTGTTGATACAAAAAATCATAAATATCGATTAATAAATTAAAATGAAAAAACTAGGAATAGTTATAACCGATGGCGTTGGTTTTCGCAATTTCATTCTGAGTGATTTCATTGCAGAAGCCAGTAAACAATTTGATACGGTGACCTTATATTCGGGATTGCCGATACATGCTTATGATGCTATTTCACAATCCAATATTACCATCAAGGAACTAGGTGTTTATGTAGAGTCCAAACCGGTTTGGTTTTTCCGGAAATGGAAAGAAGTGGCCCATTTGCAAAAATACCGGTCATTTTATGGGATGAGGGACAATTTAGAAACAGGCTATCCCAAAAATAATTCCCCACGGGCATTATTAGTTAAGTTGATTTATTTTTTCACTCGTTTTATACACTCGGATAGTATTATTTTATTAGCCGAAAAACTGCAATTTCTGTCCTTTTCCAAAAATAAAATTACGCAATCGTATCTGAAACTTCTAAAGGAAGATCAACCCACGCATTTGTTTTTTACCCATCAAAGACCCCCTTTTTTAGCTCCTTTTTTATATGCGGCGCAAGAATTGAAGATACCCACCAGTACTTTTATTTTTAGTTGGGACAATCTGGCCTCTAAAGGGAGAATGTTAGGCACCTTTGATTATTTCCTCGTTTGGAGTCATTTAATGAAAGATGAATTATTGTATTTTTATCCTACTGTTTCAACCGAAAAGGTTAAAGTGGTGGGGACGCCGCAATTTGAGCCTTATGTGATGCCAAAGTACCAAACTACAGCTTCAGCATTTTATACAAAATTCAGTTTGGATGCCAGTTTGAAAATCATTTGCTACAGTTGTGCAGATATTTCTATTGGGGCAAATGATCCTATTGTAATTCGCGCTATTGCCAATGCCATAAGAAACAACGCCATAACTACCCCAGTTCAGTTGCTAGTTAGAACGTCACCTGCCGAAAATGATTCTCGATTCAAAAGTATCAGAGAGGAGTTTCCAGAGATTCTTTGGAATGTTCCCCAATGGATTCTGACCCGAGAAAATCATGCGGAAAGTTGGTCGCAACGCGTACCCTCGGAAGAGGATGTAAAAGACTTGCGTTCTTTGCTGGAGTATGTCGATTTAAATATTAATATGTGTTCGACGATGAGTTTGGATTTTATGTTGTTTGATAAGCCAGTAATCAATACTGTTTTTGGGAATTCCGAAAATGGTTTATATGACGACCAAAGGTTTTTGAATTTTGGTCATTATAAAAAAGTAGTCGATAGTCAATCGGTAACCGTTGCCAAAAACAAGACTGAATTATTAGATCAAATCAATCAGGCGTTGGACAGCCCCAAAGGAAGGACAATCCAGAGAAAAGCGATGATTGACTTGCAAATAAGTGAACCACTTGAAGGCACCAGCAAAAGAATTGCCACAACCTTAGCCAATTTGAATGTTAAAAAATAAAAAAATAGCCGTCCTATGCAACTATGAACTTTTACCCGAAAGAGTAGGTGGTATGGATTATTTCTTTTGGCAATTCGATAAAAAGTGTAAAGAAAATAATATTCAGGTCGATTGGTTTTTTCCTAATATAGCGGCTCACGGAAGTTATCCCGATTTGAACATTCATTCAAGCAATACTGAAAATGTAGAAAATAATTTTCTAACTTTTTTGAAACAAAATAAAACAGGTTATTCGCACATCATTACTCATTTTTTGGAGTTGTGTACTCCTTTTTTTGCAGCAGCAAAGCAACTATCTAAAGCTGAGATTCTTGCTGTAGATCATAATCCAAGGCCTATAAACGGATACCCTTTTGCAAAGAAAATAAAGAAGAAAATCAAGGGGCTATTGTACTCCAAATACATTGATACGTTTGTTGGGGTTTCGGATTATACGGCAAATGAATTGGTAAAGGATTTTGGTTCTTTAATAAAAAACAAAATTCAGGTCATTCATAACGGAATTCTTCTGGAAGCTATTCAAGAAAGAAAAACCAGAAAAGAAATACACCCCCGTTTTTTAACCGCTTCCCATTTGCGGGAATCCAAAGGGATTCAAGACCTGATTCAGGCGGTTTTCCTATTGCCGAACGCGATAAAAGCAGCAATAGTGATTGATGTCTATGGTGATGGGCCCTATAGAAAAACATTGCAAGACCAAGTTTCCCGTTTGGGTTTGGAGCACTGTTTCCATTTTATGGGAAGCAGTTCCCATCTTAAATCCATTTATTGCCAATATGATTATATGCTTCAACCGACACATATGGAATGTTTTAGTTTGTCAATTCTGGAAAGTTTAGCTGCCAATGTGCCTGTTATTACTACCAATGTGGGAGGCAATGAAGAAGCCATAAATAATACTGTTAATGGATATATTTTTAAAGCCAAAGATGTTCGTGCCCTGACAACTCTTTTGGAAGAAGTTTATTTAGGAATTACAAAAATAGATTTGAACACTAGAATTGATGTTGAAAAGCGTTTTTCTCTAGGGAAAATGGTAGAACAACATTTTTTAATCTTAACAAGGAACACTGTCAGCCTTCAAAACTCTGACAGGGTTGATACCAACACTACTAACCAATGAAAATAGCTTTCCTAACCCCCGAATATCCACACCCTAAGACAGGCAATTCAGGAGGGATTGGTACGAGTATCAAGAATCTGGCTGTTGGACTTTTAGCACAAGGTTGTTCAGTTCGGGTGTTGGTTTATGGACAAAAATCGGAAGGTGTTTTTGAGGATAACGGAATAACCATTCAGCAAATTAAAAATGTAAAATTCAAAGGATTATCTTGGTGGTTGACAAGAAAAAAGCTGGAACGTATTGTCAATCAATTGTATGCCAACATGCAAATCGAGTTGGTTGAAGCACCTGACTGGACGGGAATCACTTCCTTTATCCAACCCAAAAAATGTCCTATCGTTATTCGGCTCAATGGTTCAGATACTTATTTTTGTCATTTGGATCATCGTCCTGTGAAATGGATGAATCGATTTCACGAACGAAGAGCTCTTCAAAAAGCGGATGGTTTGCTTTCAGTCAGTCAATTCACCGCCGATTTGACCAATCAAGTTTTTGGATTACAAAAGGAGTTTGCCATTATTCCCAATTCGATTGATGTTGATTTATTCAACAACAATGGCAATGACAATGGCAATGACAATAAGACTATATTATATTTTGGGAGCTTGATTCGTAAAAAAGGATTGTTGGAATTACCGTTTATTTTCAATGAAGTAATTAAAAGCAGTCCTGAGACTCAACTTGTTTTGGTAGGCAAAGATGTGCCTGATGTTGTTTCCGGGAATGGTTCCACCTGGGCCATGATGCAAGCCTTATTTACGACCGAAGCTTTGCGAAATGTGCGTTATTTGGGTAGTGTTCCTTATGCTGCCATTAAAGAGCAAATCCATTTGTCTACTGTCTGCGTTTTTCCTTCTTTTGCAGAAGCTTTGCCTGTTTCCTGGATTGAGGCGATGGCATTGCAAAAACCCATAGTGGCCTCGAATATCGGTTGGGCAAAAGAAGTTATTGAAGAGGGAGTTGAAGGTTTTTTGGCACCTCCAAAGGAGCACAAACAATACGCAGAAAAGATTTTGGAATTGCTAAAAAGTCCTAAATTGCAAGAAAATTTTGGTTTGGCAGCCAGAAAAAAAGTAATACATAAGTTCAGTACTGAAACTGTAGCAAGACAAAGTTTGTTGTTTTATAAGAAATGCATAGCATCAAGATGAAAAAAAAGATAAAAAAAATAATAAGTGCCCTTTTTCCTAATGGAGGAGTAAAAGAGCAAATCAAGTTAGTCTATTATAGTATTAACAAACCAAAAAATACTTCCTATCAGATTGAAAAAGACAAGGACAATAAAGTAGTTTTCAAGACTGTTTTCAAGCAAGTTTCTTTGATTACCAGGGAAGCCTTGTATTTTATTGTACCCGATTTTAATTACTACCAACATTTTTATAACGTAAAGGCCAATGATGTAGTTTTGGATGCCGGTGCCAATTGTGGTCATTTGTCTCTTTTCTTTTCAAAATTGGTTGGAAAGGACGGTATTGTTTATGCTTTTGAACCTGATACCTTTAATATTGCCAGAATTAACAAGAATATCGAATTGAATTCAGGCTTGGCGGACAACATTAAAATTGAAGAACTGTTGTTGTGGGATGAAAACAAATTAGTGGATTTTTATGAAGCAGGAACAGTAGGTTCTTCGGCGGTTTGGATTCCGGATGCGGATAAATGTGTTAAAAAAGAAGCCGTGCGAATTGATGATTGGGTAGTCCAAAACCATATCAAAAAACTGGATTTTATTAAAATGGATATTGAAGGAGCCGAAATAGAAGCTTTGGACGGTTGCGTTCAAACTATCGAAAATCTGAAACCCAATTTTGCCATCGCTTCCTATCATATTGTGGATGGAGCTGCGACTTATATCAAAGTGGAGGCGTTTTTTAAGAAAATGAACTATCCCTACAAGACGGTACGATTCCGAAAAAATGAAATCATCACTTTTGCAGGTGCATCTATAACACAGTAAGGTCATGATACTTCTATATCATAATGGCGCAAATGTAGTAGCGTTGGCTCATGCCAAGGCTTTTGGTATGGAAAAAGTTAGCGGTAAATCGATAGCTGCAGTTCTTATTGAAGTGGCGCAAGCGTATCCAACCGAAATACTGGTCTGGTGTCATGAAAGTCAGAAAGAACAACTCAATATTTCGGAGATTGAACATTTGTTGCATCACAAGAAATTATTCCTTTCCTATAACCCATCCAATACTTCATTTTTAGATTCGGCTATTGGCTATGTTGATACTTCCCTTTTTGTGCGAGTCAACAAAACGGTTTCTTTTCCGACCTGGCAAATGAGCAGTACTGTGGGCTGTCTGTATGCTGAAGTTTTGTTGGCTTTAGGTGCTGAAATTCCATTGGATACTAATTTTGATTATTTTCTGTGTTCTTTGGGAAAGCTATTGCTGCCTAAGGGATTATTGTGTTATTCTGAGCCCCGACTTTTAAAAAGTGCAGTCGAACGTGTTCCAGCCAAAGCAAATCAATACCTACTTTTTCGTTTTGTAAAGCAACATTATAGAACGCGTTGGGTTTTCTTATTGTTGTTGAATCTATTTTTGTATGAACGGAAATTCCCGCTGTTGCCATTTCTTTTTTCTCTTTTTTACCAAAACAGAAGCAAGTTAACTCTTAATGTGGATGGTATAAAAGCACAATCCTCCAGAAAAGTTATTGATACAGGCACAGTAGATGTTATTATTCCAACCATTGGCAGAAAGACTTATTTGTATGATGTGTTGCAGGATTTTTCGAAACAGACCCATTTGCCGAAAAAGATTGTCATTGTGGAACAAAATACCGAAGCGGGAAGTACGAGCGAACTGGATTATCTGACCCAGGAAAAATGGCCGTTTGAAATCCAGCATATTTTTACGCATCAGGCCGGTGCCTGCAATGGCCGTAATCAGGCTTTGGATCAAACCCAAAGCGAATGGGTTTTCCTGGCAGATGATGACAACCGTTTTGGGGCTAGTTTAGTGTCGGATATTTTTAGCAAGATTGCACAATTTGGCCATCCAGTGGTTACGACCTCTTATCCTCAAAAAAATGAAATAAAGAAATACACTAAAGTAATTCAATGGCCTACTTTTGGAGCTGGGAACAGTTTTGTTCGAAGGGATATTTTGTCTAATGTAAAATTCAATAAAGCCTTTGAATTTGGTTATGGCGAAGACGGCGATTTCGGAATGCAGTTGCGGAATTTAGGGTACGATGTCTTATATTTGCCTGAACCTGAAATATTGCATTTGAAAGCCCCAGTTGGAGGTTTTAGAACTCAACCCGTATTGCAGTGGCATGCCGATAGCATTCAGCCTAAACCCTCGCCAACGATACTATTGTATCAGATTTTACACAACACTAAAAACCAAATTAATAGTTATAAAACTATATTGTTCTTTAAATATTATAAGTTTCAAAAGATTAAAAATCCGATACGGTATTATCAATATTTTCAGAAACAATGGGAGCGGAGTGTGTTTTGGGCGAACGAATTAAAAAGACAAAATGAAGTTTAGTCTCATTATCTGCACCTATATGCGTCCGCAATCGGTGCTGCAGTTGTTGCAATCGGTTCAGGAACAAACTTTGTATCCCGATGAAATTCTCATCATCGATGGTTCTATGAATCAAGAAACTGAACATATTCTTAGCGAAAATCAATTTCAGCATTTGCATTATTTTGCGGTTCCACCCGAACATCGCGGCTTGACCCAACAACGCAATTATGGAATAGAACGAATAGGAACAATGATGGAAGTTGTTTGTTTCCTGGATGACGATACCGTTTTAGAGCCAAATTATTTTGAAGCAATAATCCTAACGTTCGAAGGGAATTCCAACATTACAGGTGTGGGCGGGGTAGCCCTAAATGAAAACAGTTGGACCTTGGCCGATCCGAATCAAAAATACGATTCCCGCCGTTATTATTTATGGGAAGGATTTGTATATAAGGAAGGGCAACGCAATGTCGTTCGCAATTATCTAGGACTACAAACTCATTTAGGTCCCGGACGGATGCCGGATTATTCGCATGGCAAAACCTGTGGGTTTCCTTTAAATGGCAAAACGTATGAAGTAGATTTATTGATAGGGATGTCGTTTGCTTTTCGCAGAAAAGTAGTGGATTCCATTCGATTCTCCCGCTATTTTGAAGGCTATGGCTTGTATGAAGACGCCGATTTTAGTCTCCGAGCTTTGTCATTTGGCAAAAATGTTGTCAATACCAAAGCCCAGTTGAGCCATTTTCACCATCCGTCAGGAAGACCCAATCACTACCGTTATGGTAAAATGGTGGTTCGTAACGGTTGGTATGTTTGGAGAGTCAAAAATCCAAAACCTTCATTCGATGCTAAAATAAAATGGCATTCGATCACTTTACTGTTGACTTTAATCCGATTTACCAATACTTTTACGGCCAATAAAAAAAAGGAAGCGTTTACCGAAGCGATGGGCAGAGCCATCGGTTGGTGGAGTTTGTTGGTGAACAGGCCTCAATACTAAATAGCGTATCGTATGAAGAGAATTATTGATTTTGTAACCAAAAATCCTGTTTTAATAACGGCCTTGATTTGTTTTTTGTTTTATTTTTTGCCTTTCAAACCCAAGCCCTTTGGAGATGGAGAATACCACGACGGAACCTTACAATTCATTCACTATATTCTTGACGGTTTTCAAGGAACGGTTCGCATTGACAAAGGACTCTTTACTTTGTTTTACTATTTGGTTCCCTATTCATTAGGATATGTTTTTCATAATGATACCGTTTTTTATCTTTTTGGGGTTATTTTTAATTCGATAATTACGTGTTGGGCTATTCATTATTTATTTAAGGCCTTTGATTTGTTGCAATTCTCCACTACTTCAAAATTTTGGACCGTAGTAGTGTTGAACTTGTTTCCTATTCATGTTTATTATGCCATGGGAATATTGGCCGAAAGTGCCGCTTTTTTTGGAGTTTCCCTTTTTGTTTACACGTGGTTAAAAATACTGGCAAAGACTAAGTCGGTACACTATTTTTTATTGTTGTCCTTTTCATTAGTAATTGTGTCGGGAACCCGTCCTAATTTATTACCTTTTCTGGTATTATTTTCGCTCTATTTTTTAACGATAACAGCGGAATGGAAAAATAAAATTGTTTTTATTTCGTCTCTAGCTTTACTGGTGCTAGCGTTGGCTTTGATTGAAAAAAAAATCAACAATACGGATGGTGCCTTTAAAAAAGACATCTTCAGAAGGCATTTACTTTGGTCACGATACGAATTACGGGATGATCCCTGGAACTGGTTGCCGCAAGACGGACAGCAAGAATTTGCCACTTCCGATTACCTCCATAATCTGGAAAAAAGGGCCGAACTAGATTCCATTTGTGTCGCCAATAATCTGGACAAGACCCGTTATTACATTGATTGGGTTGCTAATGACATTATTCAAAATCCGGGACTGACCCTTCGGCAGTATGGTTTGAAGTTTTTTCAATCTCAAACCTTTGTCATTTCGCCGATAATGAAATACAACAAGAGTAATTTTGTCAAGTGGGGTATTCATATTTACATTAATAGCATCAATTATATCCTGATTTTATTTTCAATAGGATCGATGATAATCTTATATCGAAAAAAAGACTACCAACTATTAGTCCCCTTTCTATTGCTATGGGGTTGGAGTTTGGTATATGTTTTTGTTTTTCATTCGGAACAACGATATATGTTTCCTGTGCGACCCTTTTTAATCTTTTTATTTGCTTATTTTATAAATGATTATTTTCAAAAACCTTCCTTAAATGGAAAATTGTGAAAGCCCCCTTTTTTACAACTTTTATACTATTTGAATTGTTTTTAATGGTATGTTACTGTAAAAAGGAATTTAGAAATCATTTAAAAAGCAAATACCTTGTAATTTCACAATTGATTATTTAGAAAACGTAGAAATCTTAGTTTTTAATTTTTTAGTAGTATCAAAAAGTCGAATAAAATAAGTAAAGCATTTTGAAGGGGACATTTATTTGCCTAATTTCACCACCTAAGTGGAGAAAAGTATCGGAATGCCGCATTCAGGTGGGTTAAATTCTTTTGGGTGTAAATATGTTAAAGTAGTTCATATAAAACTTAAAAGAATTCTAAAGGGGAAACTCACAATAGAATTAGCGGTTTTCAGCCACACAGAAACAGAATACTGAAACACTATGGAAAGGAATTATTTTAGTATAGTGGTTTTAAGAATCTGAAATCATGTTGTGAAGCTTTTAGAAACATGGCCTAAGAGCTAATTTATTTTTGATTCCTACGATTGCTTTGCCCATTTTGTTTTTCGACATCTTCAAAGAATTGCTCTTTTGTGCTTGGTTTATTGGTATATTTATTACTAGTGTACCCAATAATCTAAAGGAATGCTCTTTAAAAAAAGGAATGACTTGATTATGTTATCAGGAACGAGTTTTCAGAACTACATATCTAGCCTTGTTTAGGCAAAAGATAAAAAATAATTACAAATGAAAAAAGAAGATATTGCCTATTTTCAAATCATCCTTTTCCACGCGGTGCTGGGATTTTTGGTTTACTTAATTCCTTTTGTATCCAAAATATATGGCTATGGGATTTTTATCATCGGAATTTATTATGTCATAAAGACTCAAAATAAGAAAAACGAAGCCCTGATTGCAGCTGCTTATGTCGTAGGAAGTGAAATTTTCCTTCGGATGACTGGGGGGAACCCCTTGTATGAAATTTCTAAATATGGAGTAATGCTTTTTATTTTTATGGGGATGTACTATAGTGGCTTTTCCAAGGGTGCGACTCCCTATTGGATTTTCCTGCTGCTTTTGGTACCCGGTATTGTGCTTACCACTTTTGTGCTAAATTTTGACACCAATATGCGGAATTCTATTGCCTTCAATATATCAGGTCCAGTATGTTTGGGGGTGGCTTCCATCTACACTTTCAGAAGAAAGATTCCTGTAGAGCAGATGAATTCCATTATTCTTAGTATGGGGCTTCCCATTGTAACTTGTATGGTGTATCTCACCTTTTACACCCCTAACATTCGAGATGTTATTACCTCTACACAATCTAGTTATGAAACTTCGGGTGGTTTTGGGCCGAACCAAGTTGCTACTTTTTTGGGATTAGGGATGTTTATCTTTTTTTCCAGAACTATTCTGGAGTCCCGAACGAAATTTATGCTAGGTCTAAATCTGTTTGTTGCCATCAATATGAGTTATAGGGGCATGGTGACTTTCTCTCGGGGGGGTATGATTACCGGCTTTCTGATGATTCTCTTGTTATTATTGTTCCTCTATTACAAATCGAACTACACCGGCAGGGTCAAACTCAATTATGTTATAGTTTTTATCGGGGTGGCCATGGTTACTACCTGGACCTACACTTCCTTCCAGACGGGGGGACTAATTGATAAACGGTATGCCAATCAGGATGCCAGAGGAAGGAAGAAGGAATCCAAGTTTACTGGTAGGGAAGATGTAGCTAAAGGTGAAATAGATCTTTTCTTAAAGAATCCTATATTTGGCGTGGGCGTGGGCAAGGGAGTTGAGTTGCGTAAAGAGGAAAGCGGAAATGGTACTTTATCTCATGACGAAATTACCCGGATGTTGGCCGAGCACGGTTCCTTGGGTATTGTCGGGTTGCTATTGCTCTTCTTCACCCCTTTGTTTTTATATGTGGAGAACAAATTTAATATGTTTCTGCTGTGTTTTTTAGCGTTCTGGTTTTTAACCATTAATCATGCTGCTATGCGAACCGCTGCACCCGCCTTTGTGTATTCGTTGTCGTTGCTGAATGTTTATTTTGGGGAGAAGTAGGTAGCAGGTTGCAGGTTTCAGATAGCAGGTTGCAAGTTGCAGATGGCAGGTTGCAGGTTGCAGGTAGCAGGTTGCAGGTTGCAGATGGCAGGTTGCAGGTAGCAGGTAGCAGGTTGCAGGTTTCAGGTAGCAGGTTGCAGATGGCAGGTTTCAGGTGGCAGGTTTCAGGTTGCAGGTTGCAGATGGCAGGTTGCAGGTTTCAGATAGCAGGTTTCAGGTTGCAGATAGCAGGTTTCAGATGGCAGGTTGCAGGTTTCAGATAGCAGGTCTCAGGTTGCAGTGTTCAGTTGGCAGATTGCCGACTGTGTGCAGTTGACTATTGAACTATTTATAAAAATTTATCTGGATTATTCATCATATAGTTTAATAGCTTACCAACTTCAAGGCTTTTTGATGTTAAGGTTTCTAAATCATTTTTATTAATATAATCGCAAGCATTTGAATATTCTAACCATACTTGAGTTTCAGCATTTTCAGCATCACTATCTGTTAATTTCGAAACAAAATGTTTTTCATATTTTCTTTTTCTTGTTGCTTCTGCGATATTAGCCGATACACTTCTGGAAGAACGCCTAATTTGATCTGTCAATGAATATTTTTCTTCAGAAGGAAAACTTTTTGAAATAGAAAATATTTCCATTGCTAATTCAAATGATTTCTTATAAGCTAGTAAATCCTGAAATCTCATAATTTATATGTTAAATTTATCTAATCTGTTTTCTGCCATCTGCTTCTTGAAACTTGCCGCTGCAACCTGCTAATTTCTTTTCTTTGCTTTAATCATCATTTCCAACTGATCCCACAATTCTTCGGGTATGGCTTCGAGAATGTTGAATTCTCCGGCGCCTTTTAGCCATTCGCCACCATCAATCACAATGACTTCGCCGTTGATGTAGCCTGAGAAATCCGACACCAAATAGGCTGCGAGATTGGCTAGTTCCTGATGATTTCCTACTCTTCCTAAAGGTACTTTTTTGGCCATATCAAACTTTTCGGCTAAGTCACCTGGTAATAGTCTGTCCCAAGCGCCTTGGGTAGGGAAAGGTCCTGGTGCGATGGCATTAGACCGGATTCCGTATTTGGCCCATTCCACGGCGAGACTTCGGGTCATTGCCAAAACACCGGCTTTGGCAGCCGCACTTGGCACCACATAAGCTGATCCAGTGAAGGCGTAAGTAGTTACGATATTCAATATGGTTGCCGTTGTCTGTTTGGTTTCGATCCAATGTTTTCCAAAAGCCAGCGTACAGTTTTTAGAACCTTTTAGTACAATATCAATCACGGTATCGAAGGCATTGGCTGATAATCTTTCGGTTGGTGAGATGAAATTTCCTGCGGCATTGTTGAGCAATACGTCCACTTTGCCAAATGCTTTTATCACTTCTTGCAACATATTTTCGACTTGATCGTAATGCCTCACATCGCACTGGACTGCTAAGCAAGTTCCCCCTGTTTGGGTTTCGAGTTCTTTGGCTGTGCTTTGGAGTTTTTCCAAGTCACGGGAACTGATGGCTACTTTTGCACCGAGTTCCAAAAAATATTGGGTCATAGCTTTTGCTAGTCCGCTACCACCACCCGTTACCACAATCACTTTGCCTTTTAAGGCATCATCCCGAAGCATTTTTGCTGAGAAATCCATAGTTTTATTTTTTAGAGATGTAAATGTAAGGAAAAATAATTAGTAGGCATGCCTAGTAAAACAGGAAAGAATTTTTTAAACAGATGGCAACACAATCTAAATCTTACTAGAGGAATATTATGTAATTTCTTTTATGGGTTTTGACTAATCCATCTTATTGATCAGGACCTATCGCTTTTTGAACCATTAAGAAATTAAGAGAAATTAAGGCCTAATTGGTTAACTAATGGCTAACAAAAAACCAATGGTAAGGGCAGTTTCAAAAGGTAATGTGCTACACAAAGCTACAACAGCTAGCACCGCTTCACTGCGTTACGCTCGCAATGACAAAAGGGCCTGTTTTTGTTGTTTTAAGCAAAGACAAACCACTCTAGTGGGTGAAGTGGAATGATTTACCGATTTTAGTTTAGAAAACCTCAGAGGTTTTTTTAAACCTTTGAGGTTTAGTAGTTTTAATGAAGCAATATCTCCAAAATACTGATTGCTGCTTCACTAATTTTGGTTCCAGGGCCAAACACAGCAACCGCTCCAGCATCGAATAAAAATTGGTAATCCTGCGCAGGAATTACTCCACCTACGATGACCATTATGTCTTCACGACCGTGTTTTTTGAGTTCGGCTATCACTTGAGGAACAAGCGTTTTGTGTCCCGCTGCTAGTGAAGAAACTCCAAGAATATGCACATCATTTTCCACGGCTTGTTTAGCGGCTTCGGCCGGGGTTTGAAACAAGGGACCTATATCGACATCAAAACCCAAATCGGCATAGCCTGTGGCGACTACTTTAGCACCTCGATCGTGTCCATCTTGTCCCATTTTTGCAATCATAATTCTAGGGCGACGGCCTTCTTTCAGGGCAAATTCATCGGCTAGTTGTTTGGCTTTCTCAAAGCTTTTGTCGTCTTTAATTTCTTTGCTATACACGCCACTGAAGGATTTAATTTGTGCTTTGTATCTTCCGAAAACTGTTTCCAGGGCATCGCTGATTTCGCCTAAAGTGGCGCGGTTTCGCGCTGCCTCGATGGCGATTTCCAGTAGATTGCCTTCTCCGGTTTGAGCACAAAGGGTTAGTTTTTTGAGTGAAAGTTGGACTTTATCGGTATCCCGAGTCGCTTTAATTTTTTCTAATTGCTCGATTTGCTGTTTGCGCACCATCTGGTTGTCGACGTCGAGGATTTGCAAGGGATCTTCTTTTTCTAATCGGTATTTGTTGACTCCTACAATAATATCCTGACTGCTGTCAATTCGTGCTTGTTTTCGTGCTGCAGCTTCTTCGATGCGCAGTTTCGGAATACCCGATTCAATGGCTTTGGTCATTCCGCCGAGTTCTTCGACTTCTTCAATGAGTTTCCAGGCGTTTTGGGCTATTTCATTGGTAAGGCTTTCGACATAAAAACTGCCTGCCCAAGGATCGACTGTTTTGCAGATTTTGGTTTCTTCCTGTAAATAGATTTGGGTATTTCTTGCAATTCTGGCCGAGAAATCCGTTGGCAAAGCGATGGCTTCGTCGAGTGCGTTGGTGTGCAAAGATTGAGTTCCGCCAAAAGCAGCTGCGGCTGCTTCGATAGTGGTTCGTGCCACATTATTGAAAGGATCCTGCATCGTCAAACTCCAACCTGAGGTTTGGCAATGGGTTCTCAAGGCTAAGGATTTCTCGTCTTTGGGGTTGAATTGTTTCACCAGTTTAGCCCAAATCATTCGTCCGGCGCGCATTTTGGCAATTTCCATAAAATGGTTCATTCCGATGGCCCAGAAAAAAGATAGGCGAGGGGCGAAGTCGTCGATTTTCATTCCGGTAGCCAGCCCAGTTCTGATGTATTCCAACCCGTCGGCGAGGGTGTACGCCAACTCGATGTCGGCAGTGGCACCTGCTTCCTGCATATGGTAACCAGAAATGGAAATAGAATTGAATTTTGGCATTTTCTTGCTGGTGAATTCAAAGATATCGGCAATAATTTTCATCGAAGGAGTGGGCGGATAGATGTAGGTATTTCGCACCATAAACTCCTTCAGAATGTCATTTTGTATGGTTCCTGAAAGTTGTTCCGGCTGAATCCCCTGTTCTTCGGCAGCGACAATATAGAATGCCATAATAGGCAAAACCGCTCCGTTCATCGTCATAGAAACTGACATTTCGCCTAAGGGAATCTGATCGAATAATACTTTCATATCTTCGACCGAATCGATGGCTACTCCCGCTTTTCCAACATCTCCTACCACGCGTTCGTGATCGGAATCGTAACCGCGATGTGTGGGTAAATCGAAGGCTATCGAAAGTCCTTTTTGTCCAGCGGCTAAGTTTCGGCGGTAAAAAGCATTGCTTTCTTCTGCGGTAGAAAATCCTGCATATTGGCGAATCGTCCAAGGACGGCGCACGTACATTGTGGTATATGGACCTCGTAAATTGGGTGCAAAGCCCGCCCCAAAGTCCAGATGTTCGAGGTTTTCGATGTCTTTTTCGGAATAGGTGGGTTTTAGGGCAATGCCTTCGGCGGTGAGGAATGCTTCAGGTTGCAGTCCCGAAAGCTTTCGGGAGCAGTTTTCAGGTTGCAGATTACTGCTAACAGACTCACTACTGTTTTCTAATTTTATATGTTGGAGGTTTTTTCTCATTTGAATTCGATGTAGAAAGGTAACGGAATAAGGTTTTAATAATTTTTTCTATTCTTCCAAACTTTTGTATTTCTTGCAGTATGAATTATAGCTTTTATTACAATTTCGTTTTTATCAATTTCAAAATGGATCAAATAAGGGAATGTTTGTATCAAAGCAACTCTTGTTCTGTCATATCTTATTTGATATAAAATAGGCTTAACTCTTAAAATTTTTATTTCCTCTTTTATGGATTTTAAGAAACGTTTTCCAAGGTTTTTTTGACAAGTTTCATACCAAGAAGCGATTTCTTCAAGATCCATTTTAGCCAAAGGAAGTATTGTAAGTTTATAGTTCATCCTCGATTTCCTTCATCACTTCATCAAAATCTAATGCACTGTCTGGGTTTTTAAAATAAGCTATTGTCCGTTCCCTAACTTCATCTATTTGCCATTGAGGAATTGTGTATTCTGCAGAGGAAGGCATAATGATTACATCTACTTCTTCCGCATTAAAATCATCGGGTAGCGTAATATTTATTTTGTGATTTTTTACTTTAACGGTTTGTCTTATCGCTTCCATAGGTTTTGTTTTATATGTAAATATAATTATTTCTTTTAAAAATTCAGTCTTCTATCTTCCAACTCCCCACTTCCATTTTGTCACTTTTCAACAATTTTATACCTCCATTTTCTTTTGGTATAATTGGAATTAAGACCTTCAATTACTCCCGCACTCATCGTTGTTCCTGCTCCAACAACAAAGATCAAAAAGGCGGAGTCACTTCCTCCACTTGCTGCTATTAAGGAGGCTCCTACAATGGCTACTCCTGAAATTAAGACTACCGTTTTGACTGTTCCCAACACTTTTGGTTGTTTTTTTATACTTTGGAGACTGTCCATTGCTACCTTATGATTGTTGACCATAAAACTTAAACTGTCTGTAATTTTTAGATTTCCTACCCATTTTTTATGGTCCAAAGTTCTGATTTTGATGCGTTGGTTTTCCACAAACACTTTTATTTTTCCGTTCCTGATGTTGGTTATTTCCAATGTTCGCTGTTGGGCGAAAACCGTGAACGAAATTAATAACAATAGTATAAAGATTCTGTTTTTCATAGGATAGGTTGGGGTTACTTTTCTTCTTTGAGACGGTCTTGTTCTATTTTTTCAGCCCATCGTTTTTCGATTATGGGGGAAATTAAGGTCTTTCTGGGTTTTATTTTCACGAAAGGGAACAATTCTAAATTGTCCTTCATCAGGTCTTTTTTGTTGGGATATTTGTTGGTTCCCAGTAGGATTTCTTTACCGGAATCGAATAATTCCTGTTCTTTGTCAGCACTTTCCTGAATTTTTCGTTTGATGATTCCCTCGTTGAGTTGTTTGAGGAAACCGCCGTTGGCTTCGATGTCTTTGAATAATGTTAAGGCTTTTTCAGCTAGTTGACTGGTAAGACTTTCAATATAATAACTACCGTCCGCAGGATTATTGACTTTATCGAAATGACTTTCGTTTTTGAGAATCAGGAGTTGATTTCGGGCAATTCTATCGCCAAATTCGTTGTCTTTATGGTACAAGGCATCATAAGGAAGATTAGTAATGGCGTCTGCTCCGCCCAAAATGGCACTCATGCATTCGGTTGTGGTGCGTAGCATATTTATGTTGAAGTCATAAATCGTTTTGTTGCGTTTTGTAGGCGTAACCAATAGATGGCAATCGGAATTGTGGTCGTATTCTTTTGCAATCCGATTGAAAAGCAATCGTAAAGCTCGGAGTTTTGCAATTTCGAAAAAGTAATTTGTTCCCACCGAAACTTCGAAAACGATGGACTGATTAATGGTCGTGATGCGGTTGAAATATTCGTTAGCGTGAGCCAAACTGTAGGCAATTTGCTGCACCATATTGGCACCCGCATTTTGATATAAACCGCTATTGATACTGATAAGTGAAACATTTGTTGTCTCAGCAGAAAGCCAATTTAAGGTGTCGAAGTTTGTTTTTTCTTTAGTTGTGAACCAATTTCCTTCTTTGGCTAATTGGCCAATAGGATCAAGGTTGCAGTATATTTTTGCTTTTTTTTCTTTAGCGAAAGCCTCTATTTTTTTTACAAAATCTATAGAAAGGAAAGAAAGGTTGAAGTAAATAGTAGTTTTTTCTAAGTCCATGTTTTGCAACAGTTTTTCTAATTCTGTTTTTTCGTCTTCGATGGTAAAACGAATGCTTTCTGCACCGCGATTGATGCTGTCGATGGCTCGAAGATTTGATTTTTCGAGGTCGTGGACGAAGATGTTCTGGCAAATGCTGAAATTAGTTGCCTTTGTATTTATATTGGATGTTCCTTTATATTCGTCTTTATGGTAAAATGGTTTCACCTGAATGTCTTCGGGCGAATCCCAGATTAAGGTTTCTTTGTAGTCGGCACCTTTGAGTTCAAACTGGATTTGTTGTTTCCATTGTTTGGAGGAAACAGGATTGAAATCATCGAATACATTTTTCATAATGTGTGTAAGTTTAATTTTTCAATATGACAATCTTAAATGCTGCTGCTTTTTTGGATTAGATTTTAAAAATTAAGTTTAAGAATTTAAACCATTAAGAGATTAAGTTTCATTAAGGCTTAATTTGTGTACTTTGTTACTGGTTTTGTATTACTAATTTTCTAACTATTTTTTTAACAAGACGCACACTATTAGTTTTAGCATTTACTTCTTACTGTCTTTTTCGATGGTGTCGCCTTCAAATTCTATGATATAGACGTCTTCACTGTCTTTTTTCATATAGTATTTTTCGCGGGCGTATTTTTCGATTTGGTCTGGATTATTCAATTTTTTGATTTTTTCCTGATCTTTCCTGATTTCTTGCTGGTAGTATTCCTTATTGTCTTTGAGCTCGTTAATTTGCTTGTCTAGAACGCGATGACCAAAATAGGAATAGTTGTCCAGAAATACCATCCAAATTATAAATGACAACAATACCCAGACGTATCTGTTGCTTAAAAATTTGAACCAAGGTTTGTCTTTGTATGGGTTTGTCATTTGTAATCCTGTGTTTTTTTAGTCCCTATAGCAGTGGAAATCCTTTTGTGCCGGTGTTCGGCACGAAAGATTACTTCACAATGCTTTCATTTTCAGCGGAGTTCAGCGAACTTCGTTTGCAACGTATAGCGGGAAATAGCTCCTTAAAAAATGCTGCAATAAATTTACAAAAAAAATTATAAAATTCGTTGATTTATTACTGCTCGAACCACATCGATGGCAACGGTGTTGTATTTGTCGTTAGGGATGATGATGTCGGCAAATGCTTTCGTGTTTTCTAAGAATTGCTGGTGCATAGGTTTTAGGGTGGTTTGGTATCGGGTTAAAACTTCCTCCATATCGCGTCCTCGTTCGGCAATGTCGCGTTTCAATCGTCGGATTAATCGCTCGTCTGAATCGGCGTGAACGAATATTTTGATGTCGAACAAGTCGCGAAGTTCGGGATTCGAGAGGATTAAAATTCCCTCGACAATCATCACTTTTCGCGGATGTGTCACAATAGTGTCATCGGTTCGGTTATGGGTGGCAAAGGAATACACGGGTTGGTGAATGGTGTTTCCAGCTTTGAGTTCCTTTAGATGAGCGACTAATAAATCGAAATCTATAGCTCTCGGATGGTCAAAGTTGGTTTTTGCCCGTTCCTCATAACTCTCGTTTGTAGATTCTTTGTAATAGGAATCCTGGGCAATAATCCCCACTTCGGTATGGGGTAATTCGTTCATTATTTGATGAACTACGGTTGTTTTTCCTGAGCCTGTTCCGCCTGCTATTCCTATAATCAGCATAAAATAGTTGTGTTATGATTTTTGTTGGAACAAAAATAGGGAATTATTGATTTAGATGGAGGAATTATTTTTAATTCTGCTTGGTCAAAATGGGACAAGAGGATTGGGTAGAAAATTTGATTTGCAATTGGGTTTTTAGAGTTTGTCGCAATCGATTGGTATTGTTGCCTATTGGGTGGAAAGGTCAGAGACCTACTGTCACATCCTCAAAGTCGGAGACTTTGCGGAGCAGGGGAGCAAGTTGCGGAGTGTGAATTTATTGATTTAGATTGAGGAATTATTCTTCATATCCTTTACTAAACTTATTGTGAAAAAGGCAATTACTAAACCGCCCAAACTGATGCAAAGCCACATAAACCAAGATTGTTGCCAAAAGGATTTGACTTTGGTCTGGTTTTGTTTTGCCGCAGAGTATTTTATGTCATAAATTTTGACTTCAGGCAAGTTGTTGTCGATGCTATTTTTAAAATTTTCCAAATCATATTCCGGGGTGTTTAGTTTCGGATTGCCAGTTTGGATGGTGTATTTTTCATTTGCTTTTAAATCGGCAATTACTGCTATTTGATTTTGGAACAATTGGATTTTAGCCAAGGTCAAAGGTAGGTTGTCGCGATTTTCTATTTCGATGATGTATTCTTTTTCGAAAAGTTGCGGAATGGAAAACGTATTGTTTTGGTTGGAACTTAAATCAAAAGCAAAAACTGGTTCTTGAAAGGGAGCCGATTTTTGATTTATCTGCCTTTTTTTATGGATATAAATTTGAGCCTTGCGTTGAAACCAATTAGGAGCTGTTATTGTAAAACCAATCTGATTTACGATTTGTGGACGGTTAAAACTAATGTCTATCCGGGTTTTCTTTTCGGCCGGAATCTGCAGCAATCTGATGCTTTTTGGGATTATTTCCTCCAGCTTGGATTTGTTTACTTGGTTGGTAAAAAAACCAATTTTCAATACATTTATTGGCAATGTTTTCTTGTCGTTCCATTCTATTTTCAGATACCGATATGAAGTTAGTGGCAAAGGTATTGTTTTGAAAACACTGGTGTCTTGGCTGTTTTCGAGTCCGTATAATTGAGAATTATTAACTAATCCGAACCATTCTTCTCGGTTGTCGCTTCCGCTGATACTGTACGATTTTGTAACATCAGAATTGGTTATGGACAGCACGATTTCGTCAATTGAAGTTTTGGGATTTTCAAAAATGAGAATTGTTTTGCTTTTTGGAATTACGGTTTTCGACAGTATTTTGCATTCCGAAAAGCTGTTGGAATTTAGTTCACCCTTTCCCTGAAAGATATAATAAGGTATTTCGTTTCCTTTGGCATCCACTATTCTAAAATCACCCAATTCTTCTTTTGAGAAGGAACGAATTTCGGAAGGTAAGATGATTTTATGTAAACCACTTTGCTTGACTGTTTCGATTTTAGCGGTCGTTTTGTGTTGTGCCAAAAGGCCGTTTGCTGCAAGCAGTATAAGTAGAAATTTATGCAGTTTCATTGGTTTCCTTGGTTTTGTTGTCGTCTTGTACTAAGACTTTTAGTTTTTGGTACACAAATGAAATAATCAGGATTAGAATTCCCAATAAGATAAATGCTATGATTTTTCCGGTTTCGGAGGCATTGCTGATGTCGAATAAAAATAATTTAAGAATGGTAATGCCTAGTAATGACAAGGCTATTATTCGCAGGTTTTTGATGCGTTTTCGGATTCCAACAATCAGGAAGACAAAAGCGAGAATTCCCCAAAGAATCGGGTATCCTGTTTTTATGATTTGGGTTCTGGTAGTTTGAATTGCATCGTAAGCCATTTGTTGTTTAAGATAAGGCAACTCATTGGATTGGTACTCTTTATAAAATTCGCTAGACTTTATCTCTTGAGCCGTAATCGGGGAATTTGAAAACACCAAGCCGTGGAGCATTAATTCGGTGCTTGCCAAATAGACGATTAAAAATGCCGCAATCCAAATTACAATTTTCTTTTGAAATAGTTCGAAAACCGGGTTTGGCTTGTTGATTTGGTGCAATTTATACCCAAAGTACACTATTATAAGTAACGAAATATAATGCAAATAGAATCCAATTCTTTGCTGAATTCCCGTTGAGATGTATTGCTCGTGTTCATAAAACGGATAATTCGAAAACCAAAACGCAAAGAGCATCATATTGATGACGGCAATGGCGGAAGCCAATTGGTAACGGACTCTGTTTTTGCTCTGGCATAAACCATAAAATAATGCAGCACTAAATAGTAAGTGATATAAAATCGGCAATGTAATGGCAGAATTTACTCCAATAATTCTAAAATTAGCTTGGAAACTTACTTCGAACAAGCCGACAAAATAAGCGATAATTATCCCAATAATGACTATCAAATTGCTGTATTTCTTTGGATTGAAAACGATGCCAAATTGCTCTAGTTTTTCCTCTTCATTTTTTAATAAATAGAAAACGGCAAATAAGGAAGTTAAAGCAAAAATACCTGTCAAGCAAATTTTATTGAACACTATATTCAACTCAGATGAAGATGGGTATATTTGATTCCAATCCATCAGTAAACTTCCCACCATCAAAAAGTGGACGATAACCGAAGCCAATCTGTAATAGGTTATTTTTGATTTTTGAGCTAACCACATCAATATTACAGCTTCTGCTCCCCAAAACAGGGTAATGAAATTCCCTTCGAATTGTATGGGAACGGCCAGCGTGATGAAGGTTAATGTTAAACCAATCAAAAGGTAAACGGCAGTTTTGTCGAGACCAAATTTTTTGTATAAAAACCAAGCGTAACCAAGATTTAGCAACCCTAAAGCGGCTGTAAATATTCCTTTGAGTTCTGGATGGTAAGGTTCTAAAGCCAACATTCCAGCACCATAAAAGAGGAAGGTATTGCTGGACAGAATGCTTAATTCTATCGGAGAGAAAAGGCCTTTGGTTCTTAGATTATTGATGATGTTGATGCCAATGAACACCAAGTAAAAGGCAAATCCGAATACAACTGCGCCGAGATAATGTGGTGTTTTTTCGTCAAGGTCTTTAAACAGCCAGGCTCCATATAAAATCACTGTAAAAATATAGGACACTATATTGATGATGGTCCATTTTTTGTGGTAAGCCAATGCCAGAATCCCAATATTTAGAATGAGGATATAGGTAAACAATACCACATAATTCCCTTGTCCCGTGCTGACCATAAACGGAACCGCAAAACCGCCAATCAGGGATAAAACAGCGAGCTCTTTTCGGTTATAAGAAAGTGAAATAAAGCAACTGAATGCAGTAATAACCACCATAAGAATAAAAGCTGTCGTTTGTCCGAACAAGTGATAACTGTGAAATGCAATTGCAATGGTGAAATAGAAAACGGCAACGGCACCAGCCACAAATACCGAACTAAAAGCAGCGTATTTTTTCCTTAATTTATGGGCCACTCCCATAATTAATGCTCCAGAAAGCATCCCAATTCCCACACGTGCCGGTTCGTTGATCCAATCTTTATCTATAGCATATTTCACAAAATAGCTGATTCCTAAAACCAGAATCAAGATTCCAATTTTGTTGATAAGGTTTTCGCCAATAAATTTTTCCAAGTCGGGATTGTTTTCTCTGAAATTTTCCCAAAAAGTCTTATTGGGTTCTTCACGAACGTACACTTTGGGTTCCGTTTTGGGTTGCATTGATTTAGGAGTCGAAACATTGTCCATTGAAAAGACAATTTTTTCAGTTTTTTCTTCTGATGTTTCTTTTTCGACAGGGATAAAAACCAAGGGTTCTGTTTTTTTGATAACCATTTGAGGTTTTATTTCTTCAGTAGTGACCTGGGGTTTAACTACTTCTGGCGCGACTATTGGTTTTTCTGAAAGTATTTCAGTGCCTTTTAATTCGCCTAATTTTTTATACAATTCTTTGAACTTCTCGTCAAATTTATCTTCTATTTTATCTTCAATTCGGTCGAATTTGGAGTCTATGGCATTTTTGATGTAGAACAAAAAAGCAAGGAGCACTATCAGTAAGAAAATTTCCATAGCAATAACGATTTTAGAAAATTATATATTGTAAATATAATACTATTTATAAATTAAAGATACTATTTATTTTCGCTCTAAAATTCCTCTTCATTAAAAATTAATTTTGTTTCTTATTTGAAAAATAGTTTTGCTTAGGTGAAAAATAGTTGTACATTTGCAGCCGATTACGGGGTGTAGCGTAGCTCGGTTATCTTGTCCCGCAAGGCGGGAAGACCGTAAAGTTTGAATCCTTATATTTAATAATTATGTACATAGTATATATTTTATTTAGTAAAAGTTCTTTAAAATACTATACAGGTCAAACTGATAATCTTGAAAATAGATTGTATAGGCATAATTCAGGATTGAGTTTGTCAACTAAATCAGGTAAACCTTGGGAATTGATTTCCCAATTTAAATTTATAACACGTTCAGAAGCAGTGCTTTTAGAACAAAAAATAAAAAAAAGAGGAGCTAAAAGATATCTTGAAGATATCGGGTTCTTTTAAATTCGGGGTGTAGCGTAGCTCGGTTATCGCGCCTGCTTTGGGAGCAGGAGGCCGCAGGTTCGAATCCTGCCACCCCGACCAAAAGCTGAACAGTACGGTTCGGCTTTTTTTATTTGATATTGTTTATCGCGTCCCGCAAGGCTGGAAGGCCGCAGGTTCGAATCCTGCCACCCCGACCCATAGCTGAACAGAACTGTTTGGCTTTTTTTATGTGATGCTGTTTATTGCGTCCCGCAAGGCGGGAAGGCCGCAGGTTCTTCCAATTGCTATCTGGACTCCCAACCCGACAGGGTAGTTGTCAATTGCTATCAAAAGGCTGTAAATCGTATGATTTACAGCCTTTTTTTTTTTACTTTAAAATGGAGTTTGTAGGTATTTTTTGGACTTAAAATTATTTTTCGGATTATTAAAATATATGTATTCAAGAATGGTTAGAAGTTTAAACTATTCTACACTTTAAATACTGCTTCAATTCGCTTTTGCGTGTATCAGATTTTAGATCCTCAAACAGATTTTTTTAGTTAAAGATTTTTCCTTATTTTTTTTATAAATAGTTTAAAACCAATAAAATACTTGTTAAGAGGAATATTGAATATTGAATTTATCCCCTAAAAAATTATGAAATAAAAACAATAATCATTGTAATTATAAAAATTAGATAAAAAGCTTTAATCAGTATAATTTTTGAAATAAATCGTCGTTACTTTGCTAACATATTTTGATGATTGAAAGTTTGAAATGCTCCACTTGAGATTATTTTTATGAATTAAGTAATATCTTACTATAATCGTATTCTTAATAAGGAAGTGAATAATTTTATTATAATTAGCTTCTTAAATATTGTAAGTAAAAAGTGATAAAAAGTATATTTTTTGTGTATTTTATCGAAAATATCAGGTTTTAATCGGTTTTATTTTTTTTAATTAAATAGTTTTGTATTAGAAATAATTGCAAAATAATTTAAGCCCTGAAAATGTGAAGCATCTCAATTTTAAAATTACAAACCTACTTGTTATCCTGATGTTGTTTTTTTCTTTAAATTGTATAAGTCAAAACATCCAGTCAATTGCAAACGATACTATGGAAACTTTTAATGCGTCTGGTGACGATGCCACAAGTGATTCGGGTTCAGTTACTTATTCCATTGGACAAGTATTTTATACCTACATTGGAGAGTCTATTTATAATGTTGCACAAGGTATTCAACAAGAAGAGCTAAATCAGAATTTAGCCGTTACAGAAAATAGTATTGAACCCAAAGCAGAAATATTTATTTTTCCAAATCCAACGACAGATTTTGTTATTGTAAATATGGAAGGATATGAGTTTGAAAATGGACCGCGTTCTTATCAACTTTATGACTTTCAAGGAAGGCTTATAAAGCAAAATGTAATTAACCAGAACGAGACTAAAATTGACTTGAATGATCTTAGTTCTTCTCTTTATCTACTACAAGTATATGCTAACAATAAAATTTTGAAAACGTTTAAAATATTAAAAAAATAAATTATGAAACTTACACTTACCATACTGTTATTTGTGACTGTTACGCTTAGTATTTTTGCACAGGCACCAGAAAAAATGAGTTATCAAGCGATTATCCGTTCAAAAGCCAATAGCTTAGTAACTAACTCGAACATAAGTCTAAAAGTTATTGTGCATCAAGGTACTACAACGGGAACTAAAGTTTACGAAGAAACTCACTTAGTTATGACAAATAACAATGGTCTAGTTTCTCTTGAAATTGGAACGGGAAATATTGTTACAGGTAATTTTAGTGCCATAGCGTGGGATAATGGACCTTATTTTGTAGAAACACAAGTAGATGCTGCTGGCGGTACTAATTACAACATTATTGGTATTACACAGCTATTGAGCGTTCCGTATGCGCTGCATTCTAAAACCGCGGAAAGAATAGTAGGTGCCAACCCTTATAAAGCTGCAATTATTCCATTTACTTCTTCCAGAAATATTGCTAGTACAGATATCAATAATGTTATAGAATGCACAACATCAGCTACGTTAACATTAACTTCTGCATTTGGTGCAATGGCAATAGGTGATACTATTAATTTAGAAGCTCATAATGGAGCTGTCTTGACAGTCCAAGCTGGAACTGGGGTTACAATTAATTATAATGCTAGTGGTAAGGCTTTGTTTACAAGTACTGCAGGAAGCGTAAGGTTTGGATTACTAAGAAAAACAGGTGTAAATGCCTATATAATTTCAGGACAATGAAACATTTAATTTATTTTTTACTTTTTTCATCCGTAGTTTTTTCACAGAACTATAATTATGCTATAGATGAGCCCAAAAAAAGTACTGTTCCAGTAATACCGTCGGTAAATAACCAATTAGAAGAAATTGAATATTTCAAGGCTTATTTATTGCCAATAACTAAAAAAGCAACTTTACAAACAGCTTTAGACACGTATGGTTCAGTTCGATTGGAAAAAGGGGATTATAGAGGAGTGAATGTTGTAATGCATAGTAATCAAAGATTATATGGACATCCTGCCTTAACACAACTTACAAGTATTACAATTGCGGCAGGTAGTAGTGGGGTTAGAATAGAGAATATACTTCAAACTCCAATTACATTTCAAGCAGGTGCTGTAACTTCTAATTGCGTAATTAATAGGACAAGCTTTAATATAATATCAGCTAAAAATGCTATGTTAGAAAACAATAGCTTTATAAATGTAGGTTCTTCGCTCCAATTTGATTGTAGTACTTCTGGGTATCTTAGAAACAATAAAATACTAAAACATCAAGTGCAAGGTGTTTCCAATCAACTCATAATGAAAGGAAATAGTACGACTCCTAGTTATGGGAATATTGTTACTCATTCTAATTATTTGGGTTCTTTAGGTGTTACAACAGATATCAGTAATTTACAATCAGCAACCTTTATAGCTGTTGACGCAGAAACTTATACAGGACTTACAGCTCCTGTTTTTAATGCAACAAATATAGGCAGGCTTAATCTAGGTAATACAAGTGGACAAATATTTTATGATACTCCAAATGGCTTTTATAATATAGATGCTGTTACTGCTAATATTATAGGAGCGCAGGGTCTTGGATATGGTAGTGGAATTTCTACAATATCACCGAGAACTAATGTTCTAGATATAAACTCTGCTAATATACCTATCAGAAGCGCTGGAACTGTTACAGGATTTAATTTAAGAAATAACTTTAATACAAATGTATTAACACTTAATGGAGTAGAGCAAAAAGCTAAAATAACAGACCCTGCTACTGTAGCTACTATTTCAAGTTCAATTTTAGGAACTCAATATACTCCTTTGGTTAAACCTACTTTTGCAACATTACCAGACCCATTAGGCGCAAATTGGGGTACTGATAGAATTGGAAAGCCAGATAGTACTGCTTATATTCAAAATCTAATTGATACAAATGAAATAGCTAGTTTACCAGAAGGAGTTTACTATATAAGTTCATCGTTACACATGATTAGTGATAGCAAACATGGTATTATTGGTAGTGGTACAGGAAAAACAGTTATTTGTGGTTTAACTGATGATTTTCCTTTGATTAGAATAGACCCTTGGACTAACTTAGGAAGTTTTGTTTTAGCTAACTTAACATTACAAGGTGGCAGTATTGGACTACTAATGGATGGGAAAACAAATTTTGTTGCTTATTTAAGGTTAAATTACCTTGTTTTTAGAAATCAAAATTATGCTATTAATCTTCATCAAATAAGTGGATTAGATAACAACTTTTTTGATAATGTTTCTTTTGTAAATTGTAATAAAGGATTTTTTGCGGAGTCTCTTCGCCCTTACATTGGTGGAGTTCTAGAAGGTTGTAGTTATATTGATAAAACTGTATTTTACCAATGTCAGTTTTTAAATTGTACTACTACATTTGATTGGGATTCAACTAGGTCAAATAATCTAAATGCTTGGGTAGATTGTAAATTTGATGGTGGTAGCACAGCATTTACAGGTGGAGGTAATGATAGTGTTTTTGTTAATTGTGCATTTACTAACTATACTGGTTTAAACCTAATTAAGACTAATAAAGCAAGTATGTATAGTTGTAATATTTATGGTAATACCAATACAGGAACTACTTTTGATACGACAGCAACCTATTTAGAGGGTTGTACTATATCTGATAATAGAAACTTATTGACTTATAATGTAAATCAAAATATATTTTGCAGCATAGCTAATTCAACTATAACAGGAAATGCTATAGTTTCAGGAACATACCGCCAATTAGAAGCAGTATATTCTAATAGTACTTTATTATCAAATCCAACATTAAGCAAATTACTTGTACATTTAAAAGCAGGAGTGCCAACAGTTCTTATCGATGCAACCCCTAAGCCTTACCCTCAATTTTTAGTAATACAGTAAAATCATTTTATTAGTTTGGAAAAATTATAATTATTAAAAATATCATTTACGTGCATAATAGAACTTAAAAAATAGTTTAAAATTCCATTAAAAATGAGGTTCCGATTAAATAAACTTAATCGGAACCTCATTTTTTTTAAGCTAAATTTTGGAATAAATGGTCAAACCTTAAAAGCTAATCAATATGTTTATTGTTAGTTACTTGTGAGCCGTCTACTCTGATATTAGAAGGCAAAACTTTATTGCACACAATCGTTTATGATTTCTTTTAAATCTTCTTTATATAATTCTGTACAGCTATAACTTAAATGGTCATCGTCAAAATATAGGACATCTTTATTATGGGTTATTTTAGACTTACCATTTTTATACAGCTTTCTAAAAATATCAAATATAACAACGTTGGAGTGCTTTTTTGACAATTCGTTTAAGAATTGATTACCTTTAATTACTTCATTTTCATCTATTTTTAATGAGTTAAACCCGTTTATAGGGTTTATTTTCATATATGATATAAATTGAACTGCGTTAAGATCTTCCATAATCGAAATTCGAGGTGGTTGATTAATTATTAAAAGTTTAATATCTTTCTTTTTTAAGTAAATAATTAAATCTTCAAAATAAAGCTTATCCTTATCAGAACATTGTTCCCAACGACACGATGTTATAACAATCTTGATTTTCCATTTACTAATATTGCTAATAATTGATTTGGCAAAGTCAATTCTTTCTCTTTTTGTGAATAAGAAGTTGCTTTCCTGATTACCTAAATCTTTAATGTTAAAAAAAGGTCTTGTGGCATTCGTTGTATAAACAGAACTTGACAATTGCAGTTCTTCACCAATATTCTGTAGTGTCTTCGCCCACGCTACCCCATGTGAATCTCCAAGAATTAAAATTTCTGGGTTTTTATTATTTACTATTTTTAAAATTCCTTGTTTTTTATAGGCATCTTTATTCGACTCCAACCTATTAGGAATTAAAACATTATATATTCTAGGATTATTTTCTTTTAGAATTAACTGCGTGGGTGACACATCATAATATTTTAAATAATATGTCTGTTGGTTATATAATGGATCGTAGTGTATGTCAAAGTACGAAGATTTAAAGAAAGCGATAAGTAATATACATCCCCCTATCCCTACCAGTACCAAGTTAGGTGTTTTATTGTAGTGTCGTAATTTTGTTTCAACTAACTTATAGGATAAGAACGATAAAATATATGTTATCATAACTAACAATACATATATGTATAATTTATTTACAGTTATAAATCTATACTCAAGGTTTTTAAATAATACTACTATAGGCCAATGCCATAAGTACAAAGAATAGGATAATTTCCCTATATGAACAAATATTTTGCTACTTAATATTTTACCTAAAAAATCGTTCCCAGAACTAAAATAAATTATAAAGGATGCTCCAAATACTGGTAAAACAGCTATCTGACTTAAACTTTTTGTAGCGAAGAAGTAACTCGTTAAAATTAGTATTAATCCCAATAAAGGAAGAAGTTGTTTATTAATTTTAGAAATTTTGATATTTTTTGGAAGACTTGTTATAACACCGCCTATTGACAGTTCCCAAATTCTGAAAGGTAACATATAGAAAGTAAATTGCGGCTTTATATTTACAAAATAAATAAATAAACCAAGACTAATAATTGTTATTAACAATAGCGGTTTTAGAAAAGTCTTAAAAAATTTATAAATAATAATAAGTACGAAGGGATAGATAAGATAAAATTGCTCTTCGATGGAAAGAGACCATGTGTGCAAAAAAAATGAATTATCCGCCGTTTGTCCCCAATAATCACCAAAATTAAAATATGCGTGGAAATTAAAATATGAAAAAATCGCTGGTATTATGTCTTTTAGCATTTCGATATAGGTAGGTCGAAATATTAAAAATGGCAAAATTATAATAGTTGTTATAATTACTGTTAATAATAATGGGATTATTCTCTTTACTCTTTTAAGCCAAAAGTCTGACATTTTAAACGTTTCATTTCTAATGCCTTTTATTAAAATACTTGTTATTAAATATCCTGAAATTACAAAAAAGACATCTACTCCATAATAACCTCCAATTAAAAAATTTGAATTTAGATGAAATATTATTACAGCAACTACAGCAATTGTTCTTAAGCCATCTATCTCAGGTCTATATATTGTCATTTGTTAAAAATTATATGTAATATAAGTTGATTAATTATTTTCCTAATAACGTCAGTCTGTGAAAAACTTTCGTTTTGATTTAAACAAATATAACTAAATACTTGTAAAAAATAGGAATTTGCGTGTTTTTAGTCATGCTACATATGCAAGTAATTTCCCGCCAACAAATGCGTGTTTCTAGTCTAGAAGACGGTCCTTCCCATGATAATCAAGTACGTTTTATAGATGCTTTTGTAAATGTTATAGGTCTTGCTAAATTTGATTTTGAATTACGAACGCTCAAAAGCGAAGGTCGTCCTAGATAAAACACTCGAATGTTTCTACAAGTCTATTTATATGGTTATTTCAACAGTATTAGAAGTTTCCGAAATCTAGAAAAAGAATGTTGAAGAAATATCGAAATGCAATGGCTTTTAGAGGGTGTTCGTCCTAATTTTCTTAGTGTCTCGGATTTTAGAAAGAACAATCCTAAAGCTTTAAAGAACACCTTCAAATTATTTGTTGGCTTCCTATAATGATTCCGACTTGATATGCGGAGAAACCTTCGCCATTGCTGTTACCAAAAGCAGAGCCTACAATAGTAAAAAGCCAACTTTAACCAAAAGAAAGTCGATAAGCGTCTGGCTTATATCCACGCCAAAATCCAAGAATACATTGTTGCAATAGACGAAAATGACGTCAAAGAAAACCCTGTTAAAATTAAAAATATCGAAAAACATTTAGCGCGTTTATACCAAAACAAACTGCGTTACGAATTCCTGGAAGAAAAATTAAAAGAAAGTGGTGAGCCTCAAATAAGTACTACCGATAGTGACTCAAGAGTTTTATTGGTTCAGGTTTATGTAGTTGAAATATCGTTTAACATCCAATCAGCCGTCGATGCCAAACACAATTTGGTGATGGATACGCACACCATTAACAAGAACGACCGTAGCACCTTGTCAGCTATTGCTTTAGAAGCCAAAGAAAATCTAGGGATTGATACCTACATCGCTTTGGTAGACAAAGACTATCATAGAGACAAACAAATAGAAATTTGCGCACTACCCAATATCATTACCATTGTAACTCAACCTGCACTAGGAAAAAGCAAGGAAAATGGCACCCAACCTGATTATCGGGTATCCCATTTTAAGTATTATTAAACCACAGATACCTATACTTGTCCACAAGGAGAAATGCCACCTACCACGGGCAAATGGTACAAGAAAAGCAGTTCAAAAGTAAGCTATAACTTCAAAAAACACCGAACCTTCAAATGCAAGGAATTTCCAATCAAGTTATTATGTACTAGTAGGGCAGCAGGCAAGGAAATAGACCAAAGTTAATTTGCCGATTCGGTAGAAGAAAACAACAAACGCTATCACTCAGATGGGCAACTCTAATGCAAGTAACAGGAAATCAACGAATACATCTTTGTCACCATCAAACGATTATGGGATACAACCACACGAATTTTACAGGACTCGAAAAAATAAACGGTGAGCACAGCTTAATTATGTTGGTCTATAACATCAAACGCTGCACCAATATATGGGGCGTTCCCGATTTGATTGCCAAACTCCAAAAATGGAACCCACCCTACAAGACAAAAGTCTTGTTTTTGCTAAAAACGGAATATAACAAGCTAAATTTAGAGTCGTTTTTTACTCCAAATAAATTAGTAGCTTAAAAACAATAGTACTTGGCTGTTGGAGTAAAGAAAATATTACAGAGAAAATGGCAAATGAATTTTTGGAACATCACAGAAATTTAAATAAAAATTTCATAATTATAGACAGTAAGCGTTCAACCTTTTAGTCAGTCTGCCAAAACCTATAGACTTCAAGTCTAAAGTGGTTTTGTGTACACAAATATACAATTATCTTTTTAGAAGTCATTAATTTTGGCTCTTTTATAAGAGACAACAAAGATTTAATTATTTAAAAATGTATTTTATCGGATTTAAAAATCCATAGAACAGATTTATTTTTAAAATTTGGAAAGCTTATATATTTTTGAAAAAGTTTTGAAATACATAATTAAAAAAGACTACCATTTTTTTTAATTTTAATAATTATTAATTATTGTATTATTTTTTTGAAAGTATAGATTTTACTGATAAACAATAACCTATACATAATTTACAAAAAAATAATCAAAATTTCAGGTATTAATTTGCCAGTCAATCACATAATATAATGCACCCAATATACTTATAAATTTTACATCTACAAAAATGAAAACAGGAATTACCTTTAGCGCCTTTGATCTATTACACGCTGGGCACGTGAAAATGCTTGAAGAAGCAAAACTTCATTGCGACTATTTAATTGTGGGATTACAAACCGATCCTACTTTGGACCGTCCAACAAAAAATAAGCCTACTCAAACTGTAGTCGAACGTTACATTCAATTGAAAGCGTGTAAATTTGTCGATGAAGTAGTCCCTTATGCCACAGAGCAAGACTTGGAAGACATCTTAAAGTCTTTTACCATTGATGTCCGCATTGTTGGTGATGAATACAAGAACAAAGATTTTACTGGCAGAACGTATTGTGAGGACAAGGGAATTGAGCTATATTTTAACACGAGAGACCATCGTTTTTCAAGTACAAGTTTAAGACAAGAAGTATATAAAAAAGAACTTTCAAATATATACTAAGGCAATTGTTATTGAGCTCTTTATTAAGGTCTAACTTTATTCTTATGTAGAATGATCAAAATTTGATATGAAATGTTTTATCATTTTGCATTAATTCGAGTATGTTATTAAATATATAAATATATTTGAAGAAAAATTAATAAATATAATGGAAATAAAAAATATATGTTGTCTGGGTGCCGGTTATGTAGGTGGTCCAACGATGTCGGTTATCGCTTTAAAATGCCCTGAAATTAAAGTAACTGTAGTAGATTTAAATGAGGCGCGTATTGCAGCTTGGAATGATGAAAATTTAGATAATTTACCGGTTTACGAACCAAGATTGGCAGAAGTAGTTGGAGAAGCGCGAGGGCGTAATCTTTTTTTCTCTACTGATGTTGATGCTGCAATTGATGCCGCTGATATGATTTTTATAGCTGTAAATACACCAACTAAAACCTACGGTGAAGGAAAGGGTATGGCTGCGGATCTTAAATTTGTTGAATTGTGCGCAAGACAAATTGCCCGAGTTTCTAAAAATGATAAAATCATTGTCGAAAAATCGACATTGCCCGTTCGTACTGCTGAAACGTTACAAACTATTCTAGAAAGTACAGGTAATGGCGTTCATTTTGAAGTTTTGTCCAATCCAGAATTTTTAGCTGAAGGGACCGCTATAGAAGATTTATTCAATGCCGATAGGGTATTGATTGGAGGAAAGCAAACTCCAAAGGGAAAAGAAGCAATACAAGCTTTAGTTGACGTTTACGCCCATTGGTTGACTCCAAAACAAATTTTAACAACAAATGTTTGGTCTTCTGAATTGTCTAAATTAACTGCTAATGCTTTCTTAGCGCAGCGTATATCTTCTATTAATGCACTTTCTGCATTGTGCGAAGTAACAGAGGCAAATGTTGATGAAGTTGCCAATGCTATTGGTACTGATAGTCGTATAGGCCCTAAATTTCTGAAAGCCTCGGTTGGATTTGGAGGTTCTTGTTTTCAGAAAGACATCTTAAACTTGGTGTATTTATGTCGTTATTTTAATTTACCCGAAGTAGCAAATTATTGGGAGCAAGTTATAATTTTAAACGATTATCAAAAATCCCGTTTTGCCAAAAAAATTATAAGTTCGTTATTTAATACCGTTAGCGACAAGAAAATAACTTTTTTAGGATGGGCTTTTAAAAAGGATACCAATGATACCCGAGAGTCGGCAGCAATTTATGTAGCTGAACATCTTATTGAAGATGGTGCCCAAATACACGTTTATGACCCTAAAGTTTCTGAGGAAAAAATTAAAGCAGATATGAGTTATTTATGGGAATTAAATGGGCTTACTGACAAAAGAATAGCGTCAAAATTAAAACAAATTTTTGTTTATAAAACGCCTATGGAGGCATTAGATCAGGCCCATGCGGTTGCTTTATTGACTGAATGGGACGAATTTAAAACTTACGATTGGAAAACTATTTATACCAAGATGTACAAACCAGCTTTTGTATTTGACGGACGTAATATTCTAGATGCAGATACATTAACAGCCATTGGTTTTCAGGTGAAAGGAATTGGTAAAGGGTAAACATCTTAATATAGAAATCTATTTTTAACCATTTTAATTTCATTTCTTGAAAGATATTTTAATAAAACTCAAACAGCATCCTAAGTACGATACAATTGTAAGTTGGGGGAAATTAATTTCGATTACTGGAAGTGCTCAAATTATTGTGCAGGCCGTCGGTTTTGTATGTGGTATTTTAGTTATTCGACTTTTACCAACTCAAGAATATGCTCTTTATACCCTTGCCAATACAATGCTTGGTACTATGACTGTACTCTCAGATGCAGGCATATCAACTGGGGTTATGGCACAGGGAGGTAAGGTATGGCAAAATCGGGAAAAACTTGGTGTGGTAATGGCAACAGGATTAGATTTACGTCGAAAGTTTGCTATAGGTAGTTTGATTCTATCTACACCCATATTGTTGTATTTGCTTTTACATAACGGAGCCAGTTGGATAATGGCTATTATGATTGTGTTATCTTTAATTCCTGCTTTTTATGCAGCTCTTTCTGATTCTTTGCTTGAAATTGTTCCTGGCTTACACCAGTCTATACTACCACTTCAAAAAAATCAGGTAGTTGTGAGTTTGGGTAGATTGCTTCTTTCAGCGGTAAGTCTTTTTATTTTTCCTTGGACTTTTGTCGCAATTTTGGCAAACGGTATACCAAGGATATATGGAAATATACAATTAAAAAAGATATCTAAGGACTTTATTGATAATGATCAAAATCCCGATCCCGTAGTTAGGGAAGATATATTAAAAATAGTTAAACGTATACTACCTGGAGCTATTTTTTACTCTTTTTCAGGACAAATCACCATATGGATTGTTTCGGTATTTGGAAATATTACTTCTATTGCACAACTAGGTGCTTTAGGTCGAATTGCAGTTTTGTTAAACATTATTAGTGTTCTGATTGGGACCCTGTTAGTACCTCGTTTTTCGAGACTAGAGAATAATAGTTTAATATTATTGAAGCGATATAGTCAGGTGATTTTGATGTGTACTATTTTGATGATTTTATTTGCAGCAGGGGTATATATATTTTCAGATAAAATTTTATGGATTTTAGGTAATAATTACAGTTCACTTAATTCTGAATTATTCCTTGTTATGCTCAGTTCTTGTTTAAACTTGATTGCTGGAGTAGCTTATCTTCTTTATTCTTCAAAAGGATGGATTTTACCTCCTTTATATTCCATTTCGAAAACAGTTGTAGTTCTTATTGTAGCTAGTTTAGTTTTTGATTTATCAACTTTGGAAGGGGCTTTGTATCTAAATATACTATTTTCAATTACAGCAGTATTATCAGATGTTTTTTATGGGTATTATAATATACTTAAAATTGATTCAATAACTAAATAAGATGAAAAAGCATAAAACAAATTAAACAATGAAAGAGCAAAATAATTTCAGATCTAAAATTAGGGAATTTTTTACTAAAATTAGAATATTTACAAATTCGCTTAATGGATTTTTATTCCATTCTTTATACTGTAAATTCAGCATTACAGACAAAAGTATTAGAAAAGTGATTATTAACTCTAATGTTAATTACTATGATAAGACTTGTATAGCTTTAATTGATTCATTAGTTAAGTATGGTGTTAAAAAGGGAGATATTATTTTGATGGTTGGTGGTTATTCTAAGATAGAAAAGTTTAATTATTATGGTGTAGAATCTTATTTTTTAGATAATAATTCAATTGACTATACTGCTTTTATTGGTATTTTGGAATTGAATTTGACTAATGATATTGATTATTTTTTTTATATACATGATACAACTGTAATATATTCTAATAAATTTGCTAATGTATTTTATAAATATCCTGTAAAAAAACAGTATGCATATTCTATAGGTACGTTTATAAGTATGAATATCGGATTTTATTCTAAAGAAAGTTTAATAAAAAACAAAACACTTATAATGGATTGTAAAAACATTGATTATTCGCAAGAAGCTATATACAACTCTAAAGTTTTAGGTTTTGAAATGGAAGATTCAATTTTTAAAAATAGTTTTAAATTTCGAAAGACTATTTTTTCTGGTTATTCTTTTCCAATTATAAGTGAAACTATTTATGTAGGTCAACAAAGAATAGAAGAAAATTTTAAACAACTAGGAATACTAAAATATAAAGCAAATAGTAATCATTTAGGAAAATATAAAACAACACTTACTGAATAAATAGCAAAATTCAATAAAGTCCTAAAATTAAGGTGCTATCAAAACGTTAAAATAAATTAAGGAGTTTTTATATGCCTAAAAAAGTGTAAAACTAATATTTATGAATAAAAAATATGATTATTTAATTGTGGGCTCCGGTTTGTTTGGCTCTGTTTTTGCAAATGAGGCCAAAAAGAAAGGTAAAATTTGTTTGGTTATCGATAAGCGAAATCAATTAGGTGGCAATGTATATTGTGAAAAAGTCGCAGATATTAATGTACATAAATATGGTGCCCATATTTTTCATACAAATGATAAAAAAATATGGGATTATGTTAATAATCTAGTCGAATTTAACAGATATACCAATAGTCCTGTTGCAAATTATAAAGGGGAACTTTATAATTTACCTTTTAATATGAATACCTTTTACCAATTATGGGGAGTGAAAACCCCAGAAGAGGCCAAAAATAAAATTCAAGAACAAATTCAAGATTTAAATATCACAAACCCTTCTAATTTAGAAGAACAGGCATTATCTTTAGTTGGTAAGGATGTTTATTATAAGTTGATCAAGGGATACACAGAAAAACAGTGGGGTCGCAAAGCTACGGACTTACCAGCATTCATAATCAAAAGACTCCCTGTTCGATTTACATATGACAATAATTACTTTAACGATACCTATCAAGGTATACCAATTGGAGGATATAATAAATTGATTGATGCATTATTAGAAGGAATTGAAACTATAACTGATGTAGATTATTTTGAAAATAGAGAGGATTGGAATACGAAAGCTGACAAAGTTGTATTTACAGGTAGAATTGACGAGTATTTTGGATTTAAATATGGGAAGTTAAATTACAGAAGTTTAAAATTTGAAACGGAAATTCTTGACACTGATAATTTTCAGGGGAATGCTGTGATAAATTACACGGATTCAGAAACTCCCTATACACGTATTTTAGAGCACAAACATTTTGAGTTTGGCAATCAAAAAAAGACAGTAGTTACCAAAGAATATTCTCAGGAGTGGGAAGAAGGAAAGGAACCTTATTATCCTGTTAATGATAGTCTTAATAATGATTTGTTTAACCGATACAAAGAGTTGTCAAAGAACGAATCGAATGTTATTTTTGGAGGGCGTTTGGCCGAGTATAAATACTATGATATGCATCAAGTAATTGCTTCTGCTTTAAAAAAAGCCGCTGATTTAATATAACGACTATTTATAATTATTGTTATATAGAAATAAAATAGCTGATTCGATAAATCTAAATAGAAGAGAAAAATAAAAAAATTTTGTTTTCAAAATTGGAAATGTAGTTAATTTTGCCAAAATGAATGAAAATCGTTTAAATCAAATTGATATTGCTAAAGGGATTGGTATTATACTTGTTGTTGTAGGTCATACTACTACATACTTGGGGTTTGAAAAAGTTATTTATCAATTTCATATGCCTCTTTTTTTTATTTTATCAGGTTTTTTTTTTAAAGATAAATATGTTAAGCAACCGCTTGTTTTTTTATTAAGTAGATTAAAGAGATTATACATTCCGTATGTACTTAATGGTTTGAGATTGTTTATTGTATTTTTAGTCATCAGCTATTTAGTACGAGAAAATACAGGATTTTCAATTTTAGGTGGACTTTATTATAGTTTTCTAATAATTTTGGGTATAGGTAGTGCTCCATTGGCAGGTACTATTTGGTTTTTAAGAGCTTTATTCTTTGTTAGTTTTATTTTTATTTTTTTAAAATGGATAATTAGTAAAATTAATTGTAATCATAATATAATTCTATTTATCTCGGTGTTAGGTTTTTTGATTATTGGTTATAAAACACAATTGCCTTATCGGGTTAGTTCATCTTTTGTAGCCTTGTTTTTTTATTATATTGGATATTTATATGCTAGCAATATGGAGTACGTAAAAATGAATTTATTATTTTTTATTATAGCCTTGGTGGTTTTAATTTATTCGTCGATTATCAATATAGTCGATTTAGCATATAATACATATACCTCTATTTCACTATTTATTTTAAGTTCAATTTGCGGTACATATTCCGTTTTATTTGTTTGCAAAAAAATTAAACAGAATAGTTTTTTAGAATTCATTGGAAAAAAGTCTTTAGCGATTATGATATTTCATTTTCTGTGTTTTGTACCAATAAATTTGATGATTGTTTTTCTATATAATTTACCACTAGAACGAATACTTGATTACCCAACAATTAAAGAGTATCATTGGTGGTGGATATTGTATAGTGTTGTGGGGGTTTTAGGACCTCTTCTTATTGATAAAATAATTATAGATTTTGAAAAATTATTGCCACGATGTTTTACCTTCAGTTTTTGGTTTGAAAAATTAAATATTTATATAATAAAATAAAATAATAGTATAGTGTATATTTCAGTTGTAATACCCACGTATAATTTGCTAGAGGATTGTATAAAAGCATTGGATTCTGCAGTACAAAATCCCTCTTGTACTTATGAAGTTATAGTATCGGATGATAAAGTTCCATCGGATGCTAAAAAAATGTTAGATGAAAAATATCCTTGGGCAATATGGGTTGAAGGCCCACATAAAGGGGTAGCTGCAAATCGGAATAATGGCGTCAAACATGCTAAGGGCGATTGGATTGTTTTTATTGACAATGATTGTATTCCTGATTCTAATTTAATTAATACTTATATAAAAGCCACTGAAGATAATCCAGAAATTTTAGTTTTTGAAGGTCGTATAAGTGCCGATCGAAAAAAACGTCATTTTTTAGAGGAGGCACCCCTTAATGAGACAGGGGGTTTCTTTTGGACTTGCAATGTAATGCTGCAAAAGGATTACTTTGTCAATACCTTAAATGGATTTGACGAAAATTTTTATATGTATATGGAGGATGTTGATATAAGAGAGAGAATAAAATTAGATGGGCAACCTATACTATTTATAAAAGAGGCGTATGTAATTCATCCATGGAGATTACAGAAGAATCTTGTAGCAATACAGCAGCAGAAAATGGGTTCTTATAAATATTTTTATTCTAAGCATCCAAATCTTATAAGCGAATTATCTTTTGCGGATAAAGTGAGGTATCAGCTGCGTTTTTACATTAAAGAGGTGCTCTTCAATTTAATTCCTTATAGAGGTCGTGGAGTCATAGAACTTATTAAAGCTCATATAAAAGAGCAAGCTTATCATGAAATTGAGGTAGATAATGATATAGATAGTAGTGAGAATTGGACTAGATTTTACTAGTTAAATTGAAAAATAGCAACATATTTATAGTTCACTGTTTCTTAGGGTAATAAATATACATAACTGTTCGCTAAGCGGACTATATTTTCAGTACACAACGTTTTATAAAAAACTTTGCCACAAATTACACTAATTTCTACTAATTTTTTAAAAATTAAAACAGGAATTAATGTAATTCATAGCTGAAGTAAATTATTGGTATAAGTAACAGACTCCCATATATATAAATTATTAATTGAAATGATAAGATGAAAAGTGTTTTATTATTGGTTTTAGTTATTTAAAAAATGAATTAAATTACCTTAGCGTTTTTTGATTTATGTTATTAGGTATGAAAATGGGACCCTATATGTGACTCTAACCATAAAATCAAGTTAAATTAGGTTAAAATTGCCGATTAGAGCATTTATTTTTATTTTGGAGAAATCTATTCTAATAATTCATCAATATGCATTGGGAATCATACTTTTTTTGTTTAAAATAAAGAGTCTAATATTTTTCGAAAAAAATCACGATTGGAGGCCATTGATGGATATCTTGAGGTAGCTGTTTTGTTGATAAAGTCATGGAATGAAACGAGAAATACGTATACGCAAACAAGTTGCTCATAAAAAAAATAAGCATTAAAGTAGCTAGACTAATAGGTAGATTTTATAAAATTTAAAATAATACGTATTAATTTTCATCAAATTTTTTATCTGAAAGGAATGAATTAGTCGTAATAATTCAAATTTTAAGTAATCGATAAAATTTTATTTTTTTGAAATTAATAGAAAAAGACAATTCATATTATAATGATTTTGAAAATTTAAATTTTATTTTGTAATCTTTCTAAATTTATTTTTCGGTTTAAAAGTATAATTTTAGAGTTACTATTAATATAACAGAAATGTTTAATATGAAAATATATATTTTAACCGCTTTTCCTGAAATTAATGATAATTTTGCATTTCAAAATATAATGAAATCTAGCTTATATGATCCATTTAAAAAGTATCTTCTAGAAGAAGATGCTAAAGTGGCAGATATTATTATTTTTGTAGAACATCATTATGGAAAAGATCCCTATTTTTTCCAAATATTAAAACACCCTATATACAAGTTGTACAAAGATAAGTGCTATTTATATCATGATAATGATAGACATCTTACTTTTATACCAACTATATCGCCTTCAATTTGTCGTTCGACATTTAATAAAAAAATGAATTATCCATATCACTATCTTGAACAATTTTCAATTAACCCTTATATTGAATATATACCAAATAAAATTTATGAAAAAAAATATTTATTTTCTTTTATGGGTGCAAGTAGGACATATCCTAAAGTAAGGGAGAAGATTATTCAGTTATTTCAAGGTAGTGAGAATATTTATGATACGAAGGACTTTAATTCTTGGGAATTAAACGATGACCGTGATACTTATTTTAAAAATTTTGCTCGAATTTCATTTCAGAGTAAATTTATATTATGTCCTCGAGGAATTGGGCCGAGTTCTTACAGACTATTTGAAAGTATGAAAATGGGTATTGCTCCAGTAATCATTTCTGATGAATGGATTGAAACAAATAGTATTGATTGGAAAAGTTGTTCAATTCGTATACAAGAAAAAGATGTTGGTGAAATATACAATATACTTAAAAGTAGAGAAAATGAATATTTAGAATTGGGAATTAACGCAAGGAAAAATTATGAAAAATTCATGTCGTTTGAAAACCAATTTCATTTTATTTCAGATGCGGCCGCTAATTTACATTCTTTAAGAACAGATGTTACAATTTTGGATTGTTTATTTGAATATTTAAGATTTTTTGAACCTTTCCATTTTAAAAATTTATTAAGGTATTATAAAAACAAATTTATTAAATGAAAATTCTATTCGTTTGTGGCTCAGTCGAACCAGGAAAAGATGGTGTTGGTGATTACACTCGTCGTTTAGCAGGAGAATTGATTCGTCGTGGTCATTCTTGTAGTATTGTAGCCATAGCGGATCAAGGAGTGAATGTAGTTTTAGAGGAAATGCAAGAAATTGAATTAACCAGAATTGCTGTACTGAGATTGCCATACAGAAAAGGCTATCAGTTAAATTGTTTAGAAGCAAAAACTTGGATTGAAACTTTTAATCCAGAATGGATTAGTTTGCAATATGTACCTTTTTCTTTTCATTCTAAAGGATTGCCTTATAGTCTTGGAACAGCAATAAGAAAGCTTGCAAAGGAGCGGAAGCTACATCTTATGTTTCATGAATTGTGGATTGGAATGGAATCAAATGCAACTTTTAAACATAAATGTATTGGGTTATTACAGCAAAGAATCCTTTCTAATTTTTTTAGTAAAAATGAAGTAAGAGTTATTAATACTCAAACTGACTTATACAAATCTAAACTTGCAACTCTAGGTTATAATTCACAGTTATTACCTTTGTTTAGTAATATTATTAAAAATAAAGAATCAGAAGGAACAACAACTACGGATGTATTAGAGTTGAAATTTTGTCTGTTTGGAAATATTCATTATGGATCACCAGTTGAAAAATTCATCAATGAATTAAAACATGTTTTGTCAGAATTAAAAGATAAAAGAGTTTTGAAATTTATTTTTATCGGTCATTGTGGAGCTGCGATTGAAGAATGGAAAAAAGTATTATTGGCAAATAAAATAAAATTTGAAATAAGTGGATTTGTAACTGATAAAGAAATAAGTATTTTATTATCCAGTTGTCAATACGGTATTTCAACAACCCCCTATGTATTAAGCCAAAAGAGTGGAAGTTTGACAGCTATGGTTAATCACCAAATACCAGTTTTGTGTGTTGCCAGAAATTGGACCGTTAAGGGGTATAATCAGAAACCATTTTTAAATGTAATAAATTATGAAAATCCAGAAACAATTGTAAATTTTTTGGATGAAAAGTTTATAATTTCAAATAATACTAAAATAGAGTTTATAGTAAATAATTTTTTAAACGGTTTAAGATAAGGTATTTAATTATGGCTACTTTCAAATATTTATGGAAAAATAGAGTGAAATTTAAATGGTTTAGTAAACTATTTTTTAAAAGTTGGGCAAAACGATTATTAACTTTTGCAGAATTAATTAAAAGTAATAAAAGAAGAAAAAGGTTAATAAATAGTGGTGCAAATGTTTCTGTAACAGCTGAGATTGGAATTGCAAATATCAACGGAAAAAAAAGTAATTTAGCCATTGGTGATTTTAGTACAATTGGTCGTGTTGAGATTGCTCTTCATGACAAAGTGACTATTGGAAATTATGTGTGTATTAATGACGGTGTAATTATTTTGAGTGCCTCACATGATGTTTCAGACCCATTGTGGCGTCATAAAAAAGCTCCCATTCTTATTGATGATTATGCATGGATAGCTACAAATGCAATTATATTACCTGGAGTACATATTGGTAAAGGAGCTGTTATTGGAGCAGGCGCAGTTGTAAGTAAAAATGTTAATGATTATGCCATAGTAATTGGCAATCCAGCGAAAGAAATAGTTAAAAAGAGAACGGAAATATTAAATTATAATCCTTGTGAATTTCTCGCAACAAATAATGCTTGGATAAAATAAAGTTTCTTTATGATAATATATAAAGTATTAAAAAAAAAAGATGAAAATAAAATTTTCTAATGTTATAGATTCGTTAGAAAGTATTTAAAATATATTTATGAAAATTTTAATTTTACATCCTAATTGAAATAGTAATGTACGAGCCATTGTGAAGGGTTTTTTTAAGAAAGGTCTTTTATAGCAATTTCATTCTTCAATTGCAGTTTTTCCAAATACAATTTTCTATGAAATTATAAAATTGAGGGGGTTAGGTGATTTAAGAAAACATTCTTTGATACAATATTACAGCCTTATACAAAAAGCTATCCTTTTAGTGAATTAGTCAGAATGTTTTTTAGTAAGTTTGGTTTTGGTTTTTTAATTGAACCTGAAAAAGAGTTTTTTATGTAGATTATATTTATCATAATTTAGATAGGCAAATTTCAAGAAGATTAAAAGACGCAAAAAAAGGGAATGACGGCTGCTTATGCTCATGAAGATGTTGCATTAGAAACATTTAAAGCCGCCAAGAAATTAGGCTTAGAATGTATTTATGATTTGCCAATTGCTATGATGTTTTTACAAGAATTATTACACGAGGGGTCAAGTAGAAAGCCAAATAGGGCTTTTACATTGGCGGGGAATTAATAATAGTCCAAAAAAATTAGAGCCAAAAGGGAAAGAATTAGAATTGTTTGATACCATTGTAGTTGCAAGTGATTTTGGAATATCTACAACACTTTATTTTCAAACAGAGAAGAGAGGTGTTTATGCTGCCTAAGGAGAACATCAGATCATTACAATTTGTATTTTACGCAAATGGAAACCATCAAATGGACATTATATAATATCTGACATTATTAAATATAATAAAAACAATTTAAATTTAAAGTCAATGGAAAATAAAGTTTTAAGTTTAGGTAGTATAGTAAAACAATTTATTAATTCAATTTCTTAACTATGAAATTACTTGTTTCTCATCCGACTTTAAATGAATTTTCAAAAAATCTGATAAGAGGTTTATTGAAAAATAATATGCTTTATAAATTATTTACCTCTATTGCACTATTTCCAGGTCAATTATTATATAAATTAGGAGATATTCCAAAATTTAAAGATTTAAAACGTAGATGTCAAGATCCGTTATGGCAAAACTTTACGCAATCGAATTCTTTTTTTGAATTTGGGCGTTTATTGGCTTCAAAATTAAAATTAGATTTTTTATTAACACATGAAACAGGTTTTTTTTGTCTGGATATGGTGTATCAAAAGCAAGATAAATGGGTAGCCAATAATTTGACTAAAGCAAAAAAAGAAGGTGTAACAGGAGTATATGCTTATGAGGATGGTGCATTAGCCACTTTTGCAAAAGCAAAACAATTAGGTCTATTTTGTATATACGACTTGCCTATTGGGTATTATAAAAGTGCTCGTTTATTGATGCAAGAGGAATTTGATCTTAACCCAGATTGGTCCTCTACCCTGACTGGTTTTAATGATTCCCCAGCTAAGTTGGCTAAAAAAGACGAAGAATTGTCTTTGGCTGATGTAATTTTTGTTGCCAGTAGTTTTACAAAAAAGACATTAGAAGCTTATTCAGGAAATTTGCCAGAAATAAAGGTAATCCCTTATGCTTTCCCAGAGGTACATAATAAAAAAAAATATCCATCACTAATTAAACGTAAACTTAAAGTTTTATTCATTGGGGGTTTATCACAACGAAAAGGCATATCCTATTTGTTTGAAGCTGTTGAAGGATTAAAAGACAAAGTAGAATTGACTATTGTGGGCTATAAAGCTGTTCCAAATTGCAATGCTTTGAATTTAGCTTTAGAGCAACATCGTTGGATTCCTTCATTGTCTCATAGTGAAGTGTTATCCTTAATGAGAGAACATGATGTACTTGTTTTTCCTTCCCTTTTTGAAGGATTTGGTTTGGTTATTACAGAGGCCATGTCGCAAGGACTTCCTGTCATAACAACTGATAGAACCGCTGGACCTGATTTAATTGAAGATGGAGTAGATGGTTGGATTATTCCAACAGCTTCTTCCCTGGCTATAAAAGAGATTTTAATTAACATACTAGAAAACCCAGAAATATTAGAACAATTCGGGCTTGCTGCTCAACAAAAGGCTCAAACCAGACCATGGTCGGTTTATGGTCAAGAAATGGCTGATGCAATTTCTTCGTTCAAGATTTAATAAACAAATAGCATTAATGAATACAATTACAAAACAAGAAGCAATTCCAAATTATAATTCAATAAAGATAGCCATTTGGTTGTATTTTATTTTATGGATATTTGAAGGTGCTTTGCGTAAATGGATTTTACCAAGTTTGGCTACACCTTTATTAATTGTGCGTGATCCAATAGCAATTTATATAATTCTAAGAGCTTTTTATTTGAAAGTGAATTTTATAAACCCTTATATAGTTCTAAGTTCAATTATCACACTATTAGGTTTAACAATTACACTAACTTTTGGACATGGTAATCTATTTGTAGGCCTTTATGGTGCAAGGATTATGATGCTTCATTTTCCTTTGATTTTTATAATCGGTTCAGTTTTTACAAAAGAAGATATACTAAAAATGGGTCGTATGATGTTGGGTGTCAATATTTTGGTTACTTTAATTGTTTATTTTCAATTTGTAAGTCCACAATCCACTTTTATTAATATCGGTATTGGTGGCGAAGTTAGTGCTGGTTTTTCGGGCTCAATGGGTTATTTTCGTCCTTCAGGTACTTTTTCATTTACAAATGGATTATCTGCTTTTTACATTTTGGTTTCCGTATTTTTATTTTATTTTTGGTTGTCTAAAGAGTCTTGTTCAAAGATATTGCTTGTTGCAAGCACAATAGCTTTATTAATTGCTTTACCACTTACAGTAAGTCGAACTGCAGTTGGAGGTGTAATTTTAGTTGGTTTATTTGCTTTTATTGGATCTTCTACTAGCTTTAAATCAATAATGCGGTTATTATTTACGGTTTTAATTATTGTTGGGTTATTAACTATATTACAAAAAACTACAACAATTTTTAGTTTAGGTACAGAGGTTTTTATGAGTAGAGTTGATGAAGCAAATGATCAAGAAGGGGGTTTAAAAGATTCTTTTTTTAAGAGAGCACTAAATGGATTTACGGAACCTATAACTATGTTATTAAAAGCACCTTTATTTGTAGGTAATCTAGGCATGGGTACCAATGCAGGAGCACAAATGTTAACTGGAAAAACTAAATTCTTAATTTCTGAAGGTGAATTAGGGCGTTTAGCAGGTGAACAGGGGCTAGTTTTAGGGGGTGGTCTTATTGCTTTAAGATTAATTTTGGCAATTAGTTTGTTTTTTAAATCTATTACATTATCTGACAAAGGCAAATTGTTATCCCTAGCATTTTGCGGTACAGCATTGTTTTTGATAACTCAAGGACAATGGGCTCAACCCAGTATGTTGGGTTGTGCCGTTATCGCTGCAGGTTTGTTGGTAGCATCTATAAATATCAAATCGAAAACTGAATAGATGAAAATAGTACTTTTTACCCACCCTTCCTTTTTAGCCCATCAGAGTATGCCACGATTTGCCCAGATGATATTGGCAGGAATGCAACAAAAAGGACATGATGTATCGGTTTGGAGCCCTAAAGCTATATTTTTTAAAATGGCTTTTAAAAAGCCATTTTTAGAAAAATGGTTGGGCTATCTAGATCAATATTTAGTTTTTCCTATAGTAATAAAATTAAGATTACAAAATTGTAGCAAAGATACTTTATTTGTTTTTGCGGATAATGCTTTAGGACCCTGGGTTCCTATGGTTAGCCATAGGTTACATGTGGTACATTGTCATGATTTTTTAGCTCAACAATCTGCATTTGGCTTATTACCTGAAAATAAAACAGGGATGACAGGGAAGTATTATCAAAAATTTATTCGTTGGGGATATCGAAAAGCGGATAATTTTATTTGTATTTCAAAAAAAACACAAATCGATCTGCATTTATTGTTAACTAAAACACCTAAAATATCGGAGGTGGTTTACAATGGCTTGAATCAAAACTTTGCGCCTGCAACTAATAAAGCTGAATTGCGAGAAGCATTATCGAATAGATATGGTATCGATTTATTAATGGGTTATATTTTGCATATTGGTAGTAATGTTTTTTATAAAAATAAATTAGGAGTTCTTGAAATTTACGACCAATGGGCTAACGATTTTGTGGCCAATGTTCCTTTGATTTTGGTTGGTGCCCCCCCTTCTGAAGAGATGCTGGCGTTTAAAGAAAAGTCTATAGTATCACAATCGATTTATTTTATAAACGATGTTAATGATTTGCAATTACAACATTTCTATCAAGCCGCATCAGTTATGGTTTTTCCATCCTTATATGAAGGTTTTGGTTGGCCAATAGTTGAAGCCATGGCTACGGGTTGCCTAGTAATTACAACAAATGAAAATCCGATGAAAGAAGTAGCGGGAGATGCAGGGTTTTATATTCCAAAAAAATCTTTTAATTTAGACGTATTAGAGGAATGGAAAAAAATTGCGGCTCAGGAATTAGAAAAAGTAATGCAACTCAATCCTGAGCAAAGTGAGGTGGCCATGCAAAAATCAATTTTACGTTCTAAAGAATTTTCAGCCCAAGGTTTTGTTGATTCGATTGAAGACATATACCTAAAAATAATAGATAACAAATGAAAGTACTACACGTCACCAACTCCATAGATAAAAGTGTGGGCGGTCCTTCTCGCTCTGTTCCTCAAACCTGTATTGAATTGGCTAAGTTTGGAGTTTCAATAGAACTGGTTACACAGGATAGTCTTAATAAAGTAGAAATTCCAGTAACGGATAATTTAGAAATAAATTTTAAAACTATTTGGGAGTTGTTTCTTTATGGGGCACGACTTTCTAAAAAAGATATCGACCTGATTCATCTGCAACATATTTGGAGCCCTTACATTGAAGTGATGGCTTGGTGGGCCTTTCAAAAGAGGATACCTTATATCATTACACCTCGAGGCATGCTGGAACCCTGGATCATGGCGCACAACCCATGGAAGAAAAAAATCGCCCTGTTTTTATACCAGAAAAAGGCCATCCAAAGAGCGGCGCATATTCATGCGACTGCCCAAATGGAAGAAGACAACATAAGAGCTTTGGGTTTTAGTAATCCCATTAGCGTCATTCCTAACGGGATAGATTTAATAGAAGTTAAAGAAGTTAAAAAACACTTTGGCAGTAAAAAAATAATATTTTTATCCCGTATTCATCCTAAAAAAGGTATTGAATTGTTATTGGAAGCTTGGCGCAATATTGACACCAATGACTGGTCTCTAGCAATTGCGGGAAATGGTGAAGCCAGTTATATTGCAACTCTTACTCAAAGTGCCCAGGATTTAAAAAATGTGCATTTTGTAGGGGCGAAATATGGGGAAGCTAAATGGGATTTTTTACGTTCGGCAGATATTATGGTTCTACCAACACATAGTGAAAATTTTGGAATAGTGGTTGCCGAAGCTTTGGCAGTAGGTGTGCCAGTAATAACAACAACTGGAACGCCTTGGAAAGATTTGAAAACCTACGAATGTGGGTGGTGGATTGATTTATCTAAAGAAAATCTTGCCAAAACATTGGAAATAGCTATGCAAAAAACTGCAGAGGAGTTAGAAGCCATGGGTAAAAACGGTATTGAATTAATAAAAAATAACTATAGCATCAAAAATGTCTCTTTAAAAATAAAAGACTTGTACACTAAAATTTTTACAATTAATTAAAAACCGAAATTATCATGTGTGGAATAGCAGGAATAGTTGATCTCAAAAAAACGCCTCAATTGGAGGCTATGAACAGAATGTTATTAAGTATGGCTCACCGAGGTCCGGATGCCGAGGGCATTTATCATAGTGGTAATGCGTTGTTTGGGCATCGCCGGTTGTCAATTATCGATTTAAGTACAAATGCAAACCAGCCTTTTTTTGATACCAACAACAGGTATGTAATAGTATTTAATGGAGAAATTTACAATTACAAGGAAGTGAAATCGGAAATCGATTATCCTTGGCAAAGCACGTCTGACACCGAGGTCATTTTAGCCGCTTATCTGAAATGGGGGGTGTCTTGTTTGAGCCGACTGAATGGCATGTTTGCCTTCTCGATTTACGATACGGTGAAACAAGAATTGTTTGTTGCTCGCGACCGTATAGGTGTAAAACCATTTTATTATAGTACTACCAATGATTATTTCGTGTTTGCGTCAGAAATACGTGCCATTCAGGAATCGGGCTATGTAAGCAACGAAATCGACAAAATTTCTTTGCACGGCTATCTTTCCAGTCTGGCTGTACCAACCCCAGATACTATTTTAAGCGGCATTAAGCAGCTTTGTCCAGGTGAATACGGAATGTTTAGTGATGGTGTTTTTAAGACAGAACGTTACTGGAGCATCGTGCCCGATTTTAATATTTTGTCGAAGGGAAGGGAACTGAGTTATGATGACACCGTAACCAAAACACGAGAACTGTTAAAAGAAGCTGTAAAAAGCCGTATGGTGGCCGATGTAAATGTGGGAGCATTTTTATCGGGAGGAATTGATTCGTCGGCAATTGTTGCAATAATGTCGGAATATTCATCGCGTCCTGTCGACACATTTTCAATAGTGTTCAATGATAAGAAGTTTGATGAAAGAGTTTATTCACAACTCGTAGCTAAAAAATACAAAACATCACATACTGAACTAGAACTTGAGCCAACTGAGCTTATCCAACATTTGGATGAGTATTTTAAAAGTATGGATAGCCCAACCGTTGATGGGATTAATACCTGGATGGTATCAAAACTTGTAGCTTCGACCGGAATAAAAGTAGCTTTATCAGGATTGGGAGGAGATGAATTGTTTGCCGGTTACTCTGGTTTTAGCCGTTGGAAACAAATTTCTGATTTTAAGCAATTTCTTCCTTCCGTTTTCGTCAAAACTGGTTTTGATATAGCAAACAGACTAAGTCGTAAACGATCCTTTGTGAAACTGAACGATTTCATTAATAATTCAACTCTTGATTTTAACTCCTTTTACAGCATTAACAGAGCAAACTTTCTGACAAAGGAGATAGACGGGTTGTTGGCTGGCAACCTTGAAAAGAAAAAATATCCGTCATGGATTAATTTAAATGACTTGCCAGCTGTTAAAAATAGGATTTATAGTGAATATTCGATTGCTGAATTGACCCATTATACACTTGATGTGCTGCTCAAAGACACTGATCAAATGAGTATGCGTTGGGCATTGGAAATCAGAGAGCCCTTTTTTGATTATAAATTGGTAGAATTTTTATTGACCATACCAGATAGCTATAAATTTGATAAAAATACTCCTAAAAAATTGTTAGTTGATGCTATGGGCAATTTATTGCCAAAAGAAGTAGTTTATCGATCAAAGAAAGGTTTCTCGTTCCCTTGGAATTCTTGGATAAAAAATGAATTGCGAGCTTATTGTGAAGAATCTTTGACACAATTATCCAATAATGAAATGGTTGAATATACCACTGTTCAAGATCTTTGGAAAAGATTTTTAAATAACGATTATCGTATCAATTGGGTTCAGATATGGTCGTTGGTGGTGCTACAAAAATGGATTGAAAACCATAGTTTAAAATCGGAAAAGAGATTAATGTAAACCCGATATTAGTGATTGCTGGGGAGGCGTCAGGAGACCAAATCAAAAAGAGGGGTGCTAATGGACAACGCTTGGTTAAAGACAAATACTACATCAAAGCAATTGTAAAAAATAGGACTGCATTGTTTCAAAAAATACTTAATTAAAAAATAACACATTGGATTTATCTCAATACAATCATTCTTTCAGCTTCCAAAATAAAATAGGAAGACTTTTGTGGCAAATTATAGGTTTGTTCTTATTTAGGCCTTTTGGCTCGCGCTTATTTAAAAAATGGAGGGTTTTGGTCCTGAAATGTTTTGGTGCAAAAATTGAATGGTCTACTCACATTTACGTCTCAGTAAAAATATGGGCACCTTGGAATTTAGAAATAGGAGCAAATTCTAGTTTAGGCCCCAAAGTAGATTGCTATAATCAAGGCAAAATATACATTGGTTCTAATACAGTTATTTCTCAAAAAGCCTATTTATGCGCTTCTACTCATGATTATACAAAACAAGACTTTCCATTGATATTAAAACCAATTACCATAGGAAATGGTGTATGGGTTGCTGCGGATGCCTTTATAGGTCCTGGTGTTTGTATTGAAAATAATGCAGTTATTGCCGCACGTTCTGTAGTTACCAAAAACATAGAAGCAAATTCAGTTGTAGGAGGGAATCCTGCTAAATTTATAAAATCTAGAAACCTTGAATAAAATTCCTATTTCCGTAATCGTTTCTGTCAAAAACGAAGCGCTAAATTTACCCTCTTGTTTGGAAAAACTAAGTCGTTTTGCCCAAATAATTGTGGTAGATTCTGGTAGTACTGATGAAACTATGGCAATTGCTACAGCTATGGGAGCCGAAGTACTACAATTTAATTGGGACGGTAAATTTCCAAAAAAACGCAATTGGGCTCTTCAAAATGCAAACCTTCTGTACGAATGGATTTTGTTTCTAGATGCAGACGAGTTTGTTACTGATGAATTTGTTGATGAAGTAGAAACAAAAATCCAGGACAATGCTTATAATGGTTTTACTATACAGTTTGAAAATTATTTTATGGGCAAAAAACTAAAGTATGGTTACGGGTTTAAAAAGTCGGCTCTTTTTAAGAAATCCAAAGGATTTTATGAAAAAATAGACGAGGATTTATGGAGCCATTTGGATATGGAAGTACACGAGCATCCTATTATAGAAGGTAAGGTTGGTGTAATTAAGGCCAAGGTCGTTCATAAAGATTTCAAAAACTTAGACCATTATATTGCTAAACACAATGCTTATTCCACTTGGGAAGCCCAAAGGTATCTGCAATTAAAGCAATCTGAAAACACACATTTATCTTTAAATCAAAAAATTAAATATAGCCTCCTTACAACAGGATTACTTCCTGCTGTTTATTTTATTGGAGCTTACATTTTAAAATTGGGCTTTTTGGATGGTAAAGAAGGTTTTTATTTGGCTCGTTTTAAATCTCATTACTTTTTCCAAATTCAGACTAAAATTGAATCATTAATAAATAAATAAATAATAAAAATGAAAAAAATATTGATAACCGGTGGAGCTGGATTTGTTGGTTCCCATTTGTGCAAAAGATTGTTGAATGAAGGGAATGAAGTAATATGTTTGGACAATTATTTTACAGGAGCCAAATCTAATATTATCGATTTGTTAGAACATCCCTATTTTGAAATGGTACGTCACGACATAACCGCACCTTATTATGCTGAGGTAGATGAAATTTACAATTTGGCTTGTCCTGCATCTCCAGTACATTACCAATATAATCCAATAAAAACGATAAAAACTTCTGTAATGGGAGCTATAAACGTTTTGGGATTAGCAAAACGTGTCAAAGCTAAAGTTTTGCAAGCTAGTACAAGTGAGGTTTATGGCGATCCTCTTGTACACCCCCAACCCGAAAGTTATTGGGGGCACGTAAACCCAATAGGAATTCGTTCTTGTTATGATGAAGGTAAGCGCTGCGCCGAGACTTTATTTATGGATTATCACAATCAGAATAATGTTGCCATTAAAATCATTCGTATTTTTAATACTTATGGACCCAATATGAATCCTGCCGATGGAAGGGTAGTGTCTAATTTTATTGTACAAGCATTGCAAGGAAAAGATATTACTATTTTTGGAGATGGATTACAAACCCGATCATTTCAATACGTAGATGACTTGGTTGAAGGTATGATTCGAATGATGGGTTCAGACCCAACATTTTTGGGGCCTGTAAATTTAGGAAATCCAAATGAATTTACGATGCTCGAATTGGCTCAGGCAATTATTGAATTGACGGATTCCAAATCAAAAATCATTCATCTGGATTTACCACAAGATGATCCCAAACAAAGACAACCAGATATTACTTTAGCTAAGGACAAACTTGACGGCTGGGAGCCAAAAATTCAATTGCGAGAAGGATTGGTTACTACCATTAGTTATTTTGACAAGCTACTTTTAAATTTATAAAATACCCATTTTTAAAAGTGCCACAATTGATTTCTATTAATTTTTAAAAACCTTATTAAGGATTAACTCTGTGTGCTTTCTAGGTTATAGATCGCTTTTTTGTGTTTTTAACGAGTATTGCTGTGTTTCATCGAGAACATTTTTTAGTAGAATACCTTTGATATAATTTTGATTGCGAAAAGAAGAAACATTTTTATCTCAATTAATTAATATTATGAGAATTACAATTATCACAGTATGTTACAATCGTAAGGCAACTATCGGAAAAGCGATCAAAAGTGTATTGAAACAAAATTATCATGATATCGAATACATTATTATTGATGGCAATTCTACAGATGGAACTAAAGAAATTATTGAGTCTTATGGAGACAAGATAACCAAATATGTTTCAGAACCTGATAAAGGAATGTATGATGCGATAAATAAGGGGGTTAAGTTGGCTACTGGCGATATTATCGGTTTGATGCATTCTGACGATGAATTTTATGACGAAAACGCTATTAGAAGAATTGCCGCTCGTTTTGATTTTGAACCAAATTTGGATGGTGTGTATGGCGATGGTGTTTATGTTTCGAATGATAAAGAAGAGCGTTTGATCCGTGACAGAATAGGAGGTATTTTTAGTCTTCAAAAAGTTAAGGAGGGATGGTTACCATTGCATCCTACTGTTTATTTGAAAAAATCAGTAATCGATAAATATGGTTTATACAACCTTGATTTTAAAATAGCTTCCGATACCGAATTTTTACTGCGTTATTTGTACAAGTATAAAATTAATATGGGTTATATTAATGCCTATATCGTCAAAATGAGAATGGGAGGTATGAGTACTAGCATCAAACGCGCTTTCGAAGTTTTGTACGAGGACTATAAAATTTATAGATTTCACGGTTTAGCTGCATTTGCAGTAGTCTTCCTTAAAAAAACTATTGCTTTAAGGCAGTATTTAGTCCAACTCTAAAAAACTGCTTCTTTAATCCTTTTTTTGTCTATGAAAAAGGATTTTTTATTGCTATAAATTCTTTATTTTTGTTTTAGTAAAAATAAAAATAATAACATTAACTTCCACTTATTATGAAAAAAATCGTACTAACATTAATTTTATCGCTTTTATTGATTTTACAATCTTGCACCACCAAGAAACAGATGTTGTACCTACAAGATTTAGATAAGTATTCTAATTCGACTTTAAATTTTGCTGCGACTAAAATACAACCCAACGATATATTAAAAATCAGTATCAGTGATCTCAATCCATTGGTAGCAGCACCTTTTAATGTTAATTCTGGGCCTAGTGGAGAATCAACAGATATGATGAAATTATCAGGGTATTTAGTAACGCCGCAAGGAAATGTCACTATGCCTATTTTGAATGAAGTTAAAGTAGGTGGTTTAACACCATATAATGCTGAAATTAAAATAAAAGAACTTCTTATAAGTGAAGGATATTTAGTAAATCCTACTGTAATGGTTCGGGTTCTTAACAATAAATTTACCATTTTGGGAGAAGTTAATTCTCCTGGTGTAATTCCTTTTAGTGAGGAGTCCATCAGTCTTCTAGATGCCATTGGATTGGGTGGGGATCTAACTTATTCAGCAATTCGAAAGGATATAAAACTTATTAGGGAGTTAGACGGAAAACGTATTGTTTATCACATTGATTTGACAACTGCCTCGTGGATGTCTAATGCAGATTATCGAATTAGACAAAATGATGTAATAGTTATAACGCCTAATAAACTAAAAGTAAATAGTGGAGGTTTAATCAAAGACCCAATACAGTTATTGGGAATTACAGTCTCTCTCGTATCACTCTATTTGCTATTCCAACTGCAATAATGCGGATTTTAGTACGAGAATTTAGAGTTTAGGATTTAATTTTGCTATTTGCCAATAATGCAATAGCAGAAAATTAATTATAATCATTATGGATTTAAAAAAAGAATTTTTTAAGTATTTTCAATATTGGCCTTGGTTTGTTGCTAGTTTAATTTTATGTTTGGGCGCTGCATTTTATTATATCAAAACAGTGCCATCTTCTTATCAAACTTCAGCTTTAATTTTTATTGACAAAAAACAAGAAGAAAATTCAAAAATAATAAATATTAATACCAATCAAAAAAAGGATGAAGATAATTTAGAGGACGAAATTAGATTAGCTACCTCCAATGACTTTTTAATGAAAGTAGTAAAAAGTTCTAATTTAAACATCAGTTATTTCCAAAAGATTTATAAAATAAAGGGCGAATTTGTAGGTCAAGTTCCATTTATTGTAATTCCTACGATTTCAAGAGATTCCTTGCCTCAAATTTCATATGATGTTAAAATTGATAGCCAAGGATTTACAATAATTAATACAAATACGGAAGAAAGTTTTATTGTAAACGGATATGATGGAAATCAAGTTATCGAGAGTTTGCCATTTAAAATTCAATTGTCTTCCAAAGCAAAAAAAAATCCATCTGATTATTTTGAAAAGGAATATGTTGTAAGTCTTGAATCTAATGCAAATGCTTTAGAAAACTTGAAGTCGTCACTTATAGTTTTATCTGATGAAACGGCTAAAGGAACCATAGAATTGAACCATATTGGCACCAGTCCAGAACGTTCACGAAAAATACTTAATGAAATTATTGTTTTGCTGGATAAAAATATTGTTGCCAATAAACAGAAATTATATGTCAATACAGTTGCTTACTTAAATCAAAGGATTAAAAATTTCACCAAAGAAAAAGATTCTATTGAAAGTGTAAAAGAAAAATATTTGCAAAATAATGATATAGTGGTAATGGATAATTATATTGTCGAAAAAACTGCTGATAGAACCCTAAAAAATGAGAGTTCTATGCTCAATGAAAGACAAATTGCATTGACTAATTTTGCTATCAATGATATTAGAAATTCTGGCGCTACAAAAGCTCTGGGAACGGATTACAAATTGGAAGCTCCTACGGTCAATCAAATGCTTTTAAATTATAATGCAAGACTTTTAGAAAGTGAATTATTATTGCAAAGAGCACAAAAAAACAATCCTGCTTACATAACTCTAACAACACAGCTAAGGGCTCAAAAACAAGAGATATTGAATACTTTAGAGGGGTATTTGAACTTTCTGAAACAAACCAATAAAGCAAATAAGTCCGAACAAAGTATCGCTAATTCTTACGCTAAAAGTATTCCAACCAAAGATAAAATATTGGGAAATATCAATAGCAATCTAGGTTTAAAGGAAGAAACATACGTTGCATTATTACAAAAAAGAGAAGAAGCTGTTTTGAATGGTGCAATTTTAGAATCAAATTTAAAAACTTTGAATTCACCGCAGACAAATTATTCGGCTATTTTCCCGCAGCCCAGATCATTTATGTTAGGTGCTTTATTGCTGGGTTTACTCATTCCATTCGGTATTGTTTATGTCAATTTACAGTTGGATTCTAAAATACGCAATGAGGAAGATATTCAGAAAGTAGATGATACTATTCCTTTTTTGGGTTATATTCCTAAAGTACATACTGCCGAAAAATTAGATAATACCGCTAATTCTCGCTCATTGATAGCCGAGGCAACACGAACTTTATTTTCAAATATTTCCTATCTGCTTCCTGAAAAAAAGGAAAATATTGGAAACATAATATTGTTTACCTCCTCTGTGCAGGGAGAAGGAAAATCTTTTAGCTCATTTCATTGTGCTATTACAATTAGCAATCTAAATAAAAAAGTATTGCTGATAGGCGTCGATTTAAGAAATCCGCAGTTGCACGAATATTTTAAATTAGAAAAAAAAGTAGCAGGGCTTACGAATTATTTATCCAAAAAAAGTGATGATTGGAAGGGATTTCTTGTAAAAGCTACCGATTTTTCTGAAAATCTGGATGTTCTTTTTTCAGGAGAAATCCCACCTAATCCAACTCAGTTATTGACCAATTCTAATTTTGAATCATTGATAGAAGAGGCAAAGAAAATGTATGATTTTATTATTTTAGATACTGCTCCTGTACAAATGGTGTCTGACACACTCAATTTTAGTCATTTAGCAGATGTAACTGTTTATGTGTCCAAATTTAATTACACAGTAAAGAGTTCTTTAGTTAGATTAAATAATTTTATCAAAAAGAAGCAATTGAAAAATGTTGGTATTCTTATTAACGATGTTAACATGAAAAGTTCATACGGCTATAATTACGGGATTAACTATGGTTATCAATATGAAGAACAAAAAGTTAAAAAGGTTTGGTTAAAAAAAAGCTAACAAATATTCGTTACTATATCAATTTTAAATGAAATAAAAAATTATTCGATTTATTAATTTCAAAATGTTTAAAAAAAAAATTCTTTTTATTTTTGTTATTATCGGTATTTTTTATTTATCGTGGTTGCCAGATCCCACTTTAAGGAATGAAACTTATTTTCCGAAATGGCTTTTAGACTGGAGTAATCATTATTATAATTTGCGAACTGCAATTCCTTTTTTAGCTGTAGGCTTTCTATCGGAGGCTTATACACAACAAAAGTATTCAAATGAAATAAATTTTAATAAGAATTTGAATTTTATAAAAAGTATTGGAATTGCAACATTAATAGTTTGTATTGCCGAAGGAGGACAGTTTTTAATTCAAAAAAGGAATCCAGATTTAATGGATGTTTTTTATGGAATTCTCGGAAGTATGGTAGGCATGTATTTCTACAATTTATTAAAAAGATTAAAAGATGCGAAATAGACATAAATTTACCTTTATCATTTGCTGTGCCATCATAGATATGATAGCTATGGTATTAGGTACTTTGCTGTTTTTGAAAGTAGCCACTGTTGAAGATGTGGGATTAAATGGGCTATTTCTTGATAAAATGATTCCTGTTACGATTTTAAGTTGGTTATTTTCGGTTACTTATTTTAAATTGTATCGAGTGGATGTTCTTTTTAGTTTAGAAGATTTTTTTGGCAATAGCTGGCGTGCCTTTTTTACTCAAAGAATTTTATGGCATATTTATATTTACGTTTTTCAAGATGATATTTTGTACTTTTTTGGGAGCAAGGCCAATTTATTCCAATTGAGTTTCTTGCTATCCTATTTCTTGGTTTCCAGAATTTTATTTGCCCTAATAACAGGAAATATAAAAAGTTGGGTGGTCAAACGGTACACTGTAGCAATTTGGGGGTTTAACAAAACGAGTATAGAATTAGCTTCTCATCTGGAAACACATTCCTATTTTATCGACTTTATAGGTATTCTTAATGAGAATTCCTCTGTGAATTACAAAACTAGAGAAGAATTTAGTTTAGCACTTTCGGAAGCTATCCAACAAGCATCTGAGCAGAATGTCAATGAATTGTATATCGTATCTAAGCCTGATTTAATTTCGGATTTGAATTATTTTTTTGAACTTGGAGATAAGCATTGTATGCGTTTGAAATTTGTTCCCGATTTTTCACTAATTTCAAAAAGACATTTTAGTTCAAGTCATTTAGATAATTTTCATGTAATAAAGCCTCGTTATGAGCCATTGCAAAACGCCTACAATCGTTTAGTCAAGAGAATATTCGATATTGTTTTTAGTAGCTTGGTCATCCTTTTCATTTTGTCTTGGTTATATCCTTTACTAGCGTTTATTATCAAAAGACAAAGTAAAGGGCCAGTTTTATTCAAGCAAATGCGAACCGGTAAAAAAAACGAGCCCTTTTGTTGTTATAAATTTCGCAGCATGTATACAAATGTTGGTGATGAAAGTCAACAAGCAAAAAAAGTGGATGTACGAGTCACTCCAATAGGCAAATTCCTCCGCCGTACCAGTTTGGATGAATTGCCTCAATTTTTTAATGTTTTTATGGGAACTATGAGTGTCGTTGGGCCACGACCTCACATGATAAAACATACATCGGATTACAATGACCTGATTCACAATTTTATGGTTCGCCATTTTGTCAAGCCTGGAATTACTGGGTTGGCACAGGTTTCGGGTCTTCGAGGCGAAACTAAAACTGTAAAAGATATGGTAAGACGTGTTAATAAAGATATAGATTACGTCCAGCGTTGGAGTATAATAACTGACATTAAAATTTGTTTTTTGACAGTTATTGTAACTCTTAAAGGAGATGAAAATGCATTTTAAACTTATTAAACTTAAATATAGGTATTATGAATATTACTTATTATTTTATTGGTTTACTTACAGGAGTTTTCATAACATCTTTCTTTATTGGTAAAGAATTGTATAAGTATTATACTAAGTACACCATTCAACAGAAGAAATTGAATAAAATTTTGAATTTGCACGACAATATTAAAAAGGACAAAAATTTGGATTCTATTAAAACCCAAAACCTAAATAGTGGCATATAGGTTGTTTTTCGTATTTGCTTTTTTCATAATTGATTTTGGATTAACAATAATTCAAATAGCTATTAAATCGGAATGAGATTATTTCATACTAATTTGTAAATTCATTTTTTAAAGATTTAACTTTTCGTAAAACTGACGCAGAAACATTTGATTTTTTTAATTCGCATTAAAAAACCCTTAAACAATTGATGTTTAAGGGTTTGTTTTAGTAGCGAGACCGAGATTTGAACTCGGGACCTCAGGGTTATGAATCCTGCGCTCTAACCGACTGAGCTATCTCGCCATTTTTTTATGCTTATGCCATCTTTCAATGCGGGTGCAAATATAAAAATTTAATTAGAGCTTACAAGCATATATCTAATAAAAAAAAATAATATTAAAAAAGCTTTTTTTTTGGCTTTATATTCTATAAATTTCCAGAAAATTAAATCTGCCTAATGGATTCAAAAATACGATACGAAATAGAATTCCCAATAAACTCATCACCTCAATTGTTGTACCAATATATTTCGACTCCATCGGGTTTGTCAGAGTGGTTTGCAGACAACGTTAATTCCAGAGGAGAGTTTTTTACTTTCATTTGGAATGATTCGGAAGAAAAAGCAAGGCTTTGTTCTAAAAAATCAGGAGAAAAAGTGAGATTTAAATGGGTTGATGACAATAATAAAGATACTGAGTTCTTTTTTGAACTACATATTTTAGTAGACGAAATTACAAAAGATGTTTCTTTAACGGTAATTGATTTTGCGGAAGTAGACGAAGTAAGTGAAGCTAAGCTTTTATGGGAAAATCAAATTTCCGATCTTAAACACGTAATAGGTTCAGTTTAGTAATATTGTTATTTATAGTATACCTTTGTCCCGATTTAATCGGGACTTTTTTTTGACTAATATGATAAATTTTAATGGTTCAATAGTGTCTGATGATACTAATTTGTTGACTCACAATCGCGCTTTTTTATATGGAGATGCTGTCTTTGAAACAGTTAAAATAGTGAATTCTAAAATTCTTTTTTTAGAAGATCATTATTTTAGGTTGATGTCTTCTATGCGAATTGTGCGAATGGAAATTCCAATGAATTTTACAATGGAATTTTTGGAAGAACAGATACTTATTTTGGCTAAAGCCAAAAATATCGAAACGTCTTCGCGTGCGAGAATTACGGTGTATCGTAATGATGGCGGGTACTATCTACCACATAACAATACTATTTCTTATTTGATTGCTTTAGAAGGCCTTGAGGTTGCGCCATATTCAATAATTCAAAAAGAATATAAAGTAGATTTATATTCTGATTTTTATGTGGCAAAACAGTTGCTTTCGTCTATAAAGACCACAAATAAATTGCTAAATATTACAGCTAGTATTTATGCCTCCGAAAATGCTTTAGATAATTGTTTACTACTCAATGACAGCAAGAATGTTATAGAAGCCCTGCAAGGAAATTTATTTATGCTTTCAGGGAATATCCTTGTAACACCACCAGTTTCCGAGGGCTGTTTGAATGGAGTTATGAGAAAACAAATATTGAGTTTGGCCCGAACTATAGAAAATTTAGAAGTGGTTGAAGAAGTAATTTCTCCTTTCGATCTTCAAAAAGCTGATGAATTGTTTATAACGAATGTGATAAAAGGAATTCAACCCATTACAAAATACCGCAAAAAAGAGTTCACGATTGACTTTTCGAAGCAAATGGTTCAAAAATTAAATAATACTATTGAATGGTAATTAATTGAATGTTGGATTTTAAGGGGCATTAACCCAGATTAGATATTCTCCGCCTAACTCCATAATTTGTTTTTTCCAGAAGTGACAGGCTGATTTTCCAATTATTTTGTTTTCGTAGTTGTTTTGGGCGATAATCCAGGAACTTTCTTCCATTTCAGTTTCTAATTGGTCTTCATCCCAGCCTGTGTAACCTAAAAAGAAACGAATATTATTCTTGTTTATTTTGCCTTTATTAATGAGTTCCTTTGTAATTTCATATTCGCCTCCCCAGTAGATACCGTTCGATATTTCTATGCTATTCGGTATCAAATCGGGAACATTATGTATGAAGTAAAGATTATCTTGTTCTACGGGTCCTCCGTTATAAATTTTGAACGACGCTTTGATATCGGGAACTAGATCATTTATGGTATACTTTAGCGGTTTGTTGATGATAAAACCTACTGAACCTTTTTTGTTATGATCTGCCAATAAAATTACTGACCTATTGAAAGACAAATCTCCAATTATAGAAGGCTCTGCAATAAGTAGTTTTCCTTTTTTTAATTTTTCTGAAATCATAGGTCATATTTTAATTAAAACTAAGAAAAAAGGTCATTCAATCAAAATTTAATCGATAAAAAGTACAAAAAAACCTTCCATAGGAAGGTTTTGATTATATTTCAGAAAGCTTAAATTAGTTTACAGCTCCTTCTAATTCAGCTCCAGCTTTAAATTTCACTACATTTTTTGCAGCAATTTTTATAGTTTTTCCTGTTTGAGGATTTCTACCATCTCTTGCAGCTCTTGCAGAAACTGACCAAGATCCGAAACCTACTAAAGATACTCTTCCGCCTTTTTTCAAAGTACTACCTACGTTTCCTAAAAATGATTCTAAAGCTAGTTTTGCAGCAGCTTTTGTAATTCCTGCATCAGCAGCGATAGCGTCGATTAATTCTGATTTGTTCATAATGTTTAGTTATTAAATGTTGGTTAAAAAAACTTTGTTAATAATAACAAAATTAGTAGGAATATGTTCCCTTACAAGTGTTTTGATTAATTTTAACTTGTTTTGTTGATAACTTGTTTTTTTTGTTCATAAACCAATGTAAATTCTTCTAAAACAGGCCCAAAACACCCGTTTTTGTTGGTCTAAACCACCTTTGCCTCGTTAGAAAATACGATTCCATTTAATAATTCTCTTACATTCATCTTCTTTTTTCCAGGAAATTGAAGGTTAGTCACCTCAATAAACCCATCTTTCACTGCAATTTTCATTTCTTTTTTACTGCAAATCAGGCTTCCGACCACAATAGTGTGATTTTCCAAAGTCATTTTTGCTTCGTGAATCTTCACATTCCATTCTTCGTTTTTGTCCTGAAAGTAACACCAAGCCGATGGATAGGGACTCAAACCACGAATTAAATTATAGATTTCTTTTCCCGATTTTGTCCAATCGATCTTGCAATTTTCTTTATTTAATTTATAAGCTGTTTTTATTTCTGCATTCTCTTTCTGGATAGTTGTTGTAACATTTCCCTTTTCAATTAATGTTAAAGTATCTAAAACAGTTCCACTTCCCAATTGCATTAATCGATCGTGCAAATGTCCCGCATTTTCGTTAGGTGTAATTTCAATTTCGTTACTAAGAATCATTGCTCCAGTATCTATTTTATCATCTATGAAAAAAGTCGTGACTCCAGTTTTTGTATCACCATTTATGATGGCCCAATTTATTGGAGCGGCTCCACGATAATTTGGTAATAAAGAGGCGTGAAGGTTGAATGTTCCTAACTCAGGCATTTTCCAAACTACTTCAGGCAACATTCTGAAGGCAACCACAATTTGTAAATTGGCATGTAAGGCTTTCAATTCTGATAAAAAATCTTCGTCTTTCAAATTAGTGGGTTGCAACAAAGTCAGGTTATTGGCCAAAGCATACTCTTTTACAGCCGAATATTTTATTTTTTGACCACGACCTGCTGGTTTATCTGCTGCAGTGATAACGCCCACAACATTATAATTGTTCTTGATTATGGTGTCCAAAATTCCAACAGCAAATTCTGGCGTTCCCATAAATACGATTCTTAATTGTTTCATTATGATTTTAAAATGTATTTATTGTTGGGTTTAATGGCAATTTTATTGTTCTCCAATAAGTTTTGCAAAGCAAAGATAACTTCGTCTTCGCTATTTTTTGTCAGTTTTTGAATTTCTCTTGAATTTAATTCTTGTATTTTTAGTAATGCAATGATTTTTTCTGACACCACAGAACCATCGTTAGATTTCTTTTTTTTGGAAATACAGTACGAACAAATTCCGCAATCTTTATCTACTTTTTCTCCAAAATAATTCAGAATCAGCTTGCTTTTGCAAACTTTCTTCTCATTAATATAATGTAAAACCGATTCGAATTGGGCGACTTTTTGTTTGTTTTGGTTTTCCAAATATTTTGAAACTCGATTAATGGTTCTTTCGTCTTCGCGAACCTCGTTGAAAATAATCGTAGCATCATTATTTTTTTTATGATAATCAATAATTTCAAGCCCTTTTAATTTTTCAAAAACAGAAAGGATTGCCGCTTCTTCGCAACTGGATTTTTTTGCAATTAAAGATACATTTATGGGGGTTTGCGATTCATAAATTCCCGGATATGTTCGAACTAAGGACAATATTATAGGTTCTTCATTTGAATTCAAACTCATATATCGAATGACTTCTTTGGATTCAATAATAAATTGCATCGTGATTTTCTCTGTATACTCTTGTGACATACTCAAAATTCCTTGACGGTCTAAAAACTGGATAGCGTTGAAAGTCTTCAAGGTTGGAAACCCATATTTTTGGCAAAAATGATTTAAATTGAACGAAAATTGTTCGTTGATTCCTTCGCCGTAAGCGATTCGGAAATACGTACACAATTTGATGTAAATCTGGGTAAGTAATATTTTATCGGGCAATACATTTATAAACTGGCTTTGCGCTTGAAGTTTGTCAGATGGACTGGTGAGAATTATGGCAAAAGCCTTTTCCTCATCTCTTCCTGCACGACCGGCTTCCTGATAATAACTTTCAATACTTTCAGGTAAATGAATATGAATGACCGTTTTTACATTCGATTTGTCGATTCCCATTCCAAAAGCATTGGTGGCAACGATAATCTGAGCTTCCTCATTCATCCAAAGACTCATGTTTTTCTCTTTCTCTTTAACAGATAATCCTCCGTGGTAAAAAGTAGCTTTGAATCCTAAGGATTGCAATTGTGAGGCAGTATCCGAGCACGATTTCCTATTTCGGACATATATGATAGAAGGCTGTGGATTCTTCTTTAAAATTTGCTCCATTCGATACAATTTGTCTTCGACTTCAAAAACCATATAGGCAATGTTTCTTCGGGCAAATGATTTTGTGAAAATAGCCGGATTTTCTACTCCCAATTGCAGAATTACATCGGCAAGAACCGTTTTTGTTGCCGAAGCAGTGAGAGCTAAGAATGGAACTTTTGGAAAATGGGTTTTAAGATTGGCAATTTTCAAATAGGCAGGCCGAAAATCGTGACCCCATTGCGACACACAATGCGCTTCATCGATGGCGATGAGATTGATAGGCAGATTTTTGATGCGTTCCAAAATCCAATCCGACTGCAAACGCTCTGGCGATAAATACAAGAATTTATAATTCCCGAATTCGCAATTATCCAATAGCGTAATCATTTCGTCCGACTGAATTCCGCCAGTCAATGCGATAGCTTTGATGTTGAGATTTTGTAAGCGTTGCACTTGATCCTTCATCAAGGCTACCAAGGGCGAAATAACTAAGCAAATTCCGTCTTTCATCAAGGCAGGAACCTGAAAACAAATTGATTTTCCGCCGCCTGTGGGCATCAGCCCAAAAGTGTCTTTACCGTCCATAACCGAATTGATAATTTCGACTTGTGGCGACCTAAATTTGTCGTGTTTCCAATATTTTTGAAGAATTGCTAATGCTTCAGCCATTAAAAAAAGTTGTTGATTAGCTTAAAAAAATTAAAAACTCAGCAATTAAAACTCCCAAACTATTTAGAAATTTCATCTAAGATAAATAAAATTCTGTTATCAAGGGTGTCTTTTGGAACTTCTATGAGTTCGTAACCATAATTTTGATAGGTTTCCACGAGGTGATTGTGGATGAGTTTTGCTTGTTCAAAGTTTTCATATCGGGCTTCATCACTTTCATAAATTTCCTCCCAAGGCGGAAGAATAAAGATTTTTGTGTATAAATTATCGCGGCAAGCCAAGTCAAAATGTACAGGATAACTGTCGCCTATGTAGTGCATATAAGCCAAAACATCTGGAATTCCACGGTCGATAAAAACAATGTTTTGGGTTTCTATTAAAGCGTTTTTATATTGGTTTTTTCTTCCTTCTAATAATAATTCACTGAAAAGCAAAGGGTTTTCAAGAAACAATTGTTCGATTCCTTCTTTTTTTGCTTCTAAGGTTACTTGTCTTGAAATTTCGGGATAACAGCAAAAACCTTTTTCTACTAATCCATCGATGATAGTACTTTTTCCTGTTCCCGGACCGCCTATGATTACTATAATTTCTTTGCTCACGTTTTTCAAATAAGGCGCAAATTTACCTAAAGTAATCGTAATTCCGAAACATTATTTCGAGCAATAGCGTTCTTTCTTTTCGAAAATGGAACACTCTAAATTTAAATAATAATTTTTCAAAATGTGTAATCTAAAATCTCTAATCTAAACTCTAAAATGTAATTTCAAAACCGTATATTTGCTTTTATTTTAATTTTAGAATGGATACAGAAAAAGAAAAAGAAACCCGAGAGTTTTATGAACGGTTAAAAGTAGAGTTGGATCTGAGTTCAACTTGGCCATCAATATATTTATTTAAATTTATTGTGCCTTCTGAAAAAGAGAATATTCTTCAAGTGGAAGAAGCATTCGATTGCATGGGAGCAGTTATTAAAACTACAAAATCCAAAACTGGTAAATTTACAAGTATTTCTGTCGATGTTATGATGAAAAATTCTCAAGAAATAATTGATAAATACATAGAATTATCTACTATTAAAGGTATTATTTCCCTATAAATATGAACACAAAATATATAAAAGAAGTTGCAAACGATGTTGTTCATCATTTGGAATACAACGCCGAGCGAACTCACCTAATTATTCCTGAATATGGTCGTCACTTGCAAAAGTTGATTGATCAGGCCACTAGTATTGAAGATAGGGACGAGCGCAACAAGGCCGCAAAATACATCATACAAGTTATGGGAAGTTTGAATCCTCATTTGCGTGATGTTCCAGATTTTCAGCACAAATTATGGGATCAAATCTTTATAATGTCCGATTTTAAATTGGATGTAGATTCACCTTATCCGGTGCCAACTCGTGAAGTATTACAGTTGAAACCAGATGTTTTAAAATATCCGCAAAACTTTCCGAAATACCGATATTATGGGAATAACATTAAGTATATGATTGATGTTGCCAACAAATGGGAGGATGGCGAAATGAAAAATGCTTTGGTAAAAGTGATTGCCAATCATATGAAAAAATCCTATTTGAGTTGGAATAAAGACACCGTGAAAGACGATGTTATTTTCGAACATTTATACGAATTGTCGGGCGGAAAATTAAATATGCTACAAAGCACCGAAGAGCTTTTAACCACCACTGATTTATTGCGAACCAACAAGAGAGTTTCCAATAAAATCACCCCTCCTGGACAACCCAAAATCCAAAGCAACAAGAATATCAAGACTGGAAAGACAAATCCGACTCATAAAAATCAAAACAGAAAACCTTTATAAAACAGTTATAATTTTAGGTTATGAGTTTGTTGCAGGCAATCCATAACTTCTTATTGATAACCCATTTAACCAAAAAAAATATGGGAATATTTAAAATTGAAGGTGGAATTTCACTAAAAGGAGAAATCACACCACAAGGAGCAAAAAACGAAGCATTACAAATATTATGCGCCATATTATTAACAACCGAGAAGGTAACGATTAATAATATTCCGGATATTATCGACATTAATAAATTGATTGCCCTTTTGGGAAATTTGGGTGTCAAAATTCAAAAAAACGGAGCGGGTTCTTATACGTTTCAAGCTGATGATGTAAATGTAAACTATTTAGAAACCGAAGCTTTTAAGAAAGAAGGCGGAGCACTTCGAGGTTCTATTATGATTGTTGGACCGCTTTTGGCACGATTTGGAAAAGGATATATTCCAAAACCGGGTGGAGATAAAATTGGAAGACGAAGATTGGATACTCATTTTGAAGGGTTTATTAATCTTGGTGCTAAATTTAGGTACAATAGAGAAGATCATTTTTATGGAGTAGAAGCTCCCGACGGTTTAACCGGGGCAGATATGTTACTAGACGAGGCTTCAGTTACCGGAACAGCAAATATTGTAATGGCAGCGGTTTTGGCCAAAGGAACCACTACCATTTATAACGCAGCTTGTGAGCCTTATTTGCAACAATTGTGTAAAATGTTGAATGCAATGGGAGCAAAAATCACCGGAGTGGGTTCAAATTTATTGAGTATCGAAGGTGTTGAAAGCCTTACGGGATGTACGCATAGAATTCTTCCAGATATGATTGAAATTGGCAGTTGGATTGGATTGGCAGCGATGACCAGAAGCGAAATTACCATTAAAGATGTAAGTTGGGAAAACTTGGGGTTGATCCCAAATGTTTTCCGAAAATTGGGGATAACTTTAGAAAAAAGAGGTGATGACATTTACATTCCTGCACACAAAGAGGGTTATCAAGTAAAGACGGATATTGACGGTTCAATTCTCACTGTTTCTGATGCTCCTTGGCCAGGTTTTACGCCTGATTTATTGAGTATTGTTCTTGTTGTGGCAACCCAATGCAAAGGCGACGTTTTGATTCATCAAAAAATGTTCGAAAGCCGTTTGTTTTTCGTCGATAAATTAATTGATATGGGAGCCAAAATCATTTTGTGTGATCCACACCGTGCTGTGGTAATTGGTCACGATTTCAAATCACAACTAAAAGCAACAACGATGTCATCGCCAGATATTAGAGCAGGAATCTCCTTATTGATTGCTGCACTTTCTGCCAAAGGAACCAGTACAATTCAAAATATCGAACAAATCGATAGAGGTTACGAACGAATTGATGAACGATTAAGGGCTATTGGGGCAAAAATCATAAGAGCATAATCCTATACACTATAAAAACACTAAACCTCAAAGAGTTTAAAATCCTTTGAGGTTTTATAATTATCCAAATGACAAACGAACAAACTGCAGTTAGGGCAACTTATTTTAGTATTGTAAGCAACGCATTATTGGCGTTAATAAAAGGCTTGGCTGGTTTTTTTGGACATTCGTATGCTTTGACAGCAGATGCCATCGAGTCAACTACAGATATTTTTTCTTCGTTTTTAGTTTTATTTGGAATCAAATATTCGAACAAACCTGCAGACGAAAATCATCCTTATGGCCACGGTCGAGCTGAACCCTTAATTACTTTTTTGGTGGTTGGTTTTTTGATTACTTCGGCAACCATTATTGCTCACGAAAGTATTACTAACATCGGGGTTTCACATAAATTGCCGGAGTCTTGGACGTTAATTGTTCTTGCAGTTATAATTTTATGGAAGGAATATTCATTTCGTTTAGTAATGAGGCGAAGCAAAGAAGCCAATAGTTCTTCGCTTAAGGCAGATGCTTGGCATCATAGAAGCGATGCTATAACATCTGTGGCTGCATTTATTGGAATATCTATTGCATTATTTTTTGGAAAAGGCTACGAATCGGCCGATGATTTAGCGGCACTTTTTGCCTCTGGATTTATTTTCTACAATAGCTATAAAATTTTCAGACCCGCATTAGGAGAAATAATGGACGAAAATTTATACGACGATTTAATTATCGAAATCAGGAAAGTTTCCATTGAAGTAAAAGGAGTTGAAAGTACCGAAAAATGTTTTATCCGAAAAGCTGGAATGAAATACCACGTTGATTTGCACGCCATTGTCAACGCTAATATCACGGTAAAAGAAGGTCACGACATATCGCATTTGTTAAAAGATACTTTGCGAGCAGAAATCCCTGAATTAGGACACGTTTTGATTCATATTGAGCCTTCTTATCACTAATTATAATCGTAAAGGTTTTATTAGACAATAAAGATTTTTCAGGTAAGTATGAATAAAGTTGAAAATGAAATTATAGTATTATCTTTTTTTGATAAAATGGAATTTTTAATACTTATTTTTTCTTCAGTTTTTCTCTAAAAAAATCGATGGTTCGTGTCCAAGATAGGGTTGCAGCTTTTTCGTCGTATCGTGGAGTGGTATTGTTGTGAAAACCGTGATTTACTCCTTCATAGAAATAAGCAGTGTGTTCCACTATGTTTTTTTTGAGAATGGTTTCAAAAGCTGGCCATCCTTCATTTACTCTGGTGTCTAAACCAGCAAATTGCAACAGAAGCGGTGTGGTTATTTTTTCGGCATCTTCGGCAGTGGGTTGTCCACCATAATAAGGCACTGCAGCAGCCAAAGTTGGGATTTTTACTGCCATCATATTGGCAATCCAACCGCCAAAACAAAATCCTACCACGCCAATAGAACCATTACAATCTTTGTGTGATTTTAAGTAGTCGTAAGCAGCAATAAAATCTTCTAACATTTCTTCACGTGTACGTTTTTTTTGTAGTTCTCTTCCAACATCATCATTTCCTGGATATCCTCCCAGTGGTGACAAAGCATCTGGAGCTAAGCTGATAAAACCTTCCACAGCCAACCTTCTTCCGACATCTTCAATATAAGGATTGAGTCCGCGGTTTTCGTGTACAACAATGATTCCAGGAAGTTTTTTTCTGGTTTTTGTAGGTTGGGACAAAAGTCCTTTGATGTTTCCTCCACCTTTTGGAGAATTATAAATTATGAATTCTGATTTCAACCTTGGGTCATCCGATTTTATAATAACCGAATCGACATAATTTGGTGTCATAAAACTAAGAAGCGTGGGTAATGTTAGACTTCCTACAGCAAAAATCGACAATTTTTCGATGAACTGTCTTCTTTCGATTTTATTGTGAGCGTAGTCATCATACAAATCAAATACTTCCTGACTGATGTCTGCTTTGGTCAATTTTTTCATAATAGCTGTTTTGGAGCAACCAATTTAGAAAATAAAATCATTGCCACAACATTACTACCAATTTCACATTTAGAATTTTAATTTATTTTGGTTATTTCTTCAAGAGGTTTAATCTAAGCTACCAATAAAAGGGTTTTTTACTCTACTAAATTCAAGAACTGATTTTATAAATAAGCAGCGAAATAACCTAAATATTTAGATAATTTGTAACAGAAAATTAGGCGCAAAACAAAGTAATTATTGCCATCTCTACATCAGCATTATCCAAATGCTTTTTTACAATTAAATGAAGTTGTTTATATTTTTCTTCTAAATTAAATATTTTTAAAATAGCATAAACTTCTTGATTTTTTTTGCATTTTTCAATTGACTCAAGTGAAGGTTTCTCGGCGCTATTTCCTAATCTTCCCAAATCGTTTCCCGTTAAAATAAAACTGTTCTTTGCATGCATTGGCAAAGCATCCACTCCAATACCTTTGCTGTATATGGGTTTTGGAATTTCGAATAGTGAATTTTTGTCCGCTCTGGAATACCAATTTCCTCCCATACGTGCTACCAAATCTAGTTTTTCAGGATCTAAGTTTCCATCATTTCCTTTGTATTCATCTCTAATATGAATGTTTACTACTCTGGAAATAATTAAATTACCCGCTCCTCCCGCGGTACCTAATTCGATAACATTATCAACAATACATTCAAACGAAATTGGGGCTTCGGCAACTCTTGGTGGTGTTATTTTATCAGAAGCAATGGGGGTAAATCCTGATTTAATAAATTCATTAACTTCTTTTCCATATTCCGTACTTGAAAGCGACATTTGTTCCACCATTGGAAAATTAACAATATTAATCACTACCTCTTTGACTTCTTTTATGTTTTCATAAGTGTGCTTTGTTGTGTTGTCTTTCACTCTTCTGGCTGGTGAAAAAATCAGTATTGGTGGGTTTGCACTAAAAACATTAAAAAAACTAAATGGACTCAAATTTACATTTCCATTTTTATCTATGGTGCTTGCCAATGCAATAGGTCTTGGAGCAACAGCAGTCAATAATATTTGCTGCAGTTCTATTGTAGAAATTGAATTTGGGTCTATTGTAGAGGTTGTTTCTTTCATTCGAAATTAATTTATAATGCTGGTAAAAGCTGCGATTTGACTTCACCAAAACCAACTCTAATGCCATCCTTTTCGCAATAGCCTCTCATTATTACGGTGTCGAAATCTTCAATAAAAGTTCTTTTTTCACCATCATTTAATATTAGTGGTTTTTGACCTCCCCACGAAAGCTCTAACATTGAGCCATAGCTGTTAGGTTCTTTTCCACTGATTGTTCCCGATGCCATTAAGTCGCCTATTTTTATATTGCAGCCATTGCTGGTATGATGTGCTAATTGCTGTGACATGTTCCAATACATATATTTGAAATTAGACTGGGAGACTATTGTTTCTTTACTGTCTTCGGGTTGAATCGCTACTTCTAAATTGATGTCGTAGTTTTTTAATCCATCATATTCCAAATAGGGCAACACCTTTGGTTCTTGTTCAGGCCCTTTTACTGTAAAAGGTTCTAAAGCTTCTAAAGTTACCACCCAAGGTGACATAGATGAGCCGAAGTTTTTTGCCAAAAACGGCCCTAGCGGAACGTATTCCCATTTTTGAATGTCTCTTGCAGACCAATCGTTGAAAAGTACTTTTCCAAAAATATAATGCTCAGCGTCAGCTGTATTAATTTTTTCTCCCAAATTCGTATTCTTGCCAATAATAAACCCCATTTCTAGTTCAAAGTCTACTCGAGACGACGCTTTAAATACCGGCGAATCTGAATTAGGAGGCAGAACTTGCCCCATAGGTCTGTGGATATTTTCGCCACTTACTATAATTGATGAGGATCTCCCGTGATATCCTACAGGCAAATGCTTCCAATTGGGTAAAAGTGCGTTATCCGGATCACGAAACATCATACCTACATTGGTTGCATGCTCTTTACTGGAATAGAAATCAGTATAATCTCCAATAGAAACCGGCAAATGCATTTGAACATCGCTCTGCAATAAAAACAGGTTTTTGCTATTTCTAAAAACAGAATTTTCGTCGCATAATTCCTTTTGAATAATTTCTCGAACCTTTGTCGTTTTGTTTTTACCTAAAGCAATAAAATCATTTAAAAATTTGTTTTTTAAATGGCTCTTTTTAATCTTTAATCCTTTGAATATGCCTAGTTTTCTGGCAACAACCAAATCTACTATTTGATTGCCAATCGCTATGCAAACCCTCGGTTTTATCGAATGAGTTGAATAAATTCCAAAAGGAATATTATAAATCGTAAAATCGGATTGATCTGGTATTGTAACCCAAGTTTTCATGTGTGTTTTATTTTGTTTCAAAATGAATCAAAATTGATTGTTGCTGTCTATCTTTTTCTGACTCAAATCTTATTATTTAATCTTGACTAGTAACTAAACGCATTCCATCAGAAATTAATTTAGAAAAATTTTTGTCTGATTTTAAGTTTATTAAATGGTCGTAAATTATTTTTTTTAGCGGAGAATTAAGATTATAAATTAATTCGTAAATCTCTAGCGGTACAAGCCAATCTTTGGTGTAAGTGCTTTTTAAATCCTCAATTATTATGGATAGTAATTCAAAATCTACTTTCTTATTTTCTCGCATGTTTCTCACTTCCTGATAGTGTTTATGCAAGTTTAACTCTGCTTCTGAATATTTAATTTTATGGGTTTTAATTGTGGAAACTTGGTATAGATCTTTGAACGATTGCACATCGGCAGGACCTGCATAAGCTGAAATAATTTCTTTTCCAATGGCCATATCGTAAATGCCCCATTCTGGTTTAAACAGAATTTCTTCGTTATATGTTACAGTACAATCCTGGAAAGATATCAGCATTATTTTGCCTCTCAAGTCTCGTTTGCCAGTAATAATATGGCCTTCAACTTTTACTCCGCCTTCAAACAAAAGGCTGGTTCGTTTTCCTTCATAAATCCCATAAATTTCCAAATCACGGGGCGACATGTCTTCAATTGCCAAATTAATTCCTTCTAATTTTCCAATGGGACTTCCAAATCCTGCGGCATGATAATTTGTTCTGTGTCCTATCAATTCTTTGTCTCTTGAAGCTAATGCGCTTTCTCCGACAGTTTGAAGATAAATAGCTTTACCTTCATTACGGATGACATTTGAAAATAGTCCTGAAATTTGAATTCCAGTACTCAGCTCAATCGTGCCTATATTTTTTGATTGTATCAGTTTTTCAACTCCAGAAAGACCTCCTGTTCTCAATGCCATTTTATTGGCAAATTTTTCTAAAACATAACTTAAATAAGCAAAATCTGGTGTAACAAAAAGTTGCGGTTGCTGCCGCGTAATATCAAAATTTACAGTTGCGGCATCTATGGTAAAAGGTATTTTTTTTACAGCATCTTTCAAGCATAATTCACTTTCGCCAATGGAAGATAATAATCCTGCCCCATAAATTTTCGGATTAGTTATTTCTCCAATTAGTCCATATTCAACCGTCCACCAATGCAGATTTCTGATTTGGGCCATTTCTGATAATTCTCCCATATTGTTTTGGATGTCATTCAAAACTTTTAGGGCTTTCTCTATTTCAATTTTTTCGGTATTTGGATCCTCTTTTAAAATGGATACTTTTCTAACGGCTTCGTATATTTCATAATCTTTGGAAGAAGAGATTGCTTTGCTGCCAATTTCTCCAAATCGTCTTAAATATTCTGCATATTCTGGATTTGCAATAATAGGAGCGTGGCCCGCCGATTCGTGAATAATATCTGGAGCTGGTGTGTAAGTAATGTGATCTATGGTGCGGATGTCGGATGCGATTACCAAAACATTATAGGCTTGAAACTCCATAAAAGCATTTGGAGGTATAAAACCATCTACTGAAACTGCTGCCCAACCAATGTCTTTGAGGATTCTATTCATTCCTTCCATTTCTGGAATTTTGTCGATAAAAATACCTGTTTTGGCAATTCCTTCGAGATAATAACTATGTGCCACTGTTGGTAAATAGTTGGTATTTAAGCGCATCACATAACGCCAAACGGCTTGGTTCTGGGCGGTATACTGCTCGTAAGGTTGTTTTACAATAAACTTGTGTAAGTGCTTAGGCAACCTTTTTGTTACCGTATTCCAATTTAATTCTTGACTTTCACTTGTTTCCATTTTTGCCTTTATGAGAATTATAATGTACCTCTATTTTGTTGTTCTCTTTCAATTGCTTCAAATAATGATTTGAAATTTCCTACGCCAAATGATTGTGCGCCTTTTCTTTGTATAACTTCAAAAAACATCGTGGGGCGATCGACTATTGGTTTAGTAAATAATTGCAATAAATATCCTTCCTCATCACGATCAATCAATATTCCGTGTTCTTTTAATGTTTCAACATTTTCATCAATGGCTCCAACGCGTTCGAGTAAATCATCATAGTATTCGTCTGGAACATATAAAAATTCGACTCCTCGATCTCTCATTGCAGCAACGGTTTCCACAATATTATCAGTGGCTACGGCTATGTGTTGAACTCCTGCACCTCCGTAAAAATCTAGATATTCTTCAATCTGCGATTTTTTTTTGCCTTTGGCCGGTTCATTTATAGGGAACTTAATTCTACCATTTCCATTACTCATGACCTTGCTCATCAAGGCGGTATATTCCGTAGAAATGTCGTCGTCTGTAAAAGAAATAATTTGGGCAAATCCCATGGTCTCTGCATAAAATTTACACCAAGTATTCATTTCGCCCCAGCCAACATTCCCAACCATGTGGTCTATAAATTTTAGCCCGATTGGTTTCGGATTGTAATGAGATTCCCATTTTTTATAACCGGGTAAGAACAGTCCATTGTAATTTTTTCGTTCTACAAAAATATGTACCGTTTCTCCATAAGTGTAAATTCCTGATCGAATTACATATCCATTTCCATCAGCTTCTTTTGTAGGCTCCATAAATGGTTTTGCTCCTCTTTTGGTGGTTTCTTCAAAAGCTTTTGTGGCATCATCAACCCATAATGCTATGACTTTCACACCGTCGCCATGCGTATTGATATGCTCATTAATGATCCCATCTTTTCCTAATGGCGTTGTTAAAACAAGTATTATTTTATCTTGTTTCAATACATAAGAAACACGGTCTTTAAGTCCTGTCTCTAAGCCGGCATAGGCGTGGGATTGAAATCCAAAAGCAGTTTTGTAAAAGTGAGCGCTTTGCTTTGCGTTGCCTACATATAACTCCACATAATCCGTACCTAATAAAGGAAGAAAGTCTTCAGCGTCTGAAAATAGTTTTTTGAGTCCGTACTCTGTGTTTTGTAAATCTTTTAAATTTTTAATATCTCCCATAGCCTTAGTTTTAATTCTTTAATTATTCGTATCAAGCCAAGATTGGTAATAAGTTTCATCGGCAATTTTCATTGCTTCTTCTGTAACCATCAATGGTTTAAACGTATCTACCATTACGGCTAATTCCAGTGTTTCCTTTTTGCCAATACTTTTTTCCATAGTTCCTGGGTGTGGTCCGTGAGGTATTCCGGCAGGATGCAACGTTATTTGGCCTTTATCTACATTATTTCTACTCATAAAATCACCATCGACATAATACAAAAGTTCATCTGAATCTATATTGCTATGATGGTAGGGCGCTGGAATAGCATTTGGATGATAATCGTACAGCCTTGGCACAAAAGAACAAATTACAAAAGCATTTGTTTCAAAAGTTTGATGTACAGGAGGTGGTTGATGAATCCTTCCTGTTATTGGTTCAAAATCATGAATTGAGAATTTATAAGGAAAATTATAACCATCCCAGCCAACCACACTAAAAGGATGTGCTGCATAAATATATTCGTGAATAGTATCTTGTTTTTTCACTTTGATTGTAAAATCGCCTTTTTCATTATAAGTTTCCAGTTCGGATGGTGCGTGCATATCGCGCTCGCAGTAGGGTGCGTGTTCTAGAAGCTGTCCAAACCAGTTGCGGTATCTTTTTGGGGTATATACTGGGCTTTTAGATTCCACAATAAAGAGTCTATTGTCCTCTTTGTCAAAATCTATCTGATAAATAATTCCTCGTGGAATGACGAGATAATCTCCATATTTAAAATCTATATTTCCCAATTGAGTTCTTAATTTACCACTGCCGTGATGAATAAAAATAACTTCGTCTGAATCGGTATTTTTATAAAAATAATCCCTCAAAGATTTTTTTGGAGCTGCTAAGACAATGTAGCAATCGCTATTGGCTAAGATAATTTTTCTGCTTTCTAAAAAGTCATCAACAGGTGGAATATTAAATCCCTTGAGGCTTAAAGATTTCATATTTTTCTCCACTGCAATTATTGGAGAAACGTCATAAGATTTTACTATCTCCTTTACCTGAGTTGGTCGTTGCGTATGATATAATAAGGATGACATTCCGTCAAAGCCAACCGTGCCAAAAAGTTCTTCATAATAGAAATCACCTTTTTCACTTTTAAAAATAGTATGTTTTTTTACAGGGACATTCCCTAGTTTGTGATAAAATGGCATAATTTTTTTATTAGAATTAAAATTCGTATTTAACTTTTCGTCCTTATTTTTGCAATTTTTGTATAGCCAAATTTAGAGAATTTTCAGTTAGATTAAGACCATTTGGACATAATTCAAAAGTTTTTAGAAGCGCGTTTTTAATGATATCAGAAGTATCTTCAAATAGTAATTCATCTGTTATTTCGCCTTCATTTTCCATCAAATAGGCAAAAACTCGAGCCATTCCACAATTGGCTATAAAATCAGGAAGAACAGCTATTTTGCTATCTATTTCGGATAGAATAGGTCCCATAAAAATTTCTTTGTCATTAAAAGGCACATTGGCTCCGCAACTAACCACTTCTAATCCGTTTTGAATCAAAGTATCCATTTGTGATTTTTCGACCATTCTTGATCCAGCTGCAGGTATGAAAATTTCAGCGCCAATAGACCAGCTTTTTTGCATCACTTCGTCAAAGGAAAGAAATGACAATTCCGATTCTAAATTAGCTTTTTTTGATAACAAATGTTGTATTTCATCCAAATTAAATCCTATTGTATTAATAAATCCTCCATTGTGATTGATAATTCCAACAATTTTTACACCATATTTTGCCAGATAAAAACCTGCAGCGGCACCTACATTTCCCCAGCCTTGTATTACAGCTCTTTTTCCTTCAATATTGCCGCCCCAAATAGCATAAAAATGCTTAATCGCCTCAACAACACCATATCCAGTAATTAAATCTGCAACTTTGTAAGTGGCAATTCCAGACGGGGTATATTTTTTGTCAGTAACAATTTTGGAAACTCCGTATTGCAATCGTTCTATTTTCTTTTGATTTTGTCCTCTTTCAATATTGAAAAAACCATTTACAACACCTTCTTGGGGATGTGCCAATCCAAAACTTTTTGTTATAGGAATAACTTCGTGTAATTCATCTACATTCAAATCACCGCCAGTTCCATAATAATTTTTTAGCAACGGCAAAACAGCTTTAAACCATCTTTTTAAAACGCCAGACTTTCTTGGGTCTTGCGGATCAAAATTAATACCCGATTTTGCTCCTCCGATTTGAGGACCAGAAACCGTAAATTTTATCTCCATAGTTTTCGCTAAGGAAACCACTTCGTCTCGATTTAATCCTTTTCGCATTCTGGTGCCACCCCCAGCAGCGCCGCCTCTCAACGAATTGATAACCACCCAGCCTTTAGCTTCAGTCTCTTTGTCATTCCATTCAAAGACAATCTCTGGTAAACTGTGTTCAAAAATTTCAATTAATTTGGACATTCTTTTTTGTTTTTAGTAACAAACAAACATATATCGAAATATCAAATCTTGAACATAATGCTATAAATATTCTTCATATACAGTATTTTAATCTTTATAATTACTATATAATAGAATATTATTCTAAAATACTTTTATAAATTTGCAGAAAACAAATATTTTTTCTCAAAATGAATACAAAATTAGACCCTATTGATCTTCAAATTCTTGATTTGTTGCAAGAAGATAGCCGCATCACTATAAAAAGAATGTCAGAAATTTTGAAGCTTTCAGCAACACCAGTTTTTGAAAGAATAAAAAAATTAGAAAAAAACGGTTATATCAAGAAATATGTTGCCTTACTAAATGAACGTAAGCTTGGTTTGAAACAAGTAATATTTATCAATCTAACTTTGAAAGAACATACCAGAAGTTATTTGGAAAAATTTGTTAAAGAAGTAAAGGAATTTCCAGAAGTCATAGAATGTTATCGAATTACCGGAAATTTCGATTTTTTAATAAAAGTATTAGTAGAAGATATTGAAAGTTACGAAACTTTTATTTTGACAAAACTTTCATTGTTATCAAATCTTGGCAATGTACAAAGTCATATTGCTTTGTCTGAAGCTAAAAACTCTACAAAAGTAAAATTAAAATAAAATTAAGCAATGTTTTCCAATCCACCCGGAAAAGGTCTGTAAGCATAATATTGTAACACTTCTTCTATTGCCATTTTCAAAGCTTCATTTATGGGAAGTATAATTGTTGCTAATTTGTAATCTATCTGCGCCAATTGCATATAATAGTCGGTAAAAATCGGTACGTAAAGCCCCTTGCTGATGGCTTCTTCGGTGTTGTTGTAGTTTTCTCTTTGGTCGTCTTTAATGATTTTGCAGGTGGCTAATCTCAATTCGCCGTATTTGTCTCTATTTGCGGCATAGCCAAAAAGGCGGCATATTAATCCGCGATAGCGATAATTGCTGCAGCTTCCGTTATATTCTTCAATGAGTGCCAATGGTCGGTAAATATGGCAAGTTGAAATGGAGGAGTTGTCTAATTCTAATAAAACTTCTTCGGCCTGACCATTTAAAAATAAATGCAATGCCCAAGGTATAAATTCTAAAGGAGATGCATCAATATCTGGTTTGGAACAGCATTTGCCACATCCAGTTAGACAATGCAAACTAGTTTCTGATTTGAAGACCGAGATTTCTTTTTCAAGCCGTTCAAATAATTCTTCAACCAACCGAACTTTTTGTTCCATCGCCATTTTTTTTGGTAAGGTAGGCTATTATAAATGGCTTAAAGAAGAATTAAGTTTTATCTCAATGAGTTACTTGGTTTTATTTTGTGTGAGAGTTTTAAATAGTCCAAAAGCAGAAACTATAGTCCAACAACCCTCCAAAATTATAAAGGGAATATATTTCATTAGCACTGAGGCGAGGCAGGCTAATCCTGCTCCAAAGAAATTCATTTGCAAATAGAGCAAACTATTTTTCCCAATTTTGTCCGTTAAATTAAGGAAATATGCAATCAATAAAATGGTTACTCCGATAAATCCAATACCATCTGTATTTGTCATTTTTTATTTATTTAAATCAATTATAAAAGGTAAAATATCGTTGTAATTTATATAATCTAACTCCTATTTTTGTAAGTAATTCTATTTATTTTCGATATAAATTTTTGTTTTTTTTGCAGGGACCAATATATTTTTATACTTTTGTTTAATAAATAAAATAAAATGTTAAACAACGCGTACAACGTAAAGACTGTTTTTAGTATAAAAGATCTTGAAAACTTATCAGGAATTAAAGCTCATACAATCAGAATTTGGGAAAAAAGGTATAATGTTCTGCAACCAATGCGTTCTGATACCAATATCCGGAACTATGATTTGCAGAGTTTACAAAAATTGCTAAATGTTGTTTTGTTGAACGATTATGGATACAAAATATCAAGAATTGCAGAGCATTCTGCAGAAAAAATAGAACTTCTTGTTAGAGAAATTATATCTGAAAAAAGCACAAAAAACCACGCTATAAATGCATTTAAGATGGCTATGATTAATTTCGATCAAGCTTTATTTTTAAATACCTACAATAGCTTGCTTTCTGAAAAAAGTTTTCGTGATGTTTTTTATGAAGTAGTAATTCCCCTGATGCAGGAAATTGGTTTGTTATGGCAAGCCGGAACAGTTTCTCCTGCACAAGAGCACTTTATCACTTTTTTGATAAAGCAAAAACTCTTTTTAAATATTGAAAAACTCCAAATTCTTGAACCAACAAGAACGGATAAAGTTTTTGTACTTTATCTTCCTGAAAATGAAATTCACGAACTTGGATTAATGTATTTGAATTATGAGATTTTACTCAATGGTTACAAAACAATTTATTTGGGCGAAAGTGTGCCTGTCGACAGTTTGATGGATATGAAAAAATATTTCGATAATATTGTCTATGTTTCTTATTTAACGGTTGAGCCAACTAAAGACGCAGTAAATGATTATATGAATGAACTTACCACCAAGATAATTAATTCAAACTCGCAGGTTTGGTTGCTTGGTAGGATGGTAGAATTTATTGACACTAATGCCATTTCTGATAAAATTTCAATTTATCATTCTATTTCTGATGCGGTTAAAGACTTATAATTTATTGTTAACAGCATTATTTTCGTTTAATTTCTAAATACATTTGCTAAACAAATGAAAAATACAATTACAATTATTGGCTCTGGTTTTTCTTCTCTGGCCGCTTCCTGCTATTTGGCCAAAGAGGGTTATAAAGTTACAATTCTCGAAAAAAACAGTACAATTGGCGGTAGAGCTAGACAATTTATAAAAGATGGGTTTACTTTCGATATAGGACCTACCTGGTATTGGATGCCTGATGTTTTTGAGAAATTTTTTGCGGATTTTGGCAAGAAACCAGCGGATTACTATCACCTTGACAAACTAAATCCCGCTTATGTTGTGTATTTTGATGAGCTAGATGCCATTCAAATCCCCGACAATTTACCAGCTATACTAGAAATCTTTGAAAATCAGGAAAAAGGGAGTGCTAAACATTTAGATGAATTTCTCCAAAATGCGAAGCACAATTATGATGTAGCCATCAAGGATTTAGTGTACAGGCCCGGTATTTCTATCACTGAATTGATTACTCCAGTTACAATAAAAAAAGCCAATCAGTTTTTTACGACCATAAGAAAGTCTGTGCGAAAAAATATAAAGGATAGTCGTTTACAACAAATAATGGAATTTCCAGTTTTGTTTCTAGGAGCAAAACCTTCAAACACACCTGCTTTTTATAGTTTCATGAATTATGCAGATTTTGGTTTAGGCACTTGGCATCCCAAAGGAGGAATGTACGAAGTGGTCAAAGCGATGAATCTTTTAGCAATAGAATTGGGTGTTGAAATCAAAACAAACCAGAATGTAGAGAAGATAAATGTCGATAATAATGTTGTAAAAAGTGTTGTTTCAAATGGAGACACTATTTATTCTGATGTGGTTTTAAGTGGAGCTGATTATCACCATACTGAAAGTTTACTAGATGAAAAATACAGAGGATATTCAGAAAAATATTGGAATTCAAAAATATTTGCGCCATCTTCACTATTGTTTTATGTTGCTTTTGATAAAAAAATAAAAAATGTTTCACATCATACTTTGTTTTTTGATACGGAGTTCGATGTTCACGCAAAAGCTATTTATGATGACCCAAAATGGCCTGAAAAACCATTGTTTTATGCTAGTTTTCCAAGTAAAACAGATGAAACTGTTGCTCCAGAAGGGAAAGAAGCTGGTATTTTTTTAATTCCAATTGCACCAGGAATTGAGGACACACCCGAGATAAGAGAGAAATATTTCAATAATATTATGGAAAGATTTGAAACTCTTACAGACCAAAAGGTTGTAAATTCTATTATCTTTAAAGAAAGTTTTTGTGTAAAAGATTTTGTAAAAGATTACAATTCATACAAGGGGAATGCTTATGGTTTAGCAAATATTCTAACGCAAACTGCTTTTTTGAGACCAAAAATAATTAGCAAAAAAGTGGAAAATTTATTTTTCACAGGACAATTAACTGTTCCAGGGCCGGGAGTCCCTCCGTCTATAATTTCGGGAAAAATAGTTTCAGATTTGATTAGAGAAAAATTTAATAAAAAAAAATAAAATAAATAAGACCGTTTTAATAACTTTACTTTTGTGTTCGATTATAAGACAAAATTAAATTTGATATTCTTTCAAGTTTTTCGAGGTCTATTCAACAATTGGATAACAAATTTTGTCTAAATGAAATCATCGCAACCGATTATTGCTCAAGTTACCACTTATAACGTGCGTAACAACAACAGGGGACAGGCAAAGTAATTACAGATACCAATCGGCAGACAGGTATCGGCAATAAAAACAATTTATATTTACACATGAAAAAATTATTTGATGATGTTTCTTTTAAGTGCAGTGTTTTAGTAACGAAGAGCTACAGCACGTCTTTCTCAATGGCAGTATATATGCTTGCGCCTAGTATTAGAGATGCTATCTACAGTATTTATGGTTTTGTTCGTTTTGCCGATGAAATTGTGGATTCATTTCATGACTTTGACAAACAGGCTCTTATCGATGATTTTGAAAAAGAATATTACAGAGCGCAGAAATTAGGTATTAGTTTGAATCCGATTTTGAATTCTTTCCAACAAACAGTCAAAAAATATAATATTTCGGATGATATGATTCAATCATTTTTGAAGAGCATGAAAATGGACCTAATAAAATCTGATTATCATAGTAAGGAAGAATATGATGAGTATATTTATGGTTCTGCCGATGTGGTTGGTTTGATGTGTCTGAAAGTTTTTGTTAACGGGGACAATGCCATTTATGAAGAATTGAAAGAAGAAGCGATGCGTTTAGGCTCAGCCTTTCAGAAAGTCAACTTTTTAAGAGATTTGAAAGATGATAATTTGGTTCTGAACAGAAATTATTTTCCGGGAGTCGATTTAAAATCTTTCGATGAAAACTCTAAAAATATGATTATCAAAGAAATCGAAGAAGATTTCAGGGTGGCACTCCAAGGAATAAAAAAACTGCCAATAGAAGCCAAGTTTGGGGTATACACCGCTTATGTATATTACATCAAGTTGTTAAAAAAGCTCGAAAAAACTCCTTATTTTGAAATTGGAAATTCAAGAATCAGAATTTCTAATTATACTAAAGGGATTTTATTTGCAAATTCTTTCGTCACTTATAAATTGAAATTAGTTTAACTTTTGCACCTTTTTATAAACAATAAAATATTTTAAAAATGATATCTTTTTTAATTTTTCTGGGTACTTATCTTATTATGGAATGCGTTACTTGGTGTACACATAAATTTGTGATGCACGGATTCTTGTGGTATTTACACGAAGATCATCATCAACCTAAGTACGCACACGTATTTGAACGAAATGATATTTTTTTCGTGATTTTTGCAGTGCCAAGTATCTTGCTTTTCTATTTTGGAGCTGAGGCTGGCTTTGATTACCGGTTTTTTATTGGATTGGGGATTTTTGCTTATGGTTTAAGTTATTTCTTAGTTCATGACGTGATGATACACCAACGATTCAAATTGTTCAAAAACACCAAAAACAAATACTTATTAGGTTTGAGAAAAGGACATAAAGTACATCATAAACATATGGGCAAAGAACATGGAGAATGTTTTGGAATGCTATTTGTGCCTTTCAAATATTTCAGATTTTAATATGTCCTTATACCTGATTTTAAATATTGCTTCCTTAATTATACCATTTCTGTATAGTTTTGAAAATAGGATGAAGTATATAAAAAGGTGGAAAGCTGTTTTTTCGGCCATAATTCTGACGGCAATTTTCTTTATTGTTTGGGATATCATTTTTACCAAAATGGGTGTTTGGAGTTTCAATCCTCGCTACCATTCTGGTATTGAATTTTTTGACTTACCTATTGAAGAATGGTTGTTTTTTATCTGTATTCCGTATGCCAGTATTTTTATTCATTTTGCTTTTCACTATTTTTTACCGAAGGTTTCTTTATCGGATAAGACAGCTCGAATTATTTACTGGATTTTAATGGTAATCCTTTTGCCGACAATTCTGTTTCATTATGATAAATGGTACACGGTAATTAATTATAGTGTTTTAGTATTGGTATTGACTTATACGGTTTTCAGAGTTCCTGGTATTTTAAACACGTTTTTCATTACCTTTTTGATTGTATTAATTCCATTTTCAATTGTCAACGGTATTCTGACCGGTAGTTTTATTGATGAGCCTGTGGTATCATATAACGATGCTGAAAATTTGGGAATCCGATTGGGAACGATACCAATTGAGGATATTGGTTATGCCTTTTCGATGTTGTTGATGAGTTTGGTTTTGATAAAAAAAATAGAAAAAAAGTAAAATGAAATGAGCACAACGAAAATGTGATTCGAACACCAATAAAGGTGTATGCGAATTACATATTCCGCTAAAATAAATATTATCCCCATATGAAAGTATATAAAAAAGAAACGATTCAACACGTAAATGCAACTGTCGAGGAATGTTGGGCATTTTTTTCAAGCCCAAGAAACTTGCAGAAAATCACGCCGAGTGATATGGGATTCCAAATCACGGATTTCGATAATAAACCAATGTATGCCGGACAAATTATTCAATACAAAGTGTCGCCGCTTTTAGGTTTGAAATTGAGTTGGATGACGGTGATCACTTACGTGAAAGAAAACAGTTATTTTGTTGATGAACAACGATTCGGACCTTATGCTTTATGGCACCACAAACATTTTTTCGAAGCTACTGAAAGCGGAACAAAAATGACGGATTTAGTACATTATGCTTTGCCTTTGGGTTTTCTTGGCAGAATAATGAACACGCTTGTGGTAAAAAATAAGTTGAAAGAAATCTTCGATTACCGATGCGTAAAAGTGGATGAAATGTTTAATTCCAAATAATGAACAAACAAGAAATAGCTCTTTTTTGGTATAGAAGAGATTTAAGATTAGAAGACAACGTGGGTTTGTTTCACGCTTTAGATTCTAAATATCCGGTGATCCCTTTGTTTATTTTCGATGAAGATATACTGGATAGTTTGCCAAAAAATGACGCAAGAGTTGGTTTTATTCACGAATCGCTTTCAAAAATAAATCAAAAACTGCAGGAAACGGGCAGCTCTCTTTTGGTAAAAAAGGGAAAAACTCAAGAAGTTTGGCAAGCACTTCTTCAAGAATTTGATGTCAAAGAAGTTTTCCTCAATAAAGATTACGAGCCTTACGCTATAAAAAGAGATTTGGCTATTTGCGAAGTATTGGAAGCCAATAAAACTAAATCCTTTTTATTCAAAGATCAAGTAATTTTCGAAGAAAAAGAAATCACGAAAGCAGATGGTTTGCCTTATACCGTTTACACTCCGTTCAAAAATAAATGGCTGGAGAAATACAAAACAATGGCTCCGGTTCAGGAATATGATGCCACGGATAAATTTTCTAATTTCCATAAAAGCATTTTTACTTTTCCAACTTTGGAACAAATAGGATTCGAGGAAAGTCTCATCAAAGTGATTCCGCATAATTTAAAAAATGTTTCTAATTACGAAGAAACCCGAAATTTTCCCGCTTTAGACAGCACGACACACCTTTCACCACATTTGCGTTTTGGAACGGTCAGTATCCGGAAATTAGTGAATTGGGCTGCCCATAAAAACCAAGTGTTTTTGAGCGAATTGATTTGGAGAGAATTTTTTATGCAAATTTTGTTCAGTTTTCCAAAAGTGGTTACGAACAATTTCAAATCGGCTTATGACGGCATTCAATGGAGAAATGACGAAGAAGATTTCAAGCGCTGGTGCTCCGGAACTACTGGTTATCCAATGGTTGATGCCGGAATGCGGGAATTAAACGAAACCGGTTATATGCACAATCGGGTTCGAATGGTTGTGGCGAGCTTTCTCTGCAAACATTTATTGATTAATTGGCAATGGGGTGAAGCTTATTTTGCCCAAAAATTGTTGGATTTTGAATTGTCGTCCAATGTTGGAAACTGGCAATGGGCTGCGGGAACAGGTTGCGACGCAGCGCCTTATTTCCGGGTTTTTAATCCCGAAATCCAGCTCAAAAAATTCGATGAAAAAGGAATTTACATCCGAAAATGGATCAAGGAATTTGATTTAGGTTATGGTCAGCCAATGGTCGAGCATGCTTTTGCCAGAGACCGAGCGATTTCTACGTACAAATCTGGGATTTTGAAGTAAACTATTTGATCAATCTGTCCAACATTCCTTGAAAAATAAATCCGTGGAAAGGCCAAACGGCATACCAGTATAAATGTCCCCAAATGCCGTTGGGTCTAAAGGTTGCAGATTGATATAAGGTGTTGTTGATGATCTTGAATTCAAGCCAGGCTTCTCCAGGCAATTTCATTTCGGCATATAAAACCAATTTCCCTTCTTGTTTGTTGGCATACAAAACCCGCCAAAAATCCAAAGCATCTCCTGCGTGGATATCGTGTTTGTTGGTTCTTCCTCTTCTAGAACCGACACCGCCAAATAATTGGTCGATGAAGCCGCGTAAATTCCACAGCCAATCACCATAATACCAGCCGGTTTCTCCGCCAATAGACCAAATTCTGTCGATGGTAAAATCGCGGTTTAGTATTGATTTTTTTCGTCTGTCAATGAAGCAATCTTTCTTAGGCACTTTCAAAAATTTGGAAATGTTACTCTTAAATCTTCCGCTTACCAAAGAATCTTTCCAACTGGAAGCCACTTTATCTTCATCCACTTTTATCAAAGCTCTCGATAAGGCTTGTTCGTAGGACATCGGTTTAACTCCCAACAAATCATTAATTTTGTTGTCCCTGCAGACTACTTCCACTTTCATACTGCTGACCAATGCCGATGCTAATTTATAAGAGGTTGAAGTTACAAAATACAGCCAGTAGGATGATAATTTTGGCGTCATTATTGGAATGGTAAAAATCCACCTTTTTAATTTTTTTGCTTTGGCAAAACCTAAAAGCATTTCTTTATAAGTCAGAATATCAGGGCCGCCAATATCGAAGCTTTTGTCGTAAGTAACCGGATTTAATAGTGATTTTGATAAAAATTCCAAAACATCCGGAATGGCGATGGGCTGGCATCTGGTATTAAGCCATCTTGGAGTAATCATAATCGGGAGTTTGTTAATCAAATCCCGAATTATTTCGAAAGAAGCGCTTCCGGAACCTACGATGATTCCTGCTCTCAAAGTTGTCATTGCGAATTTGCCGCCATTCAAAACATCTTCCACTTTTTTTCGGGAGGCCAAATGTTTGGAAAGTGATTTGTCATTGACGATTCCACTCAAATAGATTACTTGTTTTGCATTAGTTTTATCAATGCTATACACAAAATTTTCAGCTGAAATTTTTTCTAATTCATCATAATTATTGTCAGAGCCCGACATCGAATGAATCAAATAATAGGCTGCGTCTATATCAGTTGGAATCTTGCTTAATGTTTCGATTTCCAGAAAATCGACTTCAATGACTGTCACGTTTTTCTGAAATTCATCAGGACAGTAAAATCTATTTTTGTCTCTTACACAGCAAATTACATCGTGGTTTTGAGCAACCAAAAGCGGCAATAGCCGCTTTCCGATATAACCTGTTGCACCTGTTAAGAGAATTTTCATAGGTTGGTATTTATTTTTCGGTCTCCCAATAGTCTGGGAAACGGGGAGAAGATTATATTTTCTTCATTTGATCTTTCATCATTTTAATCTGATCGGTCAGCATATTCTGTTTGTCCAGTTTCTTGGCTTCATTGAGCAAGTTTGTTGCTTCCAGTTTTCGTCTTCGACTCATTGCTATTCCGGCAAGATTCAATTTAGCAACAGCCAAATCCATATCCATTGATAATCCCAACTCGATTGCTTTCTTGAAATATTTTTCAGATTGGTTCAAATTGGTTTGCGAAAGCATAATTCCGTGTAAATAGTTAAAATAACCTTGTTGTTTTCTAACTAAAGCAGTTTCAGGATTTTTGATGTAGGCCAACCATTTTTTGGCTCCTTCGAAATCTTGTTTCCTTAATTTTAAGAACGCCAACAATATAAATTCATTTTTAAAGTAAAGAAAAATTGGAAAAGCAGTCAATACTATAAGGAAGATTCCGTTGCCAATATTTGATTCCGTAAATTGCCAAACCGCTGCAACTACTAGAAGACCAGCGATAATAAGTTTAATATTTTTATGAAACATAGTGTGTAAATTTTTAATAGCAAAGATAGCAAAAGGAATTAAAAAAAAAATTATAAAACCACTTGCCAGAAATAAAAGTCTTTGTATATTTGCACTCGGTTTTAGAGTAACGATTATTCAAACCACAAAGACATCGTAAATACATTTTTTAAAGATACAAAGCAATGAGCAAAAGAACGTTTCAACCATCGAAAAGAAAAAGAAGAAATAAGCACGGATTTATGGACAGAATGGAATCTGCAAATGGAAGAAAAGTCCTAGCTCGTCGTAGAGCAAAAGGAAGACACAAATTGACAGTTTCTTGCGAACCAAGACATAAAAAATAATGTTTCTATAAACATCAATAAGGCGTTACTTTTTTTAGTATCGCCTTTTTTTATACCTTATCGTTAAAAAAGTTTCAGGTTCAGGATTTAATGTTACAGAAATAACTAAAATTCAGGAACTTTGAACAAATAATAAACTACAAACTACTACACAATGCCAAAAGACAACTCCATAAAATCGGTTTTAATAATAGGTTCAGGTCCAATCGTTATCGGTCAAGCTTGCGAATTTGATTATGCTGGCTCCCAATCGGCGCGTTCTATCCGCGAAGAAGGAATTGAAGTAATCTTAATTAACTCGAATCCTGCAACGATTATGACCGACCCATCGATGGCCGATCATATCTATTTGTTGCCTTTGACGACAAAATCAATTATTCAAATCTTAAAAGAACATCCACAAATTGATGCTGTTTTGCCAACAATGGGAGGGCAAACTGCTTTAAATTTATGTTTGGAAGCAGACGAAAAAGGAATTTGGAAAGATTTTGGTGTGAAACTTATCGGTGTCGATGTTAATGCCATCAACATTACCGAAGACAGAGAGCAATTTAAGCAATTGTTAAAGAAGATCGGAGTGCCTTCTGCACCGGCAGAAATCTGTACTTCTTACCTTCGTGGTAAAGAAATTGCACAGGAATTTGGTTTCCCGTTGGTTATCCGTCCTTCTTTTACTTTGGGAGGAACCGGAGCAGCTATTGTATATAAAAAAGAAGATTTCAACGAACTTTTGACTCGTGGGTTAGAAGCTTCTCCTATTCACGAAGTCTTGATTGATAAGGCTTTAATGGGTTGGAAAGAATACGAATTGGAATTGTTGAGAGATAAAAACGATAACGTCGTGATTATTTGTTCTATCGAAAATATGGATCCAATGGGAATTCATACCGGAGATTCCATCACAGTGGCGCCAGCGATGACTTTGTCCGACACGACTTTCCAAAAAATGCGTGATTACGCTATCCTGATGATGAGAAGCATCGGAAACTTTGCCGGAGGCTGTAACGTGCAGTTTGCCGTTTCGCCTGACGATAAAGAAGACATTGTAGCGATTGAAATCAATCCTCGTGTGTCTCGTTCTTCGGCTTTGGCATCAAAAGCGACAGGTTATCCTATTGCGAAAGTTGCGTCAAAACTGGCTTTGGGTTATAATTTGGATGAATTACAAAACCAAATCACCAAATCGACTTCGGCGCTGTTCGAACCAACTTTGGATTATGTGATTGTGAAAATACCGCGTTGGAACTTCGATAAGTTCGAAGGTGCCGACAGAACTTTAGGACTTCAAATGAAATCGGTGGGTGAAGTAATGGGAATTGGACGCTCGTTCCAAGAAGCCTTGCATAAAGCCACGCAATCTTTGGAAATCAAGAGAAATGGGCTGGGAGCTGACGGGAAAGGATATAAAAACTACGAGCAAATTATCGAGAAACTCACTTTTGCCAGTTGGGACCGCGTTTTCGTAATTTATGATGCGATTGCTTTGGGAATTCCACTTTCGAGAATTCACGAAATCACCAAAATCGATATGTGGTTCTTGAAACAATACGAGGAATTGTATACTTTGGAAAGAGAAATATCCAACTTCAAATTGGAAACTTTGCCTAGAGAATTGCTTCTCGAAGCCAAACAAAAAGGTTTTGCCGACAGACAGATTGCACATATGTTGGGTTGTCTGGAAAGTCAGATTCATGCTTTGCGAATGTCAATGAACATCAATCGTGTGTTTAAATTAGTTGATACTTGTGCAGCAGAATTCAAAGCTTTAACTCCTTATTATTACTCGACTTTTGAGGCCGAAATCGAAAAAGCAAACGGCGAGCGATACGTTCACAACGAAAGTATCGTAACCGATAAAAAGAAAATAATTGTTTTGGGTTCAGGACCAAACCGAATTGGACAAGGTATTGAATTTGATTATTCTTGTGTTCACGGTGTTTTGGCAGCCAAAGAATGTGGTTACGAAACCATAATGATTAACTGTAATCCTGAAACGGTTTCGACTGATTTTGATACTGCTGATAAATTGTATTTTGAGCCTGTATTTTGGGAACATATTTACGATATTATCCAACACGAAAAACCAGAAGGTGTCATCGTGCAATTGGGTGGACAAACGGCTTTGAAAATTGCTGAAAAGTTGGCCAAATACGGAATAAAAATTATTGGAACCAGTTTCGACGCTTTGGATTTAGCCGAAGATAGAGGACGTTTTTCCGAACTTTTATCGGAATTAAAAATTCCTTTTCCCCAATTTGGAATTGCCGAAACAGCTGATGAAGCTTCTGCTTTGGCGGATACTTTGGATTTTCCTTTATTGATTCGTCCTTCATATGTTTTGGGTGGTCAGGGAATGAAAATCGTGATCAACAAACAAGAATTAGAAGAACACGTTATCAATCTATTGAAAACGATTCCGGGAAATAAATTGCTTTTAGACCATTATTTGGATGGTGCCATCGAAGCCGAAGCCGATGCTATTTGCGATGGTGAAAATGTCTACATCATTGGAATAATGGAACACATTGAGCCTTGCGGAGTGCACTCTGGTGACAGTAACGCCACTTTGCCACCGTTTAACTTGGGTGAATTTGTGATGACTCAGATTAAAGATCATACTAAGAAAATCGCCTTGGCTTTGCGAACCGTTGGTTTAATCAACATACAATTTGCCATAAAAGACGATATTGTTTATATCATTGAAGCCAATCCAAGAGCATCGCGTACCGTTCCGTTTATTGCGAAAGCCTACAACGAACCGTATGTAAATTATGCCACAAAAGTAATGTTGGGTGAAAATAAAGTAACGGATTTCAAATTTAATCCGCAATTAAAAGGATATGCGATTAAACAACCGGTTTTCTCTTTCAGCAAGTTTCACAATGTGAACAAAGCGTTGGGACCAGAAATGAAATCTACCGGAGAAAGCATTTTGTTTATTGACGATTTGAAAGATGACCAGTTTTATGAATTGTATTCTCGAAGAAAAATGTATTTGAGTAAATAAGCTTAGTTTTAGATATTGAAAAAGCCCCGATTGGGGCTTTTTTGTATTAATTATAAAAATGGCGAGTAGCCAAAAGAACTTTTTTTAATTTTTCGTTTTTAACGTCAGGCGGCTTCACGTCAGTTGCGGCTTTCGAAGCTGAGTATTCTCGGCGAGACAAAACGAAGTTATGGAAAAAGCGGTTACATTTTACAAGGAAAGTAGCAATTGTGTGAAACCGCTGTTATCTGCAGTTGCTATTTTTTTAACATAATTCCGTGGTGGGCGTCGTTTTTCCTTTGCAAAAAAAGCTGCGAAATTTTATCTTGAAAGTGAATCTCAAAAACTCCAACTATTTCAGAATTGAAATTTTCAGAATCATTAGAAGTAATTTCTATAAGTTCGCGTTTAATCTTCCAAGAATACGTTTCCTTTTTTGATGGTGAATAAATCACTTCTAACGTTTGATCTTCTTTAAATTCAAATGTAACATTTTCAGCATATTTTACGAGAGTAACAGTTACCACACTTCCGTTTCTTTCAGCATCTTCGAATTGCTTCAATTCCCATTTTTTGAATAGTTTTTGTGAATCTTTTTCTAAATCTTTTTGTCCAAAGCAAGTTGAGATTGTAAACATTAAAATGATTAATCCTTTCATATCGAAGTTGTTACGTGATTTTTTTTGCAATTGCAGATAACGTTCCGCCTTTAGTTTGCATTAATAAATAATTTAGTATTTTTCCGAAGAAGAAACGGGTGAACTAAAACGTTTCGTAGGGTAGTGACCTAAAAGCGGCATAAGACCCGTTTCTACTTTCGGACTTGCAAGTACTACTTGGAATGATGGGTTTTTA
>CAMAQD010000015.1 GCA_945860385.1 Flavobacterium psychrophilum
TCTTAGTTTTATTCATAGCGTGAGAAACGTTATTTCCTACCATCGCTCTTTTACCTGTAAGGTCGCAAACTCTTGACATTATCTTATCTTTTATCGTTATTCAAAATCAGGGTGCAAAGAAAAGAAAAATAAACGGATGAAGCAAAAAAATTATTGAACATTTTTCAAAATTTCTTTTCGCAGCAATTCTAAACTCTTTACAACGGCCCTATCTATCACTTTATCAAGAGGTTGACCGAAATTAAACTCTTCTATTAGTACTTCATTTGGTGTTGCCAATGCAATAAATACGGTTCCAACCTCGGCATCTGAATCGCCTTTCGATGGACCAGCATTACCGGTAGTGGCAATTGCATAGTCAGTTTTCATTAATTTTTGAATATTAATCGCCATTTCTCTAGCAACATCCGCGCTTACTACCGAATGTTCTTTGATTAAATCCTCAGAAAGCCCCAGAACCGATATTTTAGTTTCGGTTGCATAGGAAATTATACTGCCCTTGAAATATTTTGAAGCTCCTGAAACTGAGGTTAGAACCTGAGCAATTTTCCCTCCGGTACAACTTTCCGCGGTAGAAATAGTTTTGTTTTGTTGTGTCAAAAGTCGTCCAATAACAATTTCTAAAGTTTCATCATCATCAAAACCTACAATGCTATCGCCAAGGATTTTAGACAGAGAGGTCACATTTTCGAAAATAGATTTTTCTAAAAATTCTTTGTCGGTTCCACGAGCTGATAGTCGCAATCGTACTCGACCGGGACTTGGCAAATAGGCTAATTTTATAAAATCGGGTAAATTATTCTCCCAATTTTCGATGGTTTCTGACAATAAACTTTCACCAATTCCGTAGGTTAAAACTGTTTTATGAATGATGTAAGGTCGTTTATATTCGACGACAATTTTTGGAATAATTTCGTTTTCGACCAAATATTTCATTTCAAATGGAACTCCCGGAAGCGAAATAAAGACGGTATTTTCTTTTTTCATCCACATTCCCGGCGCGGTTCCCACCTGGTTGTGAAGCACAGTACATTTTGACGGAACTAAGGCTTGATCTTTGTTAATTTGAGTAATCTGACGTTTGTAAAATCCTTCGATTAATTGGGTTACATGTTTCAGTACGTCTTCATTCACAATTAATTGATCATCAAAATAATCACAGAATGTTTTCTTTGTTATATCATCTTTTGTAGGCCCGAGTCCACCGGTAATGATGACCAAATCAACTTTGTTTTGATACTTTAGAAAGGTGCCAAGAATGTGCTGTTTATTGTCAGTTATTGAAATCATTTCGTGAATTTCAACACCAATTCTATCTAATGATTTGGCTATAAAAGCCGAATTAGTATCTACAATTTGGCCTATTAAAATTTCGTCTCCAATGGTTATTATAGATGCTTTCATTTTGAAATTAGAGGTTTGAAGTGGGGAAATTAGATTTTAGAGGTTTCCAATTATACTGCTATCTGAAACCCGCTATCTGCTATCTGTTTTAGCCCTGATGGAAGTGGAAAGCTTTTTGCCTAAAATCACTATTTTTTCTAAATAAAAAAGAGCGACCAGAGGAAGCTCCTTTTTTATTTTTCAGAAAAAAGTGATTTTAAAAAAACTTGAAACGTACAGCAGGAAAGGCTTCTTATAAATCGAAATCTTTTTTCAATTCCTTGATAGCATCTTTTACCTGATGCTTAACACTTTTGAAAGTTTCCTTGATTTCCTTAGTTTCACCTTCGGTCTTCGTCCACGCTTCAATCTGAAGAATTTCTTCGAAAGCTACTTTTAAACCTAGTAAATCCAGTGATGGCTTTACTTTGTGAGCATAAGAATAGGCGTGTTTGTGGTCTTTCTTTTTGATTCCTTCCTTGATCTCTGCGATATCTTCTGGAATTTCGTTAACAAATAACGTTACGATTTGCAGGACAAATTCCGGATCGTTATCTGAAAGTGCGTACACTTTTGCTAGGTTGTAATGTAGTGCCATTTATTTGATTTGTATGCTAAATAATTTATTTCCTTCTAAAAACCCTTCTAAAACGTCTTCTGGCTTCACAACTGCAACTCCCTCTGGAGTTCCTGTAAAAATAATATCACCAATTTTTAAAGTGAAATATTGTGAAACGTAAGAAATTAGCTCATCAATCTTCCACAACATAAAATCGGTATTGCCTTTTTGAACCGTTTTGCTATTGCTCGTAAGTTCAAAAGTAATATTTTCTAATGAATTAAATTGCCTTTTGGGTAAAAAATCACCTATTACTGCCGAACCATCAAACGATTTCGCTTTTTCCCAAGGCAATCCTTTGGCTTTTAATTCGTTTTGTAAATCCCGAGCCGTAAAATCTATTCCAACACTAATTTCGTCATAATATTTATGAGCAAACTTGGTGTCTATATATTTTCCTACTTTGTTTATTTTAACAATCAGTTCTATTTCGTGATGAATGTCATTCGAAAATTCTGGAATCACAAAAGGATGTTGCTTCAATAAAACAGCCGAATCAGGTTTCATAAAAATCACTGGTTCTGACGGTCTTTCATTCTTCAACTCCTCGATATGCTTGGCATAATTCCTGCCTATGCAAATAATTTTCATCTTCTAAAATTCAAAAATTAATTCAATTTGTTGTTTAATTTTCTCAACTTGATTGCAGTCAAAACCTTCTTGGTATATAAAGGAAAATCCGCGTTTTGAATCCAACTGAAATAACCTGGCTCATTTTCTAAAACGACATCAACTTTAGTTCCTTTGTGTTTTCCAAAGGTAAAAATTTCATTGTCGTCTTTATCAAAAGCAATCATTCCGGCAAAATCGGCAATTTTTTTTCGGGTGGTAAATTCAGAAAGCGATTTTACATCGTTTTCCAAATCGGGATAACGTTCTAATTGAGCTAACATAATTTCGTAAGTTGCCATCGTATCCGCTTCGGCAGAATGGGCATTTTCGAGACTTTGACCACAATAAAATTTCAAAGCTGCGCTTAATGTTCTTTCTTCTTTTTTATGAAAAATAGTTTGAACATCAACAGAAACTCGGTTTTTCATATCAAAATCTACTCCAGCGCGAAGCATTTCTTCGGCCAATAATGGAATATCAAAACGGTCGGAATTGTACCCCGCCAAATCTGAATCCTTTATCATATTGAAAATCTGAGAAGACAATTCCTTGAAAGTAGGCTCGTTAGCTACTTTTTCATCGCTGATTCCGTGAATGGCGGTAGATTGCGGAGGAATTGGAATAGTTGGGTTGACCAACCACGTTTTACTTTCTTTATTTCCGTTGGGAAAAACTTTGAAAATTGCTATTTCAACAATTCTGTCTTTAGCAACATCAATTCCGGTAGTTTCCAGGTCGAAAAAACAAATTGGTTTGTTAAGCTTGAGCTCCATTTTTTAATTTTAGAATGACAAATATATCTTTTTGAACTTACCGTTCATCGATTATTTAAAAAAGTTTTGGACAAAAAAATAAAAACCCGACAAGTCCGAAAACAGTCGGGTTTGTATTTAATTTCAGGTCAGATTAAAAATCTCTGTCCACATCAAATGCTTCCAAATATTCGGCAACGCGTTTTACAAAACTTCCGCCCAGTGCGCCATCAACAACACGATGATCATAACTGTGCGAAAGGAACATTTTTTGGCGAATGCCAATAAAATCGCCTTCGGGAGTTTCGATAACGGCTGGCACTTTTCGAATAGCGCCAAGAGCCAAAATTCCAACTTGTGGCTGATTGATAATTGGCGTTCCGAAAACACTGCCAAAAGTCCCCACATTCGTTACTGTATAGGTTCCGCCTTGAGTATCGTCCGGTTTCAGTTTTCCTAATTTTGCTCGGCCTCCAAGATCGTTAACCGCTTTTGCCATCCCAACTAAATTCAATTGGTCGGCATTTTTAATAACGGGAACAATCAAATTTCCATTGGGCAAAGCTGCTGCCATTCCAAGGTTGATGTTTTTTCTTTTGATAATAGTCTCACCATCAACAGAAATATTCATCATCGGGTAGTCTTTTAAAGCTTTGGCAACTGCTTCCATAAAAATCGGAGTGTAGGTCAGTTTTTCGCCTTCTCTTTTTTCGAAACTAGTTTTTACTTTATCTCTCCATTTTACAATATTGGTCACATCGACTTCGATAAACGACTGAACGTGTGCCGATGTTTGTACAGAAGCTACCATATATCCAGCAATTAGCTTGCGCATTCTGTCCATTTCGATAATTTCGTCGCCTCCATTCAAAGAGATAGTTACGGGTTGTGAACTCGAAATTACAGGTTGTGGCTGAGCAACTGATTTTGGTGCATCAACTTCAATTGGTGCACCAGAACTTTTAGTTTTTATATAATTTAAAATATCTTCTTTTGTCACTCTTCCTTCTTTACCTGAACCTGAAATATTTTCCAATTCGGCTAGAGAAATTCCTTCTGCTTTGGCAATATTTTTTACTAACGGCGAAAAGAATTTTTCGGAATCGGAGAAATTTACTCTTGAAGCAACGGTTTCTTTGGCAACTTCAATAGTTTTTTCAATAGCTTCCACTTCTTCAGAAACAAAAACTTCTCGTTTTGGAGATGCTGAAGCTGAGTCGCCGTCGGTTTCAATAATTGCAATGGTTTGCCCCACTTGCACCATATCATCTTTTGCAAACAATTGTTCGACTAATATTCCCGAAACTTCACTGGGAATTTCACTATCTACCTTATCTGTAGCAATTTCAAGCACGACTTCGTCTACCTCAATTTTGTCGCCCACTTGTTTCAACCAATTTGTGATTGTCGCTTCTGCAACACTTTCTCCCATTTTTGGAAGTTTTAATTCAAATCTTGCCATATTATTAACTTAAAAGGTGATTTTGATTTCGTGAATGCAAAATTAGTGATTAATTTTAGTTTTAACCACGAATTATACAAATTTACAAGATTCAAAAAAATCTAAATTTTGACCACTTCACCTCTATCAAAACTACTGTTGCTACCAAGCAAGAAATGAGATGATTTTGGGATAATTTTAAAGGTAAATCCTTTGTTTTTATTTACTTCTAATGCGTTAATTATAGTCTTGAAATCGAGTTGATTTTGATCAAAAATAATTTCTGTAGTTGTATTTTTAATAAAAGATTGTGAAATATCATAAAGTCTAATCGGCTTTCTTAATTGATTTTCTAATTGCTCTCTCAAAATTTCATCACCAGAAACTAAATAATAATTTTCGGGTAATGTTTTTGGCTTTGGTTTTCCTTTAAACATTTTAACGATTGAAAAAAACACAATTCCTATTTCCATAAAAAAAGAAAACAATACCGAAATTTTAAAATGCTTTTTATAAAAGAAATTCATAGCTTCTTGAGTGCGTTTCATATACGTACCGTCCTTAATCGTGCTTTCGCCTTTATAATGGATGACCGAAGTTTCATGGAAATAGAAATTTGATTTTCCTGTTTTTAACACCATATAAGACAAATCGACATCGTCAGAATACATAAAACAGTTTTCGTCGAAACCACCTATTTCATTGTATAATTCACGCTTCATCAGCATAAAGGCACCCACAAGAATATCAACTTTTCCGCTTTCATTTTCGGATAAATGTTGTGCATAATATTGACCAAATGTTTTTGGAAAAATTTTATATAAACCTGTAATTTTAGTAAAAGCTACAAAAGGAGTTGGATTTCCTCGCTTGCTTTCAGGCAGAAAATTCCCGGTTCCGTCGATGAGTTTCACACCAACAATTCCCAAATCTTTTTGTTTTTTGGCAAAAGCCAATACTTTCATAAAAGTATCTTCAGCAACAACTGTATCGGGATTGAGGATGCAAATGTATTCTCCTTTTGCTTGGCTTACGCCAATGTTATTCCCCTTTGGAAAACCTACATTTTCCTTGTTTTCAATGAGTTTTACGTTTGGAAAACGTTGTTTCATCATCTCACAACTGTTATCTTGCGAATTATTGTCGATTACAATAATTTCGGCATCGATATTTTGTATGGCATTTTGAACACTTAGAACACAAAGTTCTAGGAAGTAACGCACATTGAAATTAAGGATGATTATGGATAGTTGCATTGGACAAATATAATTGAAAAATATAATTTCCCACTGCCTACAGTTTTGAAATTATTCCAAAAAAAAGCTGCTTCAAATCGAAACAGCTTTTAGTATATTATTAAACGAAGGTTTTTATTGTCCTGCTTCTTTTTTGGCATCATTCACCATTTTGTCATTTGCCATAATAGCAAATTCAACACGACGATTTTGAGTTCTTCCATCTGCAGTTTCGTTTGTAGCAATTGGATCGGCAATTCCTAGTCCCGTAGTTTTGAAACGTGAACTAAGCAATCCGTTTGAAGTCAAATAATTTTTAACTGATTCGGCTCTTTTTTGAGAAAGAGTAAGGTTAAATTCCGGACTTCCGGTACTGTCAGTATAACCATAAATTTCGATATTGGTATCGGCATATTCCTTAAACACAGGAAGCAATTTGTCTAAATTAGCTTTTGCATTTGAAGTTAAAGTCGCTTTACCTGTAGCAAAACGAACTGCATTTTCATTTAAAACCAAACGAATTCCTTCTCCAACTCTTTCCACATCAGCTCCAGGTAATGCTTGGTCAATTTCTCTGGCTTGTTTGTCCATTTTATTCCCAATCAAAGCTCCGGTTCCTCCTCCAATTGCAGCCCCAATAAGAGCTCCACCAGCTGTTCCAATTTTTGAATTATTGCCTATTATTGCACCGATTAAAGCACCAGCGCCAGCGCCAATTCCTGCTCCTTTTTGTGTGTTATTCGCGTTCTTTACTGAGTTACAACCTGTAAAAAGAGTTGCCAAAAGAAACATACTGCTTATTCCTAAAATTGATAGTTTTTTCATGTTTTTTTTAATTATAATTAGTTTGTTTTTTCGAATTGATAAGTAACTTCTTTTGTTTGACCACCTACATTAATTTTGTCAATTAATTGAAATGAAGTTTCAGTTTGATTGGCCACACGCAATAAATAACCCTGAGTGACTGTTTTAGATTTTGTTCCTGCTTCTACAATTTTGAGCACAAAAACGCCTTCTTTGTTAATACTCCAAACAATTGGCGAACTGAAAGCAAGACAATCTGTCTTTGTCAAACTCATATTTCCTTTGTTGTTATTTGAAATAAAATGCCAAGTACTTCCCACGAAACAGTTAGTATCGGCAATATTAAACGAACTCACTTTAATATAATCAGAACCTGGATAAGTCACACTGGTAATAACCCAATTTCCTTTTATAGCTACTTGAGAACTTCTGTCCAACTTTGTGCTGGCAACGGGTTCATTTTTTACTGGTGCACTTGTAGTACCCGATTTGCTTTTACAAGCAAAGAACAAAATAGCCAACACCATTATTGTAATTGTTTTTTTCATATTTATAGTCTTTTTAAGATTAAACTAGACGCAAAATTACAATGAAGTTCACAAAATTTGTTTCAAAACAAAAGATTTTTTTATCATAATTCACGTTTCCGACAATTTGTCACTTTATTAACAATTGGTATCTTATTTGAATGAAAAAAGTACAATTGTAAAACTTTAAAAACTACAACTATGACAACAGGAAAAATTAATGTTTCGGTAGAGAATATCTTCCCATTAATCAAGAAATTCTTATACAGCGATCACGAAATATTTTTGCGTGAACTGATTTCCAATGGAACAGATGCTACCCTAAAATTAAAACATCTTACCAGCGTTGGTGATGCCAAAGTTGAATATGGCAACCCAATTCTAGAAGTTAAAATCGATAAAGAAGGCAAGAAATTGCACATTATTGACCAAGGTTTGGGAATGACAGCTGAGGAAGTTGAGAAATACATTAACCAAATTGCTTTTTCTGGAGCCGAAGAATTCTTAGAAAAATATAAAGATTCTGCCAAAGATTCAGGAATTATTGGTCATTTTGGTCTTGGTTTTTATTCGGCTTTTATGGTGGCTTCCAAAGTGGAAATTATTACCAAATCATACAAAGATGAGCCAGCAGCACACTGGATATGCGACGGAAGTCCTGAATTTACTTTGGAACCGTCAGATAAAACTACTCGTGGAACTGAAATTATTTTGCACATTGCTGAAGATTCGTTGGAGTTTTTAGAAGATTACAAAATCAAGGAATTATTGAATCGTTATAATAAGTTTATGCCTATTCCAATTAAATTTGGAACCAGAAAAGAAAAAATCGAACAAAAGAAAGGCGAATTTGTTGAAGCAGAAAACAAAGACGAAGTTTTTACCGAGGTGGAAGTCGATAACATTATCAATAACCCAAATCCAGCGTGGACCAAACAACCAACGGAATTGGTAGACGAAGATTATAAAAATTTCTATCACGAATTGTATCCAATGCAATTCGAAGAGCCATTGTTTCACATTCATTTAAACGTAGATTATCCATTCAACTTGACTGGCATTTTGTACTTCCCAAAATTGGGTAATGACATGCAAATTCAAAAAGACAAAATTCAGTTGTACCAAAACCAAGTTTATGTTACCGATAACGTGGAAGGAATTGTACCAGAATTTTTGATGATGCTTCGCGGTGTAGTTGATTCTCCAGATATTCCGTTGAATGTTTCTCGTTCTGGATTACAAGCAGATGGTGCGGTGAAGAAAATTTCGAACTATATCACTCGTAAAGTAGCCGATAAATTGAAATCTTTATTCACAGAAAACCGTGAAGATTTCGAACAAAAATGGAACGACATCAAAGTGGTTTTAGAATATGGAATGCTTTCCGAAGAGAAATTCTACGAAAAAGCAGGAGCATTCGTTTTGTATCCAACAGTAGATGATAAATACTTCACATTGGAAGAATTGAAAGAAAATTTGAAGGAAAAACAAACCGACAAAGACGGAAAACTGGTTGTTTTATACGCCGGAAATAAAGAAGCACAACACTCTTATATCGAAATCGCCAAAGAAAAAGGATATGAAGTATTGCTTCTAGATTCGCCAATTATCTCACATTTAATCCAAAAAATTGAAGGTGACAATAAAGATTTGACTTTCGTTCGTGTCGATTCAGACCATATTGATAATTTAATCAAGAAAGAGGAAACTACGATTTCTAAATTATCGGATACCGAAAAAGAAAGTTTAAAAACTTCATTGGAAACTTATATTCCTAAAGCATACACAGTACAATTAGAAGCTTTAGATAGCAATGCAGCGCCTTTCATAATCACGCAACCAGAATTTATGCGTAGAATGAAAGAAATGAGTCAATCTGGCGGTGGCGGAATGTTCGGAATGGGTAATATGCCGGAAATGTACAATTTGGTAGTAAATACCAATTCGGAATTGGCGTCCAATATTTTGAATACTGAAGACAAAACAATTCAGGAAGGTTTAGTAAAACAAGCGTTGGACTTAGCCAAATTATCTCAAAATCTATTGAAAGGCGAAGAACTTACGGCTTTTGTAAAAAGAAGTTTTGATTTGATTAAATAGTTTAACCGATGAAAAGGAAAACCTGCAAGTGAAAACTTGCAGGTTTTTTTTTTATCAAAATTGTGCTTTTTTCAGATAAAGAATAGAACTTATTATTCGAATTTATTAAATTTTACACATTTTTTGAACAAAGAAAAACTACCAATTTATTTAATTATATTGAATATAACTTAGCCTTTTGAACATTATCTAATCAATATTTTTTACTGAAATTTTCAAATTCAACAGCTTATAATTAAGTAGAATTATAGATTCAATTCATTTTCTTTCAGTTGAAGTATAGCTTTTTGTAAAACCTCTTTAATAACTTCAAAAAGAGCTGAAATTTTTACTTTATCTTTTGCGTCTTTTGCTGTTTTTTCAAGGATTTTCATCTCTGAAGTAATAGCGCTAATTCCTAGACTCTCAACGCTGGGTTTAATTTTATGAATCAAACGGCTTACTTCTATAAAATTATTTTGGCTAATTGCTGATTCGGCTGTTTCAATTGCATCGGTTGTTTGTTCTATAAATACCGTAATCATTTTAACTATAAACTCGTTATTTCCTCTGCTTATATTCTGTAATGAATTCAAGTTATAGAGTGTATCTGTCGCAGCTATTTCTGACAATCGTGTTTTAGGAGTGGCTGTTTTTTTATTTGTAGTATGTTTTGCAATCGTTTCTATCAAAATGTCCTCATCAAAAGGTTTTGTGACATAATCATCCATACCTGCTTTTTTACACCTATCGATTTCGGTTTTAAATGCATTGGCAGTAAGCGCTATGATAGGGGTAGAAAGATTTAGTTTAGTTCGTATGATTTCTGTTGCTTCAATACCTCCCATTTCTGGCATTTGGATATCCATAAGAATGACATCAAATTTACTATTTTTCAATATTTCAATTGCTTCAACCCCATTTTCAGCTTCGGTTACTTTACAATTATAATATTGTAAGGAATTTTGAGCTACCATTCGATTTAAAAAATTATCTTCAACTAATAGAATTGATATATTATCTATATTCGAAACTGGTTCATCAATATCCTCAACTTCGATTAGCAGATTACTTCCTTTTGGAAAATTAAGAAAAATATGAAAAGTTGTCCCGACATTTTTTTCGCTTTCAATTTCAATTCTTCCGCCCATTAATTTGACAAGCTCCTTGGTAATTGACAAACCTAAGCCGGTGCCGCCATACTTTCTGGTGACTGCTTTGTCTTCTTGAGAAAATTTATTAAAAATATTATTCATAAAACTTTTTTCCATTCCTATTCCAGTATCGGATACAGAAATTTGTATTTCCTGAAGCATTGAAGTATTTTTTACAACTTTACAATCTATTGAAATACTACCTGAACTTGTAAATTTTATAGAATTGCCAACAAGATTAAACAAAATTTGTTGCAGTCTCAAGGCGTCTCCTATTACTACTTTTTCTATTTTATTCGAAATAGAAATATTAAGCTTCAATCCTTTTTGCTCCAACATAGGTTGTAGCACTCTTGCAACATTTGTAATTGATTTTTCAAAGACAAAATCTTCGGATTCAAGGGACATTTCACCTGCTTCAATTTTTGAAATGTCTAAGATATTATTGATAATCGCTAATAAATGTTTAGAGGCAATGGAGCTATTGTCAATGTATTTTTTTTGAATTTCGGTAAGTTTCTGCTTGTCTAATTCTCTTAAAAATCCAATAATTGCATTGAGAGGTGTTCTAATTTCGTGACTCATATTGGCCAAAAATATTTCCTTGGCCTTGGAAGATTCTAATGCTTTTGTTTTTTCCTTTTCAAGATCTAACTCCAATTGTTTTTGTTCAGTAATATCTAAATGAATTCCTATGGAACCTATGACATTTCCTCTATTATCAAAACTGGGAGCTCCACTAATTGCCCACCATCTTTGTTCTCCTTTTTTATTTTTTATTGGAATTTGATAAATATCGGAAGTCCCTTGCTTTCTTAGATCATTTTTTGAATTAATCAAGTCCAAATTTTTTCCAAAAACAAAAAGGTCGGATGGTTTTTTACCCACAAGTTCGTCTATTTCATAACCTGAAATGGAGGCGAAGCTTTGGTTTACATATTGAATTATTTCACTATTATCGACTTCAAGCAATCCGAGATTCATATGCGCAATTACATTCTGGTATTTTTCCTCTTGAATTTTGCGAATGTTTTCGGCTTCCTCTTTTTCGGAAACATCTTGAATAAAAGCGCAGAAAAATACTTGGTCATTCTCCTGAATTGGTATTATTGTCATTTCTATTGGAAATTCTATCCCATTGCTATTCAGAGCTGTAAGATTTAATGGTTTATTAAGAACAGGACCTTCGCCTGTTTTGAGATAGTGCTTCATTCCCTTATTGTGAGCAACAATGTGTTGATGAGGCATTATTGTTTCGGATAAATTTTTTCCGATCACTTCTTTTCTTTTCCATCCAAAAATAATTTCTGCTTTATGATTCCAAAAGGTAATTATTCCATTAATGTCTATTGTTATTATAGCATTTAACGAAGCGTTCATAATTAGTTTGCTTCTTTTTTCACTTTGTTTTAATTGATTTTGACTTCGAATTCTTTGGGTAACATCCGTGTATTTCCAAAGATGTCCTTTGTATTCATTGTTGAGGAAAATTGGGATATAATCTCTTTCCAGAAATCGATTATCCTTGGTTTCAAGTAGTTCGCCAACGACAGGCTTTTTGAGATTCATTAATTCATTGACTCTTGGTACAAATTTTTCTGAATCTTGAAATAAATAGGGTACTTTTTCGTATGAATTAGAGTAATTGATTCCTTCCATTTCCGCAGGGGAAGTTGGAGTGTTTCTCATATTCCAAAATAGTTGATTTGAGAATAAGATATTCAAGTTTTCGTCCTCTACCAGAATACCGGATTGAAGATTGTCCAATAGTGTTTTTAATAATTCTACCGTTTGGTGCAGTTGATTTTCGGCTTCTTTTCGTTTGGAAATATCCTGGAGAAAAGCACAGAAAAAAGTTTCTTCATTTTGTGTTACTGGCGTGATGGTAACTTCAGCTAGAAATTCTTCTCCGGATTTCTTAACTCCAAAAAGTTCTACTTGCTTATTTAAGAAATCATTGTGACCTTCTTTTAAATACTGATATATGGAAGAATTCCATAGATCTCTATTTCGTTCAGGAATCATAAATTCGGTAAATATTTTTCCTAATACTTCCTTTTCTTTCCATCCAAAAACAATTTCAGCCTGATCATTCCAAAAAGTTATTTTCCCTCTATCATCAACTGTGATTATTGCATTTAAAGCTGAATTCATTATAATTTGAGTTCGCTCTTCGCTTTGCTCTAACAGTTTTTGATTTTGAATTCTTTGTGTAACATCGGTGTATTTCCAAAGATGACCTCTGTATTCGTTGTTTATAAAAATAGGGACATAATCCCTTGCTAAAAATCTGTTATCAACTGTTTCGAATAGTTCATCGGTTACTGATTTTTTTTCTTTTAAAATGTCAATAATTCTAAGACCAAATAATTCGGATTCTTTGAATAATTTTTTAGATTGTTCTGCGGAATTTGTACAGTCAATTCCCACCATTTTTTCAGGAGAAACTGGAATGGAAAACAAATCACAAAAAAGCTGATTGGTAAACAATATTTTTCGGTTTTCATCTTCTACCAATACACCAGATTGAAGATTAGCAAGTAATGTTTTTAATAATTCAACTGTTTGCAAAAGATTCTTTTCGGCTTCTTTTCTTTTAGATATATCCTGAAGAAAGGCACAGAAAAAGGTCTCACCATTTTGTGAAATTGGAATTATGGAAGCTTCTCCAAAAAATTCAACTCCATATTTATTAACAAGACGAAACTCTAATTGTTTATTAAAAAAGGAGTCGTCACCTTCTTTCAAGTATTGGTCAATTGTATTATCCCAAATAAACTGATAGCGCTTAGGAATAATTAAATCCAGCATATTTTTGCCTAATGCTTCTTCTTTTTTCCAACCAAATATATGTTCAGCTTGGTCATTCCAAAACGTTATATTTTTGTTACTCGAATTAATTGTAATAATAGAATTCAGTGAAGAATTCATAATTAAACGATTGTGTTCCTCACTTTGTTCCAATAATTTTAACGTTTGGATTTTGGAGGTTACATCGGTATATTTCCAAAGATGTCCCTTGTATTCACCATCAATAAAAATAGGAATATAATCTCGTTCTATAAAATGATTTTCTTTTGTTTCTATCAATTCTCCTAGAACGAGTTTTTTTTCGCGTAATATTTTATTGGAAGCCTTAATGAAATGTTGAGGGTTTTTAAATAATAATTTTGCCTCTTGTATTAATTTGGAACAATCTATACCTACTAATTCCTCTGGTGGAAGTTTGATGTTCCGCATATCACAATACAGTTGATTGGCAAAAATCATTTTGCGGTTTTCGTCTTCGGCCATTATGCCTGATTGAAAATTTGCCAGCAATGTTTTTAATAATTCAACAGTTTCGTGTAATTGCTCTTCCGTTTTCTTTCTCTTGCTAATTTGCTCCCTTAAATATTCTGAAACAAAAAGCAAATCATCGTTGTGTTCGTAATTTATATCATAGTTTAAATCATCTTTATTAATGCTTTCGTATAAATTATTTGCGGCTAATTGTTTAAATTCAACTTCTTTTTTTAATCGATCATTAATTTCGTGATATTCTTTTTCACTTTCTTGAAAAGTGTGATTCATTATTCCTTTATCTCTTTCAAAAGCCAAATAGGAATCATTAACAGATTGAATAAACGCCTTGAAATGAGGGTTTTCTTCACACTCTATTGTCAAATATTTTTTTATTTGTTTTTGTAAAAGCTTGTGATAATTCTTGTTCATACTATTTCATTTATGCCAGTAATGGTCATGGTTTGGTTTTGAAGTTCGCAATTTGCCATTGGATTCAACGGAGAAATTTCGCCATAGGAATAAAAGCCGGTAAGCATTGTTTCGCTACCAAATATTTCTGAAATGGCTTCAATTTCTTCATCGATTCTATTAGGCATAATCAGTTTTCTTCCTACACAGCTAATTAAAATTGCAAGTTTTGGTTTGTTTTCTTCCATTTCTAAACAGGAATTGGCCGCTTCACTTGCTGCATCTATTAGCCTGTCAAAATTAGCTTTCATAAATCGGATTTTACTTCCCTGAGGAATATCACCAGCAAAAGTTATGGATTGATTTTCATTGTCAATAGAAAGTATGGTTCTCACAATGGGCTTATGTTCGTCGCCAAATTTGACGGACAAAGGAAAAAGAAGGGCAGAACCGGGTAGTTCTTCGGCAAATTTTCCTAAATAAGTTTTGTACAAAGCAAGGGCGTTTTTATGGTCTATTTCAAATAGAATATTGCTCTCCGATTTTGTAACAATTCTCTCTAAACCGAAAGATTCCCAACCGCCAAATGAACCGTGACATACCTTAAAATTATCTCCGTAAAACCCAATTGCAATTATTTTTCCTGATTCAGGCACTTTATTTAAACCTACAAAAGTTTTTTCAAAATTAGTTCCATCTCCAGCTAAACCACCAGTGATTAAGATATTTTCCTTTTTAGAGATATTCATCCCTTTTACAAGTTCGCTACCATTCACTTTCCCGCCGTCAGAAAGGACGAAAACTAATTTTAAATTCTTTTGAGACAGATTCTTTACTAAAGTTTTACCTGCTTCATAACTCGAATCGAAATCCACAATGTTAATTTCTGAGGTTCTTATAGTTGTCGATTGAAACTGAATGGCTACAAGTGATATGGTATTGTCTAGCACATCGTCTTCATAAATCTCTCCTGCTGATGAGCACAATGCGATTTCAGCGTTTGGAAATTTGTTTTTAATGTCTAAAAAAGATTTTTGGGAAGACACTAGGGCACTGGAACCAAATCCTAATACTAATTGTGCTTTTTCAAAATTCATATTTTCCTCGTTCTTTTCCGAACAGAACAAATGATTTTTATATAAAGTAGAGGCTGTTTTCATAGGAGCTATAGGCATTTTTTTGAGGAATAATTAAATTATAGATGGTCGATTTGCCAATGTCAAGTATTTTCTGTTTTTATAACGTTATTTATATTTAGACCATATAAGTTGGCTACAGCTCGATATTTTTTTACCATCTTCATTTCAGATAAAAAAAAATTCAGAATTATTTACGCTATTAAAAATTAGGCTGCCTTCTTTTTTTAATTTTTTTAAGAAATTCATAGGTTTTTTTTGATTAAGTTGGGACTCAATTGTGTACTAAATTACAAAAAAAATGAAATAGAAAATATTTATTTATTTAAAATGAAATTATATTTTTTTTAGAAATTAAAAAAAGCAACAATTTTTAAGAATTTCACTTTTTGATAAAGAAGCAAAAAAATTCAAACCCATTATTAATTAACACTTTAATTTTATTTCAATTATTTTGTTTTTTGTAGAAAAACTAATCTCAAATATCAGTGCTAACAATTTTAAATTTATTAAAGTTTTGGCTATATGTTTCATCTTTCCGTAAATAATATTATTGTATTTTAGCAGCCTCAAAATTGCAATAATTATCTTATAAAAACAAAACAACTTTAACCAATTAACAATCAACTAAAATTTAATACAATTAATCTAAAATGCGCTTTTCATCGGATAAAAATGTCATTTAAACGATTTAAAAATATTTAAATATCTGATTTACAGCTTTTTAAAAAATGACCATTGTATTAAAAAAAAATGTATATTTATAAAACAAAATAACCCTATAAAAGTTTATAATTATGAAAGTTACAATTGTTGGAAGCGGATATGTTGGTCTTGTCACAGGTGCTTGCTTTTCTGAAGTGGGTATTAATGTTGTTTGCGTTGACATTGACAGTAAAAAAATTGACAATCTTAATAACGGTATTATACCGATTTATGAACCCGGACTTGAAGAAATGTTGATGCGAAACATGAAAAAAGGTCGTTTGAGTTTTACTACCAATATTGCAGAAGCCATAAAAGACTCAGAAGTACTGTTTATATCGGTAGGTACACCACCAGATGAAGATGGAAGTGCCGATTTGAAATATGTAATTGCAGTTGCTCGTGATTGTGGTAAAAACATGGATGACTATTTACTGGTAGTTACAAAAAGTACCGTACCAGTTGGAACTTCTGAAAAAGTGAAAAATGCTATTCAGGAGGAATTAGACAAACGAAAAGTAACTATTCCATTTAATGTTGCTTCTAATCCTGAGTTCCTTAAAGAAGGTGCGGCCATTGCCGATTTCTTGAAACCCGATAGAATTGTAATTGGATTAGACAGCCCAAGAGCTGAGGATTTAATGAAAAGTCTCTACAAACCTTTCACCCTTAATGGACATCCACTAATTTTTATGGATATTGTTTCGGCAGAAATGACAAAATATGCAGCAAATGCCATGCTTGCTACAAAAATTAGTTTTATAAATGATATTGCAAATCTTTGTGAAATAGTTGGGGCTGATATTAATTTGGTACGAAATGGAATTGGTTCTGATTCTCGCATTGGAAACAAATTTATTTACCCAGGCATTGGATATGGCGGTTCATGTTTCCCAAAAGATGTACAGGCACTGATAAGAACTGGAAGTGAATACAAATATGAACTTCGAATTCTTAAAGCAGTTGAGGAGGTAAACAACGATCAAAAACTAGTGATTTTTAATAAGATCAACAACTATTTTGACGGAAATTTGAAAGATAAAACTATTGCAATTTGGGGACTTTCGTTTAAGCCTCAAACCGATGATATGCGAGAAGCTCCAGCATTAAAAATAGTTAAAAAACTATTGGAAGCAGGCGCAAAAGTGAAAGCTTATGATCCAGTAGCGATGCAAGAAGCTAAACATCATTTTGGCAACAGTATTTCTTATATAGATGATCAACATGAAGCTTTAATTGATGCAGATTGTTTGGCAATCCTTACAGAATGGCCAGAATTTAAATTCCCTAATTTTAAGATTGTAAGCAAGTTGTTGCGCACTCCTGCAGTATTTGATGGCCGTAATATTTATGATAAAAACGAAATGAGAGAACACGGGTTTGATTATTTCTGTATTGGAGTTGATACAACAAAAAATAGTGTTGCCGCTTCAAATTAATTCAACTAAAAAATCTTAAAAAACAATTCAATTTCTCCTAGATTATGAATACTCCTAAAAAAATTCTTGTTACCGGTGGTGCTGGCTTTGTCGGATCCCACTTGTGCGAACGCTTATTAAAAGAAGGCAATGAAGTTTATTGTCTGGATAATTTTTTTACGGGACAAAAACAAAATATTTTGCATTTGTTAGACAATCCTTATTTTGAATTGATTCGACATGACGTAACCGCTCCATTTTTTATAGAAGCCGATGAAATTTACAATCTTGCGTGTCCTGCTTCGCCGGTACATTACCAACACAATCCTATTAAAACGATTAAGACATCCGTTATGGGCGCTATTAATATGTTGGGGCTTGCCAAAAGAGTAAATGCGAAAATATTGCAAGCCTCTACAAGTGAAGTTTATGGTGATCCTCATGTTCATCCTCAACCAGAATCCTATTGGGGAAATGTTAATCCAATAGGAGAGCGATCTTGTTATGACGAAGGAAAACGTTGTGCCGAAACTTTGTTTATAGATTATTATAAACAGAATAATGTTAAAATTAAAATTATTCGGATATTCAATACCTATGGCCCTAGGATGCATCCGAATGATGGAAGAGTGGTTTCTAATTTTATCGTTCAAGCATTGCAAAACCAAGACATAACTGTTTATGGTAAAGGACAACAAACCAGAAGTTTTCAATATGTTGATGACTTAGTGGAAGGAATGATCAGAATGATGGCTTCACCAGATTCCTTTATTGGTCCTGTAAACATGGGAAATCCAAATGAATTTACAATTCTTGAACTTGCAGAAAAAGTAATACAACTTACAGGCTCCAAGTCGAAAATTATCTATAAACCCTTACCTTCTGATGATCCGATGATGCGGCAACCCGACATTTCTATTGCAAAAAAAGAACTAAACTGGTCGCCCAAAATAGAACTTGATGAAGGTTTAATAAAAACTATCGAATTTTTTAAGTCTGTTATATAATTATAGCTTTACTTTGAAATAATTTTTGAATTAAATCCTCAAAATCAATTAATAGTTGTATTTATAATTTTAAAGTTTTTCCAGAGTCAATTTAACCCAAAAAAGTATGTATAACATATTCAATTAATTATGTCATTACCCCACAACTCAAATCTATCTTCACTAAAATTATATAATCCTCAACTGATTCATAAAATGTGCCGTGGAGACGAAGAAAAGATTGCAAAAATGATGGAGGTTTTTATTGACCAAACGTCTGAAGCTATGCAAGAAATTAGGGATTCCTATTCTGAAAAAGATTTTTTAAGAATTGCAAAATTGGTACATAAAATAAAACCAACATTAACATATTTTGGTACAGCTGCACTAGAAAAAGAGTTTTATTACTTAGAAGATTTGATTTTAAACAAATCCGAACAATCAGAAATAGAACTGAAAATAGAAAATGTCAATATTCTTTTCATAAAAGTTGTTGATGAAATGAAAAATGATTTTAATATAAATTAATGAAATTATGAAGAAAAAAATATTAGTAGTAGATGATGAAAAAAGCATCTGTCTTTTATTAGAAAATTTCCTTTCTCAAGACTATGATGTGGTTTCGATTAGTGATGGCCTTGAAGCCTTGGAGTGGCTGGAAGAAAACCTTCCTGATTTGATAATAAGTGACATTCAAATGACAAAAATGGATGGTTACGAGTTCTTAACAAACGTTCGCCAAAGAGGATTTACAAAACACACCCCAATTATTATGTTGTCAGGTAAATCTGAAAGTAAAGAACGCATAAAATGCTACAAACTAGGTGCACAAGATTACTTAACAAAACCTTTTAATCCTGAAGAATTGGAAGAATTAGTTAAAAAAAATCTTTTCCCAATCCACTTTTCAATAGAATGGTAATAATTTAACCGACCTAATTCAATAATTATGAACCCAATTCTAAACATATTATGCATTGGTATTGCTCCAGAATATTTTCAAGATGTAAATCAAAACAAGAATATATCACTAATTGCTATAGAAAACAGCATTCAGGCTACCAATTATCTGAATTCAAATAAACCTCCCGAAGCTATAATTTGCAATTATAATTTACCGGGAAATAATGGACTATTCCTGTTTGATTGGATAAAAGAACATTCGGAATATATTGGTATTCCTTTCATTCTTTTAGCAAAGGAATTTAATAGTGATCTTTACAAATTGGCATTCAAAAAACGAGTTGATGATTTCTATGTGACCTCAGTTACCAATCCGGAAGACATATTACGTAGGATAGAATTTCTTTGCTTGTACAAAAAGGCATCTACAATTGCAAAATTGCCTGAAACAAATGACGAAACCTATCGAATGCCTCTTTCAAAACGTATTTTTGATATTTTTGTAGCATCCTCTGTATTGTTAGTAGCTTCCCCATTTTTATTATTAATATTGCTAGCTATAAAATTAGAATCTAAAGGAAAAGTCTATTACATTTCAAAAAGAGTGGGCAGAAAAACTTTCGATTTTTACAAATTGCGTTCTATGCGAACGGGTTCAGATGAACTATTGAAAAAACTTGCCAAAGAAAAAAATCAATACAATACGCTACAAAAACCTGCCGATAGTTTATTAGACATGCCTTGCCCAAGGTGCAGTAAATTACCTGAAGGAGAAACTTGCTCGCCAATAATGTACATTGACACTCACGAAATTTGTGATTATTGGTTTAATGTCCAAAAAATTGAAGCTGCAAAAAATAATTCTACATTTGTCAAAATTATAGATGACCCTCGAGTTACGAGAGTGGGAAAATTTATCCGAAACACCAGTATTGACGAATTACCTCAACTTATTAATGTGCTAAAAGGAGATATGTCTATTGTAGGCAATCGACCTTTGCCAGTTTATGAAGCAGAAATGCTTACCGCCGACTCCTTATCAAAACGATTTTTAGCTCCCCCAGGTATTACTGGTTTATGGCAAGTGGAATTGAGAGGAAAAGGTGGTAATATGTCTGAAGAAGAAAGAATGCGACTAGACAATGAATACGCCGATCATTTCAAAGGAGATAACTATTCCTTTTGGTATGATTTAAAACTCATTTTAAGAACCATTCCTGCGTTGCTCCAAAAAGGTTCTGTTTAAAAATTACCAAAAAAAATATGAAACAAATATTAAAATATATCTTTCTGCTCTATATAAATGCTCTTGGTATTAATTACGCATTGGCTCAAGCAACACCATCAGAAAACACTTCGATTGATAAAGTTGAAACAAACATTCCGCCACTCAAAGTCATAATAGATTCCGTTTTAAAACACAATGGTATGGTGCGTTTTAGAAAGCAGCACGTAGAAGTTGAAGTCAGTAAACTTAAATCGGAACAAATTTATTGGACTCGAAACTTTGGAATTCAAGCCGATACTCGTTATGGAACTTTTGACAATACTTCATTAAATTCTAATGGAGGATCTACTGGTACAATTTTAAACACCAACACGAAACAATGGAATTATGGTGTTGGGCTCTATCTTAAATTTCCCATATTCGATTTTTTGAACAGAAAAAATCAAGTCAATCTAGCCAAAATGGAGCTTGAAGAATCCAAAAGTATGGTACAATTTCAAGAAGATGAAATAAGACAAACTACCATAAAATTATATCAAGACTTAATTTTAAAGCAAAAATTACTTCAAATAAAATCCGAAAGCTTAGGGAATGGAAAAGTCAATATGCAAATGGTTGAAAAAGAATTTAGAAATGGATTAGTGCCAATTGCAGAGTATGTTAGAATATCGAGTATGGCTTCAAATATGGAAACAGACTATGAATTAGCGAAGTCTGATTATTTAGTAGCCAAACAAATATTAGAGGATATGGCAGGTTTTGTTTTTAGTGTATCACCTTCAAATTAAGAAAATGAAAATAATAGAATTCATACGGTTAATATTAAAGCATGCAACACTATTAATAATTGTGCCCGTTTTACTGGCATCACTGGTTATTCTACTTACCCTTAAACCCAATTTTGAATTTTCTTCCCAAACCCTTTTATACACTGGGCTTGCCTCTGGTTCTTCCATCGAAATGGATAAAACATTCAATTACCAAGCTACCAATACAGCTTTTGACAATTTAATAAATATAGTCCTCTCTAGAGAAACACAAGAAGAAGTTGCCATCAGATTATTGGCACAACACTTATTGTTGCCTAAGGCAAACTCAAAATATATCTCGTCTGCCAATTTTGATAAATTAAAAGTAAAAATTCCTCACGAACTTTATAAATATATAGAAAAAGGTAAAAATTCAAATGATGATTCAATAGCACTAAATAATCCTCCCGGTTCTTTATTCCCGCCCGAAATAAATTATATTAATTATGAGAAAACGGTAAAGAATTTAACTGCTTTAAAGAATAGTAGTAACACCAATTTTGTTTACGAATTACTAAATTTCGAAGATCCACATTATTCAATTAAAGCAATATCTTCGGTAACTGCAATGCGGATTTCTAATAGTGATTTGATAAAGCTAACTTATACGGTAGATGACCCAGGTATTTGTCAGCAGACACTTGCCATTTACAATGAGGTTTGTATAAAAAATTATAGGAGTATCAAAGAAAACAGATCGGATGCCGTTGTAAAATACTTTGAAGCTGAACTAGCAAAAGCCAATGAAAAATTAAAAAAAGGAGAAGATAAACTGCTTGATTTTAATAAATCCTACAACATCATAAACTATTATGAGCAAAGTAAAGCCGTCGCGAATGTAAAGGAGGACATGGAAGTAGATTATAATAAAAAAAGAGCAGAATTAGCGGGAATTGAAGCGTCAACAAAGAGATTAGAAAAAAAATTAAGTATTCAAGATGTCATTCAATCAAAGAGTAACAGCGTTCTTGAAAAAAAGCAAGAATTGGGTAATCTAAATTACAAAATAGCGATAACTCAAGCCGAAATAGAGTCTGGTACTTCGGAAAAAAACAGTGTTAAATTAGCTGAATTAAAACAACAATCTAAAAATTTAACGAATGAAATTAGCCAAAGTATAAATGAATTGTATTCTTATCAAAATACTGTTGATGGATTACCAATAAACAAAGTGCTTCCGGACTGGATGGCCAATACTGTTGAATCTGAAAACATCAAAGCAAAGCTTAAAGTTATGGATGTTGACAATAAGAATTTTCAAAAACAATACGAAATATATGCGCCAGCGGGTGCAAATATAACCCGGATTGAAAGAGAAATTTCAGTGTCAGAACAAGAATCTCTCGAAATTCTTCACGGATTAAATTTAGCTAAACTAAAATTGCAAGACAATACATTGTCATCTAACTTAAAAGCAATTGATCCTCCTTTTTATCCATTATCACCCTTGCCAACTAAAAGAAAAGTCCTTGTCATAGCAGCAGCTTTTTTGGGTTTTATTCTGACGTTGGGAATTTTAATACTAATGGAGTATTTTGATGATACATTAAGAAATGCTAAAAAGGCAAGTACACTATTGAAATTGCCATCCTTAGGAATGATTCCTAAAATATTACTTAATCCAAGTACAATCAATTTACCTTACATTCAAAATAGATTGATTGAAATAATTACTCAAAACATAAAACAATTTTTAAGTAAAAGTGCTGAAAATGCTGAAAAAACAATAGTCGTTTTTAGCACCCAGAAAATGGAAGGAAAAACTGTTTTAGCTGGTAATATTGTTATAGAATTAAAAAATGAAGGAAAAAAAATACTGTTTCTAAATTATTCCATCGAGCAGCAAAATAGTAAAAAGCGAAGCAAATTTCCTCTTTTGACAAAATTTTTAGGCTATCCAGATCCACGAATAGATTATGACAATTCCTTTCTTTCAGAAGTAAGAAGTTACCTTCAGCCGAATGAATATTTTACTTATGACATAGATGAGCAGTTCTACAAAGCAAAAAATTACAAGGATCTTCTTGAACAAAATAATATAAAACTCGATTTTATACCGGATTACATTATCATAGAATTACCACCGATTATTTACAACAATTATCCTACGGAGTTATTTGCACATTCCGATATTGATATTCTCGTTTGTCGTTCCAATAGATTGTGGTCAGAAGCAGATCAAACAGCTTTAGATAGTTTACTTCCACTTTCTGGTTCTAAAATGCATTTTGTAGTAAACGGAGTTGAACTTAAAGAAGTAGAATCATTATTAGGTGAATTACCTAAAAAAAGAAGTGAATTGAGAAAGAAAATAAAAAAGATGTTCCAGTTTCAGTTTTTTACCAAAAATCAAATATAACAAACCAAACTAATGCAAAAATTAAAGAAAATTGTTCGAGAAGATAATTTTCTGTCATTGACAGGAAATATGGTTATCGCAATTTTGGGTATTGCAGGATTTGCATTGCTTACCAGAAGTTTGTCATTGGAGATTTTTGGACAATGGGTTTTGTTTATCACCGCAGGTTCGTTTGTAGAGATGTTTCGATTTGGGATTACCAATACGGGTTTAATTCGGTATTTATCTGGTGCAGATGATGTATCTAGGATTAAACTAATAGGGTCGAATGCTTTAATTGGCTTAGGAGCCACCGTTTTTATTGCCATTATTTTAATTTCTTGTAATCTTATATTTAATGAAGCGATAAGTAATTCGGGTTATGGTCTGTTTTTTAAATGGTATCCAGTATTGGCATTTTTAAATCTACCTTGGAATAATGCACTCGTAGTTTTACAAGCCGATAGAAAATATGGAAAAATACTAGCAATCAAAGCTGTTAATAGTGGTTCCTTTTTTCTGGTGCTTTTTGTTAACTTTTTTTTTCTAGATTTAACTTTAACCGAGTTGGTTTTTGCACTGCTTATCATCAATGCTTTCACCTCATTTGTTAGTATAGTTGCTGGTTGGGATGGAACAAAATACATTACAAGTGCCTCAGTAGAAACCAATAAAACCTTATTAAATTTTGGAAAATACACCACTTTTACACTTATAGGAACCAATCTTTTACGAAGTGCCGATGTCTTGATTATTAGCCTCAGCCCATTAGGCAATGCCGCTGTTGCGCTTTATAGCATCCCTTTGAAACTGACTGAATTGCAACAAATTCCTTTGCGAAGCTTTGTTGCCACAGCGTTTCCTAAAATGTCTAAAGCAAGTGTTCACCATAAAATCGATGAAGTAAAAGATTTGTTTTACTCCTATTCTGGAGCACTTACTTATTTGTTTGTGTTTATAAGTTTATTCACTTTTGTTTTTGCCGAATTTTTTGTGTTTTTACTTTCAGGAAATCAATATTTAAAAACCGATCCAGTTACTGGATTTAATGTGGTCAATATTGTTCGGGTATTTTCAATTTATGGACTATTATTACCCATAGATAGAATGACTGGAATAGGTCTTGACAGCATAAACAAGCCAAATATCAATGCTTTGAAAGTTTTTTTTATGGTTCTTGCTAATGTCATTGGAGACCTCATCGCCATTTTTATATTCAAATCATTACTCCTTGTTGCGGTTGCATCGATACTTTTCACCTTAATTGGAATTTGGATGGGAATGTACTTTTTAGATAAAGAATTGACATTATCATACAGAGAAATTTTTTCGAGTGGATTAAAATTCTATTCCACTATTTTTAATAAAGCAACCAATAACCGCTACGAGAGTTATTTTAAATTACATAAAAAAGCGAACTAATGACAAGTATTAATTCAAATCCATTTGATGAAAATTCTGGTTCAGCTAGTATCACTAAACCTAGAACTTTGCTGCTATTATTAGTCGCCGCAGTTTTATTTGCTGTAATTCTAGCTAAATTAGAAATCGTTGGTTTAGGGATTTTATTTGCACTTATATTAGGAGGAATTTATTTATATCTATTATTTAAAAATCCTATACTAGGTTTTTTTACAGCTATTGGACTTAATTTCATAATACTTGGCGCAACACGCTATATTACTGGATTACCATTAGGTTTTGGTATCGACGGGATTATTATTTTGACCTACTTAGCCTTATTTTTTTCTAAATTTAAAGAAAGAATAGATTGGTCTCCAGCCAATAAAGACATAACATTTTTAGCAGGCATTTGGTTGTTGTATTGCATATTTCAACTCGTAAATCCAGAAGCTCGCAGTGTAGAGGCTTGGATTGCTGGCAGAGGTATTGGTTTTTATTTCTTTTTGTTTATTCCACTTACTTTCATGCTTATCAACACCCATAAAAAATTGGATATATTTCTTTACGTATGGGGTGTTTTTTCCATATTGGCTACACTGAAAGGAATGATTCAATTGTTTGTTGGAGTAGATGCAGCGGAACAAGCATGGCTCAATGGAGGAGCAGCCCAAACCCATATTTTATTTGGCAAATTAAGAATTTTTTCCTTTATGAGTGACGCAGGACAATTTGGGGCAAACCAAGCATTATCTGGTGTAGTCGCTATAATTTACTCAATGACTAAAAAAGGATTGCCTAAATTATTCTTTCTAACAGTAGGGATTTTAGGAATATATGGAATGATGATATCGGGTACCCGTGGATCAATAAGTGTACCCTTGGCAGGTTTTATGACCTATTTTATTTTAAGTAAAAATTTACGAGTAGTTAGTATTGGCTTTACTCTGATACTTATTTTATTTGTTTTTTTCAAATTTACTATGATAGCCAATGGGAATGATCAAATAAGAAGAATGAGATCCGCTTTTGACCCCAACGAACCCTCATTACAAGTAAGACTAAATAATCAAAAAATTCTGAAAGGATATTTAGCATCAAGACCTTTTGGAGGAGGTATTGGTCACGCTGGGGATAAAGCACAGCGGTTTTTGCCGAACGCATTTCTTTCTCACGTGGCTACAGACAGCTGGTATGTTATGATTTGGGCAGAGTTGGGAATCGTTGGTTTAACAATGCATTTATGTGTTTTGTTTTATGTTATCGGAAAAGCTTCATACAAGGTTATGTTTAAAATTCGAGATCCAATAGCAAAACTAAAACTGAGCGCACTAATTGCTGGAATGGCTGGTATAATGGCAGCTTCCTATGGAAATGCGGTATTTGGGGGGATGCCAACTGCTTTAATAATGTATGCTACAATGGCAATTATCTCTAATCCAGAGACTTTCGATACGCCAGTTGAAGAAACTGAATTACAATTAATTAAAAATTAGAAGTATTCTCTATAAAATAACTAAGGAATAAAACCAAGTTCAAAACCTTTAAAAACCCAAATTATGAACTACAGAAATATTACCGATTTGAATAATATCATCCTCAAAAGATTAAATATTATTCCCCGTGATTTCGACTTGATAGTTGGTGTACCAAGAAGCGGGATGCTTCCTGCCAATTTATTGTCGTTGTATCTTAACAGGCCTTATACTGATATTCATTCCTTTTTGAATGGTCATATTTATAAAGCTGGTGCCAGAAGTCAATTCTTTGATATTTCAGAATTCAAAAAAATATTGGTGGTAGATGATAGCATCGCATCGGGTTCAGCTATGGTAGAAGTAAGAGAAAGTTTAAAACACCTCGAATCCAAATTCGATATAAAATATTGTGCCGTTTATATAATCCCAGGAAAAGAAAAAATGGTAGATTATTATTTCGAAATTGTGCCATTACCACGCTATTTTCAATGGAATATTCTTAACCATACCACTTTAGAAAAAGCTTGTTTTGATATTGATGGTGTATTGTGTGCTGACCCGCTACCAGAACAAAATGATGATGGTCCAAAATATATTGATTTTATTTTAAATGCTCCTCCTCTATTTATTCCTGGAAGTAAAATTGGAACTGTTGTAACCTCTCGTTTAGAGAAATACCGTAAAGAAACTGAAACTTGGTTAAAGGCCAACAACATCAAATACAATGATCTTGTAATGCTGGACTTGCCCAATATGGAAGCCCGTCAACGAGCCAATAATCACGGAGACCATAAAGCCAAAGCATATATGGCAAAACCGTATGTGCTGTTTGTGGAAAGTGAATACCATCAAGCTGTGGAGATCAATCGATTATCCAAGAAACCAGTTTTGTGTACCGAAAATTTTGAAATGATTTTTGAATCGGAATCTTTGATGTACAATCTGAAAAGCGGAAAACACTTTCCTTTTTTACGAAAATATGCTTTAAAAGTAAGAGATAAATTACGACAACTAAAAAAATAGTGGCTGAGACATCATTCATTTTATTAACCGATGAATTGTCTTTTTAAAATCTTAAAATAAAAATTAAATTAATGTATTATGGTAGTATTTAATCTAATACAAATTGTTTTACTAATCCTGTTAGGATTGGCCACGCTGTACATTTTTGTGTTTTCAATTGCAGGTTTGTTTTACAAACAACCCACTTTTAAATCAAAAGGTGAACTAAAAAAAATTGCAGTGCTCATTCCGGGATACAAAGAAGATGATGTCATTATTGAAGTAGCCAATTCGGCATTGTTGCAGGATTATCCCTCCCATCTTTTTGATGTAATTATTATAGCGGATTCTTTTTTAGAAGAAACGCTCGATCAACTAAAAGCTTTGCCTATAAAATTGATTGAAGTTAGTTTTGATAAAAGCACCAAGTCTAAAGCTTTGAATAAAGCGATGGCTTCCCTCACCGAAAACTATGAAATTGCCGTTATTTTAGATGCCGACAATTTAATGGCTCGTGACTTTTTAGGGAAAATAAACGCCGTTTTCGAACAAGGTTTTATTGCTGTTCAAGGTCATCGAACTGCAAAAAACACAAATAATTCTTGGGCCATTCTAGACGCAGTGAGTGAAGAAATAAACAATCATATTTTCAGAAAAGGTCATATTTCCTTGGGACTTTCGTCTGCCATAATTGGCTCGGGAATGGCTTTCAAATACGATTATTTCAAATCGCTGATGTCAACAGTTACTGCTGTAGGTGGCTTTGATAAAGAAATTGAATTAAAAATGCTAAAGGCAGGGCATAGAATTATTTACCTTGACGACGCCTTAGTTTATGATGAAAAAATTCAAAAAGCAGATGTTTTTGGAAACCAAAGAAGACGTTGGCTTTCTGCGCAACTGCATTATTTTAGAAAAGATTTTTTTAATGCTCTAAAAGACCTTCTCTTAAAAGGCAACATTGATTATTTCGACAAAGCAATTCAATTTATTCAGCCGCCAAGGATTTTATTATTAGGTGGTGTCATCGTTTTTGGAGGATTATTTGTGATAAGCAATTATTTATTTGACAATAAAATAATATTTACTTACAGCTGGGGTATCATTGCAATAGCCTGTGTTTTGTCATTCCTTTTTTCAATACCAAAATCATTTTACAATACCAAAACGCTCCAAGCTTTGCTGAGTTTGCCAAAAGGGATGTTTATGATGCTTTTGTCATTGTTGAAAATAAAAGGAGCTAACAAAAAATTTATTCATACCAAACATGGTTCTACTACTTAAAATTTAAAAATAGATAGTATGAAAATAGGAATTGAAGGTCAACGACTTTTTCGCAAGAAAAAACATGGCATGGATATGGTGGCATTGGAATTGATAAGAAATCTACAACTTATTGATACCCAAAATGAGTATTTCATTTTCGTAAAACCGGATGAAGACAATACCGTTTTACAGGAAACATCTAATTTCAAAATCATTCAACTCGAAGGCGGTTCTTATCCAATGTGGGAACAAATAGCATTGCCTAAGGCTGCCAAAAAATACGGTTGTGAGATTTTGCATTGCACCAGTAATACAGCTCCCATTTTTACTGACATCCCATTGATTACCATTCTGCACGATATTATTTATATGGAAAGCAGTTATTACAAAATACTCACCGGAAGTGCAACACCTTATCAAAAATTTGGAAACGCCTATCGAAAATTAATTGTGCCTTGGGTCGTCAAAAAAAGTGATAAAATAGTTACAGTTTCCCATTTTGAAAAGAATCGGATTGGGGAGTTTTTTGGAATGAATAATGACAAACGCCTCACCGCAATTTACAATGGAGTTAGCACTCATTTCAAACCAGTTACAGATGAATCCGAATTAAAAAGAGTCAAAGAAAAGTATCATTTACCCGATCATTTTTTCTTTTTCCTTGGCAATACCGATCCTAAAAAAAATACCATTGGAACCTTAAAAGCTTTTTCAGACTTTTTAAAACAAAGCAAATCCTATTATAAATTAGTGATGCTGGATTACGATTTAAATGAACTAGAAAAATTACTAATCGAAATTGGCGACAAAGACCTCATCAATAACATTGTATTAACAGGATATGTAATCAATACAGACCTGCCAGCAATTTACTCTTTATGCACCATTTTTTTATATCCTTCCTTACGGGAAAGTTTTGGTATTCCAATGCTTGAAGCAATGGGCTGTGGTGTTCCTGTAATCACCTCCAATACTTCGTCAATGCCCGAAGTTGCTGGTGATGCCGCTCATATTATCAATCCCTATAATTCTGAAGAAATCACTCAGGCCATTATCAAAATTCTTGCCGATGCAGAATATTATGACTCACTCTGCAAAAAAGGAATAGAGCGAAATAAACTGTTTTCTTGGAAAAATATGGCCGAACAAGTTCTCGTATTGTATAATGAAATAAAAACGCAACAGTATGATTAAGGGAAAAGATATTATTGTAGTAGGAATACAGGCTTGGGATATAGAAATAGGAAGTAACTGTAAAAATATTGCTTTGGAATTTGCCAAAAACAATCGGGTACTTTATGTAAATCCTCCAATGATGCGATCTACGGAGCGCAACGACAAACACAAAGAAAGCATTCAAAAAAGGATACGAATCAAAGAAGGTTTAGAATCCGATTTAGTAAAATTAGGATCCAACTTATGGAATTTATATCCAAAAGACACGATTGATTCTATTAATTGGATTCCGTTCCATTCTGTTTTTAAAATATTAAATAAAAGAAATTCACGACGTTTTGCCAATGATATTCAAACTGCGGTTTCCCGATTAAATTTCAAAAATGCAATCCTATTTAATGACAGTTCGATGTTTTTAGGTCAGCATTTAAAGGAGTTTTTACAGCCAAAAGTGTATGTTTATTATATGCGCGATTATCTTGTAAAAGTGCCTTATTGGCAAAAACACGGAGAGCGATTAGAGCCTGAAATTATTAAAAAAGCCGATGTATTAACCACCAATTCTGAATTTTTCTCCGACTTTGGTTTGCAGTACAATCCGAATAGTTTTATGGTAGGTCAAGGATGTGATGTTTCGCATTTTAGTGATGAAAATGATACTATAAAAATCCCGGATGAATTTAAAGACATTCCAAAACCTGTGATTGGTTATGTTGGTTCTTTGACCACATTGCGACTTGATATTGAACTTATTGAACATATCGCCAATCAGAGAAAAAACTGGAGTTTTGTACTAGTTGGACCAGAAGACACCGACTTCAAAAATTCAAATTTGCACAATTTATCCAATGTTTATTTTTTAGGACGTAAAGATGAATTTGAGTTGCCTGCTTATGTCAAAGGCTTTGATGTAGCAATGAATCCACAGTTGACTAACGACCTCACCATTGGAAATTATCCCCGAAAAATTGATGAATATTTAGCAATGGGCAAACCCATAATTGCTACCCAAACCAAAGGAATGGAGATGTTTAAAGAGTGTGTTTACCTAGGTGCTACAAAAGAAGATTACATCCGTTTAACCGAAAAAGCTTTAGCTGAAAATTCGGAAGAACTCATTGTTAAAAGAATACTTTTTGCTAAAAGTCATACTTGGGAAAATAATGTCAAAGGAATTTACAATGCCATTATAACTGCAACTAAAAACCGTATAAAATGGGATTAAAAGAAAAAATAAAATCGAATGAATCCATAAAAAAATGGGTTCATTGGTCTATTCTTATTCCAAAACAAACCAGACCCAGACTATGGATTAAATGGTTTGTGAATCCTTTTTATCATAAAAAAGGAAAGGGTGCTCGTATTAGACCTAGAACGAGAATGGATGTTGTGCCTTGGAATAAATTTGAATTGGGAATAGATTCTACAATTGAAGATTTTTCAGCAATAAACAATGGCGTTGGTCCTGTAATAATTGGAGATCGAACCAAAATTGGTTTAAGTAATACCATTATTGGACCTGTAACGATAGGAAATGATGTTAGACTAGCTCAAAATATAACACTATCTGGTTTAAATCATAACTACGAAGATATAAGTCTTCCAATTCATGTTCAAGGAGTTTCTACAGCTCCCATTCTAGTGGAAGACGACTGCTGGATTGGAGCAAATGTTGTTGCTGTTGCAGGAGTGACCATTGGCAAACATTCTATTGTGGCTGCTGGAAGTATTGTTACCAAAAATATCCCTCCTTATTCGGTGGCGGTGGGCAATCCAGCAAGAGTTATAAAAACCTATAATTTTGAAACAAAGACTTGGGAAAAAGCATAAATAGCAACCATAAAACCAGTTACTATTTATTGGAAAAAGTTAAATAAAACAATGTCTTAAAAATATAATTATATAATCCTATTAAACTGATCTAATATGCTAATTTTAAAAATTACTTTCTGGATATTACTTTTCATAATCGTTTATACTTATGTGGGTTATGGCATTTTATTGTACCTCATCATTAAAATCCGTCGGGTTTTTAAAATTGGCAAAAAACCGAATCCTAATCCTGATTACGAACCAGAGGTTACCTTATTTATAGCGGCTTATAATGAGAAGGATTATGTTGACGAAAAAATGAAAAATTCATTGGAACTGGATTATCCAAAAGAAAAATTAAACATCATTTGGGTTACCGATGGTTCCGATGATGGCACGCCAGATTTAGTCCGAAAATATCCAAATGCAATTGTTCATCACTTAGATGCCAGAAATGGAAAAATTGGTGCTATGAATCGTGGAATGGCATTCGTTAAAACGCCAATTGTAATATTTAGTGATGCCAATACAGGCCTTGGTAAAGAATCCATCCGACGCATTGTCAATTTATTTGCTTCGCCAAAAGTAGGCTGTGTTTCTGGAGAAAAAAGAATCATAAATAAAGAAACGGATGTAGCCTCTGGAGCAGGTGAAGGACTGTATTGGAAATATGAATCTACTTTAAAAAAATGGGATGCTGAACTTTACTCCGTTGTTGGAGCAGCTGGTGAATTATTTGCTATTCGAACCGAATTATACCGTCACGTGGAACATGATACGTTGCTTGATGATTTCATAATTTCATTGAGAGTAGCACAAGATGGATATACAATACAATACGATCCTGATGCATATGCTATTGAAACTGCTTCTGCCAATGTCAAAGAAGAATTAAAACGAAAAATTCGAATTTCTGCAGGAGGAATTCAAGCCATAGTGAGGTTACGCTCTTTGCTCAATATTTTTAAATACGGTACACTTTCATTTCAATACATTTCGCATCGTGTACTGCGTTGGACTTTAACTCCACTTTGTTTGATAATTTTAATACCGCTGCTATTTATTTTAGCATATAATGAAGGCCTTTTTAGTTTGGGACTTTACTCCATTTTATTCTGGTTGCAACTGCTTTTCTATGTGGCAGCTTTGACAGGTTGGTTTCTGGAAAATAGAGAAACAAGGATAAAAATTCTATTCGTTCCTTATTACTTTTTCATTATGAATTTATCGGTGGTTTTAGGCTTTTTCCGTTATATGAAAAAATCGCAATCGGTAAACTGGGAAAGAGCGAAACGGGCTAGCTAAATACAAATAAGAAAATACTATTAATCCAATAATAAAAAACTAATAAAAATGAATAGAAGAACCGCCATCAAAGGAATTTTAGGAGTTGCAGGACTTGGTTATGCTACTTATATTGGTGTAAAATATTTCATTGAATATGTTAACCAAGACAGAGGAAAATTAGAAGCTCAGTCCATATTAATTGCTGAATTAGCCAACGTCATAATACCGCCAACACAATCTCCTGGAGCCAAAGAAGCTTTGGTTCACAACTATATAATTAGTTATTTGGAAGACTGTTCTTCAATAAAAGAATACAATAATTTTATAAAAGGTTTAACCGATTTGCAAGAGAATTGTGTTAGCAACTACAACAATAATTTTGAAAACTGTACCACCGTTCAAAAAAATAAAATAATTGAAGATTTAGATAATAATTCGGATTCCAATGGCCTATTTTCGAAAATTAGTAATAAGTTACAAGGACATTCTTTCTATGATATTTTAAAATCATTAACCATCGAAGGCTATTGTACATCCGAAATGGGAGCAACGCAACACCTTGTTTACGCACTAATTCCTGGTAAATACAACGCCATTACGTCATTGAATAAGAATCAAAAGTCTTGGGCAACAAAATAATTTAAACTATGAAAAATCAAACACCAGAAAATACTTTTGATGCTATTGTAGTAGGTTCAGGAATCAGTGGCGGTTGGGCAGCCAAAGAGCTCACTCAAGGAGGTTTAAAAACATTGCTATTAGAAAGAGGTCGTAATGTACAACACATTATCGATTATACAACTGCTTTAAAAAGTCCGTGGGATTTTAAAAATAGAGGGCATTTAACCAATAAAGATTTGGAGGAAAGACCTGTTCAAAGCAGTCATTGTGATGACACCAACAAACATTTTTTTGTTAACGACAAGGAAAATCCCTACACTCAGGTTAACCCTTATAAATGGATAAGAGGGTATCAGGTTGGTGGCCGTTCGTTGACTTGGGGACGCCAGTGCTATCGCCTTTCCGATTTAGATTTCGAGGCTAATAAAAAAGATGGACACGGAGTAGATTGGCCCATTCGATACAATGATTTAGCCAAATGGTACGATTACGTTGAGGAATATGTTGGCATTAGTGGCAGTGCCGAATCGTTACCACACTTGCCAGATGGTATTTTTTTGCCACCAATTCCAATGAACGCCGTAGAACTCCATTTGCAAGAAAAAATAAGTGCAGCATATACAGATCGGGTTATTATAAATGGTAGAGTCGCTAATTTAACAGAAGCTAAAAACGGCAGAGGTCCTTGTCAGTATCGCAATTTATGCAGCAGAGGATGCCCATTTTCGGGATATTTTAGCAGTAATTCATCAACATTGTTAGATGCTCAGGAAACTGGTAATTTAACCCTAAGACCAGATTCTATCGTAAAAGAAGTACTGTATGATGAAAAGCAAAAAAAAGCAATTGGTGTTGTGGTCATTGATGCTATAACTAAAAAAGAAAAGAGCTACTATGCAAAAATAATTTTCTTAAATGCCTCAGCTATTGCAACAGCGGCTATTTTATTGAATTCTGTTTCGCCTTCTTTTCCAAATGGATTGGGGAATTCGAGTTTACAAATTGGACACAATCTAATGGATCACGTTGTAAATGAAGGAACTTATGGAACTTTTGATGGGTTAAAAGACAAATATTATGAAGGAAGATCTCCCGGCACATTTTACATTCCACGATTCCAAAATTTAGACAAGAAAATTGAAAAAACTGATTTTTTAAGAGGGTACGGCATTCAAGGGAAAGGAGAAAGAGAAAATTGGCAATCAGTAGATACCGTTGGTTTTGGGGTTTCTTTAAAAGCTAATTTGGCAACTCCCGGAAAATGGGAAATTGCACTTGGCGGACGAGGAGAATCGTTACCCAATTACGAAAACAAAATTACATTAGACACTGATAATTTAGATCAATGGGGTTTGCCTATCGTAAAGGTTGACTTCGAATACAGAGAAAATGAATTAGCTATGTTAGAACATATGACTAAATCCAGCGAGGAAATGCTAACCAAAGCAGGATTTAAGAATGTGGGAAGTTATAGAACTTATCCTGCTCCCGGCTCAGCAGTGCACGAAATGGGAACTGCAAGAATGGGTCATGATCCCAAAACTTCGGTTTTAAACAAATACAACCAAATGCACGATGTTAAAAATGTTTTCATTACCGATGGGAGTTTTATGACCTCTTCCGGTTGTCAAAATCCGTCTTTAACTTATATGGCAATTACGGCCAGAGCGTGTAAATTTGCGCTTGAACAATTTCATTCAAATCAATTATGAAAAAAATAAAATTAGTATTATGGTTGGGTTTATTTTGCTTTATAGTTTTACAAATAGCCGAGTTTGTAATAAGAAAGCCGTCGTATACCATTAAAACTGAGGGAAAATTATATATCGTTAATAAACTCAGTAGCAGTATTACAGTTTTTGATTTGTTTCAAGGCAAAGAAATTACAGAAATTCCCATTGAAGTTGAACCCCACGACCCAACAACATTAACTGACCAAAGTAAAGTTGTGGTCACTAATTACGGAACCCCTTCTATTTTAGGAAAAAGCATCACCGTTATTAACACTAAAACTAATACAATAGAAAAAACAATTGAGCTAGAGGGAAGTATAGCACCTCACGGAATTGTTGCTTTTCCAAAATCCAATAAAGTAGGAGTGGTAACCGATGTAGGTAATAATTTATTAGTGGTTGATGTAGCAACAGGAATTGTCGAAAAAAACATACCCACTCAACAAATAGTCAGCCATCTTTTAGTGCTTCATCCCAATAAACCGTTAGCCTATGTGACCAATATCAATTCAGGTTCTGTCAGTGTTATTGATCTAGAGAAAAATAAGGTAATTAAAATTATTCCCTGCGGTTTCAAAACGGAAGGAATTGATATTACTCCAGATGGGTCAGAAATTTGGGTAACCAATAATAAAGAAAACACAATCTCTGTTATCAACACAACCACTTACCAAATCACAAATACTTTGCCTAGTGGAAAAGAGTCTTTAAGACTAAAGTTTTCTATTGATGGTAAACATTGTTTGGTTACGAATGCTAGCGACGGAACCATTTCAGTTTATGACCAACACAGTAAAAAGCAAATCAAAACGATACAACTTCACGGTAAAACTACGTTCTTAGAAAAATTATTATATCATACGCCACGCCCAGTTGGTATTTTGATTCATCCAAACGGATTATATGCTTTTGTTGCTAATTCCAACGCTAATAAAATTGAAGTGATTGATATGAAAACCTTTACTCTTGTTAGCAACATCGGAACTGCCAAGATTCCTGACGGTTTGACATTGGTGCAATAGAAAAAAGCTTATTAATTCATCCAAAATAAAAAGCCCTGTAAACTATTTGAACTAAACCCAAAAATCAGGACAAATTTATAATAAAATTTGATTGTAATGAACTCGATATTGTATCGGGCTCATTACTTTTAAGTTTAGTTTGATTCATTCCTTGTTAGAGTGTACTACATTATAAGTCATCAGACTACATTGAACTTGGTAAAACAAGCTTTAGACTTGGCAAAATTATCTCAAAACCTGTTGAAGGGCGAAGAACTTACGGCTTTCGTGAAGAGAAGTTTTGATTTGATAAAATAATATCATAAAAATATATGCCAAAACCTGCGAGTGAAAATTTGCAGGTTTTTTTGTTTATAAAAAAACAGCTTGTTGAATAAAGAATCCCGAACTTTGAATGTTGAAAATTATTAAATAATAAATTAAAACAAAATGACTCTACATATAGAAACTCCCGCCCTACTCTTTTCAGCCACTTCATTAATTTTATTGGCCTATACCAATCGCTTTCTGACCATTGCCCAAATCATTCGAAATTTAAAAAAAACGTATGACGAAGAAGAGAATAAAAGCGTTTTATTAGAAATTAAAAACCTCGACTTGCGATTGTCCCTCATTCGTTATATGCAAATGTTTGGGGTTTTGTGTTTATTTCTTTCCGTTTTTGCAATGCTATTATTGTTTATGGAACAACAAGAATTTGGCATTTATTTTTTTGGCTTAAGTTTACTTGCCTTGCTGATATCATTGGGAATTTCATTTTGGGAAATCAGCATTTCCATCGATGCATTACGCTTGCATTTGAGCGATTTGACGGATAAAAAAGATAAGGAATAATAATAATAATATAGGTGAAAAATAAAAAAGAATTTTCATCAAATTAAACCATTTTGCAAAATCTAAGTCCAATTTTTATAGCACTTTAGATTATGGATAAATTCACCCTTTGGTCCTTGCGACTCGGTTATTCGGCAAAACAAGCAAAAACGATTGACAAAATTGGCTTGAAAAAGTTCTTGGAACAATCTTTTGTCACACAATTCGATTCAAAAATTCCTGATTTTTTAGAAGACAGTCCAAAATCATTTCAAGAATTAAAAGAAATCCGAAAAACCTTAAACACAGCAAATCCCGAAGCCAAAAAGGAAATGCTCAAAAAGGAAATACAGACTTCAGTCGAAATGAAATCTTGGTGGATTGATAAAATGATAGAAAATGAGTTTCCACTTCTTGAAAAAATGACTTGTTTCTGGCACAATCATTATGTTTCCACTTTCCAAAAAGTAAAGGTAAATTATTGGGTTTTTCAACACAATCAAATCCTACGAGAGCATGCTTTTGGCAATTTCAAAACCTTGACCAAGAAAATCATCCAAAGCAATGCAATGGTCCGCTATCTCGACAATGTAGAAAATCGAAAAGATAAACTCAACGAAAACTTAAGTCGGGAATTGCTCGAACTTTTCACACTTGGCATCGGAAATTACAGCGAAGAAGACATTAAAAACGGAGCAAAAGGATTGGCCGGATTAGGCATTGGCGAAGAAAACGCCGTTTACAGAAAATTTTTCGAAGAAAACGAACCCTTTGTTTATCTTGGAAAAAAAGGAAATTTTAAAATCGACGAAATGATTGACATCATTTTCGAACAACCCAATATTCCGTATTTAATTACCCGCAAGATATTAAAATGGTTCATTTATGACAATCCAAAAGAAGAGTTGGTGCACTATTATGGCGATTATTTCAAGAAAATGAACTTTGAAATCAAACCATTATTAACCAAAATTTTTACGGAAGAATTTACCAAAAACAATGCAGGTTCCAAAATAAAAAATCCTTTGGAATACAGTTTGCAATTAATGGACGAACTGAATGTTACCGATCCTAATGCAAAATTAATCGCTTTTTTTATCAAGGAACAAGGGATGGAATTGTTCAACCAACCCAATGTGAAAGGTTGGGATGGAGGAAATTCTTGGCTCACTTCTCAAGTTTTCTTACAACGTAATAACGCCGCCGATTTGCTTTGCAATGGAAAGAACATAACTCGAGTCCAAAAGGATATGAATCAAAAGTCAATGATGAAGCAAAACCCAAATCAACAACTGAATGTGAAATTGAATTGGAACAAAGAAGGCAACAGTAAGGAAATCATTGCTCAACTTTCGGAAAGATTATTATTTCAAAAAGATGCAGCCAATCAACAAGATTTTGAACAAATATTAAAATACGATTTCGACAGCAAAACCGAAGGTTCGGAAAATGCTGTGATGCGATTGTTCAATTTTATGGTAAAAACTCCTGAATTCCAACTCATATAAGTCTAGCATTATGAACAGAAGAAATTTTTTAGCACTCACAGGAACTTTCACAGGCGGTTCACTTTTATTGCCTAATTTTTTATATTCCTTTGGTTCCCAAAATAATTTGGTTTTGGGCGAACAATGCGTGGTTTTCGTTCAATTGAATGGTGGAAATGATGGCCTGAATACCTTTATTCCGTTTGAAGACGCACTTTATTATGACTTGCGTCCAAAGATTTCTCTTTCTAAAACCGAAGTTTTGAATTCATCAAAAGGGATGGCTTTACATCCTGCTTTGAAAGGTTTTGCAATTATGCAGCAAACTGGCGATTTGTCGGTAATACAAAATGTGGGTTATCCGAATCCGGTTCGTTCCCATTTCAGAAGTCAGGAAATTTGGCAAACGGCTCCAACAAATCAAGAATATTTAAGTGATGGTTGGCTGGGTCGTTATCTGGATTTACAATGTAAAGAACATCAACCTACAGCCGGAATTAATTTGGATTCTATTGATAATTTAGCTTTGAAAGGCGAAGAACCCAATTCGATTACCGTAAAAGATCCAGAGCGATTTAGAACCATAAGTAAAGCCGAAAATGAAGGTCAATTATCCAACAATCCTTCGCTAGATTTTGTTCGAAAAATAGCAAATTCCGTAGTGGAAGGTTCTGTTGATATTCAGAAAGCATTGGCTAAATCAGCCGCTTCGGATGTGATTTATCCAAAAACTGGCTTGGCAAAAAATCTGGAATGGATATCAAAATTGATTAAAGGAAACCTGAATTCGAAAGTATATTATACTTCGTTGGGCGGTTTTGACACCCACGACAATCAATTGGCCATTCACAAAAATAAACTAACAGAACTGAACGATGCAGTTTATAGTTTCTATGAAGATTTGAAAAAATCGCAACAATTGCAAAATGTAACTATAGTTGTTTTCTCTGAATTTGGTCGCCGTGTAAAAGACAACGGACGAGGAACCGACCACGGAACGGCAGCTCCAATGTTTATCATTGGAGGAAATAACCGTGGAAAAATCATTGGTAACAACCCCAATCTTTCGGATTTGGACAATGGTGATTTGAAACACCAGATTGATTTCAGAAGTGTTTACGCCGCTATTTTAAAAAACAAATTGGCTTTCGATTCTTCTAAAATTGGAATACAAAACAAAGCATTGGAAGGATTGTTTTAAAAAAACCTGAACCTTCTGGCTTTCCATTCGCAACTATACCCTACTTTTGCGCCTCACTAAAATAAAATAAAATGTTTGATATTTCATTGACAGAATTGGTAGGTTATTTAGCATCACTAGTATTAATGATTTCATTTTTGATGAAAAACATAAATACCTTAAGAATAATAAACTCTTTAGGTTGCTCATTATTTGTTGTATACGGTTTTATGTTGGCAACTTCATGGCCAATAATTATTTCTAACACTTTCATATTAGGAGTAAATATTTTCTATTTAACAAAACACTACCGAAATAAGTAGTCTCAATGCTTTTCACTGTTAAAATAATATAGTATAACCGATTTAAAAGCATTATAATGTGCATTTCTATAAAATTTTAACAAAATTTTTTGGTTTAGATTTTCATTTAACTTAATTTCGTTTAATTAACAATCTAAATTTAACATTATGAGAAAATTATTGGCAGAGTTTTTTGGTACGTATTGGTTAGTTTTTGGAGGTTGCGGAAGCGCACTTTTTGCCGCAGGAATTCCAGATTTAGGAATTGGATTTGCAGGAGTTTCGCTTGCTTTTGGTTTAACCGTTTTGACAATGGCTTATGCTGTGGGTCACATTTCTGGAGGGCATTTTAATCCCGCAGTTTCTTTTGGATTATGGGCTGGTGGACGTTTTTCTGCCAAGGATTTAGTGCCTTATATTATCGCTCAATGCGTTGGAGCTATTGCAGCTGCAGCTACATTATTTGCAATTGCCTCTGGAAAAGCTGGTTTTGCTATTGATGCCACAAAAGCTGGTGCTTTTGCATCCAATGGTTTTGGTGCATTTTCTCCTGATGGATATACGATGCAAGCTGCTTTTATTGCTGAATTTATATTGACATTGTTTTTCTTACTGGTTATTCTTGGTGCTACTGACAAATTTGCCAACGGAAAATTCGCTGGTGTTGCCATTGGACTAGCCTTAACATTAATTCACTTAATCAGTATTCCTATAACTAACACCTCAGTAAATCCTGCTCGTTCATTGTCTCAAGCTATTTTTGTGGGCGGAGAACCATTATCACAAGTTTGGTTATTTTGGTTAGCACCAATATTGGGAGCCATTGTAGCAGGACTTATTTATAAAAATTTACTTCAGGATACCTCAGAAGCTTAATCACGTTCTAAATTATATTTTAAAGAGAAAAACAAAGGTGAAAATCTTCGTTTTTCTCTTTATTTTTGTAAAATGAATTTCCTCTTTAAATCAGAACCTGTAATTTTTAATCTGCCAGATGCAGAAATCATTTATTATCCTCATTTTTTTGAAAAAAAAGAGGCTGATATACTTTTGGATAAATTATCTTCTCACATTCCTTGGCAACAAGATGACATTAGGGTATTTGGAAAAACCCATCCACAACCTCGATTAACTGCTTTGTTCGGTAATGAAGGAAAATCCTATTCCTATTCAAATATAAAAATGCAACCCCATCCTTGGAATGGACTTTTGCAAAAAATAAAATCACAGGTCGAAAGTGTTTCAGATATTAAATTCACCACAGTTTTGCTTAATCAGTATCGCGATGGAAAAGACAGCAACGGCTGGCATGCAGATAACGAAAAAGAGTTGGGCAATAATCCAATAATTGCCTCAGTTAGCTTTGGAACCGAAAGGGTTTTTCAATTGAAACACAATACCATTTCCAATTTGAAAAAGAATATTGTCCTAGAACACGGTAGTTTGTTGCTAATGAAAGGAACAACGCAGCACTTCTGGAAACATCAAATTCCGAAAACTGCAAAAAAAATTGGTTCAAGAATAAATCTAACATTTCGTGTAATTGAATAGAATATTTAAAAAAATCAGTAGATTTGAAAACAAATAGCGTTTTTATGAATGAAATTATTGCTTATTTCGCTACAATTCCTTCCTCGCACAGAAGTTTAATCCTGGTGGGGGGAATTACTCTTTTTTGGTTAATCGAAAATGCTTTTCCTCTTTTTAGATTTAGTTACAAAAAATGGCAACACGCAGGAATAAACTTTTTTATGACATTCACCACTATAGCCATCAATTTTACGTTAGCTTTTTTATTGTTAGCCACTTCCGATTGGACAATTGCCAATGATTTTGGAATTTTACAATGGTTACCAAAGATGCCTTTATGGCTTTATGCATTTATTGGTTTGATTTTATTAGATTTTATTGGAGCTTATTTGGTGCATTTAATTGAGCATAAAGTCCAATTTCTTTGGCGTTTTCACTTAATTCATCACACCGATACCTGGGTCGATACGACCTCTGGCAACAGGCATCATCCGGGCGAAAGTGTCATCAGATTTACCTTTACCCTTTTGGGTGTTTTTATTGTAGGAAGTCCAATGTGGATGGTTTTTTTATACCAAACCATTTCGGTTGTTTCTACCCAATTTACTCATGCTAATATTGCTCTTCCCGAAAAATTAGACTCTTTTTTGAGCTATTTCATTGTTTCACCCAACATGCACAAAGTACATCACCATTATAAACTGCCTTACACAGATAGTAATTACGGAAATATTTTTTCATTTTGGGATCGAATTTTTGGTACATTTATGTATCTCAAAAAAGAAGATATCGTCTATGGAATCGATACTCATATGAATCCAGAAGAGCACAATCAGTTGAGTAATTTATTAAAAATCCCGTTCCTAGAAGCTCGTTCCCCAAAAAACACCTAAAAACAGTAAAAAAAATTGGCTTTAGATAAAAAGTAATTATTTTTTTTATTAATATTGGTCAATGATTTAAAAACAAATTTTTTATAAACTAACTATTACAATAAAATTGAATTAATTTTCACCTAATGAAGAAGAGTAACCGCACAGAATTAAATTGGGAACAAACAGAAAAACTTGTTACGTTCGCCTTAGAAGAAAGAAACCCATTTGAAATCATCAAAAAAGAATTTGGGTTGTCTGAAAAAGAGGTTCTTGAAATCATGAAAAAAAAGATGCCTGCAGAAAAATTTGAAATGTGGAAAAAGAAAGCTTTAGCCAGTAAACCAAAACCAAAACCTGCAAAAATTGATGACTTTGACGAAGATTTAGATGGTAAATATTATATAAAAAATAAACTCGATTGATATACACTCCTGATTTTTCCAGGAGTTTTTTTTTATATAAAAACCATCATAAAACCCAATGTTACTGTAACATTTCTATTCTTTCAAAGTCCTATATCAAAAATCAAAACACAAAATGAAAAAAATACTATTTGCGTTCGCATTTGCAACTGTTCTATGGAGTTGTAAAACAGCTAGTTCTTCAACAACCGCTTCTGTAAAAGAAGAAATTCTGGTGAATATCGATCTAAATCAAATCAAGGATGACAAGGTTTTAGTAACTATCAAATCCCCAAAAATCAAAACAGATGAAGTGATTTATTACGTTCCAAAAACTGTCCCGGGAACCTATTCGGAAGACAATTACGGGAGATATATCGAGGATGTAAAAGCTTTTGATAAAAAAGGAGACGCATTGACTATAAAAAAATTAGATATGAATTCCTGGTCAATTTCTAATGCAAAAATGTTAGATAAAATCACTTATTTGGTAACCGATACCTATGACATCGAGACAGGAAAAGGTTTTGGAAGTGACGAAATTTTTTCCCCATCTGGATCAAATATTGATGCTGGCAAAAACGTAATGCTCAACACGCATTGTTTTGTGGGTTATTTTTCAAATTATATGGCTGTTCCGTATAAATTAACAGTTTCTCACCCGGCGAATTTTTGGGGAGCAACTTCTATGACTGATCTGGACCCTACAACAGCAAACGATTTGTTTGTAACATCACGTTATGCAGAACTAGTTGAAAATCCTATTATGTATGCAAAACCTGATTATACATCTTTCAAAGTGGATGATATGGAAATCCAAATTGCTGTTTATTCTCCAACTGGAAAATTCACTGCTGAAAGTATTACGCCAGAGATGAAAACGATGATGACGGCGCAAAAAAAATTCTTAGGACCTGTAAATTCAACAAAAAAATATAGTGTTTTGTTGTATTTATCTACTATGAATAAAGACGCTCAAGGCTTCGGTGCATTGGAACACCCAACGGCTACGACTGTAGTATTTCCTGAAATGATGCCAGAAGATGAATTGGCAAAAATGATGAAAGATGTAGTTTCTCACGAGTTTTTTCATATTGTGACGCCATTGACCATTCATTCACAAGAGATTCAAAATTTTGATTATAATGCTCCAAAAATGTCGGAACATTTATGGATGTATGAAGGAGTGACAGAATATTTTGCCAATCTTTTTCAAATAAACCAAGGATTAATTGACGAAGATGAGTTTTATACCAGAATAGCTGAAAAAATTCAAAACGCTGCTAAACTCAATGATACAATGCCATTCACAACTATGAGTAAGAATGTTTTTGTGGAACCGTACAAAACTCAATATTTGAATGTGTATGAAAAAGGCGCTTTGATTGGAATGTGTTTAGACATTATTATTAGAGAAAATAGCAACGGCAAAAAAGGAATTTTGGATTTAATGCATAAATTATCGGTTGAATATGGCGTTTCAAAAGCGTTCAACGATGAGGAACTTTTTGCAAAAATCACTCAATTGACTTATCCTGAAGTTGGAGAATTCTTAAAAACATATATTGCAGGACCAACACCAATTCCCTACGAAACTTATTTAGCAAAAGTAGGAGTTACAAAAACCACTAAAAAAGCACCAACAAATGTTTTCTTAAAAGGTCAGGTTCCCTATATTACCGTAAATCAATCGACTAAAGAAATTATTATTATTCCAAACATTGAATTGAATGATTTCTATACCAATCTTGGACTGAAAGGAGATGATATTTTGGTGTCAATCAACGATAAAAATTATAGTTTAGACAATATTTACGATATGATTTCGGACAGTGAGAAGTGGAAAGAAAACGACTCTATTGCAATTAAAATAAAACGTGCTGGCAAGGAACAAATCATAAAAGGAAAAGTAAAACTTCCTTATGAAGAAAAAGGTAGTTTTGAGGCAAAAGACACTACAAAATCAGCATTGAAAGAAGCTTGGCTAAAAGGCTAAACAAATAATATCTTCTAGAAAACCAATTGAAATAGATTGGTTTTTTTTATGAAATTCCGTTAACATAATAGCAAATATTTCCCGCAATTTGCTTTATTTTGCAAAAAACAAAAAACCAACAATGAAAAAATCTATCGTTTTAATCTTTACAATTTTACTAGTAGCTTCTTGTAGCAAAGAAGTATCTAAAACCAATCTGCATTTGACCGGAAACATCAAAGGGTTAAAAAACGGAACTTTATATATTCAAAGAGTAGTCGATACTAATCTTGTAGCACTTGATACCATTATTATTGATGGAAATTCAAAATTTGAAACCGATATCGATTTGAAATCAGCCGAGATGCTATATTTATTTTTAGACAGAGGTGTAACTAATTCACTGGACAATAACATCTTGTTTTTTGCCGAGCCAGGAACTATAAATATTGAAACGAATTTAGATTCCTATATCTCGAGCGCAAAAATATCTGGGTCAAAAAATCATGAAAAATATCAAGAATATCAAAAAATAAACGCCCGTTTCAGAGATGAAAATCTTGATATGATTCAACAAAAATTCCTTGCACTAAAAAATGGTAATGGAAAAGTTGTAGATAGTTTAAACACAAGACAAGACAACAATACTAAACGAAAATACTTATTTGCTACTAATTTCGCTATCAATAACGGAGACTACGAAGTTTCACCTTATATCGCGTTATCCGATATTTACGATATCAATATCAAATATTTAGACACCATCCAAAAATCGATGACACCAAAAGTGGCACAGTCACTTTATGGCAAAAAGTTAACCGAATATGTTACCAAAATTAAAAAGGAATAATAACTATATTTCTTTAAAGCAAAAACCCTGTCATTTTCAATAATGACAGGGTTTTTACTTTAAAAAAGGGTCTAATTTATTCCGACGGTCAATGCAACAATTAGAAAGCCTAATAAAATTAAAACATAAAAACTCAGAATAATTAAGGTCATCATTCCGATGTATTTATAATGTGATTTCAAATACTCAAATGAATTTGCTAGTGTTTCAGGATCATTATTTCTTAAAGCTAACTTAAGTTTTGATGAAAATTTATTCAAATAATAAATAGGAAAGAAATAAAGTGTAGCAATTAACAAGTAAACTACAGTAATCATAATTCCAAATGCGGAACCAAATTTCCCCACTATTTCTCCCGGCATCGTACTACCAATTGTAGTAAAAATTGCTCCCGCAAAAATTGCTGCTACAATGATAAATCCAATTCCTAAATACCCAAGAATCGATAAAAAATAGGCCCATTTAGCAGCTTCTTTAAGAAACCTTTTAGCCGCTTCATTCAAATGCAACTCAAAATCTTCAATTTCAGAATATACTTCCATAGTGTTAATTTTTTTGTTAGCTACCAAATTAAATAAAAATTTGCAATACAAATCTATCAAAAAAAAATACCTAAAACAAAAAACCACCTAACAAAAGTTAGATGGTTTTACTAAAGAGCCGGCGGAGGGACTCGAACCCACGACCTGCTGATTACAAATCAGCTGCTCTAGCCAACTGAGCTACGCTGGCGACTCATTACGGATGCAAATATAAGTCTGAATTTTAATTTTCCAAAAAAAATCAAACCTTTTTATTGACTTTTTTTACTGTAATTCGTTGATTTTAGCAATCAATTGATTTGCAGTTTGTTCCAATTCAACATTGATTTGTTTGAAATGGGCTTTTTTGTTTTCAACATTCTTCGCATTTACTTTAGTAATTAAAGTATCAAAAGCAGCGATTGCCTCGTCAATCAAAGCATTAGATTCAGTTGTTGGTTTTCCAGTAGTAGAAATTTCAAACAAGTAAACTGCTTCAATAATATCTCCTAAAACGTAGTTGATGTCTTTTTTTAAATTCTTAACGTTTGCCATTTTATTTTTAATTTTAATTTGCGATTGCAAAAGTACACATAATCTTTCTATTACCGACTATGAAATCGCCACTAAGAACAAGTTTGTTGCTAACAAACACCAATAAGTGCGAAGGCGATACCATAAATGACCTTTAAAAATCGAAATTTACATTTATGAAATATAAATTTCTAAAAGTGACCCTTTTCCGCTAATAACAAAAGTCTTCAAAACTGCTGGAATTAAAACCGTATCTCCTTTTATATATTTAAATTTGACACCTTCATATTCCAATTCGAAATCACCTTCGACACACATATATACTGTGAAGGAATCTCCCGTTTTATTTACTGCTACTTCACCATCTAATGGAATAAAATTAGTCGTAAAATAAGGACAATCCACCATAGAATTCGATAGATTTAGTTCTTTGTTATACTTTTTAGAAGTATCAATTTTATTGTAATTGATAGCATCCAAAGCTAGATCGACGTGCAATTCTCTTTCATTTCCTGCCGCATCCACCCTGTCAAAATCATACAAACGATACGTTATATCCGAAGTTTGTTGTATTTCTGCAATTACCAATCCAGCTCCGATGGCGTGAACGGTGCCCGTTTCAAGAAAGAAAACATCGCCTACTTCCACTTTTACATTATCCAGAATAGAAAGCAAAGTTTTGTTTTTCAGGTTTTCTACATATTCAGCAGCATTCGAATCTTCTTTGAAACCCACAATCAATTTAGAATCTGTATCGGCTTGCAGTACGTACCACATTTCGGTTTTTCCAAAAGAATTATGACGTTTTTTAGCCAGTTCATCATTGGGATGCACTTGTATTGATAAATCTTCTCGAGCATCAAGATATTTGAAAAGCAATGGAAATTGTTTTCCGAATTTTTGATAAACCTCAGTTCCTAAAAGTTCTTCAGGATTGGAATCAATTAAATCGTTTAGTGATTTTCCTGCCAATTCTCCATTAGCAACGACACTCACATCGCCTTCAACAGTCGATATTTCCCAACTTTCACCAGTAATTTTTGAGGTAATAGGTTTGTTAAGAATCGTCTTTAGTTTTTCTCCTCCCCAAATTCTTTCTTTCAGAATAGGTTCAAATTGTAAAGGATATAATTTCATTTGTATATTTTTATCTAATTTAAGTCCCTAGCTTCTAAGCTATTTTTACTCTTTTTTCGATGCTATTTTTTTTATAATTTTTAATGCTCGCGGAATATGACTTGTGGCCATTACACTATCAAAAATCAATTGAATGACTCCAGAATTGTCCGCAACATAAGTAACTCTACCCGGAAGGAATCCAAACAAACTGGTCTTCACCCCAAAGAGATTCCTGAGTTTTTTATCTTGGTCCGAAAGCAATAGAAAAGGCAATTTATATCGCTTGGCAAATTTTTCGTGCGATTGTACACTATCACTACTGATGCCAATAACTTCGGCTCCCAAATCTTTGAAATCTTCGTATTGGTCCCGAAAACTACAAGCTTGCGCGGTACAACCTGGCGTGTTATCTTTGGGATAAAAATAAAAAACAACTGGCTTAATTCCAATAACAGAAGAACTCACAAAATCGTTTCCATTACTATCTTTTGCTGAAAAATTCGGGATTTTATCTCCTACTTGTAATGCCATTATTCTCCTCTATAAGTTACAAAATTTCGCGGTGTTTCATATAGAACCACTTCCAAATCCATTTCGGATTTTATCTTTATTCTTAATTTGTTCCAAATTACAACCACAATATTTTCGGCTGTAGGATTCAGATTTTCGAATTCTGGTACATCCAAATTCAGATTTTTATGGTCGAAAGGTTTTTCGACTTCTTCCAATATTAAATCGCTTAACACCTTAACATCTATTACGTAGCCTGTTTCGGGATCTATTTCGCCAGTTACACTAACAATCAATTCGTAGTTGTGTCCGTGAAAATTAGGATTATTGCATTTGCCAAAAACAGCATCGTTTTGCTCGAAAGTCCAATCTTTTCGATACAATCGATGCGCTGCGTTAAAGTGGGCTTTTCTTGAAATAGTGACTCTCATTAGGAAGTTATTGGTTAGGATTCTTAAATCTTATGTTCTTCTAAAAAATGATAAAACTCATCGAATATAATTTTGAACCAAACGGTGTAAATTTCAGGGTGCATCTGAATGTCTTTCGCTACATCCTCAATGCTCATCCATTTCCAACTTTCCACTTCCTCGGGATTTATTTTTGGCTCGCCACTGTAATAACCAATCATCACGTGATCGAGTTCGTGTTCTGTCAATCCATTATCGAATGGTGCTTTGTAAATGAAATGAAACAATTCTTTCAAACCCGTTTCGAAACCCATTTCTTCAAACAATCTGCGACTTCCGGCCTGAATATTGGTTTCGCCATCGCGTTGATGACTGCAACATGTATTCGTCCACAACAACGGCGAATGGTATTTTTGACTGGCGCGTTGCTGTAGCATTATTTCGTTTTTATCGTTCAACACAAAAACAGAAAACGCTCGATGCAAAACTGCTTTTTGGTGCGCTTCCATTTTAGGCATCAACCCTATTTGTTCGTCATTATGATTGACTAATATTACATTCTCTTCTTCCATAGTCTTATTTAACACGTCAAAAATACAAAAAAAGAAATGGATTATTGGCCTCAGAAAAGTTTGTGAAAAGTTTAACGAGCGTTTAATAACTGAAAAGATTAATTTTATGGTCTTAAAAATAGTGACAAATCGTTTAGCTTTTTTTAATTTTTGTCATAGAAGCACAACGTTAAAATTTACTTAATTAATAATTGATTTGTAAACTAAATGACAATTTCATCTAAAAGTCAATACTACTTTTGAAAAATAAAAAAGTAAATTATGAAAATTATGAAAACAAAAAATCCATTTCGAATCCTGCTATTCTTGATTCCTTTATTTATGCTGCAAGCCTGTGGCCAAACTGTAAACAATAAAAACAATTCTCAAACCACTTCAAATATGGAAAATTCAATCAACAAACCCGGAAATCCTTATTATTCCAATACCGATACAACAAAGCTAAAAGTCACTGATGCCGAATGGAAAAAAGTGCTTTCCGCAGATTTATATGCCGTTTCCAGAAATGCCGATACCGAAAGGGCTTTTACAGGAAAACTTTGGGATTCTGATGCAAAAGGCACTTATTATTGTGCCGCTTGTGGTAATAAATTGTTTCGATCCGACCAGAAATTTGCCAGTAGCTGTGGTTGGCCTAGTTTTTTTGAACAAGAAAACAAAAACAGCGTAATTTACAAAGAAGACAATTCTTATGGAATGAAAAGAATTGAAGCCCTTTGCGGCCGATGCGACGGGCATTTAGGGCATCTTTTTGATGATGGACCTAAGCCAACAGGCAAAAGATATTGTATGAACTCTATTGCATTGGATTTTGTTCCAGACCAAGTGATTTCAGATAATAAATCCAATAATAAATTGGAAACCATAACACTTGGCGGCGGTTGCTACTGGTGTGTCGAAGCCGTTTACGACAATTTAAAAGGCGTACAATCGGTAGTTTCAGGATTTACCGGAGGAAAAAATCCCAACCCTACTTATGAAGAAGTTTGCACCGGAAGAACCGGTCACGCTGAAGTGGTGCAAATCACGTATGACAATACCATCACCAATCTCGACGAAATTTTCAAGGTTTTCTTCACCGTTCATGACCCAACAACTTTAAACCGTCAAGGTGCCGATGTTGGGACACAATACCGTAGTGTGATTTTTTATGCCAACGAAGAACAAAAAAAAGCAGCTCATTCTATTATTGATCAATTGAATTCCGAAAAAGTGTATAGCAATCCAATTGTAACCACTTTGGAACCTTTAACCCAATTTTATAAAGCCGAGGATTACCATCAGAATTATTACCAAAACAATAAAAACCAACCGTATTGTGAAATGGTAATTCAGCCGAAAATCGAGAAATTCGAAAAAGTTTTTAAAGACCGATTGAAGAAATAATCCTAAAATAGATTAGAAAACCGGAAAGAAATTTTCGGTTTTTTTATTGATTGTAGTTTTGAAAATTTATTAGTACTTTTATTCAGAGCATTAGTAATAAATACGTGATATTTATTATATTTGATGTTAGAGTGATAATGTTGTAAACGTTCATTTTTTTCAAACCATCAATATAGTAAGGTTCAGTAAGAATACTTCAAAACTTAATTTCCTTACTATATTGATGGTTTAAATTATTGTGAATTTTACTTTTTCACTTGAAATACTTTCTAAATTACTATAATAATATAAAATTCCATTACAATGAAAATAGCACTTTTTACCAATGAATTTCCACCAAACATCTACGGAGGCGCTGGTGTTCACATCGATTTTTTAAGTCAGGAATTAGCCAAATTAGGACAAGTTGAAGTACGCTGTTTTGGGGACCAAAACGTAGATACCGATTCGATGCACGTTCGAGGAATTAATTCTTCACTTACCAAAATGGTTGATGATGCCAATCCGCACATCAAAATGTTTCACAATATGAGTCGAAATGTAGAATTGTCGCAAGCCACACCTGAGGCCGATGTAATTCATTGCCACACTTGGTACACGCATCTTGCTGGAATTATGAGTCGTGAATTGCTGCAATCTCCTCTTATTTTGACCACTCACAGCTTGGAAACACATCGCCCTTGGAAGGTAGAACAACTAGGAAACGGTTATTTTCTTTCACGTTGGATAGAAAATAGTGCTTACAATACAGCCGACGGAATTATTGCCGTGAGCCAACAAATGAAAGAAGACGTTATTGAAGCGTATGGCGTCAATCCAGAAAAAGTGACGGTAATTCACAACGGAATTGATCCCGAATTCTACCAACCAACATTTGACAACAATTTACTTTTAGAATTAGGAATTAATCCAAACATTCCTTTTGTGCTTTTTGTGGGACGCATTACACGTCAAAAAGGAATTTCGCAATTGATTTCTGCTGCCAAATATTTTAATAAAAACTGCCAAATCGTACTTTGTGCCGGAGCGCCAGACACCAAAGAAATTGCCAAAGAAACCGAAGCCTTGATTGCCGATTTGAAAAAAGAAAGAGATGGCGTAATCCTCATCTCGGAAATGTTGCCCCGCGAAAAAATAAAAGTGTTGTACAGCCACGCTCGCGTGTTTGCCTGTCCTTCTTTATACGAACCTTTTGGCATCATCAATCTCGAAGCAATGGCTTGCGAAACGCCTGTTGTGGGAAGCCACGTAGGTGGAATTCCAGAAATCATTGTCGAAGGAGAATCAGGATATTTAGTGCCACTGAAAAGTGTTTCCAGAACCGATTTTAATCCTGCCAATCCAGAAGCATTCCAGAAGGCTTTTGCTGCCAAAATTAATATTTTGTTAGAAGACGAAGCCTTGGCAACCCAAATGGGAAAAGCCGGAAGAGAGCGCGTTTTGAAAATTTTCAGTTGGGAATCTATCGCCAAAACTACGTATGATTATTATCAAAAAGTGATTGATGGGTTTGTGAAGGAGAAGGCTTGATAACATTTGAAATATTATCAGTTTAAAGTCAAACATTAGTAAGAATTAGGAAGTTTCAAATAGTTACTAGCCTAAAAAATAGTAAATTATAGTTCAAATAATAATGAGACAAAACCCACTAAATGTAATTGTATTAATTGGAGCTGGTTCAATTGGTCAGGCTATTGTCAGACGAGTTGGCGCAGGAAAACATATTTTACTTGCAGATATAAGTAAGGAAAACGCCGAAGCTGCCTCAAAAGTATTGAGCGAAGCAGGATTTGAAGTCAGTAATACTATTGTTGATGTGTCTTCTAGAAAATCAGTACTGTTACTTATTGAAACTGCTAAAAAAATTGGAGAAATTACTAATCTCATACATACTGCAGGAGTTTCACCTACTCAAGCACCACCTGAAACGATATTGAAAGTAGATTTATATGGAACTGCTCTTGTACTTGAAGAATTTGGAAATAGTATTGCAGAAGGTGGATCAGGCGTTGTTATTGCTTCTCAATCAGGGCATCGTTTAGAGCCATTATCCATAGAACAAAACAAGGCACTTGCCACAACACCAGTAGAAGAATTGCTGACGCTTCCTTTACTTCAATTTAATCAGGTTAAAGATTCACTTCACGCTTATCAACTTTCCAAAAAAGGAAATTCCCTTCGGGTTATGGCTGAAGCTGTTCATTGGGGAAAACGTGGTGCAAGAATTAATACTATAAGTCCAGGAATAATAATTACTCCTTTAGCGAAAGTGGAATTAAATGGTCCTCGTGGAGACGGTTACAGACGAATGATCAACTTGTGTCCAACGGGTCGAGCTGGTACACCTGATGAAGTTGCAAATGTGGCGGCATTACTTATGGGACAAGACGGAGGATTTATCACAGGAAGTGATTTCCTTATGGATGGTGGGGTTACAGCAGCATATTGGTATGGTGAATTATCGCCAAATTATAAATAAAAAAGCTACCAGATAGCGCTGATTTGCAATCCGCGCCCGCAAACAAAAGCAATAATACTTAAAAATAAAGGGAAAACTTAAAACGAATTAAACACTATAATATGAAATTAAACTATTTACTATTTTTAGTTGTATTGCTACATCAATATGGATTTGCACAACCAGCAACCGAAGTGTACTTGCTCAATATTAAAAATAATGGAAATTCTTTTAGTTTCGACCCAAACTCAAAACCGGTAAACATTAGTAATAATGAAGGCTACGATAACCAACCTAGTTTTATCGAAAAGTTAAATGCTGTGGCCTATGTTAGTTCAAGAAATAAAAAATCCACTGATGTTTATTTGTACGATTTAGCTACTGCCAAAACCCAACAATTTACCAATAATAGCCAAGCAGAATATTCTCCAAAAACTACTCCAGACGGTAAATTTATATCTGTAGTAAAAGACACAGATCAAAATCTGACCCGAATTTCGTTGGATGGATTAGTTACTGAAAAACTATATACTTCAAAGGATTCAATAGGATATTATTGCTGGTTGAATAAGTCCGAAATTGCTGCGTTTACCTTGTCGAAACCAAAAGTTACTTTAAAATTAATCAATATTAAAAACAAAACCGAAAAACAGTTGACAGACAGTATCGGACGGAGTTTGTATAAATACCGTGATGGAATTGTAATTTGTCAGAAGCTAAAAAAGGGCAGTTGGGTGTCGTTTATTGACAAAAAAGGTACAATAACTCCAATGATTGAATTACCAAAAAATACCGAAGATTTTTATTTAACTAACGATGGATGGCTGTTTTCTTCGAATGAGTCTAGCCTTATTTATTGTAATGTAAAGTCTAAAAACAAAGGGTGGCAAGAATTAGCCGATTTGGCGACAATGGGGATTTCTAAAATTTTCCGATTGTCTGTAAACCAAGACAAGAACAAACTTGCTTTTGTCTCTGAAGGGCAATAAAAAATAATTTAAAAAATCAATCCATCAACTATGCTAACAGCAATTCATCCAAAGTTACCCATGCGCGACAAAAAAGCGACAAGGAGCTTTTATAGTAATAAGTTGGGCTTTCAAGAATTTGGAAGTGCTGACTTTGATGGCTATTTAATGATGCAAAAAGACGGTATTCAAATTCATTTTTTTGAGTTCAAAACATTGAATCCCAAAGAAAACTATGGACAAGTTTACATCAGGACAAATGATATTGACAACTTTTACCAAACTTTGTTGGACAATAAAACAAGCATTCATCCCAACGGACAATTAGAAATAAAACCTTGGGGACAAAAGGAATTTGCTGTACTTGACCCAGACAATAACTTGTTAACTTTCGGACAAAGTATATAAAAACTATCAAAATCATGAAAAAAATATTTCTAATACTAGTTTTACTTTTTACAATCACAAATGCTTCCGCACAAAAAACGGAAATTTGTTTTATTAAAACTTCTTTAGGTAATATTACCATCGAATTATATCCCAAAAAAGCGCCAATTACGGTCGCCAATTTTTTGAAATATGTTGATTCACATTTGTATGACAATACTTCTTTCTTTCGTTCGGTAACTTTAAACAATCAGCCAAAGGATTCCGTGAAAATTGAGGTCATTCAAGGTGGCGAAGTCGATTCGACAAAGGTTTTTGCTGCGATTCCACTCGAAAGAACTTCAAAAACAGGCATGCTTCATAAAAACGGAGCTATTTCTATGGCGAGAGACAAGCCCGATTCGGCTACTTGCAGTTTTTTTATTTGTATCAATGACCAACCTTCTTTAGACTTTGGAGGCAAAAGAAACAAGGACGGACAAGGTTTTGCCGCTTTTGGAAAAGTAATCAAAGGAATGGATCTAATTAAAAGAATTCAGCAACTTCACCCAGAACAGGACCAATATTTTAAACCTCCAGTAGTGATTCTTTCCATTATTCGAAAATAATAAAACCTGATTGTATTATATAGTAAAGCTAAAAAACAATCATTTAAGAAATCATGAACCATTAAGGTCTTAAGAAAATTAAGATTTCTAATTTTCCTTACTGAACCTTAAATATCTAAATGGTTAAAAATTGATAGTAAGAAAATCCCTTTTTAAACAAATTTCGACTTGTGTAACCAAAGTTACTGTCTGATTACAATCCTTGCCTTAATTTTGCTTCATAATAATTTGAAAGACACGTATAAAGTGTAAATTAATTGAAAGAAGAAAAAATGGATTTGGAAAAAATAATTGCAGAAAATCTAGGTACTATTGTAGATGTAAGAACGTATGGAGAATATAGTGGTGGCAACGTAGCGGGTTCCATCAACATTCCTTTGAATGAAATTCCAGCAAGAATAGAAGAACTAAAAGCGATGAAAGCACCACTTATTTTATGTTGCGCCTCAGGAATGCGAAGCGGTCAAGCTCAAAATTACTTGTCTCAAAACAACATCGAATGCTATAATGGAGGCTCTTGGCTTGAGGTAAATTACTATAAATCAAAAAACAACTAAATAAAAATGATTAACACATTAAAAAAATTATTCGGTATTGGACCTGGAGTGAACTATCATGAATTGGTAAAAAATGGCGCCATTATTTTGGACGTTCGATCCAAATCAGAATATGTTGGCGGACACATAAAAGGTTCCGTAAACATTTCAGTGGATACACTAAGAAACAATTTGGGAAAACTAAAAGACAAAAACAAACCCATCATCACTTGCTGTGCTTCAGGAATGCGAAGTGCTTCGGCCAAAAGTATTCTGGCTTCTAATGGGTACACACAGGTGTACAATGGCGGCGGTTGGTACAGTCTTCAAAATAAATTATAATGATAAGAGAAACATTGCTCACCGATTGGAATTTGATGCGCATCATCCGCTTGGGATTGGGAATTTATATTGCCGTTCAAGCTGTAGAAACTCAAAGTATGATTTCTATGATTTTCGCTATATTCTTTCTTTTCCAAGCCTTAACAAACACAGGTTGTTGTGGTTCGAATGGCTGTGCAATTCCAATAAAGAAAACCAATTCCGATAAATCAGAAGAAATAGAATACGAAGAAGTAAAATAAAAATAAGGGCATCCTAGAATTTATACTATATATAAAAACCTCGAAAATGAATACTTTCGAGGTTTTTTATTTGAGCGGAATTACAACAAATTTAAGGTTTAACTGGGTAAGCACTGTCTACATGTATCCTCGTTCTACCAGGTGTTGTATAATCAAATGTTTTATCTGTTTTATTGTAAGAAGGAATTCCTTTTGTTTCCGTTTCAACAGCTGTTGTAAAAGGATCATCGACGATGGGATCAAAAGGGAAATAAAGGCTTAATCCCGAATTAGTTCCCGCAGGTTTTGTAATTTCAAACCTAGTGGTATAATTATCGCCATCATCATCAATATCGCCAAAATCTGGTATTCCATCTTTATCAGTATCATCTGGATTTGATGCAGGAGGTGTTGGATATTTAGTCAAATTACTGAAATCATACATATATCCATCTCCATTTAAGTCTTCTAAAAAAGACGGAACACCATCATTATCTAGATCTAGTCTCTGAATTTGAAATAATTTAAAACTAAAAACTAAAGGGGCATAAGCTGGAATATCATTCGATCCATTATTATAATAGCTATAGCCAGAAGGTAAAAACATCACGCCAGCCCCAAAATCATAATGAGATACTGTTCCATCAACATTTATGGTATATCTTCCTGATTTAAATTGTGGTAAAATTTCACTCCAACCTCTAAGTGGAATAACATTTAAAGTGAATAACTCAAAAAAAGTTTGTGGATATAAATTTTCTTCAAATTTAGTAGCAGAAAGTGCATTTGTAGTTGCATCACGAGATAAATAATCTCCTCTATAAGCCGTCAATACCCCATCAACATTACTTGGGGAGATTCCCACTCCGGGCCTTAAGACTAAATAATATAATTTGTAAGTAACACCATTCATACTTGCATTTCTATACCATAATTGAGGATAATTTGTACTACCTGCAACGGCATTACTAGCGTAAGACATTATAGAAGGTTGACCTGCATCAATTTTTGCAATAGTTACATTCTGATCATCGACAAAACCGGGGTGATTGATTACTGTAATGTAATTATTATTTAAATATTCCTCAATATCAGCAATATCAGTTTTATATTGTTCTGCGTAATCTCTTGGTGGTTGAACAGTTGTGGAATTTTCATCCTTAGAACAAGAAAAAAATAAAATGGAGGCAGTTATTACTATAAAATAAAACTTAAATTTGTTCATTATAAATCAATTTTTAAGGGCGCAAGATACAATTTTGATTTATTTTTGCGTAGAATTTAACTTCGATTTTGCAAAATTTATGAGAATAGACAAATATTTATGGTGCGTTCGCTATTATAAAACTAGAAATATGGTAACCGAAGCTTGCAAAAAAAATCACGTTACTGTAAATGGGCAGGTTGCTAAGCCCTCAAAGGAAGTTTTCCCCACAGATAAAATTACTTTCAGAAAAGACCAAATAACTCAAATCATTACCGTTCTTGATATTCCAGCAAATCGTGTTGGAGCCAAATTGGTCGATGTATATCGAAAAAATGAAACTCCGGCAGAAGTATACGAACATCTTGAGTTATTAAAATTATCGAAAGAACATTATCGAAAAAACGGAACTGGAAGACCAACCAAAAAAGACCGCCGTGATATAGATGAATTTGGTAATGAAGTAAAAAGCGAGATAGATGAAGATTAAAAAACGTTTTCAAAACTTAAACCGTTAAACCTTAACCTTTGAACCTTAAACTAAAAGTAATGAGCAAGAATATCATATTATCGAATCAGGAAATTGAGCATACTATAAAAAGAATAGCCTATCAAATCTATGAAACATTTATAGACGAAGAGGAAATTGTTATCGCTGGAATTGCCTCTAATGGATTTATTTTTGCTAAAAAAATTGCAGATTCCCTAGAAGTCATTTCACCTTTGAAAGTTTCACTTTGTGAGGTACAAATCAACAAGCATCAACCTGAATCAGATGTAAAAACTTCTTTAACAAAAGAAGAATATTCTAATAAAGGCTTAATTCTGGTGGACGATGTTTTGAATTCAGGAACTACCCTAATTTATGCCGTTAGACATTTCCTAGACGTTCCCTTAAAGAAATTCAAAACCGCAGTACTTGTAGATAGAAATCATAAAAAATATCCTGTAAAAGCTGATTTTAAGGGCATTTCTCTTTCAACCTCATCATTGGACAATGTAGAAGTTGTATTTGATGAAAATGGAGATAATTATGCTTTTTTAAGTTAAAATAGCGAGAATATCCTGCGCAGTTTCATCTTTCGATTTCCCATCAATATTCACTTTAAATTGTGCTTGATTGTAATAAAAACTTCTGTCAAAAAGGTGTTTAGCAATAAATTCCTTTAGTTCATCATTGGTTTTATTTGCAATGATTGGACGTTTACTTTTATTAGAAACCAATCTTTCAAATAAAGTATCAACCGAAGCCTTTAAATAAATGGAGACTATGTTATCCCCTTTTAATAATTGATGATTATTGGCATAACAAGGAGTTCCGCCACCCAAACCTATAATTAAATCGCCGGGAGCGTTCAATAAATCAATAAAAACCTCTCGCTCCAGCTTTCGGAAATAAATCTCTCCATGCTGTTCGAAAATTTCTTTTATGGATAAGTTAATTCGTTCTTCGATACTTTTATCCAAATCTAAGCAGGGAATATTGGTAATTTTTGACAACCTATTGGCAATTGTGGACTTTCCACACCCCATATAACCTAATAAAATAATTTTTCTCATTTGAATAAAACCTTATATACTAAGGCGTTAAGTGCTATTGTTTAAAAAAGACAAATTTATAATAAAATAGCTTTGAAAAATTAAAAATAAGACCTTATATTTGCACCCGCGTTCAAGAAAAGAAAATGACTCGATAGCTCAGTTGGTAGAGCACATCACTTTTAATGATGGGGTCCTGGGTTCGAGCCCCAGTCGGGTCACAAATTGATGACAATCACATTCTTTTCTTGAACCAATGACTCGATAGCTCAGTTGGTAGAGCACATCACTTTTAATGATGGGGTCCTGGGTTCGAGCCCCAGTCGGGTCACAATATAATACGCATACGTTAAAGCATCTTGATAGTCTGAAGGACTTGATAGCTCAGTTGGTAGAGCACATCACTCTTAATGTTGGGGTCCTGGGTTCGAGCCCCAGTCAGGTCACAATTTTTTAGACCAAAAGTTCGGGGAGAGAAGTTTATCCCGAGTAGTAAAACTAACGGGAAGCCCCGGTCGAGTAACAAAAAAAGTAGAGACATTCGCCGAGGCTGACGTCTCTACTTTTTTTTAGGCCACGTGGAGAAACGGTAGACTTGCCAGCTTGAGGGGCTGGTGCTCGCAAGGGCGTGCGGGTTCAAATCCCGCCGTGGTCACAGATGAAATACTTCAAAAGAATCAAGTGAACTTGTTTTTTTTGAAGTATTTTGCATTTAACACAACATCTAAACATTGAAAATAATAAATCTTTATTAATCAAATAATTTAAAATTAGTAGCATTATAAAGTAATAAACTGACAATAAACAAGTTAATGCTTTAAATAATTTATAAATAAATTTGCACATTAAATACAAATGTTTAATTTAGCCCTCCCATTGCCAAAATTTTAGCATTAACGTAGTTGAATTGAAATGACATATAAAACGAATTTATCGGTATTTTTTATCTTTTCATTGATGGTATTGGGTACCTGCAATGCAAATTCACAAACTGTTATTTACGATTCTATCAGCAAACAAAAAGTAGCACTTATTGATGTTCGGAAAACATATGAACGAGTTATAGATAAAGGCTACGCTTCGATTGAAATGTTTGAATACCTGGGGAATTATTATTACAAGGACAATGATTTTCAAAAATCAAAATTGTACTTCGATATGCTATTCAAAAAATACAAATTATCTCAAATTTCAAAAGAAAGCATTGAGTTGTATAAAACCCTTTAGGATTAACAAATTTGAAAAATATCAAAAAAGAGCCGCTATAATAACGGCTCTTTTTTTATTTAGTAACAATATTTTTCAATCTTTTTAATTGCCTCTTTTTCACCTAATTCAGCTGCTTTTCTTAAATCTACACAACCCTTTTCTTTGAGCCCCAAAAAGGCTTCCACCAACCCTCTGTTGTAATAAGCCGAAGGAAAATTAATGTTGATTTCGACAGCTTTTGTATAGGCGCTGATAGCTTCCTCATATTTTTTCATCTGTACTAAATTGTTGCCAGTTTTAAGAAAAGCATCCGCTTTTGTATTATTGGATTCTATTTCCTTCAGTCGATATAAATGATCGTTAAAATTGGCATTCCCAATTTGTGCATTATAATCGTTAGCAGCTGTTGAGGAATATCCTCGATCTTTATTAGTCTGGGCATAATTATTCAAAACCGAAAAGACAGCTAAAATTAAAATAATTTTCACTTTCATAATTTAGTATTAAGTTAAAAAATCAATTAATAAAACAACCTAAAAAGATGTTAAATCTAATGTATTTAAAGGTTTACATTAAAAATTTAGATTCCATTTAATCATCAATTACTATGCCGAATTAAAATTAAAAAAAATGCTTCAACACAAAATTGAAGCATTTTGAAAATATAATGTTATTGGACTCGACAAACGTACAGACATTAATTTGTTTGTTGAACTACTTCCCTACCGTGGCTTTCTTCAAATCATCACCGCCAGGGATTTTCATTTTATCAGTGAGAATCGAAATTTCACTTAAGTCAAAATTACCAGTCAAGGACATTAATACTGTTTCATTTTCTTTGTTTGAACCTTCAATAAACATTAGCAATTCTTTCACCTGACCCTCAACTGTCCCGCCTTTTACCAATATTCTAACGTTTTTACCACTATCATTAGTACGCATCAACTCTTCTAGACCTGCGGTTTTGATGTAATTGTCAGTAGATAATTTCATTTCAGTTGACACCCTAGTACTAGTGGTCGTAAAAACTTTAAGGTGATCCAACTTTTTCATTAAAGTCAAATATTGCTGAGTTTCTTTGTCATTGGCATCCACTTTTACGCTTCCCATCATTTGAAACATTTTCTTATTCACGATTATGGAAGTCACATCGTCTTGACCATCATATTTATCAAAAGCAGATTGTGCAAAAAACACATTGGAAACCAAAATTAATACGACTGTTACTATAATTTTTTTCATTTTTTTGTGTTATACTATTTTATAAACTAAACCATTACAAAGTAATAACAAAGCTCGTGCCAATGCAATAAAATTTTAAAAATTTATACTTTTATTATACGTTGGAATAACTTTTGATTATAAAAGATAAAGTTAAAATTTTTAATCACTATTTTTACGACATAAATATAAACCCAAATATGACAACAACTTTTAAATATTTTATTGTATTTCTATTATCTGCATTTATTTTCCAAAGCTGTCAAGACGAAGACGATGTGGCAGCACCAACGAATTTGGAAGTGAACGATTTTGTATGGAAAGGATTAAATCTTTATTATTTATGGCAAGCTGATGTACCTAATTTAGCCGACAATAAATTTTCAAATCAAAATCAATTAAATAGTTTTTTGAAAGGATACGCTACACCAGAAAGCTTATTTGAAAGTTTGCTTTACAAACCAGAAAGTCTTTTTCCAACAAATGCTGTGGATAGATTTAGCTGGATTGTTGATGATTATTTGGAATTAGAAGGACAACTTCAAGGAACCACCAATAATAATGGGGTAGAATTTGGCTTAAGCAGAAAATCTTCAGGTTCCTCAGATTTATTTGGATCTGTCCGATATATCATCCCTAATTCTGATGCATCGACCAAAGACATTAAGCGAGGCGAAGTTTTTGATGGTGTAAACGGGACTAAACTTACTGTAAGTAATTACCAATCTTTATTATTTGGTTCCAATAATGATTACACTTTAAATATGGCGAACATTATTAATGGTGTTTTTACCTCAAACGGAAAATCAGTCGCTCTAACAAAAACCGTTTTGGACGAAAATCCGATTTTAGTCAATAAAGTGATAGTTTCAGGTTTGCACAAAATTGGGTATTTAATGTATAATGGATTTTATCCAAATTACGATACACAACTAAACGAAGCTTTTGGCACACTTAAATCACAAGGAATTACAGATTTAGTTCTTGATTTACGATATAATAGTGGTGGTTCCGTAATAACTACAACTCGATTAGCAAGTATGATAACAGGTGCTTTTACGGGACAAATATTTGCCAAGGAACAATGGAATCCAAAAATACAATCATATTATGAAACCAATAATCCCGAATATTTAAAAAATCTTTTTGTCGATAAAATGGGAACTACACCCATCAATAGCCTCAATATGACCAAAGTTTATATTCTAACTTCAAAGAGTTCGGCCTCCGCAAGCGAATTGGTAATCAACGGATTGAAACCACATATAACTGTAGTTCAAATAGGTGATGTTACTGCTGGAAAAAACGTAGGCTCAATTACTTTGTATGATTCTCCGACCTTTGGCAAAGAAAACAGAAACCCTAATCATCGTTATGCCATGCAACCTTTGGTGCTGAAAATTGTAAATAGTGTAGGTTTTGGAGATTATCAAAGTGGTTTAGAACCTACCTTTTTACTAAAAGAGACTATCAGTACGCTTGACGTTTTGGGCAGTCCGACAGAACCTTTATTAAAACTTGCCATTGGTAAAATCACAGGAACTGCAAAAATGAAACAACCTGCCGAAGGAGGAATTCAATTTGACTATTTTAAAGATTCCAAATCGGTAAATGGCTTACAAAACCAAATGTATATCGAGAAAGCTCCAGAAGGTTTATTGAAAGCTTTGGAATAAAAACTTGTAAAATACAAAAAAGGCTCCGCGATGACGGAGCCTTTTTTATATATAATTATATCCTTAAAAAGTAAAAGTCAATCCCAATTTGTAATTTCTTCCAAGTGAACTATAACCCACATTTTCAACAAATTCTTCATTCAAAATATTGGTTGCTGTTCCAAAAATGGAAAGCCTGTTTTTAACTAACTCATAACGAACATTTGCATTTACTAATTGGTAGGAATCCAAAACAATTTTTTGCGTCGCATAAGTATTTCCATCAAAAAAAGCGTCATTTCTGCCATCAACATATTGATAATTCAGGTTGAAAAAAGTTCTGGTATTGATTTGAAAATCCAAAGACGAATTCAATTTATGTTTTGGTATCAATCGATCCAAAGCTTCATCGACTTGGGTAAAAGTATAATTAGAAATCCATATGATATTTTCGTTTACAACAAATGCAATTTCAGTTTCTACACCTTTAGCTTTATTAATTCCATCAATGTTGATGTATTTATAGGCAGATGAAAATCCAATAAAATTGTTTTGTTCCCGGAAAAATCCGACGACTGAAAACCGAATTTTTTTGTCCAAAAGCTGGGTTTCGAAACCAGCCTCAATCGTGCTATTTTTTTCGGGAGTTAAGGCTGTGTTTCCATATTGAGAATACAATTGGTACAAACTTGGCGTTACAAAAGCCGTACTGTAAGAAGCCAAAACCTTTAACGGAAGCGATTCAAAATCAAAGGATGGATTCAGGTTATAAACCATCTGGTTTCCGTATTCGCTATGAATGTTTAATCGCGCTCCGGCATTGACATTCAACCCGAAATCTGAATTAAAAACTCCCGTAACATAAGGATCAATCATATTGAATTTGGCACCTTCTTTCGCAATATTTCCGTAAGGAGTTACACTGTTCATATCGTGAAACTGGTATTGCGCACCTGTTACCAAAAACAAGGATTTTGAAATCTCATATTTGTTGTACCCATCAACATTCACGCTCCTGGATTCATACTGCGAAAACCCAACCGACTTAGAATAACTATCGAATTCATCATAAGAACGCGCGATTTTGTTAAAACTCGAGTTTAGGATAAATTCCCCTTTGGAGTATTTGTATTTTGGCAAAAAACCAAAACGAAATTGTTCCGATTTGGAATGATTCTGGCTAACATCGTTTGTTCCGGTATTATCGAAGCCACCATCGTAATCATTGTTGACTTTGTCGAAATTTCCGAAGAAATCCAATGTCAATTTATCAGTGGCTTTATAACCCAACCTGGCCAGATAATTAATTCTCGAAAAACGGTCTTCTTCATAGACAACGTTTTCATTTGGCGGAGCAATTTGCGACATCCCAGTAGTTTCCGTACTGTTCAACGAAGCAAAATAATTGACTTTTTTCACGTTTCCGTTTACCGAAAATCCTTGATTAAAATCCTGAAGATTGGTCTTTGACGCAAATGCAGTATTGTTGGTTCCTGCATTAAAATAAGCATTTCCTTGAATGGATTTCTTTCCTGATTTTTTCAAAGTGATGTTAATTACCGCAGTAACAGCGCCAGTTCCGTACAAAGTGCTGGCTGCACCTTTCATAATTTCGATACCTTCCACTTGTTCCGCAGGAAGCAAACGTAAATCAAATTCAAAACTAATCCCCGAAGCATCAGTAACCGGAATTCCGTCAATGAGAATAAGCACTTGGCTGTTTTTTCCACCGCGAATGTAGTAGCCCAAATTTTTTCCGGCAACGCTTTGGCTTCCATTAATTTCAACACCTGCTACCGAATTTAGGACATTTGCAATGCTTTGCCCTTCCCTCTTTTTAAGGTCTTCCGAAGTGATTTTGGTAATTACTTTCCCTGATTTTTCTTTGGCCAAAGCAAATTTGGAATCAGAAATTACTACTTCATCCAATTCAGTTTTGGATGCAATACTGTCTTTTTGCTGCGCAAATACACAGTTAGTCATTAGTACGAATAACGCACTAATACGAACGATTTTGTTGTTCATTTTAATTAAACATTTTTAATAATAAAAATGGGAGAAAAGCATAGAATGACCCATACCCAAACCTTTTTTCCCGAAAGTTTGATACTCGATGTAATAGGCAGGTCTCCTGGCTTGCGTCTTGTTGTTGACCTTCCCATCCCGATTCTCAGAACAGTGGTTTGTAGATAACAACAAGCTTGATAGCTTACAGTTGCGGGTACAGCCCAGGTTTTAAACCTGATTCCCTTTTAATGCAGTTTCGTAAAACAAAACAGCAACCTCAATACGCTACAAATGTAATATAAATTTCACCCCCTAAAAATATTTATTATCATATCTTTGATATATATTTAATTTTAAAATTATGTGTAAACTATTGCTTATTATATTGTTTTGTTTTTTTAATGTAATGTTTAGTCAGCAAGCCGTTGATATACGTTTAGTTAATATGAACGTTGGCGCAGCTGCGACCAATAACAACCTTGGAGTCCCAAAATTATCTAATGATAACAAATTAAACACGATTCTACAAGCTAACAATGTAACTAGGTATGAATATAAACTAGGACATCCTTACAGTCCTTATACAGATAAAATTATAGAAATAACTTGCAACTGTGACGAAAACAAATTGGTGAATGATTTAAATTTTTATTCGACTGTTATTGATAAAGCGGTAGTTTCAAATTATGGTTTTTTTACAGATGCCCTGACAGTAGGTATTTTGAATGAGGGAATAGGTATTCCTACAGGAGTAAACAATTCAATTATCACCACAAATGATGATGGTTTGAATCAAATTTTTAAAGATTTTAAAGTATTTTATTATGACCGTTGGTGTACGTCTTGTGGTCACATACCAAGTTTAGCGAAAGCTTATAGCATTGTTTGTGATTGTGACAATAAAGGATTAAATATTACTTTAAACAACTATACAAGTGTAATTGAGATTAGTGAATATGCCTCAGCGGTTTATTATCTTGGAAATTATAATTTCTTAAATTCAATTGAAACTATTTACCCGAACCCATTTTCGACTACTTTTTCAATAAATGCAACAGAAAACATTTCGGAATATTCCGTTTTTGATGTTTCAGGAAAACAAATAATAAAAAGCAATTCTATATCAGATTTAGACACTCAAACTTCTAAACTTGTTTCTGGCATTTATTTCTTAAAACTTCAATTTGAAAATGGCAAAAACGGTAATTATAAATTGATAAAAAAATAAACTCGATTTTTAAAAAGGAATAAATATACCTTTGCACTTCTTTCAAAAGTGTTTCTATGAAATCTATTTTTTTTCGTTTCGCCTTTTTTTTAGTTATAGTCCCATTCATTGGATGCAAACAAAACAATAGTGTTTCCAGTGATACAATTGCCTCTCCTAAAAATGAAATGCATTATGCCCAAGGATTAAAAATCTATAAACACCAAGGCTATTCAATCGTAAAAATCACCAATCCTTGGCCGGAAGCAAAAGAAATTTTTACCTATATCCTTCAAGAAAAAAACGGCATTATTCCGGATAGTTTAAAGCAGTTTTCAATTATTCAAATACCCATAAAATCGATAGTTGTGACCTCGACAACTCATATTCCTGCATTGGAATTATTGGGTGTCGAAAATACTTTGGTAGGTTTTCCGAGTACCAATTACATTTCGTCTGAAAAAACTAGAAAACGTATTGGCGCTGGAAAAGTACGCGAAGTGGGTGTTAATGAAAATCTCAACACCGAAGTTTTGATCGATATGAAACCCGATTTAATTGTAAGTTTTGGCTTGAATAACAGCAATCCTACTTTAGATAATTTACAAAAAAGCGGTTTAAAAGTAATGCTCAACGGCGATTGGACCGAACAATCACCATTGGGAAAAGCCGAATGGATTAAGTTTTTCGGTGCCTTATACGGATTGGATTCTAAAGCAAATACCATCTTTTTCGAGATTGAAAAGGAATACAAGGCCACTTTGGCTTTAGCCAAAAAAGCAAACAATAAACCAACCGTTTTGAGTGGCGCAATGTATCAGGAACAATGGTATGTTCCACAAGGCGAAAGTTGGGCTGCATTGTTTTTGAAAGATGCTCAATCCGATTATTTATGGGCAAACACAAAAGGAACCGGAAGTTTGTCTGTACCATTTGAAACCATTTTGGAAAAAGCACAAAATGCCGATTTTTGGATTGCTCCCGGCGATTTTTCATCTTTGAAACAAATGAGTGATAGCAATCCGCATTACAACCAATTTACTTCGTTTAAAAATAAAAAAGTATATTCGTATGCCGTAAACAAAGGCGCGAAAGGTGGAATCCTTTATTTCGAATGGTCTCCTACTCGCCCCGACTGGGTTTTGAAAGATTTGATCAAAATTTTTCATCCCGAATTATTGCCAAATCATAAACTGTTTTTCTTTCAGAAATTAGAATAAATTGACTACTACCAACCGAAATATAGCTTTATTCACCATTTTGACATTGTCATTGCTACTGCTATTGTTAGTAAACATTAGTTTGGGCTCGGTTTCTATTCCCATAAAAGATGTTTTCAATAGCTTGACAGGAGGAAATTCCAGCAAGGAAACTTGGGATTACATCATCGTCAATTATAGATTACCCAAAGCTATTGCAGCAATTCTGGTTGGGATGGGTTTGTCCATCAGCGGATTGTTGATGCAGACCTTGTTTAGAAATCCACTGGCAGGACCAGATGTTTTGGGACTCAGTTCTGGGGCAAGTTTAGGTGTGGCAACGATTGTTTTGGGTGCTGCTTTTTTACCAATCGGTTTATCAGCTGTTTTACTTTCTTCTTATGGAATTGTTTTGGCTTCAAGTTTGGGTAGCTTCTTGGTTTTACTTGCGGTTTTAGCCGTATCCCAACGATTGCGCGATACAATGGCAATATTAATTGTCGGCTTAATGTTTGCGAGTCTAACCAGTGCCATTGTTGGGACACTCACCTATTTCAGCTCCGCTGAACAATTGCAAAAATTCACTTTTTGGTCCTTAGGAAATCTAGGTAATATGTCTTGGTCATCGATTGGAATTTTAACTATTTGTGTAGCGATTGGTTTGCTTTTAAGCCTTGTCAGCATTAAACCTTTGAACGCATTATTGCTTGGCGAAAATTACGCCCGAAGCTTGGGAATGAATTACAAAAGAACGCGATTAATTATCATCTTTGCCACCAGCATTTTGGCGGGTAGTATCACTGCTTATGCCGGACCAATTGCTTTTATTGGATTGGCCGTACCACATATTGCCAAGTTGATTTTTCAAACCAGTAATCACACTATTTTATTCTGGAGCACCTTGCTTTTGGGCGCCATCATTATGTTGATTTGTGATAGTATTTCGCATCTTCCGGGCAGTGATTTAACCTTGCCAATTAATGCCGTGACATCCATTTTTGGAGCACCGATTGTGATTTGGCTACTGATTCGAAAACGTAAAATGATGAACTAATGGAAAACGAAATCATCTTGCAAGCATCAAAAATTAGCATTGGATATACTCATAAAAAAGAGAAAAACATCATTGCCACGGATATTGATTTGTCTTTGGAAAAAGGAAAACTAATGGCCCTAATTGGCGCGAATGGCATTGGGAAATCAACACTATTAAGAACTTTGACTGGAATTCAAAAACCACTTTCTGGAATTGTTACTATGAACGAGAAGAACATTCACGACTTGGATTCCTTAACCTTGGCACAAAATCTAAGTGTCGTTTTGACCGAAAAATTACCGCCGAGCAATTTGACCGTTTGGGAACTTATCGCTTTGGGAAGACAGCCTTACACGAATTGGATTGGCAAATTAACCGACAAGGATATTGAAAAAATAAACGAAGCAATTGAATTGACACAAATTGGTCATTTGATAACCAAAAAACATTACGAAATCAGTGACGGACAATTGCAAATCGCTTTGATAGCAAGAGCTTTGGCGCAAGACACGCCATTCATTATCTTGGATGAACCCACAACTCACTTGGATTTATTGCACAAAGTAGTACTTTTCAAACTCTTGAAAAAACTAACTCAAGAAACTGGAAAATGCATACTATTTTCAACTCACGACATTGATATGGCCATCCAATTGAGTGACGAAATGATCATTATGACTCCCGAAAGTACAATTCAAGACCAACCTTGCAATTTGATTCTGAAAGGAAGTTTCAACACATTGTTTCAAGATGACCATATTGTTTTTGATAGTGAGAAAGGGAAGTTTGTGATTTCTTCCTAACTACAAAGACACGGAGAATGCACCAAATCAAGCTGTCTTAATACTTAATACTCCTATCTTAATACTGAAATTTGTCTCTTCGCTTCTCCTACCGCAAAAGCAACGGAATTGGCAATATTAAAACTGCGAATTAATTTCGACATTGGAATAGTCAAATGATTTTCGAATCTGGCCAAAACTGCGTAGCTTAAACCCACACTTTCTTTTCCAAAAACCAACCAATCGCCATCCTGAAAATCGGCTTCATAAATGGATTTTTTGGCGTGAGAACTCATAAGAAATACACGGGATTGATCTGGAATTTGGGTAATCCATTCTTCGATATTTTGATATTCCGTAACATCCAAATGTACCCAATAATCCAAACCGGAGCGTTTCAGATTTTTATCATCGATAACAAAACCAAAAGGATGAATCAGGTGCAAACGACTTTCGGTACCCACGCACAAACGACCAATATTTCCGGTATTGTTAGGGATTTCAGGTTCTACTAAAACGATATTAAGCATAAGTATTCATTTAATCATTTAATTGAAAATCAGAAACCTCCAAAACTGCTCCAGCTTGTAAATCATTCAAATGTACGTTTCCTATTCGAACTCGTACCAATCGTAAAGTAGGAAAACCAACGGCTGCCGTCATTTTTCGAACTTGGCGAAACTTCCCTTCATTAACGGTGATGGAAGCCCACGATGTTGGACCGTGACGTTCATCCCTAATTTTTTTCCCTCTGGCCGCAAAGGCTGGAATTTCATTAATCAGGAAAGATTCACACCGTTTGGTAATGTATTTGGTGCCGTTGAAACCAATTTCTACACCCTTTTTAATTTTATCAATAGCTTCTTGCGTAATAATTCCATCAACTTGCACATAATATTCTTTGTCGACTTTTTTGCTTCGGACGATTTCACTCATTTTGCCGTCGGTGGTCATTAAAAGCAAACCTTCGGAATCCTCATCAAGTCGACCAATAGCCATTGTACCCGCAGGAAAATCGTGTAATTCACCCAAGAGTTTTTTCTTTCGTTTGAGTTCGTAAATAAATTGACTCAAATAGCCATAGGGTTTGTGGAGAATGAAATGGTGGTGGGACATTCTAATTTTTTTTGAGAAACAAAGATAGTTTTGTTTTACTGATAATTAAAGAAGAATGACAACACAATTCTTCCCCTCAAACCAAAAGCTTTGTTAAATGATGGTATTCCCGCAGGCAAATAGAATATCTTTATAAAAGTTGATACTATTCAACTAAAACAAATACTATGGAAAATAATGATTTAGGTTCAAAAAAGATGAACAATAAGCAAAATACATCGGAGGAATTGGGCACCGAGATCATCCCTGAAAATTATGATCCTACAGCAACTAAACTTGTAGCAGAAGTAGAAACCAACAGCAGCGGCGAACAAAAAATTGTTCACAGAGCACGCAATATTGATTCAACTACGGAACAAGATAATAGCGAAGAAAATGAAAGTCCAAGTTCTAGTTTAGAGATTTTTTCGGATAAGGAAGTCCAAAGAATGATTGAAAACAAAGACCACAACTCGGATATTACGGCGCATCGTTATCCAAATTCTGATCCTGATAATCACGAGGACAGAGGAAATATAAAGTTAGACGAATAAAAAATTTGTCTATGAGTAGCCAATAAGAAAGCAATTTTTTATTGGCTTCTTTTTTGTTCTCCAATATTATTCCGAAAATAATAGTCAACAAATTCAGTAATAATTCCTTACTTTTACTTTTTAGAAAATTCATTATTTTATGTCAACGCTGCTTCCATTTTTATTGGTATTTATCATTGCTCTCGCTATTGGCGTCTTTTTAGGAAAACTTATTTTTTCAGCCCAATCGCAATCGGAAAAATCTTTTCTTGAAGAAAAATTGAACAATTTGAAAGATCAATCCTTGGTCGAAAAAACAACTTTAGAGAGACAATTGCAGCAAAGCATTCAGGAAAAAGAAAGCATTCGCAACGAAAAAGAATCCATAAATATTCAGTTGACCAAGAAAGAAGTCGATTTTGAAAATCTTTGGCAACGCAATAAGGAACAAAAAGAAGAAGTCGAAAAATTACAGGAAAAGTTTACCAAGGAATTCGAGAATTTGGCCAACAAAATATTGGACGAAAAGTCAAGCAAATTTACCGAGCAAAATAAGGAGAATATGAAAAATATCTTGACCCCTTTGCAAGATAAAATTCATTTGTTTGAGAAAAAAGTCGAGGATACTCACAAAGAAAGCATTGATTATCACGCGGCTTTACGCCAACAAATTTTAGGTTTGCGTGAAATGAATCTGCAAATGAGCAAGGAAACCCTAAATCTGACCAAAGCTTTAAAAGGCGACAGCAAAATGCAGGGAAATTGGGGAGAATTGATTCTGGAACGTGTGTTAGAAAAATCAGGATTAGAGAAAGATCGAGAATATTTTGTACAACAAGTCCACACTAGCGCAGAAGGAAATCGAGTATTTCCGGACGTGGTCATCAATCTTCCCGACGGCAAAAAGATGATTGTCGATTCGAAAGTTTCTTTAACAGCTTATGAAAAATTCATTAATGAAGAAGATGATGCATTAAAAATTAGCTTTTTAAAAGAGCACGTCAATTCAATAAAACGTCACGTTGAGCAATTAGGTGATAAAAATTACCACGATTTATACCAAATAGAAAGTCCAGATTTTGTGCTTCTCTTCATCCCGATGGAGCCCGCATTTGCTTTAGCACTGAACGAAGACACCACTTTATACAACAAAGCTTTCGAAAAAAACATTGTGATCGTGACACCTTCGACTCTTTTAGCCACTTTGCGCACGATTGACAGTATGTGGACGAATCAAAAACAACAAGAAAATGCTTTTGAAATTGCCCGTCAAGCTGGTGCTTTGTATGATAAATTTGAAGGTTTTGTGGCCGATTTAATCAAAATTGGAAAGAAAATTGACGAAAGCAAAGTGGAATACCAAGGCGCAATGAACAAATTGGTTGATGGTAGTGGCAATTTGATAAAAAGAGTGGAGAATTTGAAAAAAATGGGAGCAAAAACACAAAAATCACTTCCTGAAAACATATTGGCAAGAGCCAGAAAAGACGAAAATCTAGAATTAAATTAAGAAATATTATGAGAAAATTTATTGGAATTATTATTGCAATTTTACTATTGTCAGTGGTTGGATATTTTACCTTTTTATATAATGCAAGTTATAGCGAGGGAGTCCGTACAGGAGAATTAATAAAATTCAGCAACAAAGGCGTAATGTTCAAAACCTATGAAGGAGAACTGAGCCAAGGGATTTCTGGCGCACAAATCTTTAGCTTTTCGGTATTGGACAGTCAAGAACAAGTCATCGCCGACTTGAAAGAATTAGAAGGACACTATGTAAAATTAACTTATGTAGAACGTTACAGAACATTTCCGTGGTGGGGTGATTCAAAATACTTTATTACAGAAGTGAAAAAAGAAGATTCGCCTTTTAAAATAAAAAACCAATAAAAATCAGTCGTTAAATAAAATTTTCCTGATTAATTTGTTAACTTTAGATAATTAAATTCATAGCAATATGAAAAAAATTATTTTAGTCACCCTCATTTTTATAGCCAATATTTCCTTCGCTCAGAAAGAAATGGCTACTGCAGCAGGCATCATCAATTTTGAAGCCTCTGTTCCTTTGTATGAAGAAGTTACAGCTACAAATAAAACTGTTTCCTGTGCGTTAAATCTAAAAAATGGAGTGCTATGGAGTATCGTTCCAATGAAGAATTTTGAGTTTAAACTTTCCTTAATGAAAGAACATTTCAATAAAAAATATTTAGAAACAGACACTCATCCGAACGCTTATTTTAAAGGATCGATTGAAGGATTTAATTGGAATATAATTGATACAAATCCTAAAGAATTTAAACTCAAAGGAGTTTTAAAATTACACGGAAAATCAAAAAAAATCTATACCATTGTACAGCTAAAAAAAATAGAAAATAGATTGGAAATTGTTTCTGATTTCAACATAAACATCAAGGATTTCAATATTGAGATTCCTGAAATATTAAGTATGAAAGTAGCGGAAACAGTCCATATTGAAAGTCGTTTTTTGTTGCAGTAAAACTATTTACCCAAACAATCCTTCAGAGCCATTTCTAGAGTATTAAATTGAAATTTGAAACCTGTTTTTTCAATTTTGTCTGAAGAAACTCGTCGCCCTGTCAAAATAATTAACGCCATTTCTCCCAATATTATATTTAGCAGAAAAGCAGGAACATTAGGCAACCATAACGAATAGCCATAGATTTTGGCCAATGTTTTCGAAAAGATTGTATTGTCTGTACTGTCATTGATTGCAGCATTATAAGCACCTGACATTTCTGGGTTTTTGATAGCTTCAAGATAAATGGAGCACAAATCATCGATGTGAATCCAAGGCATATATTGCCTTCCAGAACCCATTGCCGAACCTAATCTATATTTAAAAATCGGAACTAATTTCTTCAAAAAGCCCTCTCCTTTACCTAGCACAATTCCAGTTCTTATTTTTACGGTTCGAATGCCCAAACGCTCTATGGTTTCAGCTGCAGCTTCCCATTTTTGACAGGTTGAACCTAAAAAATCATTGACCGGGGCAGTAGTTTCGGTACAAATCTCAGATCCATTAATTGCACCGTAAATCCCGACTCCAGAAGCCGAAACAAAAGCGTCTAATTTTTTATCATTCTTTTTTAAAACGTCATAAATCAATTGAATGGATTTCTCTCTGCTTTGCACAATGGCCTCTTTTCTTTTGGTGGTCCATCTTTCGTCGGCAATACCTTCGCCTGCAAGATGAATGATATAATCTGCTTTGAAAACAGCTTTTTCATCTATAGTATGATTCTCAATATCCCACTTAAAATAGGAAATGTCGGCACTATTCTGTTTAAAACTTCTGCTAAAAATTGAAACAGAGTAATCATTTTGAATCAACAAACGGGTTAAGTATTTTCCAATAAAACCTGTTCCTCCAGTAATTAATACATTCTTTTTCATATTGCAAATTTACGCAATATTATTAGGCAATCAAATATTAACATTTATTTTTGTTTAACTTTTATTATTATTTATTAAACAATTAGTATCTTTACGCCATAATTTAAAATTATAAAAAAATGGCAACTAAAAAAACAACAATAACTAGGGACACAATTGTTTCTATGTACATGAATTATCGTTTAGAAAATACAGACAGACCAAAATCAGTATATCAATTTGCAAAAGAAAATGGATTTGATGAAGCAGTATTTTACTCCTTTTTTGGGACTTTAGAAAGTGTAGAAAAAGAAATCTATAAAATATTTATCGAAAAAACTATTGACCTGATTCAGAAAGATCCAGCCTATGAAAATTATGATATGAAGAGCAAAATGCTAAGTTTCTACTTTACGCTTTTTGAAATGATGTCTGCAAATAGAAGTTATGTTCTCTTGACTCTGAAAGAGCACAAAAACCAATTAAAAAATCTAATGCAGCTTTCGGGCCTTCGAATCGAATTCAAAAACTACGTTTCTGAAATTATTACTGACGATGTGAGAACCCAATTTGAAAAATTTCAGAATTTTCAGGAAAAAGCAATTCAGGAATCGTCTTGGCTTCAGTTTCTTTTGATTTTGAAATTCTGGATAGACGACGAATCTCCCTCTTTTGAAAAAACAGATATTTTTATTGAAAAATCAGTAAAAGCAGTTTATGATGTCTTCAATATTGCTCCTATAGAAAGTATAATCGATCTTGGGAAGTTTCTCTATAAAGAAAAAACACAAAAAAATTAATGAAAACAATAGATTATATTCCTACTTCAAAAATTGAAAGAGCTACAAAACTCGTTCAAACCGGTGCCAAAGTAGGTGTCAATTACTTAAAATATTACGGCGAAAAAATGGTGAATAGCGATTTAAATCGTGACAAGCTCAATGAAAACAATGCCGAAGATATTTATGACGGACTTAAAAGTTTAAAAGGAAGCGCGCTCAAAGTAGCTCAAATGTTGAGTATGGACAAAAGTTTTCTGCCACAAGCTTATGTAGAGAAATTCTCTTTGTCTCAGTTCTCGGTTCCGCCACTTTCAGCTCCATTGGTCTTGAAAACGTTTAAGGCTAATTTTGGCAAAACACCTTATGAAATCTTTGACGAATTCAATGCAAATTCTGTAAATGCAGCCAGTATTGGTCAGGTGCATTTGGCTGTGAAAAACAACAAAAAACTAGCTGTAAAAATACAATATCCTGGTGTTGCCAATAGTATTTCCTCAGATTTGGCATTGGTAAAACCCATTGCAGTTCGCATGTTTAACCTTCAAGGTAAAGATTCTGATAAATATTTCAAGGAAGTCGAGGACAAATTGACCGAAGAAACCAATTACACATTGGAACTAAAACAAAGTCAGGAAGTGGTCGAAGCCTGCCAAAAAATAGAAAATCTAGTTTTCCCAAAATATTATCCTGAATTTTCTTCCGAGAAAATTATCACGATGGATTGGATGTCTGGCATTCACATTTCTGAATTTGCTGCAAAAAATACCAATCAGGTAATCGCAAATAAATTGGGGCAGGCACTTTGGGATTTTTATATGTACCAGATTCATATTTTAAGAAAAGTACACGCTGATCCTCATCCGGGAAATTTCTTGGTAAACACAGAAAATAAGTTAGTGGCTATTGATTTTGGTTGTATGAAGCAAATACCTGTAGAGTTTTATGTTCCTTATTTTGAGCTAATTAATAAAGATATAATTGACAATAAAAAATTATTTAAAGATAAATTATTTGAATTAGAAATTCTTAGAGTGGATGATTCTGCAGCAGAAGTAGAATATTTTACGTCTCTTTTCTATGATTTATTGTCTCTGTTTACAAAACCCTTTCAAACGGAAAATTTCGATTTCTCGGATGCAGAATTTTTTGAAAACATTGCAAAATTGGGAGAACGATTTTCGAAAGACACCAATCTTCGAAAAATGAATGGTAATCGTGGTTCGAAACATTTTATATATATGAACCGAACTTTCTTTGGATTGTACAATTTAATGTTCGATTTGAAAGCTAAAATCGTTGTAAATCAATATTTAAAATACCAAAATTGAAAAAAGAATTATCCGATCTAGAAAAAGACCGTATCATAGAAATGGCTTGGGAAGACCGAACTACTTTTGATGCAATTTTAATGCAATTTGGGTTGAAAGAACAAGAAGTAATCGACTTAATGCGAATTGAAATGAAACCTTCAAGTTTTAAAATGTGGCGTGAAAGAGTACAAGGTCGCAAAACAAAACACGAAAAACTAAGGGATTTTCAAGAAGGCAGATTTAAATGCAGCAGACAAAGACAAATCAACAATAATAAAATTTCTAAGAGATAGAATATGAAGAATATAGTAATCATTGGCGGTAGCAAAGGAATTGGAAGCGCCATTTTGTTGCAACAATTAGAAACCAACATCGTCCATAACATTAGCCGGAATGCTCCAGATATTTCGCATCCAAACCTAAAACATTATTCTATAGATGTCCTAAAAGATACTCTTCCAGAAATTGAAAACATTGACGTTTTGATATATTGTCCAGGTTCAATTAATTTGAAACCCATTGGCAGTCTAAGTATCGATGATTTCAGAAATGATTTCGAAATCAATGTGATTGGTGCTGTAAAAACTATTCAGAAATATTTACCAATACTAAAAAAAGGTACTAATCCATCCATCGTTTTGTTCAGCACTGTGGCAGCAAAACTAGGAATGCCTTTCCACGCCAGCATCGCAACTGCTAAGGCAGGAATCGAAGGTTTGGTAAAATCACTTGGAGCAGAACTAGCTTCTGTAGTAAGAATTAATGCTATTGCTCCCACTATTACGGAAACAACGTTGGCGGCAGGAATCCTACGAAACGATCGAATGAAAGAAAACATGATGGAGCGACATCCGATGAAAAACTATTTAAAACCTGAAGAGGTGGCGAGTATGGCCAATTACCTGATTTCAGATCATGCCAAATCAATCTCAGGACAAGTCTTTGAAATGGATTACGGTATTGTAACGTTCAAAATATAAAAAGAAAATTAAAATAAATATTTCTACTTAAATAAAATAAAATGATAGCCAAACAAGTAAAAGGGTACGAAAAAATAGAAAAATACGATACCGAAACCACCACAATACTAGCTGATAACTACCGAAGCATAATTGAAAATTTAGGTGAAAATATCTATAGAGAAGGTCTCGAAAAAACACCTGAAAGAGCTGCAAAAGCAATGCAATATTTAACTCATGGTTATGGTTTAGACCCTTTAGAAATTCTAAAATCAGCCCTATTTACTGAAGATCATAAGCAAATGATTGTCGTGAAAGACATTGAGGTTTATTCTATGTGTGAACACCATATGTTACCATTTTTTGGTAAAGCACATATTGCTTATATTCCTGATGGAAAAATCGTTGGTTTAAGTAAAATTCCAAGAGTCGTAGATGCTTTTTCAAGAAGAATGCAAGTCCAAGAAAGATTGACCGATGAGATCAAAAACTGTATTCAAGAGGCACTTAACCCGCTAGGAGTTGCAGTTGTGATTGAAGCCCAACATATGTGTATGTGTATGCGAGGCATTCAAAAACAAAATTCGGTAACTACAACTTCATCTTTTAATGGTGCTTTTGAAAAAAATAAAACCAGAAAAGAATTTATAAGTTTAGTTTCCAATAAATTGAGTTAAATTTAATGACACCGATAGCGACAAAATAAAAAATTGAACTCTATTGTTGATTGCATTCAATAATGGTAAAACATTATTTAATATTTTTTGTTTTAATCTTTCAGTTGGTAGATAAATAAAAATCGACAAGGCGATAAGAACATAATCTTATCGCCTTTTTAACCCAAAATAATTTTAGGTAAGTTTTCATTCAACCATTTGTATTTGCTTAAAATCATCACATGAGTCCCTCCTTTTACAACAATGCAGTTTTGAATGTTTTTTATCGGAAAAACATCATCTTCATCACCGTGAATATGGATTACACTTTGATCAGCGATAGTCCTGTCCCACAAAATAACTTGTTCTACAGCCCAATCTAAGTAGCGTTTGTCTCGAACACGAAGAAATTTTTCATACAACTTAAGACGTTGGTTTATCTTTTCACCAAATGAAAATTTAGACAGGCTTTCGATATTAGCAATCAACTTCGTTGGAATTAGCTTATAAGCTTTTGTCGTTTTGGCTACTTTCATTCGCAATGGAAACTCCAGATTTGTTTTGGCGCTTGAAATGATAATTACTTTTCTGACTTCAATAAATTGTGATATTTCCTGAACCAAAATTCCGCCAAAAGAAACTCCAATTAAAACTGGATTTTGATGCGTAATCTTAGCTGAAATTCTTTTGGCATACTGAGGCAATGTTTCATTATCTAAAGGTATTTCCCATTCCAAAAGAATCATTTCAAAAACATTGGCAGGTAGAACAATTCGTTCAAAGATAGAGGAACTTGCCGCCAAACCAGGCATAAAATAAACAGGGATTTTATCCATAACAGTGTTTTAATGCCAACCGCTATATTAAGTAAGTTTTTTTTGTAAAATTAATTGATTTATTTGAATTCGCTACCGATATACTATTAATAATCGTTTGAAATTGAAAATCAAATCAATATCTTTACCTACCATATTAAGGTACTTGAATAAATCAACTCGTTGCTTTCAATTTTGAGATCAAAGTTAATTTTAGACCAAAAAACTTTTGGACTAAATACCAACAAAATTAAATTTATTACTAATGGAATCTTCACTCATTATTGAAATCAAGGACAATACTTTTGCCAGACAATTTGAAACCATAACCAAAAATGGATTGGTGACCGTTGAATATTCTTTTCAGGAGAAAAAAATATTCTTAACAAAAATTAATGTTCCAGAATCCTTTGATGATGAATTGTTTATTTCTAATTTACTCAAACAAATTATGGCAATAGCCATAGAGCGAAAACTGAAAGTGGTTCCGATACTTCCTAAAATTGTTGTTTTCTTCAAAAAGAACCCAATTTATAAAGAGTTACTTCCTCCAGGAATTCGACTATAAAAAAGAGGCAATTTCATAATGAGAATAGCCTCTTTTTTACATTAAATATTATACTGATTTTTTAGCTTATCTTCTGCCCCCGCGCACGCCGCCGCCGCTTCGAGCTGCCCCGCTGTAACCTCCGCCACTTCGACCACCGCCACTAAAGTTACTTCCACTGCTACGATTATTAGCTCCTCCCCTATTGGATGAACTATTAGAAGTTGATGGACGAGAATAGTTATTTGACGCCCCTGATTGACGTGTTGAAGGATTTGTAGGTCTGGTTGATGGAGATGTCGGTCTGGTTGATGGACTTGTTGGTCGTGTTGAAGGCGAAGTAGGTCTAGTTAAACCTGATCCAGATTCTCTTGTAGAAGGCCTATTTCCATTATTAGTTGAAGGCCTATTGTTATTTATATTACCCGTAGCTCTATTGCCATTGTTTTTATAATTACCATTTTTATTGTAATTATTTACAGTATTGGATCTGTTTCGAGTATTTCTATTGTAATTGTTATAATGATTTGAATTATTGATATTAATGTTTACAGATCCGTGATATCCGCCATAATAACCACCGTGACAGTGATAATGATTTGACCAATAAACTCCATACATTATTGGAGCCCAAGGGCGGAAATAGGGTGGATAAAATCCAAAATAGAAAGGCGAATAATAGGGTACATAAGCGGGTGAATATACATATTGTACAATTGGTGGCGACTGAACCACTACCGTTGTTGTTGTTGTCGTTGTTGCAGGAAGATTCATTGTTTCTTGTCCGCTATACCCTGGATTTGCAGTAGCAGAACCACCATTTCCTTTTGGCTCAACAACATAATTTTTACCATACAAATCTTCATCACCTACGATTTGAATTGCAGCATCTTTTGAAACAAAAATAACCGCAACATCTTGATTCTCAGTTTTATTCACCGCAACCTGAAGAACAAAAGAAAAAGAATCCCCATCTTTATCAGTAATTACTTTAATGAAATCAACTTTTTTATCATTATTTAAATCTAAATTATTAACAGCTTCTTTATCTGCATTCAACGCATTTTCAAAATCTTCTATGGTTTTAGATTTTTGAAAAATTTCCATAACTGCATAAAGATCAAGATTATCACCAGGTAATCCTAAAGATACTGGTTTATCTTTGGTTTGTGAAAAAATGGGCAAACTAAACGTGCTAGTTAACAATATCGATAAGGCTAAAAAACTATTTTTCATATTTTAGATTTAAAATTAAAACATCTTTATTTCAACATTATAGATGCTAAATTACAAATAAATCCTTTTTTCTTAACAATTCTTATCAAATTTTCAAATTTATTCTTTCAAGATTTTTTTTCAAATTTTCCAAATACCATAATTACTAATTGTTGTTATTGAATCATATTCTTATAAAATCTATGAAAAAAAATTAAATTATTAATTTATTACCTAATATTGAATTAAATTTGTTTCTATCAACGCTTTATAAATAATTTTAAACTTACTGTATATGAAAAACAAGATTTTAACATTAGGATTATTGATCGTTTTCGGCACTTTATCAATTTCTTGCAATAAAAAAACAGATGAAGCCCCAGCTGCATCAATAGTCGATAAAGAACAAATAAAAAAGGAAATTCAAGCTATTGAAAATACTTTTGCAGCACATTACAATTCAAAAAATACAGATAGTATAACCTATTATGCTGATGATGCAAAAAGTTTTTTCATTGGAAGAAATCCAATTATCAGCAAAGACTCGATTTTAGAATATTTAAAGAATGATATTAATGGTATAGAAAAAGGAATTAAATTTTCATTTACCACCAATGAAGTACACGTTTCAAATGACGGAATAAATGTCACTGAAATTGGGGAATTCAAATTAACAGATTCAACAGGCACAAAAATAGAAAGCGGAAATTATTTCAGTTTATTTGAAAAAAGAAACGGAAAATATGTTTGCATTAGAGACATAGCCGCTTCAAATATGTCAAGAGATAGTAAATAATAATTGAATTATTCAAAATAATTTAAGTAAGACATTTCAAAACATTTTGAGGTGCCTTACTTTTTTTTGTGCTTTTCAAAAGAATTAAAACTGGTTTTTTAGCTTATTGCTCAACTCTCTCTTCAGCAAAATTATTTAAAAAATTCTAACAAATAAATGCTCAAACGCATTGGTAGAATAAGTAAATTATATAAAAATCATCTGTAATTATATAAAACCAAATCACTAATTGAGGTCTAACTTTACAAGTTAATAAATCCAAAAACGTGAAATTGCTTAGAGATTGCATTGTATTCTTACTATTTGTGTTGTCCCATTCCAATTCTAATGCACAGATTCAAACTTTATTTAATGATAAAGTAGAACTCAAATCGATGGCAGCACGTTGGGAATTAGACTCTACTTCGGCGAGAGGGACGTTTTTAGTAACCCCCTACAAATCAATATATATTTTGCCTTTTGTGTGGTCTAATAACGTCAATGAAAAGCCTAGTTCTGGAAATGAATCTCCTGATTATATCGCGCCCAATTTAGATTATGACAACTTTGAATTAAAATTTCAATTGAGTTTTAAAACGAAAATTATACAAAGTTTTTTATGGGGAAAAGCTGACTTATGGGTTGCTTATACGCAAGTTTCACATTGGCAAATTTATAATGCTGACTTGTCTCGTCCCTTTAGAGAGATAAATTATGAACCAGAAATTATCCTAAATTTTCCTGTGAAATTTAATTTTCTTGGCTTTAAAACCCGAATGATTGGAGCTTCGTTTAATCACGAATCCAATGGCAAAAGCTTACCTAATACTAGAAGTTGGAACAGAGTGATCTTGTTGGCTGGTTTCGAACGAGAAAATTGGAATATCTATCTTCGACCGTGGTATGTACTTCCTGATTTAAGAGAAAATCCAGATATTTCTAATTATATTGGTAATGGAGATATGACGGTAATTTATTCTAAAAATAGAAGTGTTTATACTTTTGAAGGAAGTCATAATTTCAATTTTAAAGGACAAATGAGAGGTAGTGCTGCGTTTTCTTGGTCATATCCGATAAAAGGGAATCTTAAAGGATATTTACAGGTTACTCACGGATACGGAAATTCACTTATAGATTATAACAATAATCAAACTACCGTTGGAGTTGGCGTATCCTTAATTGAATGGCAGTAAAAATTTAAACAAATCAAAAAGTTGTAAGCTTCAGGTTATAATAGTTAAAAAAGTGCATTTGCAAATTTTAGGTTTGCACTATTAAAATTACAGAAAATTAAGATATCAAATAGTTGTATTAGATTTGCTTTAAGAAATAAATATTTTTTTGGTACAATTTCGTATTGATTGCAGTTTCTTTACTGTTCAAATAAGATGTTTTGTAATCGCACAAATTTAACAGGTTAATATCGTACCTTACCAAAATAAGAATGCTATTTAACTTAAATAATTAAGAGAAGTAAAAGATAAACCACTTGTTTTAGGAATATTCGTCATTTAGCCATAATGAAATCAAAATGTGTGAATTATATAACAATTTTCTGGAATTATATAATCACATCGAAAGCGAATCGTTCGACTTTTACAGTAACTATTTTAATAAAACAATAATTTGAAATTATATATTAAATACATGGTTAGCAACCGTTGTAAAATGGCGGTTAAAGAAGAACTAAAAAAACTTGGGCTTCACTACATCGTAGTCGATTTAGGCGAAGTTGATATTATGGAAAATATTTCCATGGAAAAACGAGTTTTACTAAAAGCTAACTTACTTCTTTCCGGTCTAGAATTGATGGATGATAAAAGAGCCATGATGATCGAAAAAATCAAAACTATAATTATAGAAATGGTACATCATTCGGAAGAAACCATTAAAATCAATTTTTCGGATTATTTGAGTGAAAAAATGAATCACGATTATACATATTTGTCTAACTTGTTTTCAGAAGTACAAGGTACTACCATCGAGCAATATATTATTTCTCACAAAATCGAACGCATTAAAGAATTAATTATTTACGGCGAACTTAATATTACCGAAATTGCCTGGAAAATGGGCTACAGCAGTGTAGCGCATTTATCAAGTCAGTTTAAGAAAGTTACAGGGCTTACTCCTTCTCATTTCAAACAATTGAAAGATAAAAGACGAAGTCCTATTGAAGAAATCTAAAATTCAAAAAGCGTGTACTAATAATTGTGTGAGTAATTATGATGTTTAAATTAGAAAAAAAAACGAAACTCTTTTATATTATCTCAGCCATACTGTTAACAGTTGTATTGGGAATCTTCTATGCAAACAGTCAAAAGGAAATAGCTTCGAGCAAAAAATTATTACACACTCAGGAAGTTATTAGTAAGAGCAATGAAGTCTTGCTAGATGTACTCAATATTGAAACAGGTTTTAGAGGATATTTACTATCTGGAGATCGTGTTTTTTTAGAGCCATACAATCAATCCAAAATTAAAATAAACGCTAATTTAGACACATTAGAAGTGCTAACCCGCGACAATCCAAATCAGTTAGATAATATCACTTTGTTGAAAAAAAAGGTGGTTGACCGAATATCTTTCACAGAAAAATACCTGACTGCTAAAAGTCCTGCTTTATTGAGTAATTCCGAAAAAATAGGAATAATTATAGAAGGAAAAATCATTACAGACAAAATTAGAGCTGCAAAAAGTTCTATTACTAATGAAGAGTCCAGACTGTTAAAAGGTCGAAAAATCGAAAACGAAAAAGATTATCATTCATCTGAATTAATCTTTATTTTACTACTTATTTTTCTAGTGACCATTTTTATCTTTGGATATTTTATCATAAAAAGTCAAAAAGAAAAAAACTTTGAATTAGAAAGCCATACTGCCGACCTTAAATCAGCCTCTCAATATGCCTTAAGTCTCATCGAGGCAAGCCTTGACCCACTTGTAACCATTAATGCTAAGGGGAAAATCACGGATATGAATGAAGCATTAGTACGTATAACTGGTGTGACTAGGGAAGAACTTGTAGGGTCTGATTTTTTCGATTATTTTACTGATCAACAAAGTGCCCGTGAGGTTTATCAAGAAGTTTTTGAAAAAGGTTCAGTTGCCGATTTGCCTCTTACCATTCGCCATAAAGACGGAAAATTGACAGACGTATTATTCAACGGATCCGTTTATAGAAATGATAGTGGAATAATTCTGGGGGTTGTAATTGTAGCAAGAGATATTGCAGAGCAAAAATGGGTCTTAGATTTACAAATTGCAAATAAAGAGTTGGCCTATCAGAATCAAGAAAAAGAAAAAAGAGCCAATGAGTTAGTAATAGCTAATGAAGAATTAGCGTATCAAAACCAAGAGAAAGAAAATAGAGCCAAGGAATTAGGTATAGCCAATCAAGAATTAGCCTATCAAAACCAAGAGAAAGAAAATAGAGCTAATGAGTTAATTATAGCCAATAAAGAATTAGCTTATCAAAACCAAGAAAAGGAAAATAGAGCCAATGAATTAGGTATAGCTAATGAAGAATTGGCCTATCAAAACCAAGAAAAGGAAAATAGAGCCAATGAATTAGGTATAGCCAACGAAGAATTAGCCTATCAAAACCAAGAGAAAGAAAATAGAGCCAATGAACTAGGCATTGCCAATGAAGAATTGGCATATCAAAACCAAGAAAAAGAAAACAGAGCCAATGAGTTAGGCATTGCTAATGAAGAATTAGCTTATCAAAACCAAGAGAAAGAAAATAGAGCCAACGAATTAGGCATTGCTAACGAAGAATTAGCCTATCAAAACCAAGAGAAAGAAAATAGAGCCAACGAGTTAGTCATTGCCAATGAGGAACTTCTTTACCAAAAAGAAGAAAAGACAAAAAGAGCCGATGAGTTAATCATTGCCGAAATTGAACTTAAATTTCAAAATAAAGAGAAAGAAAAAAGAGAAATTGCCAACAAGGAACTTGAAGCTCTCAGTTACTTAGCAAAACTAGCTTCGCAATATTCATTGAGTTTAATAGAAGCCAGCCGTGACCCATTGGTAACCATAAACATTCAAGGTAAGATTACCGATATGAATGAAGCGACAGCGAACATTACTGGACTATCGAGAGAAGAACTTATTGATTCCGACTTTTTCGATTATTTTACAGAACAACAAAAAGCACGGGAAGTCTATCAAGAAGTATTTAAAAAAGGCTCGGTTGCAGATGCTCCACTAACTCTTAGGAACAAAAACGGAAAACTAACCGATGTACTATTTAATGGCTCAGTTTATAAAGACGGTGACGGAAATGTTCGAGGAGTTGTAATTGTTGCCCGAGATGTAACCGAGCAAAAAAGAATTGCTACAGAATTGATAGAAGCCAGAGTTTTTGCAGAATTGGCTACTGAAATTGCAGAAGAAGAAAAAAGAAATGCCGAAGCTGCTACAATAATTGCCGAAAATGCAGTAAAAGCAAAACAACAATTTTTATCCAATATGAGTCACGAGATACGCACGCCAATGAACGCCATCATTGGGTTCACAAAAGTGGTATTGAAAACAGATTTGACTGATAAACAAAAAGAATATTTATCGGCCATAAAAATGAGTGGTGATGCCTTAATCGTTCTCATCAATGATATTCTTGATTTAGCAAAAGTAGATGCCGGAAAAATGACATTTGAACAAATTCCGTTTAAACTGGCCTCTTCCATTTCAGCGATGCTCCACGTATTTGAAACCAAAATTCAAGAAAAAAATTTAGTGTTAATTACAGAATATGATGCCAACATACCAAAAGTTATGCTTGGTGATCCAGTTCGTTTACATCAAATTATTTTAAACTTAGTCAGCAATGCAATAAAATTTACCTCGAAAGGAAAAATAACTGTACGTGTTAGTTTATTAAATGAAGACGAGAAAAGTATCACTGTAGAATTCTCAATTTCAGATACCGGAATTGGAATTGACGAAAGTAAAATGGAAACTATTTTTGATAATTTTCAGCAAGCCACCAGTGGAACTTCAAGATTATTCGGGGGAACTGGATTAGGATTAGCCATTGTGAAACAATTAGTAGAACCTCAGGGGGGAACTTTAAATGTCAAAAGTAAATTTAATGAAGGCTCAACTTTTAGTTTTACATTAAACTTTCTAAAGACAAATATTGATACAGAGTTAGAAACCGAAAATATAGAGATAGAAACAGGATTCAAGAATATAAAAGTATTGGTTGTAGAGGACATGCCTTTGAATCAATTATTGATGAAAACGCTTTTAGATGATTTTGGTTTTGAACGTGACATAGCCGAAAACGGAAAAATTGCAATCGAAAAACTTCATGAAAAAGACTATGATATTATATTAATGGACTTGCAAATGCCAGTAATGAATGGTTTTGAAGCCACCGAATATATTCGAAATACATTAAAATTAAATCTTCCTATTATAGCTCTTACGGCCGATGTAACCACAGTTGATTTAGCTAAATGCAAAACTGTGGGAATGAATGATTATTTAGCAAAACCGGTTGACGATCGCGAATTATACAACAAAATTATTGGTTTAGTAAAAAACCCGGTACTTCAAAAAGATACTCTTAAAAAGAAAGAGAACGAGCAGGAGAAAGTAAAAATTGATTCGAAGGAAATTGAATCTATTAAACACACTAATCTAGAATACTTAAATGTTAGAACAAAATCAAATCCAAAATTAATGAAGGAGATGATTTCAATCTATTTACAGCAAACACCTCCTTTGCTTGAAGCTATGCGAAAAAGTGTACAGGATAAAGATTGGCAATTGTTAGCTGCGGCAACACATAAAATTATTCCATCCTTTTCTATAATGGGTATGAATTCCGATTTAGAAAATAGAGCAAGAAAAATTCAAGAAGCCGCTAAAGCCGGCCAATTCACCGATGAAATAGCCCAAATGGTTTTGCAAATAGACACCATTTGTAATCAAGCCTGCAAAGAATTAGAAATAGAATTTAACCTTATAAAAAATACATAATCGTGAAAAAAGAAAACATAATAAAACTTTTCCTGGTAGATGACGATGCCTTGTTTCTTAAATCATTGGAAATTGAATTTATGGAGCATGCTGATTTCACAACTGAAACCTATATCATCCATTCTTTTGCAACAGGTGAATTATGCCTGGAAAATTTAGAACTTAATCCAGACGTTATTATTTTAGATTACTATCTGGATGGAATTGATCCAAATGCAATGAACGGCCTGGAAACATTAGATAAAATAAAAGCAGTCAATCAAGATTTTCCTGTAATAATGTTATCTTCTCAAGACAAAATTGATGTAGCCATAAATTGTATGCATCATAAGGCTTTTGATTATGTGGTAAAAAGCGAAACTGCTTTTTTGCGCCTACAAAAAATTATCTCCACCATTTTTCAATACAAAAAAATGAAAAAAGAACTGAGCTGGTATATGGATCGAATGTAATTATACCATTTATTCCAACACGCTAATAATCTGCCTTCTTACCTACAAATGATGCAATTTCAAATTGAAATTGCATCATTTTTTTTATAATTCATTCATCTTTTTTTCAATTATGTAATGTGTGAAAGATATAAGTTTCCCTGAGAATAATGTAATAATTTATGAAGTAAACGTGACCAACTTTGGGGTGTGATAATTACGTCACATCCCAAATCTTTTTATAATGAATTTAAAAAATGTGTTTCCAGCCGTTGCAATGTTAATGGTTGTGTTATTTTCTAGTTGTGACAACAGTCAGGAAAGCTATCCAGAAGCTACTGCAACTACAAAAGCTTCATTAGAAGCTACGGCATCTTCAAAAGTTGCTTCGGTATCAAAAACTAGTTTAAACTCTAAAACAACCGACCAATTAAGAGTTGTGAACCTAGGTGTTGCTGGCGATTTTGTAATTCTATCAAAAACAGGAATTACTAGTGTTTACAAATCTACTATTACCGGAGATATTGGTACAAGCCCAATCACTGGAGCAGCTATGGTAGTAAATTGTGGCGAAGTAACAGGAAATGTTTTTTCTGTTGATGCTTCTGGCCCAGCGTGTAAGACCACAAGCGCAACTATGCTGACCGCTGCTATAGGTGATATGCAAACTGCATATACAGATGCGGCTGGACGATCTAATCCTGATTTTCTAAATTTAGGTGCAGGAAATATAGGTGGAAAAACACTTACCCCAGGTTTGTATAAATGGACAAGTGCCCTTAACATTCCAACCGATATTACGCTTACTGGTAGCCCAACCGACGTTTATATTTTACAAGTTGCGGGAACTCTCAAAATGAGTTCTGCAGTTAGGATTACTCTTGCTGGTGGACTACAAGCCAAAAATATTTTTTGGGTAGTTTCTGATGCTGTTACTTTCGGAACCACTAGCCACTTTGAAGGAAATATTCTTGGAATGACAGGGATTAATATGCAAACAGGAGCAACAATCAACGGAAGAATGTTGGCCCAAACTGCCGTAACTCTTCAAATGAATACAGTTACAATACCACAATAAAATAAATTATTTTATTTCTTAAAGAGGTTGTCGAGAGACAGCCTCTTTTTTTTACCGCAAAACCACTAAATAAAACTTTAGGTGTGAATGATATAACTCTTAATAGGAATTGTATAATATTTTTTTAGGTAAATGAGCTCAACTTTGCGCTATACAAAAAATCAATTTTTTTAAAAATTAACCTTTAAAATTAAATAGTATGAATTTAAAAAGAATTTTTGGAGCATTGCTCACAGGCCTCGGAATTGCTGGCCTTATTTACACTGCGGTAGTGTTTTCTGGCACTTCTGGAGATACAAGAGATGTGAAAGAACTTATCATTTACGGCGTACTTGGTATTGTATTTTTCGTTTCAGGAATTAGCCTTGTTCGTACAACAAAAGACGAATCATAGTATACCTTTTTTCGATTGTCGAAAAATTATCGAATACATAATTATTAAATAAAGTCGTTTAGAAAATCTAATAAAATATGACAGCAAACATTACTTCGGTTATACAGAAACTGCTTTTAGCATTTCTTGTTTTTGCTGGTTTATATTATGCCAAAGTTTTTTTGATGCCTTTATTTATTGGGGGAATACTTGCAACACTATTCCTCCCTTTTTGCAGTTGGATGGAAAAAAAGAAAATCAACAAAGGATTGGCTGTTTTCATTTCATTGTTTTCCTTATTATCGCTTGTCGCTGCAGTTATTGCCTTGTTAGGTTGGAAAATTTATGACTTCCTGGATGATTTTGCACTTGTAAAAAGAGAAGCAATAGCCTCGTTTAATAGAATCCAGATGTACGTCTATGACCATTTGAATTTATCATTTAAACAGCAAGTTCAAATATTAAAAAACGAACAACCTTCTTACGGCAGCATTATGCAGATTGTGTTTGAGTCGTTGGCCAGTTTATTTACCAATTTTATTTTAGTATTGGTCTATTTTATCTTTTTGTTGTATTATCGTGTCCATATCAAGGTCTTTTTTATAAAAAAAACAGCCCCTGCTCAACAAGGTCAAATGGAACATCTTATTGTCAGTGCGGCTAATATATCGCAACAATATCTTTTGGGAGTTTTTAAAATGATTGTGATTTTATGGGTTATGTACGGCATTGGTTTTAGTATAATAGGTGTAGAAAACGCCATATTTTTTGCTATTCTTTGCGGATTATTAGAAATTATTCCTTACATCGGAAATATAACTGGAACATTATTAACTCTTTTAGTTGCAGCAGCTCAAGGCGCAAATTTATCTTTACTAGGTGGAATAATACTCGTTTATGGCTCAGTACAACTTATTCAGGGTTGGCTTTTGGAACCACTAATATTAGGACCACAAGTAAAAATAAATCCTCTATTTACCATTATTGCTTTGGTACTGGGAGAACTTCTTTGGGGTGTGCCTGGTCTTATTCTAGCCATTCCAGTAATTGCCATCTTTAAAATTGTTTGCGATCATATTGAGTCCTTAAAACCTTATGGGTTTTTGATAGGCGAAATTGAAACGGAAAGAGAAGTATTGAATTTTATTAAAATAAAAAAGAAGCAATCAAATTAGAATGGGTTTCTATTTCTGAAATAAATAGTATTTAGCTATCAAAAAGGATCTGTCTCACTTATTGCTTTAAAAAAATAACAATTAAAAATATCAAAAGTCGGAATTAAATTTTGGGGAATGTTTTTTTTGGGTTTTTGGTTTTTTGGTTGGAGGTTGCTGTAAAAAGCAACCTCTTTTTTTTTATAATTTTTTTAAAATAGTGTTTTAAATCAACATGATAAAGCGTGAATATTATAAGTCTTTACCAAAGTAGTATAACTTCTTTGCTATCATAAAAACGACCTTTATAATTCGTTATTGGTAAGTAAATAAAAAAGATATGATACAAGTAAAAAAAGATGGAATAATAATAGAGAAGACAGCATTTCCTTTCGAAAACGAAGGCGTATTAAACCCTGCTGCCATTAGAGAAGGAGAGTTTGTTCATTTGTTCTATAGAGCAGTTAGTGAAGGAAATCATTCCAGCATTGGCTATTGTAAATTGATGGGCCCTTTAGAAGTAGAACAACGGCTGAATGTGGCTTTGATTTCTCCTGAATTTGATTATGAAAAACATGGCATCGAAGATCCAAGAATAGTAAAAATTGATGATTTGTATTACCTCACGTATACCGCTTATGATGGTGTAAATGCATTGGGAGCACTGGCAACTTCAAAGGATTTAATTCATTTTGACAAAAAAGGAATCATTGTACCCCAAATGACCTACGAAGAATTTAATCGTTTGGCAGAAACAGATATCATATTGGACGAAAAATATTATCGCTTCAATCAGCACAACCATATCAGTGAAAAAGAAGGATTGAAAATGTTGCTGTGGGACAAAAATGTTATTTTTTTCCCAAGAAGAATTAACGGAAAATTATGTTTCTTTCATCGCATTCGACCGGAAATACAAGTTGTGGTGCAAATAGATACAATAGAAGAACTAACCAAAGATTTTTGGAAAGAATATTTCATTCGCTTCAATGATTTTGTGGTTCTTTCACCAAAATACGAACACGAAAAAAGCTACGTAGGAGGAGGCTGTCCACCGATCGAAACTGAATTAGGATGGCTTATTATTTATCACGGAGTGCACGATTCTGTAAAAGGTTACGTCTATTCAGCTTGTGCTGCTCTGCTGGATTTAGACAATCCACAAATAGAAATTGCACGCTTACCCTACCCTTTATTCCAACCTGAAGAAATTTGGGAATTAAAAGGCGAAGTAAATAATGTGTGCTTTCCAACTGGAACTGCAATTTTTGATGATACTATTTATATTTATTACGGTGCTGCCGATGAAAGGGTGGCTTGCGCATCAATGAGTTTATCAGAACTGTTAAAAGAATTAATGTTAAATAAAAAATTAAAATGAGAAACCCAATAGTAATCAATCAAAGCCATTTATTTCCAATAAAAAGATACCCTAAAAACAGCGCTGATATTGGAATAAATTTTCAAAAAACCGAAATCAAATTGCCTGAAATTTTATTTATTTCCACTTTTCCTCCCAGAGAATGTGGCATAGCAACCTATTCGCAAGATTTAATTTTTGCCCTAAATAATAAATTTTCTAAATCATTTAACATCAGAATTGCTGCTTTAGAATCACAAAACGAAAAACATATTTATACAGATGACGTTTATACCGTTTTAGAAACAGACAATCCCAGTTCTTATGCAGCATTAGCCCTGAAAATTAATAATAATCATGCAATCGAAATTGTTTTAGTTCAGCACGAATTTGGTTTGTTTAGAGGAAATGAAGATGATTTTATTTCATTTTTGAAATGCATTCATAAACCCATAATTTTAGTTTTCCATACTGTTTTACCAAATCCTTCGGAAAAACTAAAAAGTCAGGTTCAAGCCATCAATAGTATGATTGATTCTTTTGTGGTGATGACTAATTCGTCTTCAAAAATATTACAAAATGATTATGATGTTTTGCAGGATAAAATCACGGTAATTCCACACGGAACGCATTTAGTAGAACATTCAAACAAAGAAGTTCTTAAAGAAAAATACAATTTGTCGGGTAAAAAAATCATTTCAACCTTTGGTTTATTAAGCTCCGGAAAATCTATCGAAACGTCTATTGATGCTTTACAAACTATTATCAAAGAACAACCCGATGTATTATTTCTCATTATCGGAAAAACACATCCAACAGTTTTTAAAAACGAAGGCGAAAAATATAGAACTTCCTTAGAAGATAAAATTGTTGTTTTGAATTTGCAAAACAATGTAAAATTCATCAATAAATACTTGCCGCTTGATGAGCTATTAGAATACTTACAACTTACGGATATTTATCTTTTTACGTCCAAAGATAGGAATCAGGCAGTGAGCGGCACATTTGCTTACGCCATCAGTTGTGGTTGCCCTATAATTTCTACGCCAATTCCACATGCTGTCGAAGTTTTGCAGGATGGAATCGGGATAATAATTGATTTTGAAAATCCAAAACAATTAGCAAAAGAAGTAATTCATTTGTTGAACGATGACCAATTACGCAAAAATATTACAGCCAATGGCATTCATAAATTAGCCCCAACCGCTTGGGAAAATTCTGCTATTGCACATGCTTTTTTGATTGAAAAAACAGCAGTTCATGCTTCAACTTTGCATTATAGAATTCCTAAAATTAATCTCAATCATTTCAAAAATTTGACAACACCCTTTGGAATGATTCAGTTTTCAATCATCAATCAGCCCGATTTAGATTCGGGATATACCATCGATGATAACGCAAGGGCATTGGTAGCGATGTGTCAGCATTTTGAATTATCAAAAGATACAACGGATTTAGAATACATCAACCGTTATTTTAACTTTATAAAATACTGCTACCAAGCGGACGGGACTTTCTTGAATTACATCAATAAAAACAAAAAGTTTACCAAACAAAACAGCGAAAATCTCGACGATGCGAACGGAAGAACAATCTGGGCCTTGGGATACCTAATTTCTTTGGGCGAAATTTTGCCAACAAAATTATATGATGACGCTGTATTAGCTATGGAACTAGGATTGAAAAATGTCCATAAAATTACTTCTACTCGATCTATGGCTTTCATCATAAAAGGGATTTATTATAGTAACCTGAAAAACGAATCTATTCAAAATGTGCTTTTACAACAACATCTTGCCGACAAATTGGTGCAAATGTTTAAGCATGAAGCAAAAGAAGACTGGCAATGGTTCGAAAGCTATCTTACTTATGCCAATAGTATTCTACCAGAAGCGATGCTTTGTGCCTACTTGTCAACTGGTGTGAACTCCTATAAGAATATTGCCAAAAAATCATTTGATTTCTTATTATCAAAAATTTATAGAAACAATAGTATAAAAGTGGTATCTAACAAAGGTTGGCTGGCCATTGGCGAGAAAATAAATCCTGAAAAAGTAGGCGGCGAACAACCTATTGACGTGGCTTATACCATTATGGCTTTGAGCAAATATTACAATACTTTCAAAGAAGAAAAGTATTTGCGAAAAATGAAAATTGGTTTCAACTGGTTTTTGGGAGACAATCATTTACATCAAATCATATATAATCCTTGCACTGGGGGTTGTTATGATGGGCTAGAAGACACATACGTCAATTTAAATCAAGGAGCCGAATCAACCGTAAGTTATTTGATGGCAAGACTTACAATGGAAAAACATTTGAAAGAGAAAGTATCTAAAAAATCGACTAAAATGATAGTGCCCAGAAAAAACAAATTGAAATCAAATGTTAGAATTTCGAGTGTTGAAACCAAAAAGCTAGGAATTATATAAATTTTATCCAAAGTTATGTAACATTCTAACAATCAGTTTTTAGAAATTTACAGTATAGAAATAACAGAAGTTTATTTCTTAAAAAACAGTCAATGTCGTTTCGTCAAGAGAAGAAGCTACTCACCAATAAAAAATTATTGGTACTAACAAATGACTTTGATGTTTTTTAAATTATTCAAGAATTTAAAACAATATTAATATGATACCAAAAATTGGGATTACAGAAGATCATTTGCAAAAAGCGAACGCATTGCTTTCTGTTGTTTTGGCAGATGAAATGACGCTTTATGTTAAAACAAGAAAATTTCACTGGAATGTAGCCGGACAAAGTTTTATGGAATTACATAAATTATTCGAATCACAATATACTGAACTCGAAGCTATCATTGATACAGTGGCAGAACGCATCGGTAAATTGGGTGGTAAAACTATTGGGACTATGAACGAATTTGCACTCCTTGCCCGGATTGTGGAGCATCCAAACCAATACCCTGTTCAGAAAACAATGCTCACAGAGCTTTTAGCAAATCACGAATCTCTTATTGCTGAATTGCGAAAAGACATCGATTTATCTACAGAAGAACATCATGATGCCGGAACAGCGGATATGTTGACTGGAATTATGCAACAACATGAAACCATAGCCTGGATTTTAAGAAGGTATTTGGCTTAAAATAAAAAAATAATTTGCTAAAATTGTTTTTTTTGGTTGGCGGCTGTCTTTTGAAGACAGTCGCTTTTTTTGTGGAATTTAGACATTGTGTTTTTTAATAAAAAAGAGTAAATAATATAACTTATATCCAAAGTTATGTAACACTTACTGCGCGCCAATGGCCCACCTTTACCTTTCGATAATTTCGAATTTACAATGGCAAATAATCGAATAGAAAAGAAAAAATGTAAAGATGAAAACTACTAAAAAATTAGGAATATGGATCGATTATTCCACAGCCAATTTAATTGAATATAATATGGATTCCTACGAAATAAAAAGCATTGATTCTGGATTTTCATTTGAAGAAATAAATGAAGTTTTAAACAATAATAAATGCTTAATAGACAATAAAGAGAACCAACAACTATCTAAATATTTTAAAAGAATAGCAGAGCAACTTAAGGAATACAATGAACTGGTACTTTTCGGATCAACAGATGCCAAAGTCGAATTGAATTCGATTTTGAAAGAAGAAGAATTATTCCAAAAGATAAAAATCGAAATAAAAAATACCGCTAAAATGACTGATAATCAAAAAAAATCTTTTGTAAAAAGTTATTTTTCATTAACCTAGTCATTAAACACTTAGAAACAATATTACTATAATATAAAACCAAACTATTTTGACTCTATATCTAAAAAATGTTTTTAATGATGCGGGCAACATGACCCAGTTTGCCTTGAGATTTTTTAAAGAAATTTTCAGACCTCCTTTTCAATTCAGAGAATTTGTAAGACAATGCTTTGCCGTAGGATACAAAACTTTGCCATTAATTAGCATCACAGGCTTTATAATGGGATTGGTTTTGACCATTCAATCGCGACCAACTTTGCTAAAATTTGGCGCGGAATCCTGGCTACCTAGTATGGTTTCGTTATCGTTAATCCGTGAAATTGCTCCCGTTGTAACCGCATTGATTTGTGCCGGAAAAATAGCTTCGGGTATTGGAGCTGAATTGGGTTCAATGAAAGTAACCGAGCAAATAGATGCGATGGAAGTGTCGGCAATAAACCCTTATAAATATTTAGTGGTTACCAGAATTTTAGCAACCACACTTATGGTACCGCTTTTGGTGCTTTATGCTGATTTTATTGGTATTTATGGTGGATATGTAGGGTACAATATTCACGGAAGCATGACTTTATTTCGATATTTCTCGGATGTACTGGAACACGTAGAATTTTTAGATTTTTTCCCCGCAGTAATCAAAACCTTTTTCTTTGGTTTTTTTATAGGCTTAATTGGTTCTTATAAAGGTTTTAATGCTTCAAACGGAACAGCTAGTGTTGGAATAGCGGCAAACGAAGCGGTGGTTGCGGCCTCGCTTTCAGTATTTATTATCGATATGATGGCAGTTCAACTAACCGATTTACTTTTCTAAAACTATGGAAGCACAACCTATTGTAGCTATTACGAATTTGTATAAATCTTTCGGTGATAACGAAGTTCTAAAAGGAATAAACATCACGGTTCAAAATGGAGAAAATTTGGTTATTCTAGGACGTTCTGGTTCAGGAAAATCAGTAACCATAAAATGTTTGGTCGGTTTAGTCAAAGCAGATAAAGGAGAAATCAAAATTTTTGATAAGGAAATTACCACTTTAAATAATAATGAACTCAACGAAATCAGGATGAGTATTGGTTTTATGTTTCAAAATGGTGCTTTGTATGATTCGATGTCTGTAAGACAAAATTTAAGGTTTACATTAAAGCACCATACTGAAAATTTAGAGGAATCTGACATTGAAAGTAAAATTACGGAGGCTTTAGAAAGCGTTGGCTTAGCGGAAGCCATAGACAAAATGCCTGCAGAACTATCGGGCGGAATGAAAAAAAGAATCGCATTGGCAAGAGCTATAATTATCAAACCAAAGATAATTTTATACGATGAACCAACTTCGGGTTTAGACACAATTACATCCAGAGAAATTAGTGAATTGATACTTTCAGTTCAAAAAAAATACAAAACAAGTTCTATCATAATTACCCACGATATGGCTTGTGCAAAAACAACAGGCAATCGGATTTTGATCCTTCAAGAGGGACAAATCAAAGCCGAAGGTACCTATGCCGAATTAGAAGAAAGTGAAGATGAATGGGTGCACTCCTTTTTTATATAAACCCAAAAAAAAAAAAA
>CAMAQD010000016.1 GCA_945860385.1 Flavobacterium psychrophilum
TATTGGGCTTATCTACTTGAAATGAAAGCCTATCTTAATCCGGGATCTCCTGGAAAACAAACCGTGGATTATTATGAAATCACTGCCGAACGACCAGATGTAAAACTATCCAACTATACAGCCGATATTTTCAACACTGCCGGTTACGCTCAAGTGAGCATCAATCCTTTCGAAAAATTGGTGTTAACTGCAGGAGCACGTTATGACAATTTGAAAGTCAATTACAACAATGCTATCGATAATTCAATAGGAACAAAAGTATTCGACAAACCTACTTTTAAATTTGGTGCTAACTATAATCCGGTTCAATTTACCGGAATTTATGCCAATTATGCCCAAGGATTTGCGCCTCCGGGAATTACCTCAATTTTTAGAACTAAAACAGGAACTGGCGGAACTACGGGTAAACCGGCTCAGTTTTATTACAACCTTGAACCGGCAACTTTCAATAATTACGAAATTGGAGGTTGGTTAGCTTTATTGGGCGGAAAATTGAACTTTGATTATGCCTTGTATTATATGGAAGGCAAAAACGAATTGTTAAGTGTTCGTTTGCCCGACAACTCAACCGATTTCCGTTCTGTTGGAGAAACCAGACACAAGGGAGTGGAATTTGGCGGAAATTACAAATTACTTGCCAACCAAGTAAACATCCGTTTTGGCGGCACCGTTGTCGAACATACTTACATCGATTTCAAAGTTTCAGATTATCCAACAGATGTTTTGAAAAATCTGAACGGAAAAGAAATGCCGCAAGCACCAAGATGGTCAGGCAATTCAGAAATTAGTTATTACCCAAATTGGTTGCCTAAATTCAGAACTTCTATCGAATGGCAATCGGTGGGAAGTTATTACCAAGACCAAATCAACACCATTAAATATGCCGGTTACGACATTTTTAATTTCCGAGCTGGTTACCAATGGAAAGGAATTGAAATCTATGGAAACATCATCAACATTACCGACAAATTATATGCTTACAATGTTTCGAGAGGAAATTTAAGTAGCTCGCAACCCACTTATACGGCTGCTGCACCAAGAACATTTTTGATAGGCTTACAATATAATTTTTCATTAATAAAATAACTATTTTTTTCAACCCCTTCAGATTTTTGAACTCTGAAAGGGTTATATTATACAAAAAGAAAAAATGAACAACATACCAAAAGAAGGGAAATCTTCAAAAAAGAAGGATTCCAAGTTCGTTAAAAAAATGAAGCAAAAAATATATGCGTGGCATCGTACTATAGGTATTATCACTATAATTCCGGTTATATTCTGGACGTTGTCGGGATTAATGCATCCGTTTATGGCTCATTTTTTCAAACCTACTATTGCTAATGAATTTCTAATAGCAAAACCAATTGACAAATCCCAATTGACGCTTTCCATTCAGGATGTTTTGCAAAAAAACAAAATAGCAGAATTCAAGAATTTCAGGATTGTTTCGTTTGACAATACGACTTTTTATCAAGTAAAAACCACGAAAGACGAACTCCACTATTTCAATGCTTCGGACGCCAAAAAACTGGAAAATGGTGATCAGAAATATGCACATTGGCTTTCGCGTTATTTCTTGGATGATCAAAAAACTGCGATCGAAAAAACCGAAATTCTAACCGAATTCACTTCACAGTACAAGTACGTCAACCGTTACTTGCCTGTTTACAAAACCACCTTCGATCGCCCAGATGCCATGGAAGTGTATGTAGAAACGGCATCGAGCAAGCTGGCTACATTTAACCCAAAATCGAGACAAGCTTTCATCTGGTTTTTCGACACTTTCCACAATTGGGCTTTCATCGATTGGATTAGCAACAACAGTATTCGTATTGTCGTGATGTTTTTATTTCTTTCCATCATCTTTTTTTCTGCCATAAGTGGCATCTTGATTTACGGACTATTTTGGAAACAATTCAGAAAAACGGATCGCTTGAATCCCAAGAAAGGACTCCGACAGTACCACCGCCAAATAGGAATTTGGGTTTCATTATTTACTTTGACTTTTGCCTTTAGCGGAGCTTATCACGCCACCACAAAATGGGAACCTTATAACTTAGATGAAATGGTATATGAACCTGTTTTTGAAACCAAAGACATCCAAACACCAAACAACGCTCTTGCAGTAGACTGGAACCGATTGGAAAATACTAGCATTATCACCTTAAATGACAGTATCTATTATCAATGCCAAATGGCTTTAGCCAAAAACAAAAAATATAACAAACCCAAAAAGGATTCAAAATCCAAATGGGGCAAAAAAGAAAATCCAAAATCGGAAATCGTTTACATCAACACGGAGACAAACAAAGTTGTTCCAAACCTTGATATGGAATACGCCAAATTCCTAGCTTACTATTTCAGTGATGGAGGCCCGAAAGCCGCTTGTTGCGAAATGGATAACGTTACTACTGAAAAAAAAAGTTTAGAAGAAGCCACTTTATTAGAAAACAAAGTTTTGACAGAATTCAATAGTAGAGAATATGGCTTTGTGAACAAACGGTTGCCAGTTGTAAAATTGGCTTTTGACACACCCGAAAACACAACTTACTTTATTGAAACTGCCACTTCAAGACTGGCTTCCGTAACTAAAAAATCGGATATAATCGAAGGTTATTCTTTTGCCATTTTCCACAAATTTCTGTTTATGGATTGGGCGGGGAAAAACGTGCGTGATCTGGCAATGGTTCTGGCTGTATTAACAATTTTATTTGTTAGTGTGTTGGGTTTAATTTTATTTTTGAAGAGACAGGATTAACAACTAATTACCTGAAAATTAATCCTCAATTATCAAACATAGTTGAGGATTTTTTTGATTTGCCAAATGAAAAATACCTGAACCCTTTTTCTTATAAATAATATTTGTTATATTTACTCCTTTAAAAACAGAAAAGTTAACCTTTAAATATATCCATTATGGCAAAAAGTCAAGACGCAAAAAAAACCGTAAAGAAAGAACCTCTTAAGACCGCAAAGGAAAAGAAAGAGGAGAAAAGAGAAAAGAAAAACAGTCCTAAAAGGGATTAGTCAGCAGATTGCAGATTGCAGAAAAAGCAGTTTAAAAATGAATTAAATCGTTTTTAAACTGCTTTGTCTTTATGTATAATTTGTCAGATTTCTAAAGACTGAAATCTGTTAACTCAACAATACTTCACCGGAATATTTTCCAGAATTTCCAATACAAATTTCCAGAATTTTTGCGAAGATTTAATCGAAGCTCTTTCGTCTGGGGAATGCGCTCCCTGAATTGTTGGTCCAAAAGAAATCATATCCATATCAGGATAATTCGTTCCCAGAATTCCACATTCTAAACCAGCGTGACAAGCGACTACTTTTGGTTTTTCGTTGTTTTGTTTTTCGTAAATTTTAACTAATAAATCCAATATTTCAGATTTTACATTGGGTGTCCAACCCGGATAAGAACCTGCAAAATTAACTTCGCAACCGCATAATTCAAAAGCAGAACGCAATGCATTTGCTAAATCAAATTTGGAAGTTTCCACAGAAGAACGTGTCAAACAACTAATAGTAATTTCTCCATCTTTGATGATGACTCTTGCAATATTATTTGAGGTCTCTACCAAGTCTTCCATATCAGCCGACATTCTGTAAACGCCGTTGTGAGCCGCATAAATCGAACGAATAATTCCTTCCTGAACACCCAAATCCATAACTTTTTTCGGTAAATCGCATTTCACGATTTCGATAGTCAGGTTCGGTTCTGTAGTTTTATATTCCGTTTTGATGTCGTTGATAATTTCCTGCATATCGAAAACATAGGCTTCGTCATACATTCCTGCAACAATCACTTTGGCAACACTTTCTCTTGGAATCGCATTGCGCAAACTTCCGCCATTAATTTCTGAAACCTGAAGTCCAAAATTTTCGAACGCATCAAATAACAAACGATTCGTAATTTTGTTGGCATTGCCCAAACCTTTGTGAATATCCATTCCGGAATGCCCGCCGTTTAAACCTTTAACAGTAATTGTGTAACCAACAGAATCTTCCGGAGTTTCCTCTTCTTGATATTCTCGTGTAGCTGTAACATCGATTCCTCCGGCACAACCAATGTCAATTTCGTCATCTTCTTCGGTATCCATATTCAAAAGAATTTCACCTTTTAGGATTCCGCCTTTTAGGTTTAAAGCACCCGTCATTCCAGTTTCTTCGTCAATGGTAAACAAAGCTTCAATCGCTGGATGTTTAATTTCCTTGGATTCTAAAATCGCCATAATCATCGCCACTCCCAATCCATTATCAGCGCCAAGCGTGGTTCCGCGAGCACGAACCCAGTCGCCATCGACATACATATCAATTCCTTGTTTGTCGAAATCAAAAACGGTATCCGAATTTTTTTGATGCACCATATCCAAATGTCCTTGTAACACAATCGGTTTACGGTTTTCCATTCCAGCAGTTGCAGGTTTGCGGATAATCACGTTACGGATATCATCTTCAAAAGTTTCCAGTCCTAATGAATTTCCAAAGTTCTTCATAAATTCGATAACACGTTCTTCTTTTTTGGATGGACGAGGAACAGCGTTCAAATCGGCAAATTTGTTCCAAAGTGCTTTGGGTTCGAGATTTCTTATTTCTTGGCTCATTGTATGTTTATTTTGGATATTTTACAGGGTTTAAATTCGTATTGAAAACAGACATTATATAAATGGTTTCAAGCTTTTCATCAATATAATAAAGAATAATAAAAGGAAATTTACGGATGGGAAAGCCGTGATAGTCTTTGTATCTAATTTGAAAAAATGGATTTTTCGCCAAAGTTCCTATGTGTTCTTCAACTATTTGGTAAAAATATTCCCTCAATCCATTCTGTTTGAAATCATAATAGTAAATGGCATCTTGAATATCAAGAATGGCTCTTGGGTCAATTACGACTTTATAAATCATTTTTCGGATTTAAAACGCAATTGCTTTTTCACCTCGTTCCAAGGAATGAAATCGTCGGTTGTAATAGTTGATCTCCTTTCGTCCAACATGTTTTTCATTTCTTCAGTTACAGAAAATTCATTAATCACGGTTTCGTAATTAAACTTTTCTATCAATTTCATAAAGAAACTCAATTCACTGTCTGGAATATTTAAAGTAATTTGTGTCATTCTTCTTTTTATTGAAAAAACAAATTTACAAAAAAAGAATGCGAACTTCTCTATTTATTGTTATTTTTATGCCAAAAGCAAAACCGTGAAAAGAAAATATATTCTTCCCCTATTTCTCATAATTCAAATTCTATTTCTGAAAATAATTGCCTTTTTTCCGGAGTTTGTAGAACAATTTTACAGCAATGGTTTGTATGTTTTTGTTTCGAAAATTTTACGAATAACTTTAGGAATAATTCCTTTATCGGTAGGAGATATTCTATATGGAATTCTGATTTTATATCTTTTGAAATCGATTTGGAATTCTAGAAAAACTTGGAAGTTGGAATGGAAAAATAATGTTTTAAAAGTTTTGAGCGTGCTTTCGATGGCGTATTTTTTATTTCATTTTTTGTGGGCAATGAATTATTACCGTCAACCGCTTTTCGAAAAAATGGAAATTGAAAGGGAGTACACCGATGCTGATTTATTAGATTTTACAAAAAATCTGATTGCCAAAACCAACGAAATTCAATTCCTAATCACCAAAAACGACAGCCTTAAAGTAGTATTTCCGTATTCCAATGAGCAGGTTTTCGAGATGAATTTGAATGGATATCAAATACTTTCGAATCAGTATGTTTTTTTTGACTACAAGAATCCAAGTATCAAGAAATCGCTTTTTAGTTTGCCGTTGACGTACATGGGTTTTGGTGGTTATTTAAATCCGTTTACTAATGAGGCACAGGTGAATTATTTGATGCCAATGTACAATTCTCCAACTACTTCTTGTCACGAAATGGCGCACCAAATGGGTTTTGCCAGCGAAAGTGAATGCAATTTTATTGGGTTTCTGGCTTCGGTGAAAAATAAGGATTTATACTTTCAATATTCGGGATATAGTTTTGCTTTAAGGTATTGTTTGAGTAATTGGTATGTTCGTGACGAAAAAATATATGACCAATTATTGAAAACTGTTCATCCCGGAATTTTGAAAAATTATCAGGAAAGCGAGGATTTCTGGAAGCAATATGACACTATTATCGACAAAGGTTTTCATGCTTTTTATGATAATTTCCTAAAATTGAACCAACAAAAAGACGGAATGGAAGGATATAGTAAGTTCGTGAATCTGATGGTGAATTATTATAAGGGAAAGGATTTTTAGAAAATTAAAAGTTGTAAATAGCCCCGATAGCAGTGGAAATCCTCCCGATTTTTCTTCGGGAGATTGGAATGATAGCGGGACGACTGTTGATTGAAAAACTGAAATGTTTTGCTCCCAATTAAAAAAAATAAATTTGTAACAAAATATACTTTTTGCCCACTAATACTATTATGAGCGACGATTTAGAACAATCATTTGTGCAGCAATTGAAGACCAATCAGAATATAATCCACAAGATTTGTAGGTTGTATACGAATGGTGAGGATGCGCATAAGGATTTGTTTCAGGAAATCACAATTCAGTTGTGGAAGGCTTTTCCGAAGTTTCGTGGTGATAGCAAATTTTCGACTTGGGCATATCGAGTCGCTTTGAACACAGCCATTACGTTGTACCGAAAAAGCACTCGAACGGTGAAAACGGTGGATTATGAAAGTCAGCAATTTTTTATAAGCCAAGAGGACTATAATTATGAAGAAGAAGAACGTTTGAAGTTAATGTACAAGGCCGTCTATCAGCTAAATGACATTGAAAAAGCATTAATTTTTATGTATCTTGAAGATAAAGATTATGGTGAAATTTCGGAAACTTTGGGAATTAGCGAAGTAAATGCAAGGGTAAAAATGAATAGAATTAAAGGAAAATTAAAAAAAATATTAAATCCTTAAGGAATATGAAAGAGCTGGATTTATTAAAAAATGATTGGCAAAAAAACGATGCCTTTGAGCAGGTTTCCGAAGTGGAAATCTATAAAATGTTGCACAAGAAATCGTCTTCGATTGTGAAGTGGATATTTATTATTAGTATTTTGGAGATTATGCTATGGACATTGATTAGCGTATTTTTTAACACAGACGATTATTTAAAAAACATCAAACTCGAGGAATTGGATTTTTATTTCGAGGCTTTGAATGTTTTTAATTATGCGGTGATTTTAGTTTTTATTTATTTATTTTATAAAAATTATATGACTATTTCGACCGTGGTTTCTATCAAACAATTGATGAAGGACATTCTGAAAACTCGTAAAACAGTGCAATGCTATGTTTGGTATAACCTGGGGATGGTGGCATTGAGTTTGCTCTTTGGCTTTTATATTGCTTTTGCCTACAATCCCGACGTGGCAGTTTTGATGGATAAAATTGGCAATAATACCAAAGTAATGATCATTACCATTGGCGTTTTTATACTGATTATAGCTGCTTTTCTAGGACTTTTTTGGTTATTTTACAGACTAATATATGGAACTTTACTCCGAAGATTATTTTTAAATTATAATGAACTTAAGAAAATAGATTATTAAAAAAAGAGTTCGCCCGCAGCGAACTTTTTTTAATATTCCCATTGTCGCAATTTATTCAATTCCTCTGCATCTTTTAGCTCTTCGGCTGGAATTACTTTTAAAAAAGAGGGATGTTGCTCGATAGCATATTCTATTTTTTCTACAATTTCTTCAATTGTATCGTTATCATAATCTATTTCTAATGGTGGTTTGATGATGAAGGATTGTAAGATATTTTTCTTTTTCATTCGCAATCCTTTTTTGTCAAACGAACGTCGAAATCCGTCAATTACAATTGGAACCACAATCGGTCGGTGTTGTTTGATAATATGTGCTGTTCCTTTTCGAACGGGTTTAAAGGATTTTGTTGTGCCTTGCGGAAAAGTGATTACCCAACCATCATTCAATGCAATTTTAATATTTTCGGTGTCGTTTGGATTTACATCGCGTTTTTCGGTAACGTCTTTTCCTTTGGCACGCCAAGTTCTTTCGACAGTTATAGCACCTACATAAGATAAAATTCTAGGTAATAATCCAGCTTGCATGGTTTCCTTTGCTGCTACATAATAAATATTCATTTTGGGTTTCCAAATGTATCCAATGTTTTTTATAGAATCTTGACGGCCACTCAAACTGGCATTGAAAACATGGAACATAGCGACCACATCAGCAAAATAAGTTTGATGATTGGATATAAAAAGGACGTTGGTATCTGGTAATTTTGTTATTATTTCGGAACCTTCAATTTGCAAACTATTAAAACCTCTGTACCGTTTATGTGTTAAAACTGCAAAAATGTGTATTAAACCTCTTTTTACAAAAAGAATATGTCCAAATGGATTTCTCTTAAATAATCCCATGAAAAATTGTGTTTTGTGTTTATTCGGACGACAAACATACGAAAACTTATAAATTATAGCACTTTTTTTAGGACTTCTTTCAATTCACTCAACATCATAGCTGTTGCACCCCAAACAATATGTTCATCGATTTTGAAAGCTGGAATGTCTATTTTTTCAGCATAAGAAGTAGATATCGATGTACTTACGATTAAATCATCATTCAAAAAATCATTTAAGGGCAGTTCGATAATATTTACTACTTCATTCCTATCTAAGACGAAAATAATTTCTTCTTTACAAATTCCTAAAAAAGGATACACCATAAAGTTACTGGGTTGAATATACAAATTGGTAAAAGGCATGATAATTTCGATATTATCTGGATGAATTCCGATTTCTTCATAGGTTTCGCGCAAGGCAGTTTTCTCAAAAGTTAAATCTACGGTTTCATATTTTCCGCCAGGAAAAGCAATTTGGTCCGAGTGGACACCTTCGTAAGAATTTCGCACTATGAGCACTAAATGTGTTCTTCCTTTTTTGGGATAAAACAACATCATTACTGCAGCTTTTTTTGCATTTATACCGTCAATATTGAGATTCTTCAAACTTTCGATTCGATCTAAAGGAGCCATTTTATAATGTGCTTCCTTAGCCGGAAGAGTTACTTTAGCTAATTTCGGAACATATTCTAAAAAATCTTGAAAATTCATAATCAAACCCTATTTTTGTACATTGGAAGGAGTTATAAATATAGTTAAAAATTCCAAAACCGCAAACATTAAAGCACAAACCTAAAATGTATAGTAAAGAAGAAGTACAAAGATTGAAGCGGGAATTTTGGATTGATTTCGCCGAAAAATATCCCCGAAAATGGATTTTGTACGACACTAAAATTAAGGACTTTTCGTTTAAATTTTTTTCTGACAACAAAAAGGCTCAGGTCTTTATTGATATTGAACATCGTAATGATGAAAAACGAATGGTTTATTTTGAAAAGCTGGAATCCCTGAAAACCATTTTAGAAGATGATTTTGTCAAAGATTTGGTTTTCGAGAAAAACTTTACTCTTGAAAACGGCAAAACCATCAGTAGAATTTGGGTCGAAAAAACAGGCATAAGCAGCAGTAATAGAAATCATTGGAATGCAATTTTTGACTTTTTCTACGAGAATATGAATGCTTTAGAAATGTTTTATTTTGAATATGGAGATTACATTCGGGATTTGGAAATGAACACCTAAAAAAAATAATATAAAATCCTCAAAGCAAAAAAAATAAATAACAAGCCATAAACTTGTTACGGTTTTGGATACCGCTTTTTAATATTCCGAATTAACTCTTCGAGTCCGTTAAGTTTTAATTCATAAATCAGTTGTAATTGTTGTCCAAGCTCTCCTTTTGGAAAACCTTTATTGGAATACCAAACTACGTAATACTCAGGTAAATCGATGAGATAGCGACCTTCATATTTGCCAAAAGGCATTTTGGTATGCGCTAATTTGATGAGCTGCTTAGGGTCTTGTTCCATTTATTTTTAAAAGAAGAGAATATTGTACAATAGTAAATTGCTTTTGTCAAGAACACTAAGTTCTTTTCTGTTTATGAAGTCTATAATCGAAAATCAGCAATCCTTATCTTTTCAAGCTAAAATGCGATTTAAAAACTTTTGATGTTCCCTTTTCGTCATAATCTACTGTAAACCAATAATCAGAAGAGGGAAGTGGTTGCCCGTTGAACATGCCATTCCAGCCATTGCCTGAAGGACTAATTTGTTTGAGCAATTTTCCATATCGGTCATATATAAATATGGGTGCATTTGGGTTGGATAATATTAATTGAGGAATATTCCAACTTTCATTATAACCATCACCATTGGGAGTAAAAAATTTAGGATAATTGATTATTACAGCATTTAGGGGCACCGGATTGCAATGTCCGTCTTTATCTCGCACTGAAATTTGGTGCTCGCCTGGAAATACATTATTGAATATATTACTATCTTGATAAGGAAGGTTGTCCAATTGATATTCATAATTACCGGAACCTGCTCCTAATACATTTACTGAAATAAAAGTGGGATAGACAAATGCATCGCTGTAAGTAAGTTCTAGATAAGGAGTGTATTTTATCACTTTGGCCGAAGCAGTTCTAAAACATAATGTTGTGGTATTTGTTGCTTTTACGACGTAATTACCAACTAGGGGAGTTGTGATTGAGGGAGTGTTTCCACCAAAAGCGACTCCGTCTAATGTCCATTCGAATAGATAATTTGCACCCGAAATTCCACTATCTAAAGTGGCTGGATTTAATAGAGTACCTGATTCATAGTCTTCACAAATAAAATATTCCGGAAGCAATTGAGGTTCAGGAAATAGGTTAATTATCAGATTTAATTCGACAACATCAAAACAGGCAACCGCCGAAGTGTTGTTTGCTATTCTAATCCATACGCTATCCGAAAAAGGATTGTCATTTTGGTATGTTGCAGGATTTCCAATAGGAATAGCATTAACATTATTTGCATCCGCTAGAGAAGTATAAAATGTTAGCGTAAAATTAGCATCTGGAGTTTGCCCATTCAAAACTTGATTTCTGATAGCTAAACTCGTCAGATCAAATTCAAAAATACCGTCGTTTGCAGCAAATGAGTCGCAGGTTTCTATAGTATTTACGACATTTGCAACAGGTCTTGGAGTTACTATGATACTAAACGGCTTTTCATCGCTACAATTCAATCGGTCACCAGTTTCATAATAAATATAGTACATTGGTAAAACTGTTGTTGCCGTTACTGTAGTTCCCGGTGCAATTATATTTCCCCCACCCATTGGACCTCCTGGTGCATCATAGTAATAATTATTTGGTGTTGGCAATGGTGGAAATGTAAAACTGTCACAATAGGATAATTGGGTAGGAATTGGGTCTGCGACAACTCCGTTTATAGAAATATCGAAAAAATTCTCGCTAAAACAAGTAGGGTCATTTGGATTTGCTGCATAAATGTAAATTCTGTCATTAGTACTTATGGTAGTTCCCGCGGCCAAAGGACTTACACCATTAGGGTCGTCATAATAGGCGCCATTTCTCAGCGGACTCAGTACATACGAATTGCACTGATCGACGTTTGACCTAGAATCTATTTTTGGTTTAGTGTTGATGATTATTAGCCAGGGTTTTTCATTGTAACAGCCCAAAACGGTTGTTGAAGGTTTGTAAATATATATTGTTGTAGTAGTGGTTAGTGTGGATACATTTGGAATTAACTGAACATTTCCGGGAGTAGTTGGGCCACCAGCTAAGGTGAAGTAATCGGCTCCATCAACTTGAGGTGGCAAAACGTAGCTTACGCAGGCTAACATATTTGAAGGCGTTGTTACAAATGGGGCATTTATAGTAATAGTAAATGAATCGGTTGTACAACCAGCGCCCGGAATATACGTATAAATAGTTGTTGTCGTTGTTATTAGTCCAGGTTGAATTAGGTTTCCACCCCCATTTGGTGCATCGCGATATTCACCAACAGGTATTGGAGGTAAAGTATACGAAACGCATTCGTTTATATTTGTATAGCCCAAAGTATTTATGTAAACAGTAAAAATGGTAACCGGAGTTGTACATCCATTACTTGTTGCAAAGACATATAGTGTTGTGGTTGAAGTTACTGGCGAAACAGCTGGTGTATATATTCCTGTGTTACTATCAAAAGTATAATAATCGCCTACTGCCAAAGGTGGCAAACTATACGAGCTACATTCAAAAACATTTACAAGAGGAAGAATAGTAGGGGTACTGTTGATGGTAATATTGAACGGATATTCTAGGATGCAAGGATTTGCAAGATCTGTCGATGAAAAATAAGTGTAAATTGTTGTTGTTCCGAGAGTTGTTATGGTACTACCTGCTGCAAGTTCGGTTCCACCGCCGCTTGGTCCTCCCGGTAATGAAAAATAGCGCAATCCAAAAGGGGTTATAGGTAATTGGTATTGGTCACAAACTATGACATCAGTCGGATTTACCTCTGTTGGTGTTACTATTTTTACAATGAAATTACTTTCAATAGGACAACTAGGGGTAGTTGCGGTTGTGCTGTAAAGATAAATTATTTGGTCTACTGTAATGACATCTCCGGCATTGAGCATTGGTAAACCTTGATTTGGACCAGAATAATAGTTTCCTGGATTAACAAGTGCGGGCAATGTGTAACTATTACAAACAAATTGATTTATTTTTGAATCTATAATTGGTCGTGGTATAACAATTAGTTTGAAATTAGTCGTACTATAACAATTGGGGTCAGTTGTGGTTTGGATTCTTGCATAAACAGTTGCATTTCCGGATGTTAAAGTGACTGAAGAATTAATTGAATTTGAGCCCGTATTGGCATCAGTCGCATTCAAATAATAGGAAACATCATATATTGCATTTGATTGTCCGCTCAAAATTGTAGCTGTTTGAGAACTAATATTGAAATTAGCAGTATAGGTTCCAGGTGCAGTTTCGCATAAAGTAAGATCTCCCACTAAATTAGCTGTTGGAGGAGGCGTAAGTCTTAATTGAAATGATTTTGTGATGAAACATTTTGTAGTTATGTCTTCTATTCTAATCCAAATTGTGGTAGGTAAGTTTGATGCCGCTGTGGTGAAATTATTTGGACGAGGATTCGTATTTGAAGTTGCATTTGCCAAAGACGAATGATAACTTACTTGGGTATTAGGAACAGTTACGATTGGACTGTTAATTGATAAATTAAAAGTGTAGTTAGCAGATCCAGAATTGCATTTAAACAAATTAATAGGGGCAGGAGTTATAATTGGAGTGTAGAATTCTACGTTTACAAAATCAGTAGTTACAGGACAAGAAGTAGCAATAATAGTGTAAGTTAGACCGTAATTCCCAGGCTGATTTACAGTGAGATCGGGAGTATTTCCCCCAATTGCAGCCCCGTTAAGTGTCCAGGCAAATGAATAAATAGCGGGATCCAATCCAGAACTAAGAGTTTGTGTTTCATTGGTGCAGACAGCTGTATTACTTGCTACAGTCAAATCCGGGCCCAAAACATCTTGTCCGACATTATAACTATTTGCCCCGAGAAATATTGCCGAATCAGATTGGCTATCTTGTCTGTCGGCAATTACCAATTTGATATGATACGGATTATTGGGAATTAAACTATTGGAAGAAGCATTCATAGAAACGGTTTGACCATTAAAATTTGTAGCTGAAGTACTCGCGTCTGAACCTCCATTAAAAGCACCAAAATAGGCTGAGTTTGCCGAAGGACAGGAAGAATTGTATATAAATTCTCTAATTGTAGTAACCGAAATAGGTGTTGTAGAACCTGGTACAACGGCAAGATTTGTCGTAACACCAGTTAAAGTATTAGTCAATAAGAAAGTAAAAGCATCTGAAAATTGACATTGAAAATTACCGTATTCTTCAGAAGCAAATAAAAATCGAAAATCAAAATTCGAAGAAAAAGGTACAAAATCAAATTCTAAAACGGTTGCATTTGTTGAGTTTACAGTGATTCCAGATGCTAAAAGTGTAGCTTCTAAATCCGCATCACCTGTCCAAGCAGCATTACCGTCATTTAATTCCGTTGTGTTTGGCCCCGGAGCATTAAGAACATTTCCAGTAGTAAGAATTACACCACTGGATAAAGGGAATAATGGATTTGTATTTTCAAAGTAACCGATTCCGTTTGTTGAACCAAAATTTGTTCCTGTTCTCCAGCTAATATTACTGGTAGGAACACACGATTTATTAACTAAAACTTCGGTAACTAATTGTGGAACAGTATATTTATTTGTATCTACAGTAATCACCTGTGAAAAACATCCAATCGAAGATAGTAAAATTAATATTGGAAGGATTTTTTTCATTTTTTAAATATAATTTGAACAAAGTATAATTTTATCGACAAAAGTATAATTTTATCGACAAAATGCAAAATTTAACTAATTTGATGTTTGTATTGGAAAAAAATATAAGATTATTTTCATTTTTTTTAAAGACTTACACTATATCAAACGAATTTAGGTAAAATTTATTTCAATTGAAACTACAAACAATTTTAGACTGAAATCCCTATATTTGCATCCTCAAAATTAATACAAAAAATGACTTTATCACAGATTATTACACCTTCTATCGAAAAAGCTGTCCTAGCATTATTTGATGTTACTTTAGACAAAGTTGAATTTCAAAGCACACGAAAGGAATTTGAAGGCGATATAACAATGGTAATCTTCCCTTTGTTGAAAATTATCAAAAGCAATCCAATAGAATTAGGAAACAAAATAGGGAATTATTTGGTAGAAAATGTTTCAGAAGTGAGCCGTTTTAACGTTGTTTCAGGATTTTTGAATATTGTTATTTCGGATGAATATTATTTGAATTTTTTCAATGAAATAAGGAATATTTCTAAATTCGGTTTTGTTACTCCAAGTTCAGAAGATAAAGCGGTTATGGTCGAATATTCTTCGCCAAATACCAATAAACCATTGCATTTAGGTCACGTTAGAAACAATCTTTTGGGATATTCTGTTGCCGAAATTATTAAAGCTTCTGGAAAAAAAGTCTATAAAACTCAAATCATCAATGATAGAGGAATTCATATTTGCAAGTCGATGTTGGCTTGGCAGAAATTTGGAAACGGTGAAACTCCAGAATCAACAGGATTAAAAGGCGATAAATTAGTGGGGAATTATTATGTAGCTTTTGATAAAGCCTATAAAGAACAAATCGCCCAATTAATCTCTGAAGGAAAAACCGAAGACGAAGCCAAAAAACAAGCGCCAATTATTCTCGAAGCCCAAGAAATGCTTTTGAAATGGGAAGCTGGCGATGCCGAAGTTATGGCACTATGGAAAACAATGAACCAATGGGTATATGATGGTTTTGCCATAACTTACAAAAATTTGGGAGTCGATTTTGATCAATATTATTACGAAAGTAATACCTATTTGCTAGGGAAAGATGTAGTTCAAATAGGTTTAGAAAAAGGTATTTTCGAAAAAGATCTAGATGGTTCGGTTTGGATTGATTTGACGGCTGAAGGTTTGGATAGAAAAATAGTGTTGCGTTCCGATGGAACTGCGGTTTATATGACGCAGGATATTGGAACAGCGATTCAGCGTGTAAAGGATTTTCCAGACGTTGGCGGAATGGTTTATACCGTTGGAAATGAGCAGGATTACCATTTTAAGGTATTGTTTTTAATACTGAAAAAACTAGGTTTTGATTGGTCGAAAAACCTCTATCATTTGTCTTATGGAATGGTCGATTTGCCTTCAGGAAAAATGAAATCGAGAGAGGGAACTGTCGTTGATGCAGATGATTTGATGCAGGAAATGACAGATACAGCTCAGAAAATTGCCGAAGATTTAGGAAAATTAGACGAATATTCCCCTGAAGAAAAATTAAAATTATACAAAACTATTGGCTTGGGCGCTTTGAAATATTACATTTTGAAAGTCGATCCAAAAAAACGAATCCTTTTCGACCCAGCAGAATCAGTTGACTTTGCAGGAAATACAGGTTCGTTTATTCAGTATACTTATGCCAGAATCCAATCTATTATTCGCAAAGCTAATTTTGATTTTGCTATACAATCCAAAATAGTTTTACTTCACGAAAAAGAAAAAGAATTGCTAAAACAACTCGAATTATTTCCTGAAGCGATTCAAAATGCGGCACAAAATCATAGTCCAGCTTTGATTGCGAATTACACTTATGATTTGGTACGAGAATATAATTCGTTTTACCAAGCCGTTTCTATTTTGGGAGAAGAAGATTTGGAGAAGAAAATATTTAGAGTGCAACTTTCAAAGAAAGTTGCCGATACGATTGCATTGGCCTTTCAATTATTGGGAATTGATGTTCCAGAAAGAATGTAGTTTTATTAGAAATTGAAGACTCAATATTCAAGTATAAAAAAAGCATCTCGAAAATCACGAGATGCTTTTTTGTTATATTTTGGAGTAAATTATTTATCTAAAACTACTTTGTAGCTAGAAGAAGTTTCATTAGTTGAAACATTAATAATATAAAGACCATTTGCATTCCCAGACAAATCAATTGTTTGTAGAGTTTCTGATGAAGATGCATCTAGTTTTATTGATTTTACGACTTGCCCTAAAACGTTTACCACGTCAATATTAGTTACAGGAATATCATTGTACTGCACATTAATTATACCATTGCTGGGGTTTGGATATACAGCTATTTTTGTTTTGTAAACACTATCAATGCTCAAAGCTGAAGGAGTCCATACAATTCTATTTGAAGTCAAAACGGTGCTATTAGCAATAGGAGATGAGGTATTTGTGTCATAAACAGACGCTCCTTTTGTAAAAGAATAGCCTGTATTTATAAACTCATGAGCATCAGATGCCCAACCACTATTTGAAGTCAACTCAACCCAAACTTTATAAACACCATCTGATACTGCTCCTGCAGCAGCATTAGTTCCATTCCAAGAAACCGAATATGGTCCCCAAGCTAAGGGTGAAGTGCTAGCTGAGCGAGTAGCTCCTGTTATTGCTCCGATATTATTACCTGAAGTAACGTCCATACCTGCAGAATCAGCAGTACTAGGAGCAGAAGCTCCATTTTTTGCACTTAGTACAGGGAAATGGTCATCAGTACTACCAGAAGTAGTATAGAGCAAATTCGTTTTAATGAATGTGCCTGCGGCATTTTCAACCCAGACACCCATAACTTGCTTGGTGTTAGAACCTATTTTTACAGTAGTAAAGGTATAAGTCATTGTTCCAGCTGTTTGAGCTGAAATGTTTGCTGATACTAATAAAGTTACAGCAAAAATGGCTAAAGAAAGTAATTTTGTTTTCATAATTTAATTAAGTTTAAGTTTATATTTTTTTTTCGGGGATTTTTTTATATTTACAAAGTTATTGATTGTCTGAAAGTTAAAGTATGATAATTATCATCTTAAGTATATCTTAACTATTATAATTTAAAAAGGCAATTATTTATTTAATCGAGTTTCACATTAACAACTTTATGAAACTCGACAATAATTTCATGTTTTTTTATTAATAAAAATTAATTTGCTTCAAGAATAAAATTCATTGAGATTTTTACGTTTTCGGCTATTTTACCTTTTACAAGGCTCGGAATTTCTATGTTATAATCTTGAGGTTTAACCAAAATTAAACTTGTTGCATTAATTTTACCTGCATTCAATGTAAGCGCAAGTTTAGTTTTAATTTTTTTGGTTACACCGTGAACAGTAAAATCTCCTTCTAAATCAAATTCAGTCTTTTTTGCTGATAATTTTTTAGCATCAAAATTGGTTATTTTACCTTTGAATGTAGCCTTAGGAAATTTAGAAGATTCCATATAATTTTCATTGAAGTGTTCTTCCATTAAAGGCGATTTAAACTTGAATGCTTTTATCAAAACCAATGCTACAAAATCTCCCGTTGACTCGTCTAAAATGCAAGAAACTGTGCTGTTTGTTCCTGCAATTTCTTCAAATGCAGGCATTGAGGCTTCAAATTTTACTTCACCTGCACGCGTAATCATTTTTTGAGCAAAAATTATATTTCCTACTAAAAAACACATCACTAAAATTATTCCTTTTTTCATTTTTATTTATTTTAATTAATTTACAAATCCTTGTTGTTGCCAAAGTTTAATCATTTCTATTGTTTGGGCTGTCAGAGCACCGCTTGGAGGCATTACTGAACCACAAGTTTGGCCAATTCTACATATTAAATTCCCTGTTGCTGTTGAAGTTTTTACTTGAGCGTAAGTTGTTAAAGTTGGAAATGTCCCTCCTACAGAATGACAACCTATACAACTAGCCTTCATAACCGGTTCAATATTAGCAGTGTATGTTGGGTTTGTTACTACTACTGAAATTTCATTATAGGTGTTCGATTCGCACGAAACGATGAATACACCGGCCATAAGTATTAAAACTAATATTATTTTTTTCATAATTTATCTCTTTATCTTTTAAAAAACTCTGTACATATTAAATCCAAAATATAGACTTCCTCCATTCCAGTTACCGGTTGCGTTTGTAAATACTGCCACATCATTCATCGGTTGGCTATTGGAGAAAACCATCTGAAAAACGTGTCCACCAGTTTCTATATCCAATCCCAAAGTCAATGGATTCTGGTACAAAGGGGCATTTGCTAACTGATTTACTTTGTAAGCATAATCTAAATTCACGCTCAATCTTTTAGATAATTTATATCTTCCACCCACAGCCACCAGATATTGATCTTCAAGTTCTAACGCTTCATCAAACAGATTTTTATGAACAAAAACGCCACCCACTTCTACAGAAAGTGCATCCGAAAATTTTCTGGACATTAATAATTGCGAACTATAAGCTAATCGATTCGTAAATTGCAAATTGGGGTAAAGATCAGTACTCAAAGCAGTATTTATATCCATTGTGTTATACCCAACAATAGTTACCGGAAAACCACTCACAACTTGATCAGCAAACTTGTATTTGGCTGTCAACTCATATATTTTATTATAAGTATGTCTTGTTGCACCAAGAGACAACCAATTTGTAACTCCATAAATACCACCAATTTTTGTTAAAGCATTGTCTAATCCAAAAAAATTATCCAGTCCAAGAGTTAAATCACCAAAGCGGTGCGAAATTACCAAATACCACTCGCCTTTTGCAGTCAACTTCGTTGATTGTATGTTACAGATTTGCAATCCCTTGAAAGCTGTAGTTTCTATTTCTTTTGCATTCGATTTTTCGGCATTTAATTGGTCTAATAAATCATCTTGTGCAGAGGCATAGCCAATCGTGAAAAACATTAAAACAAAAGAAAAAAACTTTTTTATTCTCATAATATAATTGATTTTATTTATAAAAGTTAAACTGTAATTACGCTTTAAAACATTGATCCATTTTTAATTCTCCCATTAAATCATCGTAACCCACAACTCTCCCTTTTAAAGTGACTTCTTGGTCTTTTTGAATTGAAGGATCAAAATTTTTCAGATTGCAAATAATCGAATTGTCTATAATAACTTCATTGCCTGTTATTTTAGTGATGGTACCTTTTACAGCTATTGCTTTCTCAAGATATTTTTTATTTGACAAATCAATATTAGTAGCAAACTCATTTGCAATACTTTTTGAGGAAACGGTAAAAGCAGTTTCTTCATTTAATAAATTTCTTGCTCCACCATACATAACATAATTGAATCCGGTGAAAGCTGCTATTGCAACCAGTACGATTGTGAAAAGGATAATTCTAAATTTTTTGTTCATGATTTTAAATTTTACTAGTTTACTTTTTAAGGAATAAAGACTTTTTCGTTTGTGTCTCATAATTGATAAAACATTTCTAAAGAAAAATACCCTACCCAAAAATTAATTTTATTTTAAAAAATAATCTATTAAGAGTAAAATTTATCGATGAATTAAATTCTGTAATTAATAATATAAGAATAGTTATATATTAAAATTTATTAGGGTAAAGAACACTGTTAATTCTAAAACATTTATTTGAAACTACTATAAGAATTATAAAAGCATTTGAGTTAAAAATCTTTGTTCTCATATTAAATACACACCTATGAAAGAAATTTTATTTTTTGTCACAAATCAGCATTTTTTAAAATAATTATATTGAGGTAGGGTAATTTATTCTAAAGATGTTTTAGCTATATCAAGCCTGAAACTCCCAAATGTAAAAAGGTAAATACTTGATGTAAAAAATAAAAACATAACCTAAAAAAAAAATTATGAGACTTAAATTAATTCCAATTATTGCTTTATTATTTATTGTTGCATTCCAATCTTGTACAGTAGAAAATCCTTATGCCCCAATTTCTAGTGTTCCGACTCCGACGCCAACACCAACACCAACACCAACACCAACACCTACGATATCTACAGTTACGGTACCCGCAAATATTTCAGTAGTTAAAGGAATTGCTGTGGCAGCAACCAATTTTGTAAGTTCTCCTACAGGAGCTACTTTTGCTTGGACAAATTCAAATACTGCAATAGGTTTGGTTACTAGTGGTTCAGGAAATATTCCCGCATTTACTGCTATGAATTCAGGAACAACAGCAATTGTTGCTACTATTACAGTTACTCCAACTTTAAATGGTACTGCTGGAACACCTTCTTCCTATACAATTACTATAACACCTTCAACTCCTAGTCCAGCAACACCAACAGTTACTGTTCCTGCAAACAGTACAGTTACTAACAACGGTACGGTTGCCGCCGCAAGTTTTATCAGCACACCTAGTGGAGGAACTTTCGCTTGGACAAATTCAAATACTGCTATAGGTTTAGCTGCTAGTGGTACAGGAAATGTAGCTTCATTTATAGCCAAAAATAGTGGCACTACCGCAATTACTGCTACTATTACAGTTACCCCAACTGTGAACGGTGTTAATGGAACTCCATCTTCTTACACCATTACAGTAAACCCAACTCCACCACCAACACCAACTGCAATAACGCTTACAGGAAGTGCTTCAGGGCTTTCAAAAAGTCATAATGCTGGGCAAAATTGTATGAGTTGTCATACCCCGGGAGGACAAGCATCTAAATTTCAGTGGAAAATTGGAGGTACTGTTTATACTAGTTCAGCAGGAACAAGCATAGCATCAAATCTGATAGTTAAATTTTATACAGGTCCAAACGGAACAGGCTCACTAAAATATATTCTTAATGGGGATCAAAAAGGAAACATTTACACCTCCAACACTGTAGATTTTACCGGAGGTTTATATCCAGCTGTTGTAGGACCAACCACTACAAAATATATGGGAAGTTCTGTAACATCTCCTACATCTTGTAATAGTTGCCATAGTGGTGGAAATGGGACAGCTAGAGTTTGGGCTAACTAATTTAAAAAGAAAGAATTTTGGTTGGGTTTTAGTATTTGTTGGATTTCACAAATAAATGACTTCAATTCTTTTCAACTCAATAATTATTAATAGTAATAAGCAAACAAATGAAAATCAAATTAATTGCGCTTTTTGCATTTATGGCAGTACTTTTCACATTAGAATCGTGTTCATCAGAGAGCGAAGAATATGATTCAATAACGAATAGTGAAACTGGAAGTAATGAAAGTCATAACGTAGGGCAGAATTGCATGAATTGTCACAAACCTGGAGGTGGTGAAGCTCCTGTCTGGACAGTGGCAGGAACGGTTTATAATGAAGCGCTCACAGCTACCAATTCAAATGCATTGGTAAAACTTTACACAGGACCAGACGGAACAGGAACTTTAAAATATGCCATTCAAGTAGACTCAAAAGGGAATTTTTACACCTCAGGAGCAATAGATTTTACTGGCGGGCTTTATCCTTCAGTAGTTGGTGCCACTTCAACAAAATACATGTCTTCGCCTATAACAAATGGAGCTTGCAATAGTTGTCACACAGGAATTCAGACTGCTAGAGTTTGGACCAATTAAACAGAATTTTAGAACTCAAAACTAACATATTTTAAAACAAAAAACCGTCTAATTAGGCGGTTTTTTACTTTATAAAATTTTGTTTAACCATTTTTTGGATGCTAAAATAGGATTCTAAAACTTACATTTGGAGTTCTTTCGAGTGAAAATGTTTTTACATCTTCAATAGAATTTGTAATTGGATTAATTCGATAATATTCGCTGATTTCGTTTGGTCTATTCAATACATTTAATACAGATAACCCTAATCTATATTGGGTTTTATTGGCACTTTCCCATTTGTATGTTGTCGAAAAATTGACTTGAAAAAAGTCATCCAGGCGTTTATTATTTGGAGAATTATAATCAATTGTGGGGTTCGAAGGATTACTTTTATTGATTTCGAAACTCGAAGGAGTTGTTTCTGGTCTTCCGGAATACCATTTCGAACCCAGAGCTATTTTTAAGTTCTTAATTTCGTAGGTTCCAGCCCAAGAGACTACGTTATTTAACTCAAAATTATTCGAAAATTCAGTTTGTGTTACAGTGGGAAAATGATAATTATTATCGTTGTAAGCATAACTTAGCCACGTAGTAAAATGATTTATTTTCTTTTGTACCAATACTTCAGTTCCCAGAACTACATAATCCCCAATTATATTTGCAAATTCTAATTGATTTTGAAATCCCTGCGTAGAACTATTGATTCCATCAACTTTTTTATAGTAGGTATCCACTGTAAACAACCAATTATTTTTGTTATATGAAAAACTTATTGACGCTTGTTTACTTCTTTGAATTGGAATTGTAGTGTTGTTTGACAAAATCCAACGTCTTTTTTCTATCCCAAAATAATCTTGCTGACGATCAATAATCTGATAACAATTTTGACTTTTGAATTCACCCAAAACTTCTAAACTTAAACTTGGTGAAATAGTGTAATTAAACTGCAGTCGAGGTTCATAAAGGTATTTTTTGAATTTTTCAATATAATTAACTCGCATTCCTGCATTAAAAAACACTTTGGAAACGGTATCATTGTATTTGCCTTCAACGATGAGTGCGTGAGTTCGTAACACTTCTTTAATTTGTCTGTAAAAAATGGGATTACTTACTTCGTCCAGATTTGTTGTTCCAATTTCGTCGTATTGATAGCCATTATTTAGGGTAAATTTTGGACTGATGATATGGTTATTCTCTAATTTAACACCATCTTCAAATACACTATTTTCTTGTTTAATAAGTTGATTGTCCTCGATTCTATTTTTTTCGGCATCAAGTTCATAAGAGGAACTAAACACATTGATTTTACTAGTGTTTTTGGAATTCCAATTTCGTTTCCACGCTAAATTACCTCCGTGATTTTTTTGATATAAAGCATTCTTTTCCGACTGAAATACGGTATTTATTGTAGCATTTTGATTAATCTGGATTTGGTCATTGATAGTTATTAAATCCAATAAAAGCTGATCTTTTCGTCCTATTTTTTGTGAATATTTTACTGTTATATCATAGAACTTAAATTCTTCTTCACTGTTGTAATCCACGCTTTGATATGCAGAAAAATTCTTTATTGTGGTGTTTTGAAATGCCTTATTATAGTATTTTTTGTAGGTCGGAGTTTCAATTAAATCAGTGATTGATTTTCGAGCAGCAATTTCTATAAATCCTTTTTTATTGATGTTAAACTTGGAATAAATATCAACATTTATCATATTAATTCCAGCGCTAAATTGAGCTTTTTCATATTTATTTGGATCCGAAGAAATATCAACAACACTCGAAACACTTTCGCCATAAAAAGCAGAACTCCCGTTTTTTGAAATAGAAATGGTTTGAGCTAGATTTGGGTTGAATGCCGATATTAAACCAAAAAAATGTCCCGTTTGGTACATTTTTATTCCATTCCACAAAAACAAGTTTTGATCGTGTGTTCCGCCTCTCACATTGATACTCGAAAGGCTTTCGTCTGCACTATAAATCCCTGGTATTTGCAGCATAGTTTGTAAAACATCGGGTTCTATTAAGCCAGGTAAAATCCCCAGTTTCTTTGGTTTTATGACAAATGTTCCTTCTATTGTCTTCGAAATTCCAGAGGCCAAAAATTGATTTGTTATTACATTTTCAAGTTTTAAAACTTCTAATTCTAGAAATATTTTAAGACAGTCTTTGTTTTGTAAATCTGGAATAGAAAATTTTTGAGTAATAAAACCAATATGACTTATTGCAACTTCAGTAGCTTTTTCTTTCGGAATTTCAAAATAACCTTTTATGTCGGTTACAGTACTTTTGCCATTTATTAAATAAATATTTGCGCCTGCCTGAGGCAAATTATCATTTTTCGAAAACACATATCCACAAACCATTTCGACCTCAATTTTTTTCGAAATATTGACGTATTTGTTTTTTAAATTTTCAAAAATTAGATTGGTTTTTTTTTGAATATAATCCAGCTTTTCTGCCAGAGAAATTTTAGGATTGGGGGGAATTATTTTAATCTCCACAATATCATTTTCAATATAATTGAAGGTAATATGATGCTTTTTTTCTATGGATTGCAAAACAGTTTTTAAAGCAATTGCTTTGTTCTTATCCTGAGCAGTAAGTGTCAGGGTAAAAACAAAGCAAAACAATAAAAAGAAAATATGTTTTTTAGAAAACATTTATTTTTTTTCAAAAATTATGGTGTTGGAATCAATTTTTTTGGTTTCTAAATTATAGGTGGTTGCAATAATTTGCAGTGCAATATCGAGATTATCAGTCGGAATTTTTCCGGTAAATAATTCGTTGGAAAGTCCTGATGTAATGCTAATTTTAACGTTATATTGCCGTTGAATCTCGTCGATAATATTAGGTAAATTTTCTTTCGAAAACGCAATTTTATTTTCAAGCCATTCCGGTTTTAAAGAAGTTGCGGTCGTATTTATTTGTTTTCCGTTTTCAAAACTTACGCTTTGTCCGTGAGTTAAAATAATTTCTTTGTCTTTGTAATTTACTTTTACTCTTCCTTCAAAACAAGTTATATCAAAACGATTTTTTCTGGCTTTTACATCAAATTGTGTTCCTAAAACTGCCACTTTTCCCAGATTGGTTTTTACTTCAAATTTTTGACCTTTGGCAACTTTAAAATAAGCTTGTCCTTTCAATTCAAGGTTTCTGTTATTCTTCCAATTCCATTTTTTATATTCAATTTCGGAACCCGAATTTAAAACGACTTCAGAATTATCAGGAAGCAAAAAAGTGGTTCTTTTTCCGTTAGAAGCAAATTGATTTTCTGTTGAAAAATTTTGCATTGCAAAAGTAATTCCTAACGCAAGAACCAGAACGGCAGCCGCTCTAAACATCCAGTTTTTGTATAAAGGAATAACTTTAGGAGTTGCTTTTTTATGGCTAAGAATAGTGTCTAACATTTTTGCTTCATCAAAATCAGCCACTTTTAATTGAGCAGAGTAATTTTTTATTTTTTCGTACTTGAAAAAATCGGGTTCGGCTTTGAACTCCGCCAATTCAGCTTCGGTCAATTCGTTATTTAGCCATTTTGTTAAATTGTAATTTTTTTCCATTATCTTCGATTTATAGATATAAAACAAGTAATTCTTTGTTTACCCTACTTAAAGTCAATTTTTTTTCGGAGTTCGACCAAGGCAAGATGTATTCGTTTTTCGACAGCTTTTACGCTAATGTTTAATTCATCAGCAATATCACTGTATTTTTTACCATCAATTCGGTGCATTAAGAAAGCAATTCGTTGGGTTTCATTTAAGTCTTCAATAGCTTTTAAAAGCTTGTCTTTGAACTGTTTTTCTTCTAAAATATATTCCGGATTTTCATTTGTTTTATCTAAGCCTGTGAAATTTTTTTCATATTGAAGCACCACTTTTTGATGCTTAATTTCGTTTAAAGAACTATTATTGGAAATAGTATATAGGTAGGATTTGGCTTTTTCGATAGGAACTGAACCGCAATTTTGCCAGAGTTTTATGAAGGCTTCTTGAACTAAATCTTCTGCTTGATCCTTATTTCCGTATTTATAAAAGAGGAAATTCCGAAGCGATTTAGCATGTTTTTTAAAAAAATCTGAAAAAACAATTTCATTGCAAGTTTCTGATAATGAATTATTTGTCATTAATTTGTTTTTTTTCTGGGATGTAAAGGTATATTTTTTTTTATTTTAGGTAGGGTATTATGACTTTAATTTGTTTTAATTGTAACGTGTAATTTTTTTACAACGGTTATTAAATTGATATTATTGTTTTTAGTATTGTAATTTTTGTTGTTGAGATACGTCTTCAATTATATCGATTTAATTAATAACGATTGATTTTTTCTAAAAGCCGCTGAAAGACCCGAGGGTTTTATTTTAGTACATTTGTAGAAATATGATTTAGACATTATTATGAAGAACTTTATAAATTTATTTTGTGTTGCACTGGTGCTAGTTGTCTTATTTTCAGGATGTCAGTCGGAATCAGTTGTAGAAATATACAGCACTAGAGAGACTATTACTAAAACAACTCCACTGTCAACTTACATTCAAAGGCTTGCAATGCAACCAACTTCTCAAGACAATATTATTGATGGAACCAGCTGTTTTATGGTTAAATTCCCATATAAAGTTACAGTTAATTATACGCAAATTTCAATTAATTCTGCAAGCGATTATCAATTGGTGCAAACTAATATAAATGCAAATTCAAACGATAATGATAAAGTTTATCTATATTTTCCAGTGACCGTAATTCTCAACAATTATTCTGAAAAGAGTTTTTCTAGTCAATCAGATTTTACAAATTTCAAAACGGAATGTGAATCCAGTTCAGATGCTTTTGGCAAAATAAATTGTGTTACTATTATTTATCCAATAACGGTGAATGTTTATAATACCAGCAATCAAATTGCAAGCACAAGTTCAATAACCGATAGTAAAATGTTGTTTAATTTTTTCGAAAATTTAGAGGACAATAAATATTTGGCCATTAGCTATCCTGTTACTATTACAAATTCAAATGGTCAAAATTCTAGTATAACGTCAAATAGTCAGTTTGAAGATTATATAAAAAATGTCATTGATACTTGCCCAGAAAACAGTACTTCATCGCTTGATTTTATGCAAGTCATTACCAGCAGTCCTTGGAAAATTTCTTATTATTTTCACGATATTGTGAAAACTTCGGTTTATGATGGATATACTTTTACCTTCAATTCTAATTATAAAGTTATTGCCATAAAATCTGGAATTTCCTACACTGGAAGTTGGTCAACAAAAGTAGATAATAAAGTCCGTGAGTTTGAAATGAAATTTGAATCAGATGTTTTGAAAGAATTGGATGAAGGCTGGAAAGTTTTTGAATTTAACAATTCCCAATTGCGTTTCAGAGATACAGAAAACAGTAATGATACTGATTATCTTTATTTTGAAAAAAATTGATTATAACTGAATACTAACCATTATAAACTAAAAATTATGAGAAAATTAAAATTTTTGCAAGTTTTGTTATTTGCTTTGATTCTGAACGGAGTGTTTTCGTGTACTAGTGATAGTTCCTCAAACAATTCTGTTGATCCAACTCCAGTGATAAATACTGTAAATAAAGGAACTTGGAGAATTACTTTTTATGAAGATTCCGGTGTAAATGAAACCACAAATTTTACTGGTTATAATTTTACATTTGGTTCCAATAGTGTTTTAACAGCAGCGAATGGAACAAATACTTATCTAGGAACTTGGTCGGTAACAAGTGATACTAGCGGAGATGATAGCCCAAGCAATGATTTAGATTTCAATATTGCATTTGCATCACCAGCAAGTTTTGCAGATCTAACCGATGACTGGAATATTCTTGAAAAAACAGATACAAAAATTAAGTTAGTACACGTAAGTGGTGGAAATGGAGGTACGGATTATATAACTTTTGAAAAAAATTAATTAAAAATAAATACAAATTCGTTTAACACTTTTAAATATTACTTATATGAAAAAATTTTCAATTTTTGTTTTAATTGCCATTGCAATGAGTTCATGTTCAGACAATACTTCTACAAGTGGAAATGTCTCTATCAAAGCTACTGCAGTATCCTCTACAGGTAAGACTTCTTCAACCGCACGAACTGCTGCGTCAACAGTAGTGATTACTGATTTTAAAGTCAACATCGGAAACATAAAATTGGAAACCGATATGGAAGATCATATGCACTCTACGGATCCGATACACGAAGACGTAAAATTAATGGGGCCTTTTTTATTGGATTTACTTGACCCAAACAAGCCTTTGAGTCAATTTATAACTTCTGTTGATGTTCCAAATGCAAAATATGAAGAAATCAAATTTAATTTTACTAAAAGTCTTGTTGCTGGGGACTTAGAGGGTAAGACTTTTTTGATTAAAGGAACAATAAACGACAAACCTTTTGTGATTTGGAGTGCCGAAAATATTGAACTTGAAATGGATTTTATAGACCCATCCAAAGATTTTGCAGTCAATGACAATAGTGTTGCTTTAAATATAAAAATACAATTGGATGCATTAATGGCAAAAATAAATTCATTGGCCAATCAAGGGGTATTATTGGATACTGATGGAGATGGAATTATCGAAATTACAACTGGAACTGATGATGGACATTCCTCTTTTGGTCATCAAATAAAAGAATTACTGGAAAATGAAACGCATTTAGACGACAAAGACTAATCTTCATATAATAACTTACTTAAAAACCAGTCTTTTCGGCTGGTTTTTTTATTGAATATTATCTGAATTTTACAAGTATGTGACTTTGAGACTTTACAACTTTAGCTTATATTTGCACCTCAATAAAAGATATTTACCATTATGTTCGATAATTTAAGCGATAAATTAGACAAAGCCTTTCACATCCTTAAAGGTCACGGAAAAATAACCGAAGTTAACGTAGCCGAAACCCTTAAAGAAGTGCGTCGTGCATTATTAGATGCCGATGTCAATTTTAAAATTGCCAAAGATTTTACCACTAAAGTAAAAGAAAAAGCCATTGGGCAAAACGTATTAACTACGCTTCAACCGGGACAATTATTGGTAAAATTAGTCAAAGACGAACTTACCGAATTGATGGGCGGCGATGTTGCAGGAATCAATCTTTCTGGAAATCCAACTGTTATTTTAATGTCGGGTTTGCAAGGTTCCGGTAAAACTACTTTCTCAGGAAAATTGGCTAATTATTTGCAAACCAAAAAAGGGAAAAAGCCACTTTTGGTAGCTTGTGATATTTATCGTCCTGCGGCAATTCAGCAATTGTATGTTGTCGGAGATTCGATGGCTGTTGAGGTATATTCAGAACCTGAAAATAAAAATCCTGTCGAAATTGCTCAAAACGCTATCAAGCATGCTAAAGCCAATGGGTTTAATGTGGTAATTGTCGATACCGCAGGTCGTTTGGCTGTCGATGAAGCGATGATGACCGAAATATCGAATGTTCATAAAGCCATTCAACCTCAAGAAACCTTGTTTGTTGTTGATGCAATGACTGGGCAAGATGCTGTAAATACAGCAAAAGCTTTTAACGATATTTTGAATTTTGATGGTGTAGTTTTAACCAAATTAGACGGTGATACTCGTGGTGGAGCTGCTATTTCGATTAAAACTGTAGTCAACAAACCAATCAAATTTGTTGGAACTGGCGAAAAAATGGATGCCATTGACGTGTTCTATCCAGAACGTATGGCGGAGAGAATCCTCGGAATGGGAGATGTGGTGTCTTTGGTAGAAAAAGCACAAGAACATTATGATGAGGAAGAAGCCAGAAAAATTCAAAAGAAAATCGCCAAAAACGAATTTGGTTTTGATGATTTCCTTTCCCAAATTCAGCAAGTGAAAAAAATGGGGAATATGAAAGACTTGGTTGGAATGATTCCAGGAGCTTCAAAAGCTATGAAAGATGTCGAAATCGAAGACGATGCTTTCAAACATATTGAAGCAATTATCCATTCGATGACACCAAAAGAAAGATCAAAACCTGCTTTAATCGATGTCAAAAGAAAAGCTAGAATTGCTAAAGGTTCAGGAACGAAAGTCGAACAAGTAAATCAGTTGATGAAACAATTCGAGCAAATGAGCAAAATGATGAAAATGATGCAAGGGCCAGGCGGAAAGAATATGATGAAGATGATGGGGAATATGAAAGGAATGCCGGGCGGAATGCCAGGGCAGCGTTAACCATTGAATAGGTAAATCACAAAACTTTTTAACTAGAAAAGGATGCAAATACTAGACGGAAAAAAAACATCAGAAGACATTAAAAACGAAATCGCTGCCGAAGTTTTAAGAATGAAAGCGGATGGACAAAAAGTGCCTCATCTAGCAGCAGTTATTGTGGGAACAAACGGAGCTAGTTTGACGTATGTAGGTAGCAAAGTGAAATCGTGTCAGCAAATTGGTTTTGAATCTACTTTAGTGGCTTTGCCTGAAAACATTTCGGAGGAAGAATTATTAGATAAAATCAAGGAACTTAACGAAGATGACGATTTAGATGGGTACATAGTTCAATTGCCTTTGCCAAAACATATCGACGAGCAAAAAATCCTAATGGCGATAGATCCCGACAAAGATGTCGATGGTTTTCATCCTGCCAATTTTGGAAAAATGGCTTTGGAAATGGAAACATTTTTGCCAGCGACTCCTTATGGAATAATGGAATTATTAGAACGTTACAAAGTAGAAACCTCAGGCAAACATACTGTCGTTATTGGGCGCAGCCACATTGTGGGACGACCAATGAGTATTTTGATGAGCCGCAAAGGATATCCAGGCGATTCAACAGTTACCTTGACGCACAGTAGAACCAAAAATATTGAAGAGTACACCAAAAATGCCGATATTATAATCACTGCTCTTGGTGTACCTAATTATTTGAAAGCGGATATGGTCAAAGATGGTGTTGTGGTAATTGACGTTGGTATTACTAGAGTAGAAGATGCTTCACACCCAAAAGGTTATGTTATCACTGGCGATGTCGATTTTGCAAGTGTAAGTCCAAAATCATCATTTATTACTCCGGTTCCGGGTGGAGTAGGGCCAATGACGATCGCAATGTTGTTAAAAAATACACTTTTAGCACGAAAGATCAGAAGTAGAAAACAATAATATTTCAAGATTAAACCAATAAACAAGCCTATTCAACCGAATAGGCCTGTTTATTTTTATCATATTTCAATAAATACTTCAAAAAAATGTTTGCTGATTCAAATAATAAATTAACTTTGTATCACAAAGTACTTTAATTATGGATCAAAAGCACCAAGAAGATTTGTCGCACATTCGTTCTATGATGGAACGTTCTTCAAGATTTATATCCTTGAGCGGACTCTCAGGAGTATTTGCAGGATTGTCTGCCTTGATTGGCGGACTGTATGTTTACCAATTGTTTAAAATTAATGGGCTCGATTATTTTGATGGGGAGCATAAATTATATTCGGTAGACTTAGTTTCTGAATTATTTTATATTGCCTTAATTATTTTATTTTTTGCGTTAACATTTGGAATCTTCTTTACGATTCGAAAAAGCCGAAAATACAATTTACCCATTTGGACCACAGCTACCAAGAAAATGCTTGTCAATTTAGCGATTCCTTTAGTGGTTGGAGGTGTATTTTCTTTGGCACTTTTATACCATCAAATTTATGTTTTAATTGCTCCGGCAACTTTATTGTTTTATGGCTTAGCGTTGATTAATGCTGAGAAATATACTTTTTCGGATATTAAATATTTAGGATTTTGCGAACTGGCTTTAGGTTGTGTTTCGCTATTCTTTTTAGGATACGGTTTGGTTTTTTGGATCGTAGGATTTGGTATTTTGCATATTTTGTACGGCTTAATAGTATTCAAAAAATATAAATAAATCCTCCGAATGGGAATCATTGATAAATTAAATAAAGATTTTGAAAGCCGTGTCCGATTAGGTATTATGTCTATTCTGATGGTCAATGATTGGGTAGATTTTACCGAAATGAAAACCCTTTTGAATATTACCGATGGTAACTTAGCGAGTCATTCATCGGCCTTAGAAAAAGCCACTTACATCGAAATTAAAAAAGAATTTGTGGGCAAAAAACCAAAAACATCCTATCGGGTTACTAATTTAGGTAGAGCTTCTTTTGTATCACATTTAAACAGCCTGGAAAAATTATTCAAAACTAAATAACCTTTTTTTTAACTTTTTACTTTGAAAAACAAAGTACTTTTAAATCTTTTTATTATGAAAAAATACCATTTAATTTTAGTTTGCAGTCTGATTTTTACACTGCTTTTTTACAACGAGTCAGTAGGAGTAAATCTGGCTATTTTCGGATTAGTGTTAACGGGAATGATTTGTTATTTCTTTCAGGATCGATTTACGAGTCGATCTCATTTGCTTCTGGTCATAACATCTATATTGTCTTCTATTGCGTTTGCTTGGTATGGTGATTTTGTGTCTTTTTTGGCTTCAGCTCTATCTGTTATCTTTTTACAATTCAAAACACAGGAAACGAATCTGAAAATAGTACAGGTTTTTCCAGTGGTATTCCTAAACGGAATCACGTCTTTAGGTCGAATGCTGATGTTTAGTCAATGGCTTCCCAAAAGAGAAATTAAGAATGATTTTGCTAAAAAGTTTATCGCTTATTTCTTAATTCCAACAGTTTTTGTCGGATTGTTTTTTATTGTCTATGCTTTTGGAAGCAACCATTTTTCGGCGCTATTCACAGATTATTATCTGGATGTAAATTTTTTACAACTCATTCTAATTGCGTTGTTGGGTTTCTATCTTTCATTTACTTTTTGGAATTATTGGATACCAGAATCTTTTTTGGATTATAATTCGATATTAGATAATGATTTTAAAGACGAAAAATTGATTAGAAATCAACGAACTTTTTCGTTCCTAGATATTGATTTTGAAAGAAGAAGCGGCGAGATTACTTTAGTTCTTCTTAATGTGTTGCTCTTGGTTTTTATCGTTACTTATAACTATGAGCAATTTTTTGAAGTTATCGAAAAATCAAAATTGAGTGCTGCTACACACGAAAGAGTCAATTCGGTGATTTTCTCTATTGTTATGGCTGTTGGTGTGATTCTATTTTATTTTAAAGGAGGTTTTAATTTTGATGAAAAAGCCAAAAACTTGAAACGATTGTCTAAAATTTGGATTTTCTTAAATGGAATTCTAATTCTTAGCACCATTATCAAAAATTCAGAATACGTTTCGTATTTTGGATTAACATACAAAAGATTAGGGGTTTATGCGTTTCTGATTTTAGCTATTATTGGTTTGGTTTTCACCTTTTTGAAAATTACCAAGCAAAAAACAAACGGGTATCTGGTTAACCAAATGGTTTGGTATTTTTACGGAACGATTCTTTTGTGCAGTTATGCCAATTGGGGAAATTGGATTACGAATTACAATATTTCGGTCAATAAAGGAGTGGAACCAATGTTTTTGAGCAGCCTTGATTTTAATGATGAAACTCGAAGAGATTATTTTAGATTAAAGAATTTAGACGGACAATATCCTGAAGTTACAAGGGAAGAAACAATATCTGAACGACAAAATGATAGTTTTTTGTCTAAGGCTTTATATTATGAGTTTATAAGTGCTAATAAAAGATAAATAACCAAAAAACCCAAGGCGAAAGTCTTGGGTTTTGTTTTATAACTAATAATCTCCTCTTTTCTTAAACCTCGGATCGTCTCTTTTGATGAATTCCGTTCTTCGTTTTACTTGCTCTTGTTTCGGTAAACTAGCTTCTTCAGTTTTGCTCGAAGGTTCGATTAAAGCATTGAGTTCTTTGATTTCGGCATCAGTCAAATCACGATAGCGACCCACGGGAACATCAAGCGAAATATTGATGATTCGAATGCGTTTCAAAGCCGTAACTTCATAACCTAGATATTCACACATTCTACGGATTTGACGGTTTAAACCTTGGGTTAAGACGATTTTAAAAATAGTGGAACTGATTTTTTCAACCTTGCATTTTCGGGTAACCGTATCCAAAATAGGAATTCCATTGCTCATTTTTTCGATAAAACGATCGGTTATGAGTTTGTTGACCGTTACGGTATATTCTTTTTCGTGATTGTTTCTGGCGCGAAGAATTTTATTGACAATATCGCCGTCGTTGGTCATAAAAATCAAACCTTCACTGGCTTTGTCCAATCGTCCAATAGGAAAAATACGTGTTGGATAATTGATGTAATCTACAATATTGTTTCTAACTTCTAAGTTAGTAGTACATTCAATTCCTACAGGTTTGTTGAAGGCCAAATAAATTGATTTTTCTCTTTTCTCACGGATTAACTTTCCGTCAATACGCACTTCATCATCTGGCGAAACTTTGGTGCCCAATTCAGGAACAACTCCGTTGATGGTGACACGACCTTCTTCAATGATTTTATCGGCTTCACGACGAGAGCAAAAGCCAGTTTCTCCTATGAATTTATTGAGACGTTTTAGATTTTCTTCCATAGTGCAAAAGTAATCAATTATTTTGTTTGTGATTTTATATAAAGTTATTCCGTTTCGAACAAAAAGGCATACACTTTTCTATACAAATCATCATCGTGGAGTTTGTGACCCAAACCTTTTGTTGCTATAAACTGAACATCTTTCCAGGACTCAGCTATTTTCTCCCCTTCGTCAAATAATACAACATTGTCTTCAATATCGTGAGCCAATAGGCCTTTCACGTCGATTTTTGAGACAAATTCTTTGGAGGCAAATTGGTCTAAATTCAGATTTAAAACCTTTGTATATTTGTTTTTTAATGATTTTGTAACTGTATTATTTAAACTTAGCAAAGAGGTGAAGTTTTTTAGAATAATCATAAAATCACTTGGAGCCCCCAAAATGACCATTTTTTGTATATCCGGATTTTGATACTTATATTGATAATACAAACTTGTTTTTCCACCCATAGAATGACCAATAATATAATTTGGTTTATATTTTTTAGCGGCAATGTCAATAAATTCAGCATATTTTGGAATAGTAAATTCTTTGCCGCTAGACAATCCTTGTGCCGGTCCATCGATAGCAATTATGGTACTCCCCGATTTTTTCAAATACGGCAACAATTTTTTCCATCTTGAAGAATTGCTTTCCCAACCGTGAATTAGAAAAATAATAGTGTCATTTCCTTTCCAGATATAGGTTTGAATAACATCTTCCTTATACTGAATGGTATCTGATTGAGCGTCTTTCAGTGTTTTCGGAAGGGTATCAAAAGTGAATTTTCCTTTTCTGGGTTCACTAAAATAGCCGTGAGCCATTTGAGTCGCTTTTTTGGGAACTATAAAACTTAACAGATTGATATAAGACCCAATCGATTTGGTCAACAAAAAATAAAATGTTTTTTTCATAAAATCGAATTTTTACGATGAAGACATAAAAAAAGTCCGCATAGCGGACTAAATGTAGTATAAAAAAAGTCCCGATTGATCTCGGGACTTAAATATTATTTAGAATTTAGCAAAAAGCTGTTCCATTTTTGCTTTTTCTTCTTCAGCCAATACGCTATCAACCAAGATTCTTCCAGAATGCTCGTCAGTAATAATTTTTTTTCTGGCAGCAATCTCTACTTGGGTTTGTGGTGGAATGGTGAAGAATGATCCTGCAGAGGCTCCTCTTTCAATTGAAACAACAGCCAATCCGTTGCGAACGCTAGAACGAATTCTGTCGTAAGCGGCTAAAAGTCTGTCTTCGATTAAACTTCTATATTCAGATGATTTATCAGATAAGAATGTTTCTTCTTTAGCAGTTTCAGACATAATATCACTTAATTCTGATTTTTTATGTTTCAAGTGATTTGATTTAGTTTCTAATCGCTCTTTTGATTGTGCAATGATTTCTTTTTTGTGCTCAATAGAAGCTTTCATTTCTTTGATTTGCTTCTCAGCCAATTGAATTTCCAATTCTTGAAATTCCACTTCTTTAGTCAAAGAATTAAATTCTCTATTGTTACGAACTGTTTCTTGTTGTTTTGTATATCTTTTGATTGCTTCTTTGTGCTCATCAATTGAGTTTTTCTTAACCTTGATCAGGTCTTCAATAGTTTCAAGATCTTTTTTCAATTTCTCTGAACGAGTGCTTAATCCTGCAACTTCATCTTCTAAATCTTCTACTTCAAGAGGAAGTTCACCTCTTACGTTTCTAATTTCGTCAATTCTAGAGTCGATCAATTGTAGATCGTAAATTGCTCTTAATTTGTCTTCAACACTCAATTCTTTTGTAGTCGCCATATTCTAATGTCTATAAGTACTTAACTGGATTTGTATTTTCTTCTGATAAAACGATTGCAAAATTAAGGATTTTTTTCCGAAGAAAATCAACAATATAATTTTTTGTATAGCGTTCGCTTTCAAAATGACCAATATCGGCCAAAATTAACTGATTTTCGGCTTCATAAAATTGATGATACTTTAAATCAGCGGTCAAAAAAGCATCGGCTCCAGCCTGTAGGGCATTTTTTATAGCAAAACTTCCAGAGCCTCCCAGAACGGCCACTTTTTTTATTGGTTTTCCTAAAAATGCGCTGTGTCGGATGCCATCGGCTTGCATTTTGTTTTGTACGAAATGCAGAAAATCTTTTTCATCCATTGGAACAATGAATTCACCAATCATTCCCAATCCAATATTTTGATTTTTGTTTTGCAAATCATAAATTTCATAAGCCACTTCTTCGTAAATATGATTTTTGAATAGCGCTTTCAGGATTTTGTTTTCCAAATGTTTTTCGAAAGTCACTTCAATTTTGATTTCGTCACCTTCTACAAATTCAAAGCGTTCTCCAATTTCGGGATTGCTGTGTTCGTTGCCCATATATGTGCCAATTCCCTTCGAGTTGAAACTACAATTTTCATAGTTTCCAATGTTTCCCGCACCCGCATCAAACAAAGAATTACGGAGTTTTTCGGCATTTTCAGGAATGGTGTACGTCACTAATTTCCGAATTAAATTGGTTTTTGGAATCAGGATTTTGGTTTTGGTTAAACCCAATGCATCACAAAATATTTTATTTACGCCATCTTGATGATTGTCTAATGCGGTGTGAACTGCATAAATCGCAATGTCGTTTTTTATGGCTTTTATAATAGCTCTTTCTACATAGTTTTTGCCGGTTATTTTCTTCAATCCGGAAAATAAAATGGGATGAAAACAAACCACCAAATTACAGTTTTTGGCAATTGCTTCATCGATAACGCTTTCCAAAGCATCGTGGCAAACTAAAACTCCTGTTCCTTCCGTATTTTGATTTCCAACCAATAAACCTACATTGTCAAAATCTTCGGCATAGGCAAGTGGTGCCATTTCTTCGAGTACAGAAATTATTTCTTTGAGTTTCATTTTTTATTTTTTTCGAATAAACAAAGTTAGGAATTAATAACTCAACTTTTTTATAATGATAAAATAGTATACTTTCGTATTATGAATTTACTTCGCAAAATACTCTTACCCTTTGCCATTTTGTATGGATTCATAACCGGTATTCGGAATTTTCTTTACGATAAAGGAATTCTAAAATCCTATTCTTTTCAACTCCCCGTTATTGCAGTTGGAAATTTAAGTGTTGGCGGTACCGGAAAAACTCCTCAAATCGAATATTTGATTCGGTTACTTTCGCCAAAATACAAAGTTGCCACATTGAGTCGCGGATACAAAAGACAGTCCAAGGGATTTATTTTAGCAGATGCGACATCGAATGCTGAAATCATCGGAGACGAACCGTTTCAGTTTTATTCAAAATTCAAAAACATTCAAGTAGCTGTTGATGCTGATAGAAAAAACGGTATAGAACAATTACTTTCACAAACTGAAAAACCGGAAATTATTCTATTGGACGATGCTTTTCAGCATCGGAAAGTAAAGGCGGGGTTCTATATTTTGCTTACTTCCTATGGCGACTTGTATTCGGATGATTTTATGTTACCAACAGGAAATTTGCGAGAAAGCAGGAGTGGAGCCAGAAGAGCCAACATAGTTATTGTAACTAAATGTCCTGCGAATCTTTCGCTTGACGAGCAAAAGCAACTAAAAACTAAATTACAATTGGATTCCAATCAAGAATTGTATTTCTCCTATATTGATTATGACGATTCCGTTTATTCAGAAGTTAAAACGATGAAAGTAAGCGAAATCAGGAATGTTAATAAATTACTTTTGGCAGGAATAGCAAAACCCAATCCGTTTTTCGCATATTTGCAAGGAGAGAATGATGAAAAATTAGTTTTTCCTGACCATCATCATTTTACGGAAAACGATATTAAAACCATAATAAATAAATCACAAAATAAAATAATCATCACCACCGAAAAAGATTTCGTGAGACTGAAAGGTAATATTCCAAAAGAGCAACTTTTCTATTTACCTATACGAAGTTCTTTTCTTTCTGTTGGAGAAAATTTTGATAAAACCATTACAAATTATGTGGGAGCAAGTACAAGAAACCGTTAGTTTTATAAAAGAAAAAACCAATTTCACTCCGGAATACGGGGTAATCTTAGGTTCAGGATTGGGTAGTTTTACAGATGATATTAATATCGAATTTACTTTGCCTTACAGCGAAATTCCAAATTTTCCAGTGTCGACCGTACAAGGTCATAAAGGAGCTTTGGTTTTTGGTACTATCGGCGACAAAAAAGTAGTAGCAATGCAAGGTCGTTTTCATTTTTACGAGGGCTATTCTATGAAAGAAGTAACTTTTCCGGTTCGTGTAATGAAATATTTGGGAGTCGAAAAATTAGTAGTTTCGAATGCTTCAGGTGGCGTAAATTCCAATTATGAAGTAGGTTCAATTGTACTATTGAAAGACCAAATCAATATGATGCCTGAACATCCTTTGAGAGGAAAAAATGATGAACGTTTTGGACCCCGTTTTTTAAATATGAGCGAACCATTTTCTAACAATATGATTTCTGTTGCTAAAGCTTTAGCTAAAAATCTGAAAATAAAAGTTCAGGATGGTATTTATCTGGGACTTCAAGGACCAACTTTTGAAACCTTAGCCGAATATAAAATGGTAAAAGTTCTAGGAGCTGATTGCGTGGGAATGTCAACCGTTCCCGAAGTTATCGTAGCACGACACATGGATATGGAATGTTTTGGATTATCGGTAATTACTGATATGGGTAATGAGGAAAATATCGAATCGGTTTCGCACGATGAAGTTTTAGAAGCTGCAAAAAAAGCGGAACCCAATGTGAGAAGATTAATAAAGGAATTGATTTTAAAATATTAAACGCCACTCTTTATACTGCTTTCTGCATTTAATATCACAACTGTAAATTCGTAGCTTGTCCCGAAAGATTTTAGGACTTGAAACTATCTCCTGTGTTTCCAGCGTTTGTGCGTCCATAAATAAAATTCAGGAGCTTCGTAGATTTGTTGTTCTACTAGTTTCAGGAATTTATCGGTGATTTCGTAATCAGGTACTTTTTGAACGTTTTCTGATAGGACTTCAAAACTTGCTTCGTAGTAGCCCCGTTTGATTTTTTTTACTTTTAGAAAAATGACATTCATATCATACTTTTTCGACAACATTTCGGCTCCTGTATGAACGGGAACTTCAATGCCCATAAATTTTTGCCAATGAAAAGCGGAGGAAACTTTTGGCGATTGATCACTTGCAAATCCGTAAATTGAAAGTAGATTGTTATTTTTATTTTTAATAATATACGTTACGGTTTCTTTAGTAGTGATAAGAAACGCATTGAATCGAGATCGAATATCACGAACTAATTTGTCAAAATAAGGATTCGCAATTTTTTTATAAATGGCATAACCACTAAATCTGATATACGAATTCATAGAAATTACCCATTCATAACTGGCATAATGCGCTAGCATCATTGCGATACTTTTATCTTGTTCTTCTAGTTTTTGATAAACTTCAAGATTGGTGAATACGAAACGTTCACTAATTTCTTTTTTGGAAATCGTCATCGTTTTAATCATTTCAAGAAACATATCGCACAAATGTTGGAAAGATTTTTTTTCGATAATTAATCGTTCTGCATCTGATAAATTAGGCAATGCCAATGCTAAGTTTTCTCGAACTGTTTTTTTTCGGTAACCAATTACGTAATAAACAATTAAATATACAAAATCAGAAAGCACGTATAACAATCGAAAAGGCAATATCGATATGCACCATAAAAAAGGGTAAACAATAAGGTAAATAATGAAACGCATTAACTATATTTTTTCAACAAAGATAATTCAAATAAATCTTTCAATCTTACGTTTAGAACTCTTGATGTATTTTATAACCATAAATATTATTTAGATTTACATTTTTTAAAAACATCCAAATTATTTATGAGTACAATTTTTATTATTGCCGTGACTATTTTTATCAGTTACAAAGGATTTAATGATCTGCAGTTTTTTCGGAAATATGAATTTCACATCGGCAGTATTCGGGCTGGTGAGCAAATCCGAATGTTTTCTTCTGGTTTTTTACACGCCGATTTAGGACATTTATTTTTCAATATGTTCACGCTCTATATGTTCGCTCCTGTTGTGATAAACTATTTTGGAGAGGTTTCCTTTTTATTAATTTACCTAATTAGTCTTGCTTTTGGTAGTTTGTTGACGTTGTTGATGCACAAAAATGATTATAATTATAGAGCTATTGGAGCATCAGGAGCGGTGACTGGAATTATTTATTCGGCGATATTATTGCAACCCGATATGATGTTGGGTTTGTTTTATGTGATTCCCATTCCGGCATATCTTTTTGGTATTGGTTATTTGTTGTATTCTATTTATGGAATGAAAGCCAAGAATGATAATATAGGTCATACGGCTCATTTTGGAGGCGCTATCGGAGGCTATTTGACAACAATCATAAAGCAACCCGAAATGCTTACAGATAATACTTTTATGGTACTACTTTTGGCAATTCCTATTGTAATTCTTTTTATTCTTTCTAAAATGGGAAAACTATAATTGGCATAAGATTTGCCTACAGATTGTAAAACATATAAAATAGTATAAAAATGAAAAAAGTAATTTTAATTCTTGCCTTAGTATTTATGGCAAATTCTTTTGCACAAGAACACAAACAAGTGCCAATGATTAATGTATCTGGAGAAGGAAAAGTAAAAGTAGCTCCAGACCAGGCGTTAATTTCAATTTCAATTGAAACAAAAGGAACCAAAGCCGAAGAAGTAAAGCGAGAAAATGACAAAAAGATGGATGGTATTTTGAAATTCATCAAGAAATCGAATATTGCAGCAGAAGATTTTCAAACGCAACGCATTTCTTTGAATCCAAATTATGATTACGAGAAAAAGAAATACAATTATATAGCTACTCAATCGGTGCAAATTCTATTGAAAGATTTATCCAAATACGATGCGCTAATGGAAGGTTTAGTTAATGAGGGAATCAACAGAATAGACAATGTAGAATTTAAGTCTTCTAAAATGATTCAATTGCAATCCGATGCTCGAAAACTAGCGATAAAGGATGCAAAAGCAAAAGCAGAAGATTTTGTTTCGGTTTTGGGACAAAAAGTAGGTAAAGCGATAGTGATATCAGATAATTCACAAAGTTATATTCCACAGCCTAGGATGTACGCTATGAAGTCTATGTCGATGGATAAAGCAGAATCAGCCCCGAGAGAAACTTTGGCCATTGGCGAAATGGAAATTATTGCAAATGTAAGTGTGAGTTTTGTTTTGGATTAAAGTATGTAAACCAAATTGAATCAAAAAAGTCCTGAAAATTTTCAGGACTTTTTTTGTGGGGAGAGCAGGATTCGAACCTGCGAAGTTCACACAGCAGATTTACAGTCTGCCCTCGTTGGCCGCTTGAGTATCTCCCCAAAGCCTTTGTAATTGCACTAAGCGGTTGCAAATATAACAACAGTTTTCAGGTTTCCAAATATTATTTAAACTAAATTTTAAATTCGTTTTTAATACGTTGGTATTGAATAAAATAAAAAAATCTCCACTGGGGAGATTTTTTTGTTGTTGTATTTGGAAGTCTTATTTAGACAAAAGTGCTGCAATTTTTGCTTTAAGTTCTTCACCTCTTAAATTTTGTGCGACAACTTTACCTGAAGCATCTAGAATAAAAGTGGCAGGTATAGACTCTACTTCATATTGAATTGCGATGGGTTCTTCCCAGAATTTTAGATGCGAAACATGCGTCCAGGTCAATTTATCTTTAACAATAGCTTCTTTCCATTTTGTAGCATCTTTATCGAGAGATACCCCAACGATATTCAATCCTTTAGAATGAAACTCTTTGTATAAAGCTACCATATTTGGATTTTCAGCTCGGCAAGGACCACACCAAGAGGCCCAAAAATCAACAATGGTTACTTTTCCTAAACTTTCTTTCAGACTAACTATTTTCCCTTCAGGATTTGGTGCTGAAAAATCGGATCTTCATTTACTGTTTGCAGGAGCTCCTTGAACTGGTGGAGTTGCACCTGCGCCAACTGATGGTGTTTTTGCTTCTTTGATTTTTAACTCAATCGCTTTACCTGGTTTTGTCTTTTTTAAAGTTTCATCAAGGCTGGCATAAATTTGCTCAACTTTTTTAACATCAATAGTTGGGTCATTCGACATTCCTTGTATGATAAGTACACTGATGAATGACTTAGGATGAGTTTCGGCGTAAGTGTTATATTTCTTTTTAGATTCAGTATTTACACCTTCTTGAAGTGTACTATATTCCTTCATTAATTTATTGATGGTTACTGTATCATTAGTTTGTTGGGCTTGAGTCATTAGCGGAGTGTTTTTCTTTTGAAAACTCATTAACCCTTTTTGAATTACAAGAAGTTCTTCGTTAAATTTCACAAATTCATCATTGTTGTAAGTCCCTGATACTTTAGATTTATTGATACTATCTTTATTCACTACGATAGTAATATCTCCATTTTCTAGTATAAACGGGAATTTCCCTTGAACTCCTTCAACTTGCAACATATGAAAAGAAGGCTCTGTTGTTTTTCCTGTCATTTCAAATTTTCCGTTTTCTACTTTTACTGTATCAACTGGTATTAATCCCATTCCAGCTGCATCTTGGGATTCCAAAATTATAGTTTTGCCGTTTTCAATTCCTGTTGCTGTTCCAGAGATAGTGTACTTGGTTTTGCTACAAGAAATTAAAAATACTGTAGCCGATAATAATAAAATTATTTTTTTCATTACGTGTTAGTTAAATGATTTAAGTGTGCAAAAGTATTTAAATAATTAAAATATCAATAATTTTATCACTTAAATTTTTGTTATAATTAATATGAGATTAATTATTTAAGAAAAATGTTCTTAGAGAGATCCAAAATAGCTTTGTCTATAACTTTAATACGGAAGTTCTAAAAGTTGAAATGGATTTGATTAGTTCAAGACAGAACTATTTTTTGATTCACATTCCTGAATATTATAGTCAGCGTGATCAATTTCATTTATTGTAATTTTAATGTCCAAATTTACAGTTCTAAGTTCTTTATGTAAAATGGCACTCGATTCATTCAATTTGAGTTTATCGTTTATTTCATCTCTTTGTTTTTCTAATATCTCTAAAACGTCCTGTGCTTTTTTGCGTTGAGATTTATATAACGTACAAGGATCTTTCATAATTACAATTTCTTAAAATTTATTGAAAGTGCTAACTTACTTAAAACAAATATTCTATGCAATTTTGGTCTTAAATTTTCGACAGAAAACACAAAAACACCCCTAAAAGGAGTGTTTTTTGTTAAATCTATTTAAAAAACTAATCTTGGTTCAGTGTTTTTCTCCAAGTAAATGCATTTAAAATATGTCTTTTAGCAAATCGGCCAGGGGAGTCAGCATTTACCATTTTCACATAAGTAGCTTTAGGAACACTAATATACTCATAAACACTACCATTAGAGAAATTGATAATCAACCTGCCTTCGACAAATTTGTAATCTGAAATAGTAGAAGTTGAGATAGTCTCAGTGTATTCTGGTAAGTTTTGTTTTATTGTTTCTGGATTGATACTTACCAAAAAGTGGTAGGCTTCAATAATTTTTTTACTGTTTTCTTCAGCAGCTTTCAAACCATCATCATTCCCTTGAAATTTATCAGGATGCGCATCTTTCATCGCATTGCGATAAATGGTTTTCAAATCTTTTAATTCTACTGTTTTTTCTACATTAAGTAGCTTTCTGTATTCAACTATTTTTTTCATAAAAGGTAACTAGCTGTCTTTTAATGTGAAACCAATAAAATTAGGTATCAAAATTGACAATTTTTTGCAAAGGTACACTTTTTTTTAAGTTTTCAATTTTTGACTTTAAAAAAAATAGATAATACTATTTATTGCTGAGGCTTATTATTGGCTTTATCGAAATTTTTAGACTTTTTTGGATATTTATTGTAATTAATGTCACTTGGGTTTTCGATAACTGATTTTATAGTAATCCAATCGCCAAGCTTATGATTGGCCAGTGCCATTTTATAATCTAATAAATATTCACCACAAAAAAAATTGTTATTTTCGTCCTGTTCCATTATTCCAGTGTAAACTCCTTTTTGTAGCATTTTTTCTTCTGAAGACTTGGTCATAATCAATAGGTTTTAATGAAATTTTAAAGTGCAAAGTTAATCAAATAATAGTTGTCTTGTGCTGTTTTCGACTTTCTGATTATCTTTGCCCAATGGAGCAACTTTTTCGTCCTAGTCCAAAATCATTTAAAAATACATTTTGTGTTTTTCAAGAAGTACTTTCCGAACATATCGAGGGAATGACGGTGCAGTACGATAGTAAATCAGGAAGTAAATATTTTTATACGAAAGAAGGAATGTATCGACTGTCGAATCATTGGGGAAGATTGGCCAACAGCAAATGGCGCTTGGAGCCAATGGAACCCGAAACCGATTCTAAAGTTAAAATAGGTTTTGCCGCTTGGAACGAATTTTATCCTGACAATGTCGAGGAAGAATTGTATTATTTAGAAGCTAATTTTACTAAGAATACAGTCAATTACCAACATAAATACAATCCGAATTACGATAATAAAGCGATACTGCGAACGAGTTTTGAAACAACCAAAAAGATCAAGCAGATCAGAAATTTATTGACTTTAACCTCTTGGGCGAAGTATTTTGAGTACGATGATTTGGATGAATTAAGAAAGGAAATAATAGAACAATTAATTTACACCAATAAAACTTTGGAAGAAATAAAAAGAGAGCTATAATGGGAAGAAACAACGAAAGAAATATCAAGATCCACAACGATAAGTTGCACAAAGAGCAAGATAAAGCGAAAGCGGCCAAAGTCTTGCGCAAAGAAAAATTGAAGCTAATCGTCAAAAAATTTAATGAAGACAAGACTTCAGAAAACAACTAATCATGCAAAAAAGTCAATTCGAAGAATTAAAAAATGGCGTTCAGGAAATTATTGATTTAATGGCTGCCAAAGACAACATATCGGCCAACAATAAATTATTGGAAATCAGTGATAAATTAGATGACTTCTTAGATCATACGGACAAAGACGAAGATTTAATTGAAATTAGTAAATACCAAGTATTGATTAATCAACTATTTCAGAAAATTAATCCTGAAGGTGAATAATTCAGCTTTTTGTTTTTGTGGCTCGGCAATTCCTTTTCAGGATTGTTGCCAAAAATTTATTGATGGAATTCAAAAAGCCCCAACGGCATTGGCTTTGATGAAATCCAGATATGCTGCTTATGTCACGCATCAAGCGGATTATTTGTTGAATACGACTCACAGTTCCCAGCGAAATTTCTATTCAAAAGCTGATATTTTGAATTGGGCTTCGGCTAATGAATGGCAAAAACTAGAAATCATTTCCTTTACTGAAAATACGGTGGAGTTTAAAGCCTATTTTTTGGATGAAAACAAACAGAAGCAAATCCATCACGAATTTTCGAATTTCAAAAAAGAAAACGACAGTTGGTTTTATGTAGATGGAAAGTTTAAATAAGATAAATTATGAAAAAGTGGATGCAATTATTGGTAATCGGTTCATTTATTATAAGTTGTAAAACTACTGCAACAATCCAAAAAGAAGGGGTAAAAACCAAGCCAACTCCGGAGTACATGCTGCAAATGGAAAATTTAGAACAAGGAATTTATTTTCGGGGAACCGGTAATGAACCCGAATGGAGTTTGAAAATATCCGATAAAACAATCGAATTTACTTCCCTGAAATCCGGTTTTGAATCCTTGAAAGGCGACCACGTGGAACCCATTCGAGCATTGGATGCCAATGTAAAAATGTACCAAGTTGCCTCAGAATCCGGAACGATGAACATCCAAATTAGGCAACAGGAATGCGTCAACACTATGTCTGGCGAAAAATTTCCGTATTCGGTTCGAATTGAAATTACCCAAAACAACAATTCAACCAACTTCAGTGGTTGTGGCAAGTATAGTACCGATTCGCGTTTGCACGACATTTGGGTTTTAGAAAAACTAAATGGTAAAACAGTGAACACAACCGATTTTATAAAAGAATTACCCAACCTCGAAATCAATAGTTCCACCAATAATTTTATGGGATTTGCAGGTTGCAATAGAATGAATGGAACGCTTTTCTTCGAAAGAGGTTTACTTCGTTTTACCAATATCATCACCACTCGAATGGGGTGTCCCGGAAATAATAAAGAAAGCGAATTTCTAAAAGCTTTGCAAAGTACAACTTCTTATAAAGTGGAAAACTTGAAATTAATACTGACTAATCCGTCGGGCGAAAAGTTGGTTTTCAAAAAGGTAGATTAGTTTTTTTTGATGTATTGGAAATGTTGCGGACATTCTTTTTTGAACGGTTATGAAAATCAAGAACACTGCAAATCTTAATTTTCTTAATCCACTTAATGGTTTAAATGTTTTGTCTTTCATACAAATACCAGTAGAACCATTTTTTTAAAATTTCGTGTTTTTGCTAATGGTAGTATTCCTAAAAGTCTTTTAACTAAAAATTAATATATGTTTGGCTTCGGTTCTTTTTAAAATGGTGTAATTTTAAAAATTATGAAGAACACCATTAAAAAAGGATTTTATTTCAAGACCTACGAAGCGCCATTTCAGTCTCCGTTTGATAAACTCTTTACGATTTTCAAGGAGTTAATCACGCATACTTCGGGAGATTTTGATGAAGCAATCGACTGGCTTCGCGAATTGGACAAAGAATACAAACTAACCGATTCGGCGTATACCATCGATGATTTTATCGAAGATTTAAAGAAAAAAGGGTACATCCGGGAGGAACTCAAAGACGATGGAACTTCTGGAATTGGCATTACTTCCAAAACCGAAAGAGCCATTCGCCAGCAAGCGCTAGACAACATTTTTGGAAATCTAAAACGTTCCGGAAGCGGAAATCATAAAACAAAACATGCTGGAAGTGGCGACGAACATACGGGAGAATTTCGGGAATTTCATTTTGGCGATGGATTGGAACGCATTTCTTTAACCGAAAGTTTACGCAATGCCCAAATCAATAATGGTGTTGCCGATTTTATGCTGACCGAAAATGATTTGGTCGTCGAAGAAACCCAATACAAATCACAAATGAGCACGGTTTTGATGATTGATATCAGCCACAGTATGATTCTATATGGCGAAGACCGAATCACACCTGCCAAAAAAGTCGCAATGGCTTTGGCCGAATTAATCACGACACGCTATCCAAAAGATACTTTGGACATTTTGGTTTTCGGAAATGATGCCTGGACGATTGCCATTCGGGATTTACCGTATTTGAAAGTGGGACCATATCACACCAATACCGTGGCGGGTTTGCAATTGGCAATGGATTTACTCCGCAGAAAACGCAATACCAACAAGCAAATTTTTATGATTACCGACGGTAAACCGAGTTGCGTTCGCGAAAAAGACGGGACTTATTATATGAACAGTAACGGCCTCGACGAATATATTGTCGATAAATGCTACAACGAAGCCCAGCAAGCCCGAAAATTGCACATTCCCATAACGACTTTTATGATTGCCAAAGATCCGTATTTGCAGCAATTCGTGAATCGTTTTACCGAAGCCAATCAGGGAAAAGCGTTCTACACAGGTCTTAAAGGTTTGGGCGAAATGATTTTCGAGGATTATGAAACCAATCGTAAAAAAAGAATTAAATAGTTTTTGGGCGTTACCGCAAGGGTCGGGCTATCCGCTATATCTTTTGTTCCGTCCCGATTGCTATCGGGACTACACAAAAGGATGCCGCTGCTATCCCTAACGCAAACCCCTGTAATCAATAACAATAACAATATCAATTTCAAAAAAAAAATGAAAATAGAAAACATAAATACATTAGGCGAATTAAAAAAATCAGGATACGAAACTAAAAGTATTAAAGATGAATTGCGCCACAACTTGCGGGAGAAAATCAAGTCGGGACAACCCACATTCGAAGGCGTTCATGGATTCGAAAACACCGTAATTCCAGAATTGGAACGCGCTATTTTATCGCGTCACAACATCAATTTGTTGGGACTTCGGGGTCAGGCCAAAACCCGATTGGCACGCAAAATGATCGAATTGCTAGACGAATACATTCCGTTTGTGACGGGTTCCGAAATTAATGACGATCCGTTAAATCCGATTTCTCGTTTTGCCAAAGATCTAATTGAAGCAATGGGCGAGGAAACTCCCATATCTTGGTTACACCGCAGCGAACGTTTTTTCGAAAAACTAGCCACACCGGATGTTACCGTTGCCGATTTAATAGGCGATATCGATCCGATAAAAGCAGCCAATTTAAAATTGTCGTATGCCGACGATCGAGTGATTCATTTTGGGATGATTCCAAGAGCCAATCGTAGTATTTTCGTCATCAACGAATTGCCCGATTTACAGGCTAGAATCCAGGTGGCCTTGTTTAACATTTTGCAGGAAGGCGACATTCAAATTCGCGGTTTTAAACTCAGAATGCCACTCGATATGCAGTTCATTTTCACAGCCAATCCCGAAGATTATACGAATCGTGGTAGTATTGTAACGCCTTTAAAAGACCGAATTGGTTCTCAAATCCTGACGCATTACCCGGAAACTATCAAGATTGCCCGAACCATTACGGAACAAGAAGCCAAATTGGATGCAGCCCAGAGCGATTTGGTTTACGTGCCTTCGTTGGCCAGAGATTTATTGGAACAAATCAGTTTTGAAGCTCGTGAAAGCGAATTTATTGATAATAAAAGTGGTGTAAGTGCCAGACTGAGCATAACGGCTTTCGAAAACTTATTGAGTACCGCCGAGCGTCGGGCCTTGAAATCAGGCGCAGATAAAACGAGTTTGCGATTGTCCGACTTCATGGGGATTATTCCTTCCATTACCGGAAAAGTGGAATTGGTTTACGAAGGAGAGCAGGAGGGAGCAGCCATCGTGGCACAGCATTTAATTGGTGATGCAATTCACACGTTCTTCCCGGCTTATTTCCCTAAAATTGAAAAACTCGAAAAGCAAGATCAAAAAACACCCTATTCTGACACATTAGAATGGTTTTTTGCCGAAAGTGGTTTCGAATTATTGGACGATTGTTCGGACGAAGAATACAAAACTATTTTGGATGAAATAACTCCATTAGAAATTTTAGTAAAAAAATACCAACCACAACTGCAAAAAGAAGATAGCTATTTTATGAAGGAATTTATTCTTTGGGGACTAGTCGAATACAAAAAATTAAGCAAAGACCGCGTATCCGAAGGCTATCAGTTCAAGGATTTGTTTGGTAGTTACATCAGTAAATTATAAAAGAAAACATAAATGCTGGTCAATTTTTGGATAATAAAAAGTAAACCAAGTACATTTTAAGTTTTATACTTTCAAAAAAAAAACAATTGTTTTCTGAGAATGATGGGCTCGGTTAAATAATAATTCAGACAGGTTAAATTAAAATCTGAAAGCAAAAGATAGAAATTTTTTGTTTTCAGATTTTTTTGTAAAAATTTACTTTTTTATTTGAGAATGGAACAAAAAATTTTATACATAAATGAATGAATATTTATCGTAAATAAATCATAAAATACTTAATATCAGTATTTTGAAAAAAAATAGTTGTATCTTTATGTCAGATTATAATCGACTTATAGGTGAATTTGCATTCTTTTTTTTACGGATTAAATCTAAAATAAACTTTGAAGAAATGGAAACTATTGAAATCGATATTCCTTTTAACGAGTTTAGCTTGAAAGGAAATTTGACCATTCCTAAAGAGGCAAATTGCTTAGTGATTTTTTCACACGGTAGTGGCAGCAGTCGCTTTAGTAAAAGAAATAATTTTGTAGCCAGGATTTTGAATCTAAGTAATATTGCCACTTTACTGGTCGATTTGCTTACCGAGGCGGAAGACGAGATTTATGAAAATCGGTTTGATATTGACTTACTGACGCATAGACTTATTGCCATAACAAATTATACTTCAAAATTACCCAGCCTAAAAAATCTTCCTATAGGATATTTTGGAGCTAGCACCGGAGCGGCTTCAGCATTAAAAGCCGCTGCAAGATTAAGTCATAAAATTGAAGCTGTGGTCTCTCGTGGCGGTCGCCCTGATCTTGCATTGGCCGATTTGAAGTTAATTCAGGTTCCAACTTTATTAATTGTTGGTAGTTTGGATACTGTTGTCATAAATCTAAATGAACAAGCTTTTAAGTTTCTTAATGGTTATAAAAAACTTACTATTATTGATGGTGCAACCCATTTATTTGAAGAACCAGGTAAATTGGAGGAAGTAGCCTACTTAGCATCTAAATGGTTCTTAGAACATATGGTCAACTCAAAAATGAAAACCCATGATTTACACAGATAGAAACGATGCCTCATTAAAGCTAATTTCATTGTTAGAAAAATTTAAAAATAGCAAGTGTGTTATTCTTGCAGTTCCCAGAGGAGGAGTGCCAATAGGATATAATATTGCCCGAAAATTTCATTTTCCAATGGATTTATTACTTGCAAAAAAAATAGGGCATCCATTAAATAAAGAGGTAGCCATAGGCGCTGTTAGTTTAGAAAATGAAATAGAAATGGTTGATAATTATCCTTATATCAATATAGGGTATATTGAAAATGAAATACTGGAAATTAAGGAATCATTAAAGAAACGGTATGAAAAATTCGTTGGGGACCGAACTCCTGTAGATATAAAAAACAAAATAGTTATCATTGTTGATGACGGAATTGCTACTGGCAATACACTTTTGGCTGCAATTAAAATGATACGAGACAAATTGCCCAAAAAAATTGTAGTTGCTGTGCCTATTGCGCCAACAGATGCTGCCAAAAAAATTAGTAAAGAGGTTGATGAATTTATTTGTCCCATTATTACCGATAATTTTATTGGTGTTGGAGGATATTATCTGAATTTTTCTCAGGTAAGTGATGAGGAAGTGGTCCAGTTAATGAATAAAATTAATAGTCCGGAAAATATAACTATTAAATCCCAATGAAAACTTTTTATATCAATAATGACCCCCATCAAAACAGTGAAATAATTGATTTAAGTAAGTTGATTCTCGAAAACTCTATAGAGTTAAAAAATGAAAAGTCACTCGATGAATTGGTAGAACAAATAGGCGATGCCAAATACGTTTTACTTGGTGAAGCATCCCATGGAACACACGAATATTATGTGTTGCGAGCTCAAATCAGTAAATTATTAATTGAAAAAAAAGGCTTTTCTTTTATTGCTGTCGAAGGAGACTGGCCTGATTGCTATCGATTAAATCGCTATATCAAAAACTACCCGGATTCAGGGAAGACTGCCGAAGAAGTACTTCATTCCTTTAATCGCTGGCCTACTTGGATGTGGGCAAATTGGGAAACTGTAGCTTTAGCCGAATGGCTTCGTGAATTTAATGAAAGACATACAAAAAACAACAAAATTGGTTTTTACGGACTAGATGTCTACAGTCTTTGGGAATCTTTTGAATCAATAATTGAGTATTTGGATAAAAAAGATCCCAAAACAAAGCAAGAGGCTATCCAAGCCTTTAAATGTTTTGAACCCTACAATCGCGGAGAAGGTCAGGAATATGCCAGAGCATCCCGAATGGTGCCCTCGCTTTGCGAAAATGAAGTGGTCGACTTATTATCAAAAATCAGGCTAAAAGCACCAGGTTATAACACAGATTCCGAGGCTGTAATGAGTGTTGAGCAAAATGCGCAGGTGATTGTGAATGCCGAAAGATATTATCGAGCCATGATAAAATCGGGTGCTGATTCCTGGAATATTCGGGACAGACATATGATTTACACCTTAGATAATTTGATGAAATTTCACGGACCAGAAGCCAAAGGAATTATTTGGGAACACAACACCCACATAGGCGATGCACGAGCTACCGATATGGCTGCCGAGGGAATGATCAATGTAGGGCAAATACTTAACGAACAGCATAAAAAAGAAGGGGTGTATTCCGTTGGATTGGGTTCTTATCAAGGTACAGTAATTGCAGCTCGGGAATGGGGAGATGTGATGCAGATTATGAAAGTTCCGGAAGCGGCAAAACACAGCTGGGAATACGAACTACACCGATTAAATGCCAAAGACAGAATTGTATTTATGAACCTAAATTTAAAAGATGCAATAGGAAATAAAAAATTGGGTCACCGTGCAATTGGAGTGGTTTTTCGTCCTAAATACGAGCAATTTGGTAATTATGTGCCAAGTGAAATGCCTTACCGCTACAATGCTTTTATCTATCTGGATGAAACTTCAGCCTTGCATCCGCTTCATTTAAAATCGGATGTTAGACAATTACCCGAAACCTATCCTTTTGGAGTTTAGCGATACAATAGCATTAACCCGTTGGGTAAAATTAGTTTTTAATGATGGCACCCAATGGTTTAAATAGTACTTTTACGGGGAAAATAGAAAGCTATGCTATTCCTGATTTTAAGTATTATTTGCAGTGTAAGTGTTGGCGTTATTTTTAAAATAGCCCGACGTTATTTTATCAATAGTTCACAAATTGTTGCTGCAAATTACTTCTTTGCCTTGGCACTTTGTTACTTTTTTTTCAGTCCTGACCTTGCTGTTGTTGGGGTCGATGCTCCTTGGGGAATTTATATTTCGCTAGGAGTTTTGTTGCCTTCTGTTTTTCTGTTTTTGGCGGCATCCATAAAACATATGGGAATTGTAAAAACCGATGCGGCGCAACGCCTTTCCTTATTTATTCCTATTTTGGCTGCTTGGCTGATTTTTGGAGAGAAATTTAATATCCTAAAAATAACCGCTTTCTTGATTGCGTTTCCAGCGCTACTTCTTATTTTGAACAAACCTTCAGATAACACTAAAAACAAATGGATTTATCCAGCTCTGGTTTTAGTTGGATTTGGAGTGATTGACATTCTTTTCAAACAAATTGCCTTGTTTACGAATTTGCCTTACACCACTTCTTTGTTTGTCGTTTTTGCATTTGCTTTGGTAATTATGACGGCAGTGGTTGGTTTTGAAATAGGCTTCCAAAAAGCAAAATTAAATTACAATAACCTTCTTTTTGGAAGCTTAGTCGGGATTTTAAATTTTGGTAATATCCTCTTTTACTTGAAAGCACATCAATCTTATGCCGAAAATCCTTCGACCGTTTTTGCAGGAATGAATATGGGGGTAATCCTCATTGGAAGCCTGACTGGCATTTTCATTTTTAAAGAAAAATTGACCAAAATGAATTATGTGGGCTTGTTTTTGGCTTTGGGATCAATTGTTTTAATCGTAATGTCACAGCAATAAAACAGCGAATTATTTCTTTTTATTTTTATCGATGGTTTCGTTTAAAGCAGCCAGTGATTGTTGCCATTTGTAGAGGTTTGAAAAGTAAATATCTCGATATTGAGCAATAATAGCTTGATGTTTGAATTGAAAATTAGCATCCATTTCATAGTTCCAATTGTTGTCCCTGAAAATCGTTTCGAAATTGAAGACATTTCCCACCAACATTTTATAATCATTGACCAAATCGAGCTGTTGTTTGCAATGCAGAATAGGCTTTATTTCGGCATCATAAAAAGCCATAGCAGTTTCGTTTACCGCCAATCCTTTTTCTATCCAATGTTGCTCTAAAGCCTCTTCTTCGTATCTGAAAAAATCGGTAATCAATTTGTCCGAAAACCAATCGGGTAACTGAATATTGGGTTGAATCGCATTGGAATAACCAGTCGAATTGAATTGAATTTGCGAATTGGGAATCATCGAGGAATTATACAAATACCACTCAGAATCCATAATTAAATAAATCAGTTTTCGGGTTCTGAGTTTGGCTAACCAAGTCCGATATCGCACTATATTTTTAGGAAATAATCCTGGGTCAATAACCATTTTACGCACCTTATTGCCAATTCGAACCTGAAGAATAGGAGCAACATGATACCCCCAATCGATTTTCCCGGTCGGTGAAATATTTTTTTTGTCGGTAAAAGTGATTAATCGAGAACTATTCATAGAATACACCACTGGCGCAAACGCCCAAATTTTGCCACATTGATAGCCTTTTGACTCTAACAGTTTACTGATATAATGCGATATATTGTGGCAATTGGCTTGTTGGTACCCAAAAGGAATTCCAGATTGTATTATTGCTGCAAATAAAGTATTTGCCGTATCTAGATCGACTACAGAAGCTTTTCTAGGCGTTAAAAGTGGAAGTTTTTTGATGGTGTTTTGATTAGAATTTAATGTAATATTGGGCTACTTTAGGCAGCGAAGTTATGGAAATCGCTAAAAATCGAGTTATAGCATAAGGAGAAATTGTTGTAAAATTTATGGTTTTAAAGTAAAGGTATGACATCGACTTCGACTTTTACCTTATGGTCGCCTGAACTAAAAATAATCCCTTTTAGGGGTGAAACATCAGCAAAATCTCTACCGTAGGCAGTCACAATATGGCGTTGTTGTGGAATCATATTGTTCGTCGGGTCAAATTCACACCAGCCCATTTCTGGAATATAAACGGAAATCCAGGCATGTGAAGCATCGGAACCTTCAAGTTTGGGTTTGCCTTTTGGCGGTAAAGTTTCGATATAACCGCTGACATATTTGGCGGGAATTCCAACACTTCGCAAACTGGCAATCGCCAAATGAGAGAAATCTTGGCAAACACCTTTTCGCTCTTTAAGAATTGTTTTCAGTGGTGTGTTGACATTGGTGGCACCCGATTTGAATTGAAATTCGGTATATATTTTTTTGATTAAATCCAAAACAGCCTCAAAAAGGGAAGTGTTGGGAAGCAAACAAGTTTCGGCAAACGCTTTTATTTCGTCATCCCAACTGATGAATTGACTTGGGAGTTGGTATTGTAAAACTTCGATTTTTATGGCGTGATCCGTTTTGAATTTGATTCGGGCTTCCTCACATGTAATTGGATTCAAAGGTTGTACTACATTGTTTAAGACCTCAATCTCACTCGAAACCGTAACTTTTAATGATTTATGCGATTCGTGAAGCGAAAAATAATGTTGAATGTTTCCAAAATAGTCCGTTCTCGAATAAATTTTGGAAGGTTTGGGCTCAATCTCTAATTTGAAATTACTACAGATTTGTTTGCTGGAATTTCGAGGTTGCAGGCACAGAATACTTTGGTAATTATGCACCACATTGACATAAGTATACAGCGTTTGATGTTTTAATTTATATTTCATCTGTATCGATATTTTCAAGGGTATCAAAAACGGAATGTTGCATAACAGAGTGATTGAAATACAAACTAGATAAATTAGTAGAAACATTGCAGATATGTTCAAAAACTTTGGAGAGCGTTTCGTCTAATTCAGGGCGAAATTGGGTTTGCTCGTCCACCTGAATTAAAACATCGGCATCTATTAATTTAACAATCGTGCTGGCTTCCAAAACTGATTTTTCGGCAATACTCAATCGATTTGGATCATTGGTTTTAGGCAGTTTAGAAAGGTAATACGAAAGTGTATCCAGCAAAAACGAAAGCGTATAAGGCAAGTTTTTTTCTAAAAAAACCATATTGATAACCGCTTTCAAACTCAAATGCGATTTATAAATATTTCGATATTGTGCCAATAAATGATGATTCTCTAAAATGGCTTCCATTAAAAGGGTCTCTTCTTCTTCGGGTTTTTTGAAATTCAAAGTGGAACGAAAAACCGATAATAAAGATAAAATTCGTTCTACATTTTTACCGGTTTCCAATAAATAAAATCCATTGTCTCGTGGTAAGGTTTCGTAAATATTGCCATAAAAGGAAAAAAGGCGAATGTGCAATTTATCTAACCCGTGATTTACAGAATTGATGTTGGTCGTATTGGTGTTTTTTAGTGCAAAAAGGCTGTCTTCGACCAGGTTGATGATGCGTCGGGTATCGTGATTCCATTTCTCGCTCACCTGATTGATGGTGTTGAGAAGCGATTGAATATTATAAACCACAGAACCTGGTTTTTTGGTGTCATTAATCAACAGAAGCAGCTCGGCAATGGGGTCATCAAAAACAGCTTCATTATCAAATACTTCTCCTTCTTTGGGTTCTTTTCCAACAAATCCCGGATAGGTTTGTGTGAGATGCGTCAACGATTTTAATAAAACTACCAAGAAATCAGGTTGTTTATTCCCGTGTTTGGTTACATTCTCGTTCAGTCTATTCAGAATAATTTTCAGAAAACTGCGCAATGCCATGGTTCTTTCGCACAAACGTCCAACCCAAAATAAGTTCTCTGCATTCCTACTGGTCAACGAATTTTTGAGTGGATTGATAGTGTATTTTCGGTCAATAGTACTTTCCTGATAGGCTATGGGAACATCCGAAATAATCCAGGTGTCTTTGGATATGCCGCCGAAACGATTGGATATTTCAAACTTATCTTTAACAGCAGAACTTCGAGTCAAACCGCCTTGCATCACTTTGTAATCCTCTCCATCTGCAATTAAAAAAGCGCGAAGAGCGGCAAATCGAGGCTCGATAACGCCATTAATAAAAGAGGGCGTAGTAGACAAACTCACCTCTTCTTGCGCCACAAAATCTTTTGGACTTTTAAGAATTAGGTTTTTTAAATTCTCAAGTTCTTCTTCATTCAATAAGCGACCATATATGGATCTAAAGTCTTGTTTTCGATTGGTTTTTTTAATGATTAATTTGGGTAAATTTTCGAGGACAAAATGTAATTCTTTAGTTTGTCCGCACCACCAGGTTGCCACCGAAGGCATTAACAAAGGTTCATTTAATAGAAATTTACAGGCATTTTGCATAAAAGCCATCAAACCATAATTTTCTAAAATACTGGTTCCGGGAGGATTTACAACGGATACATTTCCCAGACGAATGACTTGCAATAAACCGGGAACCCCAAGCAAAGAATCTTTTCTTAACTCCAATGGGTCACACCAATTATCGTCCAATCGTTTGATAATGACATCTACTCGTTCCAGTTGGTCAATCGATTTGAGCCAGACAAAACCATCTCTGACCAACAAATCAGTACCTTGAACTAAAGTGTAACCTAAATAGGACGAAAGATAAACGTGTTCAAAATAAGTTTCATTTCCGGGACCGGGAGTCAGGAAAACCACATTCGGATTTTCATTCGTGTTGTTTCCTAAAGTATCCACCGTTTGCTGAAGTTGACTAAAATAAGGCGAAAGTCTTTTTCGATAGATTTTTTTATTCAGTTCCGGAAAAACTTTACTCATTACGATTCTATTCTCCAGCGCATATCCGGATCCTGAAGGAGATTGTGTTCGATTATCCAGCAACCACATTTTTCCGTCAGGGCCACGAGCTAAATCTACCGCATAATTGAGTAATTGTTTATTCGATTTTTGTCTAATATCAAAGCAAGGCAAGAGAAAACCAGAATTATCAAAAACCAATTCGGCTGGAATAATAGTGTTTTTTATCAATAATTGTGGGCCATAAAGGTCTTTTAAAATCAAATCCAACAAACGCGCTCTTTGCTGCAGGCCTTTTTCAATGGTTTTCCATTCCGATTCGTGAATTAAAAACGGAATAGGGTCTAATTTCCAGGCCCGATTCGATTCTTTATTCGAATCATAAACGTTATAAGTAACGCCATTTTCCTTTAATTTTTTTATTATTTCCTCGTTTCGCAACTTCAATTCATCAATTCCAATAGATTCTAAAGTATCAAAAAGTCCTTGCCAATAAGGCTTTACCTGACCGTTTGGGTCAAGTACTTCATCATAAGAATTGATTTTCTCTTTGTAGGTTTGGAGTAATCCCAATGAAATATCTTGAATCATTTGTTATTGTGAATGAATTACGGTTTACAGTATTGCAAAATACTATTTTTAACGGGAACTGCAATAAGATTGTTTATAATAAACTTTTTATGACCCTCTCTAAATAATAAGATTGTTTTTCATATTGTCATTTCGACCAGCGGGAGAATCGAGCAAAGCGACTGACGAAGCAAATCTCATTAATTGCTCTCGTTGGTCGAAACGACAAAATAACTTTTTTTAGTCACCTAGTAATGGCTCAATTCCAGGCTTTGATTTTATCAAATAAAGTGCATTGCCTTTCAATATTTATAAAACCTATGTTGACCTAAACTTAATTTCCTTTATACCTTAATGGTTTATATTTTAAATGTTTCGCTTAAACCTGACAGGTTTTTAAAACTTGTCAGGTCTGGAAACCATTTTTTTATCTGTGTAATCTGAGGCAAAAACTTATTTCTTCGCCACCCAATAATGCCTTAAATCCAAAGTATTTGGATATTCTGGATTAACCAATTCTATGGGTGTATCGGGTTTTAAATTGGTTTTATTCTGAGCCACAAATCGCGAAACTGTTGGCGTATCAACAACGGGTGCGCTTTGTTCCGTAGTGGCGGATGGGGTATGTCCAAAATCCCAAAAACGACTTATTTTTCTTGACTCCGCTTCGTAACTATTGATGGGTACGGTATCAAAGCTTCGACCGCCGGGATGTGAAACAAAATAAGTACAACCACCAATTACTTTGTTGTTCCAGGTGTCTACAATATCAAAAACCAAAGGAACATCAACTCCAATATTAGGATGCAAAGCCGAGGGTGGATTCCAGGCTTTATACCGTATTCCAGCCACATATTCGCCTTTAGTTCCTGTACTTCGCAACGGAATTCTACAGCCTTTACACAACAAAATATGACGATCCGGAATGATTCCGGAAACTTTTACCTGCAACCTTTCTAAGGAGGAATCCACAAAACGTGCGGTTCCATTGCTCGATAACTCTTCGCCTAAAACGTGCCAAGGCTCTATTCCCAAACGGATTTCCAATTGAATATTATCCACCGTTATCCCTCCGTGATGCGGAAATCGAAACTCAAAAAACGGGTCGAACCACGAAATGTCAAAATCATACCCCGAAGCTTTCAAATCATTCACTACATCAATCATATCCAAATAAGCAAAGTGCGGCAACAGGAATTTATCGTGCAATTCGGTTCCCCATCGTACTAATTTTTTCTCATAAGGTTCCTTCCAAAATTTGGCTACCAAAGAACGCACCAAAAGGTTTTGAACCAAGTTCATATGTTTGTGCGGCGGCATATCAAAAGCGCGCAATTCTAAGATACCCAATCGTCCTGTTGGCGAGTCGGGAGAATACAATTTGTCAATGCAAAATTCAGTTCGATGCGTATTTCCGGTGATGTCAGTGAGTAAGTTCCTAAAAATCCGATCGACCATCCAGAAAGGAATTTCTTTGTCTTTCGGAATTTGTTCAAAGGCAATTTCCATTTCATACAAACGCTCGTCACGACCTTCGTCAATACGCGGCGCCTGGCTGGTGGGGCCGATAAAAGGCCCTGCAAAAAGATAACTCAACACCGGATGATGTTGCCAGTAGGTAATCAGACTGCGCAACAAATCAGGTCTTCGCAACAACGGACTGTCTTCAGGTTTCGATGCTCCCAAGGTCACGTGATTGCCACCACCGGTTCCGGTATGACGACCATCGACCATAAATTTATCAGTTCCCAAACGGGAAAGAAAAGCTTCTTCATACAAAGCGGTGGTATGATCTACAATTTCCTGCCAAGATTTAGCCGGATGTACATTCACTTCAATAACACCGGGATCAGGAGTAACCATCATTTTTTCGATGCGATAATCCGTTTCGGGTTGGTAACCTTCAATTCGAACAGGCATTTGCAATTTTTCGGCAGTCACTTCAACCGAGGCAATCAAATCCAGATAGGTTTCCAAATAATCCGTTGGAGGTAAGAAAACATAAATAATGCCGTCCCGTTCTTCCACACACATTGCGGTCGAAAAAGTTTCTACTTCAAAAAGTAAAGGGGCTGCATCTTTCTCTTCATCCTCTAATTTTGGAGCCACATTCGCTTTATAAGTTGACGAAATACTACCATATCGTTCTTCCAAAGATTGATGATAATCGCCCAATGGGGGCAACTCTTCGAATAAACTTCGGGAAACGGGTTGCTCTCTCTTATTTTTAGAAACTTTAGGCAAAGATTCCAAAGGCAAGCGCAAGCCAATAGGGGAGTTCCCGGGAATCAGATAACATTGCCCTCTTCGGAATTCCCAAACGCAACTGACCCAGTTGTGGGTTTCGTGAATCCATTTCAAGGGCAACACAAAACCCGAAGGATTGTTCAGCCCTTTTTCCAACAATTTAGCCAGAGTATGCCGCTGAACCGAATCTTTAAGATTGACAGCGAGCGGATCTAAATTCACAGGTAATTTTCCTTCTTCCAAAGCCCAATAGATTGGGTCTTCGTAAGTTGGATTTATATTTTTAATATCAATGCCCAAATATTTTGTCAGTTCAATGGCAAAACGTTCGGCATCGTGAAAACTAAATTTTTTGCCGTCTTCTTTGGCAATCAATGCATCATTTTTCCATAAGGGCAATCCGTCTTTTCTCCAGTACAAAGCATATTGCCAACGCGGAAATAATTCGCCTGGATACCATTTTCCCTGACCAAAATGAAGCAATCCGCCGTGCGCAAAACGGCCTTTCAATCGCAAAGCCAAGTCATAAGCGAGTTTTCGTTTCAAAGGACCATCGGCAGTAGAATTCCATTCAGGTGATTCAAAATCGTCGATAGAAACAAAGGTCGGTTCGCCACCCATTGTCAAACGAACATCGCCTTCAATCAGATCTTTTTCAACCACATTCCCCACTTCCATAATGTCCTCCCATTGCTTTTCGGTATAGGGTTTGGTCACTCTGGGGTCTTCATAAATGCGGGTTACCGTATTGTCAAATTCAAATGCCACCTGACAAATTTCAGTGGCACCAGTCACGGGAGCAGCACTTTCATAATCGGGAGTACAACTGAGCGGAATATGACCTTCGCCTGCAAAAAGTCCGGAGGTGGGATCGAGTCCAATCCAGCCTGCGCCAGGTAAATACACTTCTACCCAGGCGTGCAAATCGGTAAAATCATTTTCAGGACCCGATGGACCATCAAGTGATTTCACATCCGAAGTCAATTGGACTAAATAACCCGAAACGAACCGAGTGGCTAATCCAATACTACGAAGGGCTTGTACCAGAAGCCATGCAAAATCACGACAAGAACCGCTTTGCATTTCCAGCGTTTCCTCGCTGGTTTGCACGCCCACTTCGAGTCGGATATTGTAACTTAAAGTTTGAAACACCAATTGATTGGCATACACCAAAAAATCAACTGTTTTTAAGTCCTTCACTTGAGTCAGTTGCGACACAAAAGCATCAAATTTCTCGCCTTTTTCTTTGACTTCTAAATAGGGAAATAATTCTTTAAACAAAGTAGCATCATAACCAAACGGAAAGGTTTCGGCATATTCTTCGACAAAAAAGTCAAAAGGATTAATCACTTTCAGTTTGGCAATGACTTCTACTTCTACTCTTAATTCGGTAGTAGGTTCGTTAAAAACCACTCTCGCCTGATAATTCCCAAAAGGGTCTTGTTGCCAATTGATAAAATGACTTTCAGGATAAATCTTAAACGAATAGCCTTCAATTAGGGTGCGGGAATGAGCAGCGGGTCTAAGCCTGAAAATATGTGGAAATAGCTTTACACTTCGATCAAATTTGTAAGCTGTTTTGTGTGAAATGGCTATTTTTATGGACATACAGAAGTATTTTTTATAACATTATTTGATACCTACAAATATTGAAAAAAAATCACTATTTATCGAATTTATATGATAATAATTGATCGAATTTGGATAAAAATATCTCTAAATTGATATTTTCAGGTTTTGATATTGAGAATAATGTAAATTGAGTCAAATGCTATCTATAACAAGGATGTTTTGTGATGAAGCAAATTTTTAAAAAATAGAAATTCAAAAAAGTGTTGCGTAGTTGTTTATGCTACTCAACCCGTTGGGTTGAATTAATAGAAAACCCGATTAGTAATAAAATATAAAAATTTTAACACAAAGAAATAGAGAAAAAAGAGTTTGATAGACCAATTGCTTCGACTATTCGTCCCGAAAATTATTGGATCTTGGGTCTTGGTTACACAAAGCTATGTTTCGCTATCAAAAAGTGAAACGTCTGATTAAAATCAATAAAAAACTAGGTTTCTACGAGTTTAAAAAAGTATATGTCGAATAACATCCAACGAATTTATTTATTAAAATAATATCTAAATCTGTGAATCTGTGGCAAGATGACCTCAATTGATTTAAAGCTTGACATACATCAAATTGCAATAGATTCTATTTCGGTATTTTCTCCATTTCCAGTTTCAATTGATCGGATTCTTTTTTGAGTTCATCCATGGCGGTTCTAAAAGAGTCAATATTTTTTTGCAACAATTCCATTTGCCCTTTTTTCTCTGCGCCAGTTCTCAGAAGCTTAAAACCGGAGGCTTGCTCTAGTTTTTTTTCAGTGTCCACCATATTATTTTGGTAATCCGCCAATAGTTTTTCTATTTCCAAAAGCCTGTTGTTTGTGTTTTGCGTAAGCGCTTTGGTGGCTCTTTCTGCATCAATTTTCTCTTGTATGACCGCCTGAATTTTTTGTTCGTCTAATTCCTTTTGTTTGAGTTCCAATTGGTAGTTTTCGACTTCGGTTTTATGATTTTTGATTCTTAATTCTCGGCTTCTGTTTTCTTCAATATTTTTCAAAACAGTGATTCCAATCAATACCACAACAGCCACGCAAGCGATAAAGAAAACATTTTTAGACAAACCCAGAATTTTGCGGGCTTCTTTTTTGGTGGTTATTTTGGGTGTTGGCTCGGCTGTTTCAAACAATGGAAAGGGGGGTGGGTTTACTAAAAAAAGGTGGTTGAGTTCAGGGATTTCGCCAGCTGTTTTCCAGTGTAGCATCCCTTCGAACCATACAGGGCTTGCTTTAGTAATATTTTTAGCTTTTAATTCTTCTATATCAAAAGGACCGCTGCTTTCAGTTCCGTTGTGTAGATAGTATTTCTTCATTGTTGTTCAATCGATTTTTTCAAAGCTACAATCATTTTTTGATACTGCAAAATTTAATGGAAGCTTGATTTTTATTTCGCCACAGAGGCACAGATTAAAATAGATTTTTTAAAATCTGTGAATCCGTGGCTGCAATTTTGGGTTACACCACTGGGGCTATGCCTCGAGGTAGTTTAATTTCCAATTTGTTTTATTTTAAAGGGATACTTTTCTTTATAAGTTTTAATTAATTGCATGATGTAGGTATTGCTGCGATAGGGTGTAACATAATCCTTTAAATCTTCTGGTCTGGAAATTACAGCATCGGAAGTGATGTAGCCCATTCCGTAAAAGTGACCTTTCTCCACCCAAATGCAGCTTTGTTCATCCGTAAAGCGTCCTTTGTCTAAAATCACAAAACTTTCTTTCTGGGTTCTTATATGGTCTAATGCATTTTCGACTTGGGTATTGTGATAGTCAATTTGTGGAAGATCTTTTACAACAGGTTCTTGGACAAATGCTGCACATTCATTGACACCGAAATTACAAAATCGGGTATCAATATCAAATTGCACAGTTAAATAGCGCAGCGTATTGATACCTTCATGTATACTATTAAAGGATTCAACACAAGTTTGAAATTTACTAAGTTTTCCAACAGCAAGGTATTGATAACCATTTTGTGCTTCGTAAACTAGTAAACCAAATTTGGGCTCAAAGCGTTTTAAAGCCCTGTTGTATTTGGGCCAAAGCGTATTGATTTCAGTGCATTCAAGTAGCAGAGCGATCAGTTCAGTAGCGCAAATTTCGAATGAAATACTATGGATATCTTTTAAGAAATTTTGGCGCTGTGCATTGATATTGTGACCTGTAAAATGCGAAGCAACACGTTTTTTTATATTGATGGCTTTGCCAACATAAATAACCTGCTTCGCAAAATTATAGAAATAATAGACACCCGTTTTTTCTGGAAGATTCAAAAAGTCTTCGGGCGGTAGGTTAGGAGGAAGCCTTTGGTCTTGTGCCGTATTCTTAATCATTTTTGGAAGCTCGCCATCAACATCCCATTCAAACAATTTAGAAAGTAAAATAGCAGTAGCATCGGCATCGCCACCAGCGCGGTGCTGATTAATGAGTTTGATATCCAGTGAGCGACACAGATTTCCTAAATTATAGGAACTCAAACCGGGTTTTATTTTTCTTGTGGCGCGAACAGTACATAATTTGCGTGCCGTCCATTTAAAACCGCTTTCTTCCAGTTGATGACGCACAAAAGAATAATCAAAATTGACATTGTGAGCCACAAATATTCTGTCGGTAAGCATGTCCAGTATTTTTTCAGCCACATCGTCAAAAATGGGCGCATCACGCACCATCTCGTTATTAATGCCTGTTAGGGCAAAAATGGGTAGCGGTATTTCCTTTTGAGGATTAATAAGCGTTTCCCAGCGGTCTATTACTTTTTTGCCATCAAAGAGGATGATAGCAATTTCAGTAATACGGCTATATTGGGCATTGCCACCAGTGGTTTCTATATCTACAATCGCGTATTCTTGTTTTTTCATTTGGTTTACTATTCGGTACTATTTTCTACAATTACATTTTTTGTCTCGGCAAATTGATTTCGTGTTCCTGAGGATAGGGCGCTCTTTCGGTAGTGCTGATATCACCTCGCAATTGTTCGGTGGCTTTGAATTGATGTGTTCTGGCATTTTCATAACGTGGGTCAGGTTTGAAAGGCATTTTTGCCATTTTTGAAATGGTTATGGTGGGAAAGTGATAATCGACTTCGACAATTCCGAAAAGCAAATAACAACCACCTCCGTAAAACGGATATTGAATCAGACTTTTGGGGAAATGAGTGGTGTCAAAATAATCCCCGTTAATATCAATCCAGGTCCCGAAAAACATCATTCCCGCTTTGGTAGGCACTTGTTTGATAGATATTAAGTAGGCAATCAACTTCACTTCTTTTTTGATAAATTCATTAAGATTGGCAGCTACCACCGGGCTTCTGAATTTGGTCTGCAACAAATCGAAGGGCGAACTGGAAACCGGAAAATTCATGATCTCCAATTCATCATAAGCATCTTCTAAAACGGAACGTTCTATGACTGGAAATTTAAATTCCTTGGTAGGTTCTTGAATAAGTTTGGGGCTATGATGTTCTGATTTATGGTTGATTAATAACATTCTGGCTTCGACAATCAAATGACTTTTGGGCTTATTGGTAGTTCTAAAAGCCCCCAGAAATATTAAGGTTTGAATGCTTTCTAAACCCGTTGGCACTCGGTTAATAAAATCTTCTATCGACTGAAAATCACCATTTAATTCCCGCTCTTTGATTATGTTTTGTACAAAATCATAGTGTAAACTCTTGACTTGCATGAATCCCAAATACACATCAGTACCTTCGAGACTGGTCTCATAAAAGCTTCTGTTAATGCAGGGATTGTGTATGGTAGCACCACTCATTTTTGCTTCGTGAATGTAAATTTCGGGTCTGTAAAAACCGCCTCCGTTATTAATGGCGGCCACCATAAACTCGATACCAAAATAGACTTTGAGATACAAACTTTGATAACTTTCTACGGCATAACTCGCCGAGTGTGCTTTGCAAAAGGAATATCCTGCAAACGATTCGATTTGCCGGTACACTTCTTCACTCAGTTTTTCCAGATGGCCCTGCGCTTTGCAAGAAACAAAAAATTGGTCTTTAACCGATTGTAATTCGGCCAGCGAACGGCCTTTCCCGCTGATGGCTCTTCGAAGAATATCGCCGTAAGCAGCAGTCAATCCGCCATAATGCAAAGCAATTTTTATAACATCTTCTTGATACACCATCACGCCATAGGTTTCGCCCAATTGCTCTTGAAACACGGGATGAAAATACTCAAATCGATCTGGATTATTGTGTCTGAAAATGTATTCGCGCATCATTCCGCTTTGCGCGACACCGGGACGAATAATGCTGGAAGCCGCCACTAATGTTTTATAATTATCACATTTCAAACGTCTTAACAACCCTCGCATGGCGGGACTTTCGATATAAAAACAGCCTAAGGTTTTCCCTTTGCTCAGATAGTCGTTGCATTTGGCTTCGTTTTTTGAAAGCGAAATATCGTTGATATCAACTTTAATTCCACGGTTTTTTTCAATCAGTCGTACGGCTTCATCGATAGTCCCGAGACCTCGTTGGCTGAGAATATCGAACTTTTCGAATCCAATATCTTCCGCAATGTGCATATCAAATTGCACAATAGGAAACCCTTTTGGAGGCATTTCCAGAGCGGTGTAATTGGTAATGGGTTCCTCAGAAATAATGATGCCGCACGAGTGCATACTGCGTTGGTTGGGATATTTGAGTAACATCATCCCGTATTCTTCGACATATTTCACCACCGAATTTTTGTCCAAGACGCGTCCTTTGGATTTGGATAATTCATCCAGTTCTTCTTTGGATAAACCAAATACTTTGCCCACTTCTCTGATAATTGAGCGGTATTTGAACTCGACATTGGTGCCACAAAACGCCACGTGATTGGGGTCAAATCGTTTGAAAATATAATCCAGAATAGCATCGCGTTCTCTCCACGACCAATCAATATCAAAATCGGGTGGTGATTTTCGGTTTTCGTTCAGAAACCGTTCAAAATACAAATCCAGTTCGATGGGGCAGATATTGGTGATGCCAAGACAATAACTCACAATGCTGTTGGCACCGCTGCCGCGACCTACGTGCATAAAACCCCTGCTATTGCTGTATTGAATGATGTCCCAGGTGATGAGGAAATAGCCGCCAAAATTCAGTTTGTCAATGACTTTCAATTCTTTGAGCACTCTTGCTTTTGCCTCCGCATTATCGGAACCGTAGCGTTTCAGGAGTCCGCTTTGCGCTAAATTTTCGAGTAACAATCGGTCGCCTTCCTTGCTTTTGGTATAGAATTTTTTGTTCCGTGGTTTGTTGAATTCAAATTCGAACTTGCATTGGTCAATTAAATACCTTGTGTTTTCTAAAATTTCAGGATACTCTTCATACTTCGCCACTAAGCTGTTTTCATCCAGCATCTGATCCGATGTGTCACAATAGTCGGATGCTGGCAATTTTGACAAAAGCGTATTGCTTTCTATCGCCCGAAGGATGCGGTGCAGGTTGAATTCTTTTTTAGTTCTGAAAGTTACCGGTTGCAGCACGACCGCTTTGAGGATATACTGCTGGTAATGGGGTTTAAAAAGGGTAATAATATCCTGTGGACGAATGCCAATAAACTCGTTTTCCCGCAATGGTTGGGGAATGTTTTCAATGGGATAAATAACGAATACGTTTTTAAATTCGGGTGCTTCGGCTGGCAATTCACTTTTTTCTAAATTGTGGTGGGTCAGCAACCGACACATTTCTCCAATGCCTTCTTGGTTTTTGGCTAAGCCAATAAAAAGAAGACGGTTGTTTTGCCTAAACTCAACACCAACTAGTGGTTTTATACTGTTTTCGATACAAAGTTTGGTAAAATTATAAATCCCGGTAACCGTATTGATGTCGGTTAAGGCAAGCGCTGTCAACCCGAGGGCTTTAGCTTGTTCGACTAAATCTTCGAGCGGAATGGTGCCGTAACGGAGGCTGTGATAAGAATGACAGTTGAGGAACATTAGTGTTGGTTTTTTGTAACTATTGGAATGCGTTAGGGATGAAAGTGGAGCTCTCCCGATTTTTCATCGGGAAGCGGGAACGTACAGCCCGACCGAAGGGAACGCCAGAATAATTTTTCACTTTATTTTTCACTTCAGTTTTTGTTTGATAATACTACCGGAACATCGGCTAATGGATTCGGGGCCAAAACGGTTTTTGATTTTGTCAATGGCTTGATATAGCGAGAGCATTTCTGTCGTATCTTCAAACATATTGATTTGATACGTGCCACGCACCAAACCCGTGAATCGAATACCAATTAACCGCAAACGCATTCTTCGGGTATATAATTTGGTGAAGAGTTCGAGGGCCGATTTTAAAAGGATATGATCGAACGAAGTGTACGGAATTCGCATTTGCTTGGTTTCGGTATCGAAATTGTTGTATCTGATTTTTACCACTACTGTTGCGGTCAGATAGCCTTCGGTTCGCAATTGGTAACTCAATTTTTCGACCATTCCGGAGATTAATGACTTGATCAAATGAAGGTCGGTCGTGTCCATTTCAAACGTATGTTCCGTAGATAGTGACTTTCTTTCGGTGTACGGTTCTACTGCGGCGTTGTCTATTCCGTTGGCTTTTTTCCAAAGTTCTACCCCGTTTTTGCCAATCATTTTTTGTAAAACCTCCATGGGCATTTCCGACAAGGTCTGAATGGTTCGAATACCAATTCGGGACAACAATTGAAACGTAACATCGCCCACCATTGGAATTTTTTGAATCGAAAGCGGATTCAGGAAAGGACGAACCTGGCTCTCCGGGATTTCGAGATTACCTTTGGGTTTGCCCTCGCCTGTGGCTATTTTAGACACCGTTTTATTGACCGACAAGGCAAAACTTATCGGCAGTCCGGTTTCCTTCGTAATGGTTTGACTCAGTTCGTTGGTCCATTTGTAACAGCCATAAAACTTATCCATACCGGTGATGTCCAGATAAAATTCATCGATACTTGCTTTTTCTACCAGCGGCGAATTTTCTTCGATGATTTGGGTCACTTCGTGCGATTTATTCGAGAACAATTCCATATCCCCTTTTACAATTTTGGCTTGCGGACAAAGTTGCATCGCCATCCGAATGGGCATCGCCGAACGGACTCCAAAATACCGCGCCTCATAAGAGCAGGAAGCCACAACGCCTCTTTCGCCACCGCCCACGATTAAAGGAATCCCATTGAATTGCGGGTTCCCTAAGCGAACGCAAGAAACGAAAAAAGTGTCCAAATCCATATGTACAATAGCACGTGACATAATGTTATAATTTTTATTAGTGAGAACCGTTGGGCGCAATTAGTTTTTAATGATAATTTTTCGTCAGTTCGAGTGTCCCGATTTTTATCGGGATGTATCGAGAACTGTTTTTAATAATTACACCCACCAGATGAGCTGTCAAATCTGAGGAAATTATTAAAAATTTGTTCAGTCTGTTTTTTGTCCCGTAGGGACTATATCTGGGTAGCTGTTTTTTGTCCCGTAGGGACTATATCTGGGTAGCTGTTTTTTTGTCCCGTAGGGACTATATCTGGGTAGCTGTTTTTTTGTCCCGTAGGGACTATATCTGGGTAGCGGAAAAATACCCCAAGTTCTTTTGTCCCGTAGGGACTATATGTTGAGCGCCGTTTTTATTAGCGTTTATGCAAAATATACAGTCCGCCGCAGCAGACAATTGAACATCGGGTAAATCAAATAGCTACCAATATTTAATCCGTCGTGGCGGACAAAAAAAGAACGGCCTTTTAAAATTTAAACTCTTAAAATTGACATCTCACCTAACAGCTTAGTGAAATTTTATTTTACAAAATTAGGATTATTAATCCCTTATTAATTATATTTGTAGTGACTTAAAATCCCTTTAACATATGTTGTATATTTCTGATAATTTGAGGTGGTTGCGAAACAAGCAAAATTTGTCGCAACAACAAGCGGCTAACGGAATGAATTTGCCGGTTGACCGTTATAAAAAATACGAGTACGGAAAGAATACGCCGCCAGCCGAAACCTTAGTAGTAATTTCAAAGTACTACCACATTAGTATTGATTTACTCTTGACTGTCGATTTGCGGAAAATTTCCATCGATAATTTAGTGCAATTAGAAGACAACAGGATTGTGCTACCCATTACAATCGACAGAAATCAGGATAATTATATTGAGATAGTAACACACAAAGTCAAAGCGGGTTATGCTGCCGGAGGCTATTCGGACTCCACATTCATCTCTGAACTGGACCATATTTATTTGCCTTGGCTCAACAAAAACGACAAGTACCGAACCTTTCCCGTCGATGGAGACTCGATGCCACCACACAATGACAAGTCTTATATTGTGGGCAGGTATGTCGAAAAAATAGGTGAGGTTATGGACGGTAAAACCTATATCGTCATTACCAAAAATCAGGAAATGGTCTACAAGCGATTGAACAAAAACGGCAAAAATGCTTTCGTAATGCGTTCCGACAATACGTTCTATGAGCCGTATGACATCAAGTTTTCGGATATTGCCGAAATATGGGAATATGCCGGAAGTCTGGAAAGAGAAAATTTTACACCAGAAACTTCGGGAGCCAACAATATAGAAATGATGATCAGAAAGATGCAAAACGATATGCAGGAAATCAAAGCAAAGTTGCCTAATTAAACCTCTTAAACTCCTAAACCCTTAGACAATTAACCGATTAACCCACAACCCACAACCGATAACTCCCAACAATTCCGTAATTTTGTAACCCATTAAAGAACTAGCTTCTTAATACCCTACTATGAGCAATACATTTTCTGACAGCAACCAAATAGGAATAGTAGCCACTTTCTCGGAACTGATACAGACCGCTTTTAAAGGAGAAACGAATGCCCTGTGCTGGTACCGAAATGTAGAAGGCGATTTTCAAGAACTTGTAAACCAACTCCAACTAAAAGAAAATATAACCGAAGTGCATCCTGAAGACCTATTGGCACTCCGGCTATCCGAAAAGGGAAATAAAGCCAGGGAAATAATCTTAAACGATTTACAGCTACTAACTGATTTCGGAGCTTCTCCATCGCTGAATTTATTGAAGTGTTACGAACGGGACGAGGAGTTCGATTTCATCTCCACCGATGTGTATTCGTATCACGTAGATCGTTCGCCCATTGCCACCGATACTTTTTTGTGTACCTATCACGGAGCCGCAAGTGATAGTATTGCGAACGACCAAGCGGAACAAAAAATCCTGATTCCTGAAATTCGACAAAAGTTGGCAGCCCTACACAACGGCCCATCCGAGGAATTGGAGGACTTTTTAAAGGAAAATTATTTTGATTTGCATTATCAGGCGCAACCCCAGGCAGAACCAGTTAATTTAGGAGTAGGTCATCTTTGGCGCTTGGCGGTAGATCATCCGGAACAACAGGTGCTGCCTTGTATTCACAGAGCCCCCATAGAAAAGGAAGGGGAATATCGGTTGTTGTTGATTTGTTAAGAAAAATACGCGCAGGCAAACAATACCAACTAACAAGTTAACCAATTAACACACAACCGAAAACCGGGCCGAGCGTTAAAAAACAGTCCAGTGGACTGTTTTAGCGAAGGAGCCAGCCGGCGCGGTGGCAAACAATAGCAATTAAACTCTTAAACTTTTAAACTCTTAAACAATTAACCGATTAACCGATAACTCACAACCGATAACCGAAAACCGATAACCGGGCCGAGCGTTAAAAAACAGTCCAGTGGACTGTTTTAGCGAAGGAGCCAGCCGGCGCGCAGGCAAAGTATAGCAATTAACAGATTAACCCACAGCCAATTAAACTCTTAAACTTTTAAGCAATTAACCGAAAACCGATAATAGATAACCGAAAACCGAAAACCGAGACCTTGCTTTTATTGCAATGGAATTATTTTCAGTTTGGCTTCGTCGTGTTCTTTGAAGGCATTGCTTGCGGTTAAATGATTTTCTAATACTTGCATATCAGTTGCCAGGAGTGAAGCACTAAATTCTTGTGCTCTTTGCAACATTCTGATATAGGCCGCCGGATCATCGTTTCTTGTTAGTCTTCTTAATGCTCCTAAATAGTCATCTCGATACACTGTTGGAATTATGATTCGAGTTTGGTTTGCTTTTACCAATTCGGCATTCATCATCACTCTTGCAATTCTGCCATTTCCATCCAAGAAGGGATGTATTTCGCTTATCATAAACATAATATAGGCTGCTTTTGCGAATGGTTCTTGCAGTGCTTGGTAGTAATCAAATCCTTTTAGTATTGTTCCTCTTACCAAGGTATGGTCAACAAAGTGTGTTTCGCCAGCCTGGTTGTTTTTGTCTTTGAATTGACCTGGTTTTTTGGAAGTTCTGGCTCCCAAAAGTATTTGATGCCTGTATTGTAGTATGTTCAGTAATTCATCGGGATTTGAAGGTGTTGTACTCATTTCCGTTTGATTGCTTACTAATCTGTAGGTTCCTAATAGGTCGTGTGAATCTTCGTCCCGATTGGGTATTGGTGTTTCGGTTTGAATGATGCTTTTAGCTTCTTCAATTTCAAAAATAGTTCCTTCGATGTAGTTGGAAAAATAGGCTTCAAAGAAGGCGAAATTTCTAAAGGCATTGGTTTCTTTATTCCTGTCTTGAATTTCTTTATAAGGTTGTTGTTGCAGTTCTATAAACAGTTTTTCGAATAATTCCAAGCGGTGTTTGTCGTAAGGGTTCCCTAAAGCTCTGGCTACTGCCAATGGCGATGTGAGTATTTTGGAAGGTTTTGTTGTTAGTAAGGCACTTATTAATTTGTTGAGTTTGTCAAATTCGGTATGCATCCCTAATTTGTTGGCAATTATTCTTGCTTTGTCCCGAAATTGGTTTAGTCCTTCTTCTCCTTTTACTTGTACTATTTGTTCTAATTTATTTTCGATTTCCGGCAGGGTAATGGTTTTGGATGTTGGTCCAATTTGGCGCGAAGATTGTAGGTTTTCTAAAAAAGCTCTTTCTTGTTGCGATACAAATAATTCTCCCGAAAAGGGATTGTCTCCTTCTATTGCCGGTAGTCCTTCCATAAAACGAATGGTTATTCCCGGCAGTTCAATTTTCTTGGTATAGGTATAGGTTACAAATAGTTGATTTGCCGTTGTTGGTTTGAATTCCAAAGCGGAACGGTGACTTAATACTGCCCCTGGATATAGTTTTCCTAGAATAGTAAAAATATTTCTTCTAATAATTACGGGGGAAGACTCATTGAAATTGGAGGTGTAGATACGAGGAGCAATTTTTTTTATTTGCCCCGTTTCTTCCAGTTTTCCTAATTGTCTGCTTATTGCCGTATTGCTTGAAGCAAAAAGTACTTCCTGAAGGTGAATTGGGATGTTATTTTCCATTAGAAATGCTTTTATACTTCAAAAATAGCTATTAATTTCCATTAAAACCCTATTTATCGCAAATATTTTCCATTATAAGGTCATTAAGGTCTTTTTGTATTTTCCACTAAAAGGCTATTTTAATGATTAAATACATACGATTTTCCAGTAAAGCCTACTTTTTAGCAACAATTTTCCAGTAAAGCAGAGCGTTGCGTTCTTTGGCAGCCCGGGCCGAGCGTTAAAAAACAGTCCAGTGTACTGTTTTAGCGAAGGAGCCAGCCGGCACGCAGGCAGAGTATATCAACTAACCGGGCCGAGCGTTAAAAAACAGTCCAGTGGACTGTTTTAGCGAAGGAGCCAGCCGGCGCGCAGGCAAACAATAGCAATTAAACTCTTAAACCCTTAAACTTTTAAGCAATTAACCGATTAACCTCCTTTGCTAGTTCCCCCTTTAGGGGGCTAGGGGGTCAGTGGACTGTTTTAGCGAAGGAGCCAGCCGGCGCGCAGGCAAACAATAGAAATTAAATACCTCTCCACTCACATCCCCACCGCTCTAGCCACCAAATCCACCTCATACGGAAACGCAAATTCCGCTATCGGTGCATGTTCCAACCACCTTACTTCATCATCCCTTTTTAAAACAACCGGCATTCTTTTTTTGGTGTTGTGGATTGCTGCCATTAAAGGATTGGCCTCTGTAGTCAGGATAGTGTAGGTGTTTTTGAGTTCTCCTGTGCTTTTATCTACCCATTGGGAATACAAGCCTGCAAACGCAAAGAGCTCTTGGTTGGGCAGCCCTATTTCGTATTGCTGTTTTTTCTTTCCTTTTGGATCCAGCCATTGCCATTCGAAAAAACCATCGGCAATGACGAGGCATCTCTGGTTGACCGAGTTTTTGAAGGACGGTTTTTCGGTGACGGTTTCTATCTTGGCGTTTAGAGTGTATTTTTGAATTTCTTGGTCTTTGGCCCAAGCTGGGATTAAACCCCATTGGTAGTGCGTGATAATTTGGGGTTTTTCGTCTGTAATAACGGGTGTTTTCGGAAACGCAAAGCCATTAATGTGGTTTTGGGGATGGAACTCCAAAGGCTTGTCTAGGGTTGCTTCGAACCGGGTTTCTAATGCTATGGCGATCTTGGTTTGTTCGGTGTAGAAGCACATAGGAGGTCAGCGATTTGATTCAGCTTTTAAAATTAGGGAATTATTTGATTTGAGTTTTCTAAAGGAATGTTAATTGTTGAGCAGAGGATAGCGCTTTACCCTCTAATGAGAGAATAGGAGAAATAGGGAGTAAGCCTTCACACTTCTTCATTCAATAGGCTAAGGGCAGGCTAGGGTAGTGATAAAAAAATCCGAAGTCGTGAGACTTTGGATAGCTAGGGATTAAAAAGGAACCATAAATAAATTTCCACCTTTACTATTTGAGTTAAAGAGTCTATTTATGTCCAAAACTTCATCTCTAGTATCTTCTTTATATCCTTGAATTTTTATATCATTCTCCTTATTTTTTTCTTTATTAAATTCAATTTGAGATGAACTATCAAATTCATATTCAATAATTGCTTCAGAAGCCTCTAATCCAATATCTTTATTAATTTGGTTAGCTTCTTCCTTTCTTTTATTAATTATTTCATCTAACTCTTCTCTCTCTAAAGTTTTATCAATACCATAAGCATCAGTAATGTAATCATTGGAAAGTTTCCCCCAAGAATCATTGATATTTTTCTGGATTTCATTATAATAATCACAATCAGATTTTTTTGAATCATTGATAAAATCAGTATATATAGAATTCTCTTTAATTAGACTTGAGAGGCTTTTTATTTGATAATAAGAAATAACATCTTTTGAAAGAATTTTGATTAATTCGGGTAAATTATTTATCTGCTGAACTAAATCATTTTGAGCTATATATTTTAAAACTTCAGTTAAATTATCACGATCATCCCAACTTAAATAACTTATATCTAAATCATTTATTCTCTGTAAAAATTCTACTTCAATTTCATTTTTGTTAAATAATCGAATAAGGATAGATACTATATTAAGATTAGAATCACTATTATACCCTTTTAAAATTTTTCTCTTTTCTTTAAAAACATCATATAATTTTTTTCTGTTATTTTTATTAGAAAAGTCTATTCTTTTTTCTCCATTAACTATTGTAGTTGCTATTCGGTATTTGAATTGTTCGAAAAACACAGATGATTTAAGTAGTTGCAAATATTCTTCATTAGAATTTTGAAAATATGCAAAAAGAAAGTCTTCTATAGATGGATTAAAAAAGCTATATCTTATATTATTCTTTTCAATAATTCTAATGATAAAGGCACCTACTAATTCTTTTAAAGCAAAATTATATTCATTTCCTTTCCTTTGATAATTGTTATTAACAACTTCATGCTTTATTCTACTATTAAAAGCTTCTTTTAGTCTTTCATCTGTGACATAATAAGCTCCACCACTTAATGAGTACATCGTTAATAACAACAATCTAGAAATTTGTGAAATCTGAACATTAAAAGGTTTTTCCCATATTTTCTTTGGATCATTTAATATATCTAAAACAAATTTTTCCGAATAATCTGAATCAAATATATTACACTTTTTGGTTATGTCTTGAATAACTCTAGGATTATAGTATCGATGTTTAATAACTTTCCAATGAAAATCATTATGAAAAAAAATAGCCTTTTGTTCATCCTCGATATCTGAAAGGTATATATGATTATACAAAATTTGTGCTTTATCCCAATTTGTATAGTTTTCAATTCTGACTTCATAATTTGAAATATCAATGTTAGAATTTTCAATTTTATCAGAAATATTTTTTGCCTGATTTAAAATTGTTGTTCGACAAGTTAATATTAATCTTTTATGTTTATCATCCCTTACTCTTTCAATAAAATTCACAATTGCAGAGTCAGCATTCCTTGAACTATATAAATCCAAAGTAATTGCTCCTAGAAAGTCGTCAAAATAAAATATTTGTTTTTTTTCAGGAGAAAAAGCTTCTTCTGCTTCAGTAATTTCTCTAACATAAACTAATTCAAAATCTTCAGCTAAAAATTGATAAGTCAGCATATTGGCTAATGTTGATTTACCAATACCTGGAGCTCCAGTTATTAAAATGAAATGATTGTCATTTAGTGCATTAACAGCTTCATTATGTGTTTTATTTGGTACATATACTGCAATTTCTTTTACTATTTTTTCTTTATAAAATTCAGATCTGCCTTTAACTCCATTTTTTACTATTTTCTTGATTATATCAATGGATGATAGCCACAGTTTAAAATGTCTTTCCTGAATTTCAGGATAATCATCTAACCATTTATTTAAGTTTTCTTTACCTATAATATCTGATGTAGATTGGATATAAGGATTGAATATATTTTTGATACCATCTTTGTCTTGTGGAGATAAGGGTAACGAAGTACAAAATAAATATCTTTTAGGTTTTAATGAAACTACTTTTTGAATTTCATTGTTTTTTAAATCCAATTTTAATTTAGAGACACCAGAACCTATGTAGTGTTTAACTTGAACAACTATTTCGTTTTCTTCATTTACTGTTGAATATCTTAGATCAATACCTTTATCTTTTCCTGGTTTGAATGACTGAAAATTAACATTCAATACTTTTGAAAGTAAATCTCTTGTCAATTCCTCTAAGTCTCTATCATTTAAAGTTGAAAAGTCGTAATTAGCCATTTTTATTTACTGAATAAGATTTTAAATTAATCCTTTTTTGTACCAAACTATAATTTTTGAATTTATATCTCATATAAGCTGAAGCCATATCTTCATGAGTTGAAATTATTAACTGATTTGAATAAAATTCATTTCTTAGTAATTCTATGAATCCAGCAATACTGATTTCATCCATAGTTTGAACAGGGTCATCTATTAAAATAATTTTGTTTTGAGAATATTTTTTATGTAATGCTAGAGTAAAAGAAATAATCAATGCTGATAACTGACCGGAACTCATGGAGAAAACAGCATCAAAAGTTTTGGATGGATTAGTTTGAAATCTGATACCATCTTTATCTGAATAAATGAACAACCCTAAACCTCCTTGGAAATCCTGCATAATTCTTCCTGAGTATATATGAAATATAATTTCAATGTCTTTTATTACTTTTTTCTGATATTCTTTTAAGGACTTTTTATAAATGTTGTTCAAGTTTTTCAAGTTGTCTTCTAATGTTTTTGCATTATTAAACTTACCCTCTTTGTTAAGCAATTCTAGTTTGTTTCTATCGAGAGTTTCGTTTTGTAATAATGAATATTTATACTTAAGATAATTCTCTTTTTGGATTAAATTTTTTATCTCTATGGAGTTCAATAAATCAAACTTATTATCGAAATACTGAGCGAAAAACTCCCTATAATAAGATTCAATACCATCTAATTCAAATTCTATTTTAAGTGAATTTAATATTGGAATAATATTTTCTAGATCAATTACACTTGCACTGCTTAATGTCTCGTTTAAATATTCTTTAAAATCAAAATCAATATTTTCAAATTCTTTTTTTACTGTGTAAAAAAACACTTCGTCAATTGACAAAAACTTATTTATAAAGACTAAATCAACTTTAATTTCAGTGATTTTCTGATTTAAAATTTCTATAACAGGAAGGATAGTATCTTCCTTAAATCTAATTAATTCTTCATTAAATATTCTACTCTTTGATGAAGTCATTTCTTCCAGATTAACTGATTGAATTTCGATATTTTCTAATAAATTATCAATATCAGCCCAATCATAGCCACACAAAAAACAAATTCCAGTTGTTTCAATATCTTCGGCTTCTTTTAGTTTTTTGATATTATCAACTAATTTTTCTCTGGATTCTTTTATTTTAGAATAAATACTTTCTAATTCATCTAACTCTTTTAATTTGACACTTAGTGATTCATATCCTTCATTTAAAGGCAAAATTAAATCTTCTTCAATAAAATCTAAATCTTCTAATTGAAATTCAAAAGATTCATCCTTAATATTATCAATAGAAAATTCTATTAGATCTTCGACAATTTTATTTTTACTTAAATATTCATTTTTTTGATTTCTTAAAGTTTCTCTTAAAGGAAGAAATTTATAGTATAATAGAAAGTTTTCTATTTTTTCAGTATCAGGAATTAAGCTATTAATCTTTTCATTTCGAATATAACTTTTAAATAATCCTTTATTTTCAATAAGTTTTTTTAACCTTGAAATTATACCATCTTCATTAAAAAGATTTTCGTAGCTATTACTCTGATAGTTGAACTCTTCTAAATCCCATGAAATTTCTTTCTCAGAAAATAATTTTATGTACACTGTATTATTAAATTCTGTTGCTAAAAATTCTATGATTTTATTTATTGATTCATGCAAATTATCAATCTCTCTTTTTTTATCAGCGTTACATAATTCACTGATTTTATTTTTTAACTTATCTATTTTGCTGATTTTATTTTCAAATTCATAAACATTAAATAAGTGAGATATATGTTGTTTTCTATTTTTGTCTTGGCTTTTTAATAAAAACAAACTGTCCTCTTGTTCAATATAATTTAAAAACTGAAAATTCTGTCTATAATTTGAACCTAGAATTTGATTTAAATATTCCTCTTCATTTTGAATTAAACTTTTTTCTTCAGAAGTAAATTCATCCTTAACGTATAGTTTATAGAAACTAAAATCTACTGAATTTATTAACTCGTCTCTTTTCGCAACTCTCTCTAAGATATGTGAAGTAACATCTTTAAGAAATTCAATCTTTATCGATATGTCACCATTTGCATAATCACATAGAAATGGATGCTCGGAAAAACTTTCTCTGCCATCAATTAATCTGCCTCTTAAATCATCAAATCGTCTTATTTTACCCGTAAATAGTAATTCTATTGCATCATAAATCGATGTTTTTCCAAATCCATTAGGGCCATCAAAAACAATTAAATCTGAATATTCAAAATCGATACTTATATTTTGAAAAACTTTAAAATTATGTATTTCTATTCTTTTAATTTTCATCTGAATTCAATGTTGGTAATAAAAAGGCGTATATAATATCTGAGTTCATTTCATCAATATTTTCAACACTTCTAGTGAAAAAGTTTTGATCAATTAAATTGTTAAGTTCACCAAATGAACCAATTTCAATTTTCTGCATATTATTATCAGTTAAAGCAACTAGTCCATTCTCTTGGATAATGCTGAGTTTTATTAATGGGATTTTATGGGCTAGGCGATAAAGAAGTGATTCATAATCATTATTATTGATATTCTCTTTATGTTTTATAAATGTTTCTTCCTCTAAAATTTTATTTTCAATAAAACCTTTAATCGTTTGTTGTTGCGAATCTAATGCTTGATTAAACTTTTCTACTTCAGTATCTTTATATAAAATAATTTGTTTTTTAAAAAGATATGGATTCTCTTCTACTTCTAGAACCAAATTTTGGATGGTGTTAAAGTTTTCAACTTTATGAATAATTATCATACTTACGTTTTTATCAAACCATTCATTATTAGCTACTTCTTTTGCAATATTAAAGTAGTCCGATTGTTTATTAATTACCTCTGTTAAATTTTCGGTTTCAATTACTAACCAATATGAATGTTTATTTTCAAAAAAATGTAATTTACCAAAACTTAACTCTTTACTTATTAGACCGATTTGATGAAATAAGTTATTAATTATTGTTTCCATTTAGTTTTTGTTTTGCTTGTTCTAAATCAATCAACGAAATCTTTTTCCAATTAGTAATTTTATCATATTCAGAGGATGTTGAATCATTTAAGACATCAATATCCGATTGATTTATTCTAGTTGATTTATTTGCTTCTTCTATAACTGATGTTACATTACATCCTTCTGTAATTATGTAATCTGAATTAAAAGGTACCTCAATAAGTGTATCTAATGCTGTGTTTAATATGTCAATTGATATACTTTGTTTACTTGCTGGGGAATTTGAAACTATAATACTAGAAGGAAAATATTTTTTATTTTGATTATCAGTCCAACCTATTTTGTCAATTTCATTTGGATTTCTAATCCCATTAAGAATATTTAAAAAAGCTGTTTTTACTTCATTTATCAGTAGAGAATTATCTTTGTATTCTTGAAGTGTTGAAAATTTAACATGTCTGTGAGGCATTATCTTTTGCAGAAATCCTTCAAATTGAGGATTGCCTAAACTATTGAAATAAACCAAATATAGATGTAGTTTTTTTTGTGCTTCACTATCAATTTCATCTTCGAACTCAATGCAAAATTCTTGAAAATATCTGTTTAAGTCTATTTTAAGTTTTTTTATAAAATATTGTTTATCCTGTTGAAGCCCTGATAAATCTACAATAATTCTATCTCTAAATCTATTCAATGAAATGGTATTATAATATGCAGATTTATTAATTGAGTCTCCGTTTTGACCATGGTTTTGAGCATGAATATTAACTATATTATCAGTTATTAAAGACTCTAATTCATTACATAAAATTTCCAAGTAATTATCATTTGATAAATGTATTAATCCGAATTTATTCAAACAATTGTTAGCTTGAACTTTTATTTTCTCTTGCAACTCTTCAATTTTACAATAAGGATTACCATCATACTCATAAATTTTAAGTTTTGAATGCTTAGCTTCAATATCTGCTTTTGTTTCTTCATTCTCTGTTGCTAAATGAAAATAGGCTTCATCATCACAAGGGTAATTGTCTTTCCTTTGTTCTAATTTTTCAAAAGCTTCTTTATATCTTGAATAATAATGGCTTTTGACAGCCTTTACTTGATGCAGCGTTACTGGTTTAGGTTCGTTATTTTCATATCGTATTATCGCAAAATCTTCTAATGAATCAAGTTGTAAATGCAATCCATCAACACTATCTTTTTCGTTTATTAATTTTAATACATGATATAAAGCAACTTTACCTTGATATATAAATCCATTCCAAGTATCAGCTGCTGAATGAATATCATTTGCATTTATTAACTGAATCATATTCACTTTTTTTTAATTATAATGATTTAAACATCTCATTTAAAATTTTTAATCAATTTATTAATTCTTCGAATTCTAAGCCACCATTCCCTTCACAAATACCTCCACAAACTCCTTCATTTTTGCAATGATTCTATCGCCAATTACTCTGGCCTGCAAGATGCTAGGTCTGTTGTCTAAACATTGAAAAACCTCGTCTTTTATTGGTTCTCTACCGCTATAGATATAAGCATCTATCAGTGATTTGAATTGTGCCTTGTCCAGATGTTCGTCTTCACATAATTTACCTAATGCGAGAACTTTTTGGTCTTGCCAGAATTTTTCAAATTCGTCTTCAATGTTGTCACCGTCTATGATGTGGGGCATATTCTCATCGATAAATTTTTGGATTAGTTCCCGTTTGCTTCTTAACTGAATATCGCCACCCAATAAATCAATAATGGCTTTTCTTTGTACCGCTGCTGCTGATTGCGTTTTTGTTCCTTTCAATTGGGCTAACAATTTCAGGATATAAGCCACATTGATTTGATCTCTGTGGATTAATTCCAATTCAAAATCAATGTCATCGAGTATCGAAGTTTTTTGCTTTTCAGTATCTCGTTTGACTTTTTCATACAAGTCTAAATACTTGCTTTTGTAGTCTTCAAATTCCTGCTCCGCAATTGTTAAATCCTCCCACTCGAAATCAGTGTAAGATTGCAACACGTTCATCGCTCGCATCAATTTTCGGAAGGCTTGTACAAATTCGGCTTCATCTTCTTCGCTTTCCAAATCATTTACACTTTGGTAGGTTGGTGTAATTTCTCGTAAAAGTTTTAATGCCTCGTCAAACTTCTCCGCTATTTTTTCATAATCGGGCATTGTAACCACTTCAATGGCTTCTTTATTAGAAAACAAAGTAATGGCATCGTCGGTGGCCTTTTTGAGATTTCTAAAAGACAAAATATTCCCTTGTGACTTCTGTTCTCCCAATATTCGATTGGTTCTGGAAAACGCCTGAATTAAGCCGTGCTGCTTCAAGTTTTTATCGACGTAAAGCGTATTTACCTTTTTGGCATCAAAACCTGTAAGCATCATATTGACTACAATGACAATATCTAAACGATCTTTTTCATTATTGAAGTTTTCTTTTTCACGGTCTTTTAGACGCTGGCTAATATTTTTGAAATAATTCTCAAACTGTTGACTGTCTTTCGTTGAAAAACTGGTGCCATACATCGTGTTATAATCACCAATGTAGGTTTCTAATTTATCTCGTGTGTGCTTAGATTGATAACTGGCTTTGGGTTCAGCAGCCCAATCATATTCTTCATCATCGGGAAGATAATCTTTTGCTTCCTCCGAGTCTTCATTCGTGCCATAAGTGAAAATCGTAGCAATACGCAAATCGTGTTCTCCCGCTGCTTTCTTTTGCTGAAAAAGGTCGTAATACTGAATCACATTATTAATACTGCTTACCGCCAAAAGGGCTGAATAATCTTTACTAAAGGTTTTCTGATTGTGATAAGCAATGATATAATCGACAATTTTATTGATTCTCTTCTCGGAATCCAAAACCTCTTGTTTGTCAATATCTTCGACTTCGATGTCGATAAAAGAATTGCTCTTGTTTTTGTATTTCCCCACATATTCAATCCCAAAACGCAATACATTTTCATCCCGAATGGCATCGGTGATGACGTATTTATGCAGGCAGTTGCCAAACAAATCTTTGGTGGTACGTTTTCCCAACTCATTTTTGGAAGCGTTTTCTGCAAATATGGGTGTTCCTGTAAAACCGATTAACTGGCTTTTGTCAAAGAATTTGGTAATTCTATCGTGGGTTTCTCCAAACTGCGAACGGTGACATTCATCAAATATAAAGACGATTTTCTTATGGCGTAAGGCTTCTATTTTACCTGCAAAACGTTCAGAAACCGCATTGTTTAATTTTTGAATGGTAGTTAAAACCAACTTGGTATTATCCGTTAATTGTCGTACCAACGATTGTGTATTATCCGTGACATCTACGCTGTCTTTTTTGAAAGCATTGAATTCGGTCATCGTTTGGTAATCCAAATCTTTTCTGTCCACTACAAAAACGACTTTGTACACCTCTGGCAATTCCATCACAATTTGGCTCGCCTTGAAAGATGTTAAGGTTTTACCCGAACCTGTGGTGTGCCAAATGTAGGCGTTGTCACTAGAATTTTTAACCTGATGAATAATCGCTTCCGTGGCAAAATATTGATACGGTCGCAAAATCATCATTACTTTATGGGTTTCGTTAATCACGATATAATGCGCCACCATTTTGACCAAATGACTAGGATTTAAAAAAGCAGCGGTAAACTCAGGTAACTCGGTGATATTTTTATTGGTGGCATCTGCCCAAAAGAAGGTTTGCTTTACCGATTGCAGTTTGTTGTTGGCCAAATATTTGGTGTTGACTCCATTGCTTATCACAAACATTTGCACGTATTGAAACAAGCCGTGATTACTCCAAAAAGAATGCAATTGGTAGCGATTAATTTGGTTAAACGCTTCTTTAATTTCGATACCCGAACGTTTGAGTTCTATTTGTACCAAAGGCAAACCATTGACCAAAAGCGTTACATCAAAACGGTTCTTGTAGCTTCCTTCTAAACTAATTTGATTGGTAACTTGAAATAAATTTTTGCTATTGTCTTCCGTATTGAAAAAACGAACATAAAATGAAGTTCCATCTTCTTTGGTCAATTGAAAACGGTCTCGAAGTGTTTTGGCTTTTTCAAAAACATTGCCTTTGGCTAAATGATTGATGATTGCATCAAACTCTTTGGCTGTAAAAGTGGTTTCGTTAAAAACTTGTAATTGGCTTTGTAGATTGGAAACCAAAGCAGTCCCATCTGGAATGGATACAGAAGCATAACCCAAACCCCGCAATTGCTTGATTAAGTTGTTTTCTAGTACTGCTTCGGATTGATGGCTCATAATCTAACAAACATTTATTGTGATTGACCTATTTTTTACTAGAAGCCAAATCACGATTCAACTTATTATATTTTATTTCTAATCTTCTTAATTCATTTTCTAATTTTTGAATTTCAATAAAACCTTGATGTGTTCCTACTTTATCTATAATTTCAAGATTATGTTTAAAATTTTCAAAAACATTTTGAGGAGCCATATCGATAGTATATGTATTTTTTAATTTCAAATGGTCTTTTACTTCAAGAAGTAAACAAACCGAAAATAAAACTTTATTAATGTCGTATGATGTCCAACATTCGTCTAAAATTATTTTACAACTTAAAGTATTCCATTTAAACGAATTACTTTTAACTATTTTTAATTTTGCATCTAAAACTTGATTACTAAAATATTCAAATAAATGTTGACCTCCTGAATGTTTTATAAAAGTTCTTTTTAAAATTAATTTCACATCTTGCCTAAAATAATCATCAATTGAATTTATTTTTTCAATTTGACCATCATTGGTAAAAACTATATAATGTACATCTCCTTTTTTCATTTTGTAATTTTTAATTTAAAAACAATTACACAAACATCCTCTGCAACAAGCCTTTTTTAAAGCTTTGCATTAGGATGATTTGTTGACTCGTACTTTCCGTTTTAGTAACAATACTCGATAAAAAATCAGCTATTTTTTGTTGTTCAGGAAGAGAAGGTAAGTTCAATTTTAGAACTTTTAATTGACCGCCAGTGATAAGTGGTTGCCCTGAACCAAATACAAGTCGATTTAAATTATAAAAATCTAAATAATGAAATAAATAATTCACCAATGAATCTTTACCGCAATTTAAAACTAAAGTATTATCAGAAACTCCAAATTTATCATTTATCAAGTTTATCGCTCCTGCATTCGCTCCAACTCTTGCTATTAAAATATAAATTCCACAATGCGAATACTCATCACAATTACCAATTATTCCAGTAGAACCATATAAAGGAAACTTTCCATTTTCCTTTGAACTACTTTTACCAGATTTAATACTTTCACAAACTTCTCCCAACTTTTTTTCCTCCCAATCCGCATAATCATTTCCATTCTCATCTTTAAACCGCAATTTGCCTGAAAACAATTGTTGCATTACGCCTTTTTTGTATTGTTCTAATAATTCTTTTTTGCGAGAAAGTTGCTGGATTTTTTCATCAAAAGCACTTAATAAAGAAGCTATTTTTTGTTGTTCTGGGAGAGTTGGAATATTTAGTTTTAAACTTTTTAATTGACTACTATATAAATGAACCACAGAAGAACCTTGTGCTAATTTTGCGATTTCTAACTTTTTCTTGTTATTCAAATAAAATGAAAGAAATATTCCATTCAAGGAAGAACGAATAATATTTAAATCACCACTCAAAGCAACTCCAGATTTTAATACACACGAAGCAGTAGCAATATCAAGTTGTGTTTCTCCTGAAGCAGGAATTATTACATCATTATATTCACTTAATTCTAAACCTTTTAAAGGCAAATTGGTTTTAGAAACAACATTTACTATTAATTCATTATAAGTTGTATATAATTCGCCATAACGAATACATTCTAAATCGCCATCGTCAATAATATCTGATTTTGATATTCCTTTTCCTTTCCTAAATTCGGCTACGTCATTTAATAATGTTTCTTTCCAATACTCCCCAAACTCTTGAAATCTTAATTTAGGAACAAAGTCATTTTTCTTTTCTCTATGTAAAGTTGCTGTACTCATTAAAATGGGGTTTCAATTCCTAATTCAGCACAAAAACCTTCAATGGTTGCATCGGTTGTTTTACCAAGGTCTGCCAATTCTCGTAATTCGGTGGTTATGGCTTTTAAATCTATAGCATCTTCTTCTTCAAACGTATCTACATAACGAGGAATATTCAAGTTGTAATCGTTGGTTTCCACTTCGCTTAAATCGGCAATATGGCTGTATTTATCTTCTTCAGTTCTGTTTTCGTATGTGCTAATAATTTTGTCAATATCCTCTATACGCAACACGTTTTGGGTTTTCACCTTTTCGTAATGTTGGCTGGCATCTATAAACAAAATGCTTTGGGCATCGGTACGCTTTTTCTTCAAAACCAAAATACAAGTCGGGATACTCGTTCCGTAAAAAATATTGGCTGGCAAACCTATTACGGCATCCAAGTAATTCTTCTCTTTAATCAAATATTCCCGTATGTGTCCTTCGGCACCGCCACGAAACAAAACACCGTGGGGCAAAACAATTGCCATAGTTCCATTATCGTCAAGCTGGTGTACCATATGTTGCACAAAGGCAAAATCAGCTTTGCTGCTAGGTGCGAGTTTCCCATAAGCAGAGAAACGATCGTCGTTCATAAACAATGGGCTGGCACTCCAATTAGCAGAAAAAGGAGGATTAGCAACAATGGCTTCAAAACGCATATCAAAATGTTCTGGGCGTTCTAAGGTATCTTCGTTTTTTATATCAAATCGCTTGTAATGCACATCGTGCATAATCATATTCATTCGACATAGGTTGTAAGTCGTAGGGTTCATTTCCTGTCCGTAAAAAGCACTTACTTCTTTTACTTCTTTGGCTACACGCAACAACAACGAACCTGAGCCACAGGTCGGGTCGTAAACGCTCTTTAATTTGTCTTTTCCAACTGTTACCAGTTGTGCCAAAACGCTGCTTACTTGTTGTGGGGTATAAAATTCGCCAGCTTTCTTGCCTGCACCACTGGCAAACTGTCCTATTAAATATTCGTAGGCATCGCCCAGAACATCGCTGTCGGTATTTTCTAAATCAAAGTCAATTTCATCCAGATGAATGAGGACTTTTACAATCAATTCGTTTTTGTCGGCTTCGGATTTCCCTAGTTTGTGGGAGGTCAAATCGAGGTCAGAAAACAGGTTGCCAAAATCTTCTTCGCTTTCAGAACCCATCGTGCTTTGCTCAATATGAGTTAATACTTTGGCTAAATCACCAAGAATGAAATTGTTTTTTCCGCCTGCGTTTCCTCTTCGTGCTAATTCCGAAAACAAATCGCAAGGTTCTAAGAAAAACCCCAGTTTATCAATGGCAAGTTGTTTTATTTCGTGCATCAATGTAGCTTCCTCTGGATGTCCTTCTATTTCTTGGAAAGTTAAACCGTCTGGTTTTAGGATGGTGTTGGCATACAAATCCATTTTTGTACTCAGGTACTTGTAGAAAATAAAACCCAAAATGTAATCCCTGAAATCATCGGCATCCATTTTCCCGCGAAGGGTGTTGGCGATATTCCAAAGTTGTTGTTCTAATTTTTGTTTTTGTTCGGCTGCCATTAAGGTTTAAAAATTGTTATATTTTTTGAAAGTTTAAAAGTAGGAAATATCTTTTTAGGAATAACCTGCTTTTTGTATTTTTTAGAAATGATTTTCAATAGTTAATAATTGTGATGCTAGGTCAAATAGAAGCTTTAAAATATAAAACCCTTTCAGACTAAGAATTGTGAAAGGGTTTTTGGTCATTGTCTTACTTTATAAAAATTTGTATTTTACGTAATTCTAAATTAATCTGTAGAAACAGAATTTCCAGCAGTAATCAATGTTTGTTTATCTATAATTCCCTGACCCGTAGGCGGTGCAGATGGAATATTTCCACTTAAATTTATATATTTTCCAGTTGCTGGAGTTACTGTCAAAAATTTATTTAAAAATGCATTTATTTGGGAACTTGGGAAAGCATTACCATAAAAATAAATGGAACTACAACTAGACAAGAAGGGCAAACCAATGGAAGTTAATGATAAATTATCTCCTACTTGTAGTCCCTCTAATACATTTGCAAGTTTTGGAAGATTAATTGATGTAATTAGTTTATTATTTCCGATACTAATATAATTCGCCGTATTCAAAACTGGCAGTGAAATGGAGGTTAGTGATAAATTATATCCTATACCAAATTCACCCGATATATTAGTAAGCATAGAAAAATTAATTGAAGTTAAAACTGGATTACGATTAATTGAAAATTCACCATTATTTGAGGGTGTTATTGTTAATGCTGGAAATGAAAGTGCTTGTAAAGCTTTGTTGTCGTTAATATTACAGTATTCATAAATAGCGGAAAGATTATTTAAATTAATAGTTGTCAAATTAGCATTCTCCGAAATACCTAAATTTATTAAACTTAAAATCGCACTTAAATCTAATGTTGTCAATCCAGTAGTATTTCGGATATACACATTTTCCGTGTAAGGACCGAACTCTTTAGCTATTTGTGCTGCTGCTTGTGCATCAGTAATGTTTCCAGTAATTACAATAGACGTTTTTCCTTGGCTTTGGCCATTCCCAGAGCTATTTGCATACAATGCATAAGGCACACTCAATAATTGGGTTGTTCCCATTGCTACAAAGCCGCTGCCTGTATTGAGTTCAATACCCATATAATAGTTGCCATTACCCCAATTAACACTAGCAAAGGTTCCCGTTGTGGGAGTTCCTTGTCCTATTACTAAATTGACCGCACCCAAATCATCGGTTGGAACAAAATGGGTCTCAGAGTAAACAGGAACACCTGTTGGAGAATTTTGCATAATGTTGAACTTGAAGTTCACATTTTGGCTTACAATCAAAGCACCAGAGCTGTTACGTACAGTGGCTTGATAATTGAAACCTTGTGGAGCTTGCGCAAATATTGCTATTGTAATAATAAATGCTAAAAAGGTAAAAAGTTTTTTCATTTGTTTTTTATTTCTTGATTATTTTATAAGTGTTTTTTTTGTTTGCTTCTTTGTTTTCAATTGTTATCAGATACATCCCTTGTGTGTAGTTGGAAATATCCAAAGGTTGGTCTTTGTTGATAGTGTCTGAATAAACTTGTTTGCCACTCAAATCCGTAATTTGTATTAAAAAGGAATTTAAATCGGGATGAGAAACATAAAGTAATTGCGTTGTTGGGTTGGGATAGACTTTTATTTGTAAGTCCAAAGCATTGTCTTCTATTTTCAATGCACTAATCTTCATCGCAGGATAATATCCATTTCCCAATTGATTGCCGCTAGCGGTCATTAAACCCACTACTGGTTCGCCAGTTGTCCACGAAACTTTAAGGTTTGAATTTGCTTGTGTCTTTCCCGCTGTCCCAATAACTTGCTTGGAAATGGATTGAGAATGGACACTAATAAAAAAACATAACAATAGTCCTAAAAGGATTTTTTTCATAAATTTTAGTTTTTTTAATCAAGCAAAAAACAGATAGTAATTCGAACAAGCTCTGATTTTTATATGATTTAAATTAATAATTCTCAAATGTAAACTATTGAAATCGTCCTATTTTACGGTTTCCCACATTTGGCCTTCTTTTTTTTAAAAAAAATCACATCCATCAAATTTCTTTGTTACTCCAAATGAACGTAATGGAGTTTCCCCCCGACAACCATTGGAAAATTAAGCAAGAAAAACTATTGCATTTAAGACCCCCCAAAAAACTATTAATATAATATTAACGCTCCAACCTGGCGATCACACCTATATTTGCCAAAAAACAAATTCAATGAACAAAGTCCTGATTACCCTTGCATTTTTACTGACACTACTAATTTCACCTTCCAAATCGTTCGCCTGGGGAAGTAAAGGCCACGCCTTAGTAGCGGAGGTGGCTTTCAATTATATGGACAAAAACACCAAGAGTGAGGTCCTGAAATACCTAAACGGTATGACCATCGAAGACGCAGCCAACTGGATGGACAATGTGAAAAGTGACCATTCCTACGACTATATGAGAGCCTACCATTATGTAAATTTCGAAAAAGGGGAGAGTGTTGTAGAAACTAATGGAGACAATATCATTTTTCAACTAAATACAACCATCAAAGAATTGCAAAACAAGGAGAAGCTCTCCAAAGAGGAAATCAACCTTAAAATAAAAATCCTCTTTCATTTAATCGGAGACTTACACCAACCCTTACACGTAGGTTATGGAGAAGACAAAGGAGGCAATACCATGCAAATCAACTACAATTTCAAAGGCACAAACCTCCACTCCTTGTGGGATTCAGGTATAATTGAGTACAAAAAAATTACCCTGCCAGATTGCCTCAACGCAAACCAATATTCAGTGAATGAAATGCGAGCACTCCAATACATTGATGTAGTAGCTTGGGCAACAGATTCCAGAGCCTATTTACCACAAGCCTACAAAACCGGGGGAAACAAAATCAACGAAGAGTATGTAGAGGCTAGTGTTCCATTAATCGAAAATCAAATCCTAAAAGCAGGAATCCGATTGGCAGGAGTCCTAAACGAAGTTTTTAAAAATGAAACCCAACTTTAATGTGACATTTTATGACCATCGCAACTTGGAATCTGGAGAGATTAAAATATTCAAAAGAAACCGCTAAAATCATATCAATTTTAGAAAACCTAAACGCCGATATTGTAGTGTTAACAGAGTACGATGAAAGGGTAAATCTTAAAAATTACCCTTTCCAAATGGCAACAAAAAGCGTATCTGAAATCCAACCGGAATATTACAAGCCTTCTGAAAAAAGAGTGAAAATTTATTCCAAATATGAAATTGTAAATCAGTTACCAACCTATGATGAATATACCAGTTGTTGCGCTGAAATAAAAACCGAACGAGGAAATCTTTTGGTTTACGGCACCATAATTGGAATCTTTGGCAATAGAAATGAAAACTTCAAAACAGACCTCCCAAAACAAATTATCGATTTCAATTCAATGTCAAAAAATCACAACATCTGTATTATTGGAGATTACAACATAACTTTTTCTGATAAGTATTACTTCACCAATTGGGGCAGAAACGAACTCAACAACTCCTTTCTAGAAAACAAAATCAAAAACCTAACCCATCATTTGCCAGAAACCATCGACCATATTGCCATCAGCCAAGAATTTATTGGCAAAGCTCACGTAGAAATCCACGAGTGGAATCTTGACAAAAAGTTATCGGATCATAAAGGTGTTTGCATAAATTTGAAATAGTAATAAACACGTATATTTTTCAAGAATTTCCCTCAAGTTCAAATTCTGAAATCAGTAGCGTAATTGATAAAGATTTACCAAGATTTTTATTCAGACTCACTGTATTAATAATTCTGGTTTTAGGTCCAACTTTTTCTTGAATAATAACGTTGATTTCCCCAATCGAGCGGATTTGCAATCCGTGCCCACTCCAATAGGCAACTAAAATAAATTTAATAAAATAAATACTAACTTATTATCTAATCTTATATAATTTCTTATAAAACAAAAATTCGCTTAGCAGGAGTCCTAACGAAGTTTTCAAAAATTAAAAAAGAATTCCAAACCATCACCCCTAAGAGGAACCCTTTTCTGTCCCCCGTCATTGCGAGCGAAACGCAGTGCAGCGCGGCAATCTGTCTCGTCCTAAAATAAGTTTACATATTTATACTTAATCCTAAAATAGATTTACAACTCAATTTTAGTCCTGTTATTGGTTTACAATAATAGGACTTTTTACATAATAATTCTTCCATAATTTTTCTGTTTTTATATTATTTTGATG
>CAMAQD010000017.1 GCA_945860385.1 Flavobacterium psychrophilum
TAGTGTAAACACGCGTACAAACCCCTCTTCTTTGAGGACAAGAATCTAAAGCAACCGATTTACTCTTCTTAGTTATCTGAGTTCTTCCTGTTCTTACTAATTGTTGAATTGTTGGCATAATTAATACTAAAAATTTCTTATATATTAAACTTCCCGCTTTTTACGGGGTTGCAAATGTAGTAATTATTTTTTTCTAAACAAACCATAATTAATTAATTTTTGCAAGAAGTAAATATTTGTTTATTAATGAAATACAGAAACAACTGTAAAACTCCAATTGATAAATAAAACAATACTTTTATAGCTCTTTCTATAAGACCAATTAACATTATGATTTTTATCACAAACAATAGATATTTGCGTTATATTTATTAAAATTTAAACTCCCTTGAAACTTTTAGTCTTCATTTTACTGTTTTTAACCCTTGGGACAAATTGTTTTTCCCAAAATTTTCAATTACAACTAATTGGAAGCACTCCTTCTGAAAATAAAATTATAGATTCCCTAAGATACAATCCAAGTCACACCAATGTTAAAGCCATTTTTGACGAGGTTACTTCTATGTCTGAAAAACTGTCAAAAAATGGTTATTTAGATAATCAAATACTTGAAAACACAAGAAAAAATGATACTAGTTATATCGCAAAATTCAGCATAGGTAAAAAAATAAAATTTATACATATATATATAGGTAGAAATCGCGAGATAAGAGAGTTAGTTTCCGTGGATAAAAAAAAGGACACCTTAATTCTCCCTTACGTCGAAACAGAGTTCTTTTTGAACAGCACATTGCAAAAATTGGAGCAAAAAGGATTTGCATTTGCAAAAATAAAATTGATCAATATCAAAAGGAAAAATAATTCTTTATACGCTGATCTACAATTTGAATCTGGCCAACAAAGACAATTGAATGCTATCGTGGTGAAATTTGCCGAAAGCAATAAAAAAAATAGTTTCCCCGAAGGCCATTTAAAACAAATAAATCGAAAATACCACAACAGTACTTTCAATCAGGATGTAGTTAGAAAAATTCAAGATGATTTTGAAAAATTTGGATTTGTAAATCAAATTAAGACACCAGAAATTTTATTCACAAAGGATACTACCAAAGTATATGTATATCTCGAAAGAAGGAAATCCAACACTTTTGATGGGTTCATTGGTTTTGCCAACAATGATAACGATAAATTAACCTTCAATGGATACTTAGATTTAATTTTAGAAAATACAATTAAGGCTGGAGAGCAATTTTCGCTGTACTGGAAAAGTGACGGAAACAATCAAAAAACTTTTAAGGCGAGCATCGATTTGCCATACCTTTTTAAAACCCCAATCGGACTGAAGGCTCAAATAAACATCTTTAAACAAGACAGTATTTTTCAAAACACAAAAACTGCTATCGACTTGGGCTATTTTATAGATTATAAAACCCGAATTTATTTGGGATACCAATCTACAGAATCCAGCGATATCCAAAACACAAATAATAGCACTATTAGCGATTATACAAATTCATTCCTTACCACAAATTTAGAATATTCTCGACCGGATAGTGCAAACACCACTTTTTCTAAAAAAACAAGCATATCCGTTCTGTTGGGTCTTGGAAATAGAGCTGTTTCCAATTTATCCGCAACCGAAAGCTCAAGTAAACAGACCTTTATCAATATTAATGCTATGCACAATTTCTATTTGAACCCTAAAAATTGTTTTAACATTAATTATCATAATTATTTCTTAAAAAGTGACACTTACATAATTAATGAATTGTACCGTTTTGGGGGAACAAGATCCATACGTGGATTTGCCGAAAATAGTTTGCAAGCCAATTTCATGACTGCTTTAATTACGGAATACCGTTATATTATTTCTTCCGAATTGTATGTCCATTCAATTTTAGATTATGGCTATTATAAAGACAATTCCTCAAATTATGAAAGCAACCTAATAGGAATCGGGCTTGGAATTGGCCTGCGCACCAAAAATGGATTACTTAAATTAGTTCTCGCGAATGGACACACAAAAAATCAAGAAATTAAATTTTATGACAGTATAATAAACTTTAGCTATAAAACAAGTTTTTAGAACGGTAATTAATTCCACCCCTTTTGCCAACAAACACTACATGTTTTATATTTAAAGTATAACTACTCCACGAAATACTAAATACATTATAAGTGAAATTTTAAATTGCTCTGAATAAATATTATATATTTAAATTAGAAATCAGAGAAAAATATTTAACAGTTAAAAATATATTTTTTAAAAATTAAGTTTAACTTCGCCAGTTAATATTGCATTTATATCATGAAAAAAATTATTTTAAATACTCTGTTATTGAGTGTATTTTCTTTTTCAACTGTTTCATATTCTCAGTCAGATAGAGAAAAAGAAGAAATTATAAGTCAAACAAACGTTTCAAGTCTTAAAGAATTAGCAGATCAATTTGATCAGGAACATAACATACGCTATGAAAGAATGATGAGGCTAGCCAAACAATATAGCTGGCCAATTTCGTTTTTAAATGCGGATGGGAATTATTCTGAGTTGAACGAAGTCACTTCAAACGGAATTCCATTATATCGTGTAGCAGATAATCAAGGTTCGGCATTTACCTCAAGAGCCAATAAACTCCAACTAAACGGTGGCTTAGGTTTAAATCTCACTGGAAAAGATTTATTTGTAGGCGTTTGGGATCAAAATAATGTTAATATTAATCATTCAGATTTTGGAGGAAGAGCATTTGTTTTTGACAATAGTACAAATCCCACTTCCCCTCATGCCACACATGTGACAGGGACTATAATTAGTTCAGGAGTTGAATCGGTTGCCAATTCAGGCAGAGGAATAGCTTATGAAGCCTATGCTTATGTGAATAGTTGGACGAATGATTTGGCAGAAATGGCAAGTTTAGCAGTAAATAATGGATTATTAGTATCCAATCACTCTTATGGATTAGACACTTCCGTACCTTCTAGTATTCCTGAATATATTTTTGGTGCATACAGACTCAGTTCACGAAATATAGATCAAATAACTTTTGATGCTCCTTATTTTCAGCCTGTTATTGCAGCTGGAAATAATAGAAATAAAACACTTCCTGTTAATGGATTAAAGAATGGATATGATTTGTTAACCGATTTTGGCACGTCCAAAAATGCGATTGTTGTAGCAGCAGTTGAAGGACTGAATATTGTTGGATATGTTGGGCCTAGCAGTGTGGTAATGTCTAATTTTAGCAGTTGGGGACCAACTGATGATAACAGAATTAAACCAGATATTTCCACAAAAGGAGTTAATGTATATTCAACTACGAATGACGTCAGCAACAAAGCATATGCCACATTATCAGGTACTTCTATGGCGACACCTGGTGTTACAGGAACATTGTTATTGCTTCAACAACATTATTTGAATATAAATTCTGATTTTATGCGTTCTGCAACGTTAAGAGGTATAGTAGCTCATAGCGCTGATGAAGCAGGAGATTCTGACGGACCAGATTCAAGGTTTGGATGGGGATTATTGAATGCTGAAAAAGCAGTAGGACTAATTACAAATGCTGCTTTAGCTAATCAGGAAGTTTTTATTAAAGAATTTGATTCAAGGACATCTCCTTTGATGAATAATCAAACTTACACAAAAATAGTTAAGTCAAAAGGCAATCAACCTTTGGTGGCGACTATCTCATGGACTGATCGAGCAGGAGTGTTTAATGAAAGCGAGATAGATTTAACTACTCCTGTATTAGTGAATGATTTGGATATAAGAATTACAAAAGGAAATCAAGTTTATTACCCATGGCGTTTAGACAATATAAATACTAATCCAGCAATTCGTGCAGATAATAATGTGGATAATATTGAAAAAATTGAAATAAATACACCAGGAATTGACACCTATACGATTACCGTTAGCCATAAAGGAAATTTAATTGGAGGAAGTCAAGATTTGTCCTTAATAGTTTCGGGTATTGATCAAAGTAATTTAGCAGTTAATGATATTAATTTTAAATCTTTGAACATATGGCCAAACCCAATGAATGATTTAATTAATATTACTGTTGAATCCAATCTTCCCGAAGAAATGTATCTTGAAGTTTACAATTTGTTAGGGGCCAAGCAAATTAATAAAAAGCTTAATCATAACAGCCTTGTTAATACAATAGATGTTACTACTTTAATCCCTGGGTTTTATATTTTCAAAATCAAACAAGGAAACAAGCAGTCTGTTTGGAAAATCTTAAAAAATTAAACTGTATTCTCTTCTAGTCAATCTTTAAAATGATTATAATATGGAGATTGACTATTAGATTTTCCTTGTTTAATGCAAAAATTTTGAGACTCAACTTCCATTTTATTTAAGGAAACATCGTTGGCTAATGTTTACAAGGTAAAAGTTGGCTTCACAGACTAATAGCCTCATTTTAAATAAACTTTACTGTAAAATTGGTATAAATTATATACAATCTTTCCTTTTAATATACCGTCAATCTACACTTTTGGTGTATTTATCTTAGTGTTTTAGAGAATTTTTTATCAATAAAGTACTAAAATCCAATAATTTAAAACATTTTTTAGCAAAATTATTTAATTAGTTGATTAATTAACAATTAATTAATACTTTTACGCCATAACTAATTCAAATAAATTAATATGAGATCAAAATTCAAATGGATTTTTACGCTATTATTAGTGTCATCAATGCAGTTTTCTTTTGCCCAAGAGAAAACAGTTTCAGGTACTGTTACATCAAAAACTGATGGTATGCCAATACCCGGAGCAAATGTTATTTTACAAGGTACTGGTAAAGGGGTACAAACTGACTTCGATGGAAAGTATTCCATTAAAGCAGCAGTTGGACAAAAACTGCTTATTTCAATTGTTGGGTCCAAAACAGCCACAGTAGTTGTAGGGACTAATAACAAAATTGACATTCAACTTGAAGATGAGGCTTCAAATCTTGAAGAGGTAATTGTACAAGGCTATGGTGTTACAAGAATAAAATCAAGGTCTAATGTTGCCTCAACAACGGTAAGTTCTGAAACCATAGAGAGCAGACCAAATGCTTCGTTTATTCAAACTTTGCAAGCTCAAGTAGCCGGTTTGAATATTACTTCAGGAACAGGACAACCAGGAGGGAACAGTCAGGTTATTATTAGAGGTACAGGTTCTGTTACTGGTAAAATTGAACCTTTATATGTAATTGACGGAATTCCTTTGAACAATGACAATTTCAGAACCATTAACCCTAATGATATAGAATCTGTTTCAGTTCTTAAAGATGCGGGGGCAACTTCCATATATGGTAATAGAGGTGCAAATGGTGTAATCATTGTTAAAACCAAAAAAGCTTCTTTTGAAGCACCACTTGCTGTTAAATACACATCAACAACTGGTTTTTCAAAATTACAACCTACCAAGTATAAATTAATGAACGCTCAACAATATCTTACTACTGAAAGATCTTTTGGTAAAGGTTTAGGTTTTACCGGAGGTACTGCTGGTGCTCCGATGACCGATGCGCAAATTGCTGCTATGGAAACTACTGATTGGAATAATTATTTCTTCAGAACAGGTCTAAGTCAAGATCATGCATTATCATTATCTTCTGGAGGTAAAAATGTTTCTTCCTTTACTTCTTTTGGATATTTTGATCAACAAGGAATTTTGAAAGAATCTGATCTAAAAAGGTTTAGTTTTAGAAGTAACGTAAGCGGCAAATCTGATAATAACAAATTTACTTATACTACAAATACTTCAATCAATTTTTCAAGAAGTAATGTTCCAGGGGCACTTGGTACAGGAGGGGTTAATCAAAATTTTGTATTAGGTGCTAATAATAGTTTACCTTATATTAAACCTTCTGATTATACTACAAGTGCTAAACTTTTTTCTGATTATTCAAATGGAGGCACCTTGGCATTAACACCATTAATGCTTATTGACAAATTAAAAACGTTTAAAAATGTTGTTGAAGAATTTAAAGGCTTAGCTAATGTAGATGCTGGTTATAAATTAACCGAAGATCTTAGTATTGGAACCTCCTTATCTGTAGATTATACTCAACTTACACAATATTCTTGGCAACATCCAATATCTTTTAACTCCTTACTTTTTGCAACCGCAGCAGTGGCGAATGAAAGAGAAGCTCATATTTTTGATAGAGATTTAGCTTTTAAATCTACTTCTAGATTAAATTACAACCACATATTTAATGACATACACACTTTTAGTGCGGCTGCTTATATAGAGTATATCGATGCGCATAAAGATGGCTTTAGCTTTTCACAAGCTGGTTTGAATCCTAAAACCACTTCGCCAGGAGCAGGAACAGGATACATATTAGACAATTCTACTAATGACAGATTTGTGCCAACTGTAGCAGCTTATACATTTAGAACAGGATTGTTCTCGTATTTTGCTACTGCTGATTATGATTATAAAAGTAAATATGGTATTGGGGCTACTATTCGTAGAGATGCTTCCTCTCGTTTTGCATCTTCTAACAAATGGGGTACTTTCTATTCTGTAAGTGGACGATGGAATATAGACAAAGAGTCTTTTATGGAAGGATCTGTATTCTCAGCACTTAAATTAAGAGGGTCTTATGGTACTTCAGGAAATCAAGACATTGTAAATTCAACATTTGGAGCACTTAACAACACCAGAGAGTTATTTACTTCAGGTACTGGTTACAATGGAACACAGTCTTTTATACTAGCGCAATTAGCGGTGCCAGATTTACGTTGGGAAAAAACAGCACAAGCTAATATTGGACTTGATTTTGAAGTTTTTAAACAAAGATTAAGAGGTACATTTGATGTGTATCAGAAAAAAACAACTGATTTGTATTTACCAGTACCCTTATCAGCAATTAATGCAACTTCAACTATATTTGCTAACTATGGTGCTCTTGAGAATAAAGGAGTTGAAGCAACTTTATCTTATGATTTACTTAAAAGCGAAAATGGACTGAACCTTACTTTAAATTTCAATGGAGCATACAATAAAAACAAAATTATTGATGTCGCTGGAACTACTGGTGTAATTGATAATGGGAATACGGTTGTTCAAGAAGGTAGAATGATTGATGAGTATTTTGTCACTAGATACCAAGGAGTAAATCCTGCGAACGGTAATTTGCTTTTCTTGAAAGCTAACGGAACATTAACTGAAGCTCCTGATGTTGTTACTGACCGAGTTCTTTCTGGTAAATCAAAACTCCCAATGTATCAAGGTGGTTTTGGGTTAGATGCTAGTTATAAAGGATTTTTTGTAACATCAAACTTTTCTTATGCAGCAAAAGTATATAGAATTGACTTCGATTTACAAGGATTACAGAATCCTAGCAGTAATGTTGGAATTTTCAATTTTAGCTCTGATATGCTAAATGCTTGGACTCCTACTAATAGAGATACTAATATTCCAAGTTTGAAAGCCGCTAATTTTTCTTCGCAAAACAACTCTGACAGATATCTTATGGATGCCTCTTATGTAAGATTAAGATTTGCATCTGTTGGGTATAATTTTCCTAAAAAAGTTATAGCAAAAACACCTTTCAAAACGGTAAAACTTTTTCTTCAGGGAGAAAACATGGTTACATTCTCTAAATGGCGAGGATGGGATGCTGAAAGTCCACGTATTTCCGACCAATATCAATATCCTACGCCAAAATTAGTATCAGTAGGAATTAATTTAGAATTTTAATATAAAAAAATATGAAAAAAATTAATTTTATTTTATTCACAGTAATGTTCTCGTTGTTCATGTCTTGTTCAGATGGAATAGACCTTGTTCAACCAGGTGAACTAGGTTCAGCGGTTACTTTTCAAACCGTAGACGATTTACAATTAGGACTTAATGGAGTTTACGCAGCAATTGCCGGCGAAAACCCTATCGCTTTTAGTACTGTTTTTACAGATGAAGTTGCCATTGGTTTTGCTAATGGAGGACAAGGTTTAAACGGAGGAGAATATATATTTAACTTAAATACGGGCTCAGCAGATGCTACGGCAATCTGGAATTCGAACTATGCATTAATTAACCGTGCCAATAGAGTTTTAGAAGCAGCTGCAAATATAACACCAACGGCTTCAACCCTATCTAACTATAACAACATTGTAGCACAAGCGCACATATTAAGAGCTTGGGGTCATTTTGTATTGTTAAGCCATTTTTCAACTGATTTAAGTAGCGATGCTGCATTAGGCGTAATTAAATTGGACTTTATTCCTCTAGTAACACAACAATTGCCAAGAAACACAAATGGAGAAGTTTTTGCTTTAATCAATTCAGATCTTAATTTTGCTTCATCACTCACAACTAATGCTGCAAATACGTCTACTCGTACGTTTGTTTCTAAAGATTTTGTGCAAGCGTTTAAAGTTAGAATGGCTGCTTATCGTAAAGATTATCCAACAGTGCTTTCACTAGTAGATCAGCTAATTACCGATTATCCATTAACTCCAAGATCAGCTACTTTAGCTACAGAATCAACATCTATGTTTTTGAATATTTGGTCTGACGTTGCAATACCTACTGCTACTGCAAATGAAGTAATCTTTAAATTAGAGAGGGTCCCTGGTAATAGAACGATTAATAGTATTTGGTCTTCTGTAAACAGTACAATTACTGGATCTCCATTTTACGAAATGAGCACTGGTTTATATAATTTATTAAACAATGCAAATGATATTAGACGTAGAGCTTATTTAAGCACAACATCTGAACCTGCAAATGGAAAACTGGCTATAGGTAAATATCCTGGTTCAGGAGGTGTAGCTCAATTAAATGATGTCAAAATTTTCAGAACTGCTGAAATGTACTTATTAAAAGCCGAAGCTCTAGCATCTTCTGGAAATTATGCAGGAGCAGCTTTGCAATTACAGACATTAGTAAATGCTAGATTTGTTCCCGGTACAGCTCCAGTTATTGCTACACCAGCAAATGCGCAAGCTGCTTTTGCTGAAATTTTAAAACAACGTAGAATTGAACTTTGTTTTGAAGGTCATAGATATTTAGATCTTAAACGTCTTGGCGTAAGAGCAGGTGTTACTATTGATAGAGACCCTGCAGATTGCAACGCTTATAATGCATGTAGTATCCCAAATACCGATTACAGATTCACAATGCCAATACCTGTGTCTGAAACATCAGCTAATTCTGGTATAGTAGGTCAACAAAACCCAGGTTACTAACTAATTTAATAATATATAGATATGAAAAAATATTTTTTAAAATTCACGGTCTTTGTCCTCATTGTCGGGTTGTTTTCAAACTGTCAAGAAGACAAAATTATGTACAGCGGAACTCCAGCGCTTGCAGCATTTGTATCAGATAAAGCGGATTTAGCAGTACTTGAAACTACTGTTTCTAAAGTAAAAATCGGAGTAGAGATCTCAACAATTTCAACTTCAGATAGAACTATCGCGGTTACTATTGACCCTACATCAACAGCTTTAGCAACACAATATCAAATGGAAGCAACTACTTTAGTTGTTCCTGCTAATTCCTATTTAGGAGAAATTGTTGTTACTGGTAAATTTGCTGGTTTAGTTGTTGGTCAATCCGTAAAACTAATTTTAAATTTAACTAGTGTGGGTGACGCGGCTATTGAAGCAACTAGTAAAACATTTACATTGTCAATATTCAAGTCTTGTCCGTTAACTGACGCTTCAAAATTTAATGGAAATTACAAAGTTACCTTAGATCAATGGGAAGATTATTTAACAGGTCAACCAAACGACGGCACAGAAACAGTAGAATATAACGCTGCAAATGGACCACTAACTTTTAGAGTACGTAACTTTAACAGACCTTACATTACTGCTGCAACAAAAGCTAATGCTTATCTTATTTGCGTTATAAATCCTGCAACAGGAACAGTAACTGTAACATCAAACCAAACATGGTCTTATGGCACCTCAGGATATGTAGTAACTGGAACTGGGACCGTAAGCGCTTGTACCGGTGACATAAATTTAGTTTTAAATTTCGGAGCTAATACTGGTTTTAAATTAAATTTAGTGAAATTGTAAACTAATGTTCATAATTAATTTCAAGAAGCTGTCCAAATGGACAGCTTCTTTTTTTTGAACTATTGTTAACCCAGAATTAAATTAGGAAAAAAAGTTCACAAAAAAATATTGTTGAATCCCAAATTGAATTGCACAAAATACTACATGCAAACAAGAACACTAAAAATCAAAAAACTAAAATTTATTAACACCTCTGCCAATAAAAATTTAAAATATCAAAATTATTATCTATTAAAAAACATATTATATAACAATACGCCTTTTAAATGTTAAAACGTTAAAATTAGTACCCATCGTTAAAAAAAGAATATAAATGTTAGGAAAGTTAACAAATTATTAAGATTTTTGTCTGACTAATTCAAAATATTTAAAAATGAAACTAAAGTTCAATGGATTCTTAGTACTATTACTAGTACTTGTGGCGCAGATCACTTTTGCGCAAGACAGAGTTGTTTCTGGAGTTGTTTCTGATAATACAGGGATGCCTTTGCCAGGCGTGAGTGTATTAGTGAAGGGAACACAATCTGGAATACAAACGGATTTTGATGGAAAATACTCCATCAAAGCAACATCAAGCCAAGTATTAATTTTTAGCTTTGTGGGGATGCAGACTCAACAAGTCACCGCAAATTCGACAAAAATTAATGTAAAAATGCAAGACGATGCTCAAGCTCTTGAAGAGGTTGTGGTAACTACCGCTTTAGGTATCAAAAGAGAGAAAAAAGCGTTGGGATATGCTACACAAGAGGTTAAAGGTGAAGCCGTATCAAATGTGAAAAGTTCCAACTTTGTAAACTCTCTTTCTGGAAAAATTGCAGGTTTGGATATTAAATCTTCGGGTACTTTAGGAGGTTCTACTCAGGTTATTATTAGAGGAAACAATTCTATCACTCAGAACAACCAAGCTTTATTTGTTGTTGATGGTGTTCCAATTGATAATGGTAATACGAACTCATCAGATCAGGTAACTGGTAGAGGCGGATATGACTATGGTAATGCAGCCTCAGATATCAACCCTGATAACATTGAATCAATCAACGTATTGAAAGGAGCAGCTGCAACAGCACTTTATGGTTCTAGAGCTTCTAATGGTGTAATTATGATTACTACCAAAAAAGGGAAAACTCAAAAAGGAATCGGAGTAACAATTAGTTCAAGTTTTACAGCCGGAACAGCCGATAAAGAAACTTTGGTAAAATATCAAAATAAATATGGAGCTGGATACGGTCCTTATTACGACTCAGCAGATGGTTATTTTGGTTTAGCAGATGTAAACGGGGATGGTATCGATGATTTAACAACTCCTTTCACTGAAGATGCTTCTTATGGAGCTGCATTTGATCCATCATTATTGGTGTATCAATGGAATTCTATTTATCCGCAATTGACAGCAACTTATGGAAAAGCAACTCCTTGGGTAGCAGGTAAAAACAACCCTAACTACATTTGGGGTACAGCAACTACTGCTATTAACACTTTTACACTGGACGGTGGTACAGATAAAAGTTCTTTTAAATTAGGATATACCAACTTAAGTCAAGAAGGTAATCTACCTAACAGTAGCCTAAAGAGAAATACTTTAAATTTCTCAGGTTCCCATAATTTATCTGATAGAGTAAAAGCTTCTGCAAGTTTGAATTTTACCAAAAATGATGGTAAAGGAAGAAATGGTACTGGTTATTCTTCACTAAACGTAATGCAACAATTTAGACAATGGAATCAAATGAACGTTGATTACAAAGAACAAGAAGCTGCATATTTATTAACAGGAGAAAACATAACTTGGAATCCAAACAGTGTAGATAATTTGAAACCTATATATTCTGATAATCCATATTGGACATTCTATGAGAACTATGAAACTGATACAAGATCAAGATACTTTGGTAATGCAGTTTTAGAAGATAAGCTTACAGATTGGTTAACCGTAATGGGCAGATTTTCATTTGATACTTACAGTGAATTACAAGAAGAAAGAATCAATGTGGGAAGCTCGGATGTATCTAAATATACAAGATACAATAACAACGTAGCTGAATACAATTATGATTTAATGTTGAATTTCAACAAAAACATAACAGAAAAATTAAATTTAGATGGAAATATTGGTTGGAATTTAAGAAATAATGTTCAAAATAGTATTTTTGCATCAACTAACGGAGGTCTAAACAAAGCCAGACTTTATTCTCTTTCAAATAGTGTTGGCCCTATTAACGCTCCAACTGAATATGCTGCAAACAGTATGGTTGATGGCGAATATATTAGAGCAAGTTTAGGTTATGACAGCTTTGCCTATCTTGAAGGAACTTGGAGAACAGACCGTTCTTCAACTTTACCTAAAGAAAACAATAGATATGATTATTTCTCAGTTTCTGGAAGCTTAGTATTCTCCAAATTCATCGAGGCAAAATGGTTATCGTTTGGAAAATTGAGAGCAAATTATGCAGAAGTTGGAGGGGATACAAGACCTTATAGAGTTTTCAACACTTTTGGAATTGGAACTCCTTTTAATGGAACTGGAATTGCTTCAAATCCAGGTGCACAAGCTAATTTGAACCTTAAACCAGAGGGTCAAGAAAGTTATGAATTCGGTATAGAAATGGCATTTTTTAATAAACGTCTTGGTTTTGATGTATCGTATTATCATGATTTAAACATCAATCAAATTACTAGTATTCCATTATCAACATCTACAGGATATAATTCAGCAATATTAAATGCTGGAACTATGCAAAATGAAGGTTTGGAAGTACAATTCAATGCTACACCTCTTAAAACAAAAGACTTTAAATGGGATTTAAATCTTAACTGGTCTCAAAACAAAAGTTTAGTAGTAGAATTGTTAAACGGTATCGAAAACTTAGAATTAGCCTCTTTACAAGGTGGTGTTTCTATCAATGCAACTCCAGGTCAACCTTATGGTACCATAAGGGGTAGTGATTTCATTTATGCAGCTAATGGACAACCAATAGTTAACCAAACAGGAAGTGCATCAAGAATTGGTACTTACCAAAGAACAACTACTAGTAATAACGTAATTGGAGACATCAATCCTGATTGGAAAGCTGGTCTTAATAACAGTATCACTTACAAAAATTTCAATTTAAGTTTTTTAATTGATATGCAAAAAGGTGGAGATGTATTCTCTCTTGATACTTGGTATGGTTATGCTACAGGTATGTATGATTTCTCTGCTGCAGATAATGATTTAGGAAATCCAGTTAGAGACCCAATTGTTGGTACTCCAGGAAATTATGGTGCTAATAGTGGTGGTTTTATAGTAGATGGTGTAGCTCCTGATGGAACACCAAATCAAGTTAGAGCGAATGGTAGCGTTTACACTACAGCTTGGGGTTATGCAAGAGCTCCTAACAAACTTCACGTTTATGATGCAGGTTATATAAAATTGCGTGAAGCTAACATAACCTATAATTTTGACCCTAAAACAATTGAAAAAACACCTTTTACAAATATTGGTTTATCTTTAATTGGAAGAAACTTATGGATTATTGACAAAAGCACTCCTTACGCAGATCCAGAAGCTGGATTAAGTTCAGGAAATGTCCAAGGATACCAATCGGGTGCTTATCCTTCAATAAGAGAAATTGGAATGAGTCTTAAACTACAGTTTTAAAAAAATAAAATTATGAAAAAAGTAATATTAACAACTTTAACTATTTTTACTTTATTAGTCTCATGTCAATCTGATGACCAATATGAAGAAAAAAATAGAGATCCTAAAAACCCTACCCAGGTAAGTGCTGAATTTTTATTCAACAATGCTACCAAGAGTTTAGTTGATCAAATGACTAGCACGAATGTAAACACCAACATTTTTAGAATGTTGGGTCAACATTGGACGGAAACAACTTACGTTGATGAAGCAAATTACGATTTCAATACTCGTAACATACCTCAAAATCATTGGTCTGAAATGTACAGAGATGTTTTGTTAGATTTATCTACTGCAAAAACGAATACTGACGCAGATGTAACGCTATCAGCAGCTACCAAAAAAACAAAAAATGCTCAAATTGAGATATTAGCTGTTTATGCTTGGGCTCAAATGGTAGAAACTTATGGAAACCTTCCATATAGTCAAGCATTGAATGCAGGAAAATATGTATTGCCAGTTTATGATGATGCTGCTACTATTTATGGAGATTTGCTTACACGTTTAGCAGCTGCAGTTCCAAATGTAACTGATAGCGGTTTTGCCTCAGCAGACAATATTTATGGTGGAGATGCTACTAAATGGAAAAAATTTGGATATTCATTAATGTTGCGAATGGGTATACGAGTTGCTGATGTTCCGACATTAGCAGCTAAATCCACAGCGGCAATTAAAGCTGCTGTAAGCGGAGGTGTATTCACTTCAAATGCAGATAATGCTGAATTAATTTATTCAGGTGCAACACCGAATACTAACCCAGTTTGGGTTGATTTGGTTCAATCTGGTAGATCCGATTTCGTTATAGCTAATACATTAGTGAACAAAATGAACGCTTTAAATGACCCTAGAAGAACAGCTTATTTTGATGAAAATTTAGGAACTGGAGTATTTCTTGGTGGACCTTACGGTGACAACAATAGCTTTTCAGCATATACTCACGTAAGTGAAAGAATAATAGACCCAACTAATGCGGCATCTTTGATGGATTATTCAGAAGTTTGCTTTTATTTAGCAGATGCTGCTGAACGTTCTATTTCAGGAACACCTGCTGCTGCTGCTGGATTTTACAACAAAGGGATAACCGCATCATTTGACTATTGGGGAACTCCTAATGTTGCTGCGTATTTACTTAATCCTGCTGTTAATTATGCTACAGCTTCAGGAACATGGAAAGTAAAAATTGGAACTCAACTATGGTTAGCAATGTATAACAGAGGTTACGAATCTTGGACCGCTTGGAGAACTTATGATTTCCCAGGATTTAATTTGCCAGCTGTATCTGAAGATCCAGTTCCAACCAGATATACCTACCCAATCAACGAGCAAAACTTGAATAAAGTTAACTATGCTGCAGCATCTACTGCAATAGGAGGAGACAAACAAACAACAAAAATTTTCTGGGATAAATTTTAAATCTCAATTATATTTATTAAAACCATCAACGAAAGTTGATGGTTTTTTTTTGTGGTTTAATAGTTAAAATAGTTTATGAAAATAAAAAATGAATTATAAAAAATGATGTATCCGAAAGTTTACTGAAATTCGTTTCCATAATCATTTACATTTTTACAAAAAGGATTACCCATAATGCAAAAGACTTCTCAATATTAATCATTACTTTTCTTATACATTAAAAAAAGTATTTCCCATAGTTGAAGTTTTATGAGCGGGAAATAATATAGTTATTCGTATTGATGAAAATAATACTTTTATTACTTCAAAATTTATCGTTGCAAACTAAAATGACCTTTTGCTTCTCTATTATTCTTAAATTTTATTGTGTACCAATAATCATCCGCAGGCAATTGAGAACCGTTAAAAGTACCATCCCAACCTTCGTTTGACGATAGAAACCATTGTTTAAGAAGTTTTCCATATCTGTCATAAATATAAATTGCAGAATTAGTATTTAAAGTAGCCTCTACACCTTTTACATTCCAATAATCATTGAAGCCGTCATTATTTGGAGTAAAGAATTTTGGAACACTTATTACTGCAAAGCTTTCATATATCTGCCCGCATCCGTCTAAATTTTCAATTGTTACTTCGTGAATTCCGCCAGGCACATTGTCGAAAAAAGGTGAACCTTGGAAGGGAGTGACTGTTCCATTTTCAAATTGAAGCATATATTTATAACTATTTGGATTTGTAACTTCTATCGTGACATTATTTGTGGATTGTAAATCGTTTACAATAATGTTATTTATTTTTGCCAAATAAGACATACTTATAATGCTTTTATGCGATGCTGTACAACCCGATTTGTTTTTTACAATAACAGTGTATTCTCCTTGTTTGGTAACATTGATTGTAGGAGTTGTTTCATTTGTCGACCACAAATAGGTAAAATCACTGGCACTATCAGGAGCTAAAATTCCGGCATCCAATACAATTGAAGAGTTCGTTGCGCCTTCACAAATTATTTTGTTCTCTAAAGGATTGATTTTTGGAGTAGGTTCTACAATCAAATCAAATTGTCCAGTTCCATAACAACCTTCATTATTTTCCGCACGAATATAGAGTATCTTTGACGTTGACAAGTATTGGCCTTTTAATTCATTTACTCCCAAGTCGGCATCGTTTTTAGTGGAATAAATAAACAAAACAACATCCGAAGACAAACTTAACTCCGTTTTGATTAATCCCTTTTTTTCGTCTAGACCAAATAATGCCGTTCCATCACCGCTGTCACATTTGTTGTATGATTCAGGCCGTATTGAATTGTTTTTATTAGCGTGTAAAACAACACTTCCAATGCTGTAACAAGATGAGTTGGGCTGAAATACTTTTGCATATAGAGTTTCATCCGGAATACTATTTTTAAAAATGACAGGGATAAATTGAATGTTTTCAGCATCATTTTCTGCTTCAGCAATGCTGTGATAATAATTAACTTCAAAATCTGTTTGTCCTAAACACAAGGATTCATTGGCGAGAGATAAATTGAATGTTGACAAACCGTCTATAGGAAAGGCATCTTGCGTATCACACTGGATGAGCTTGTAAGAGGTTGCCAATAAGTTTGGAGTTTCATATATGGTAATGGTTTTTTCTACAGGTTCTCTATTTTCGCCATTCACCGTTTTTGTCAACGTCACTTTAAAATCACCAGGTGCCAAATAAGTATGATAGGGTTCTCTGTCTGTTGATATCGTTCCATCGCCAAAATCCCAAACGACAGAATCAATGGTTTCTAAAGAATTAATAAAAAAATGAGTAGCTTGACCAAAACAATTAAATTCGTAACTAAAAGTATAAAGGAATAATGAGGTAATAAATGGTGGTAATCCCTGTTCTATACTACCTGTTTTCAAATCAATTGCATTGGATATATAATTGCAACTAGTTCCATCTAATTCGGGATTATTGATCACTGATAATTTATTGCGTTTAAAATCAGTAACAACATATCCAGCACGATAAATTTTTTCGTCAATGGCTAATTGCAAAGCTCCTGATACAAGATTGGAAGTATTTATAATAGTCTTGGAGGCTGGAATATTAGCACTTTTTAGATCATATTGGATTAGTGAACTTTCCAAAATAGTTTCACCATCGGAATTAAATTTATTAGTCGTAACATACAATTTCTTTGTTTTGGACGAAAATTCTACTCCATAAGGATTGGAATTACTCAGTAACGTTATTTCATTGCTAGTTTTTCCGGTACTTGAATCAAAATCATAAAGTAAAACATTGCCTGTATCTCTGATAGGATTGCCCTTTGGTCCATTTTCATTCGTTCGCCTTGAGGCATTATTTGCTATAACTACTTTTTTTCCGTTAGGCGATGCTTTTAAATATCCAATGGCATTGGCAAGATAACCACCAGTTGGTATAGTAAGAGCTGTTGCTGTCTTGACAGGATTCTTGTTGACACCCTGTGTACTTATTTTAAAAGCATAAAAATTATTAATAAAATGTGTAATCACCCAAAAAGAAACACCGTCACCGTGTTGAACAGCCGAGATTTTTTCGGAACATTTATATTTGACTTCTTCACTATCATTTGTATTATAGGTAACAAGAGGAATGTTCTTTTCAGTAGTCACAATGTCCCCTAAACCATTATTCAAACGAATATCAACTTGAGAATAATTCAATCCATTATTTGGAGGATCCAAATCATTTAATGGATTGTCATCTGCATTTGCAGGAAGCGGCTGATCCACAGTAAAAATATAATATATATATGGATTGTTTGGTTTTGGAACAATTATAGCCGACTGCGTGCTAGAATTATGCCCCAGTAAACCATAACCATTAGGCATAATTTGATGGTTTTTATTGTAAACTAAGGAACCATCTGTATAAAAAAGTAAATTACCATCTTTGTCAGAAATAGTTGTACATCCTTCTTTAGTAACTAATTTGCCATTTGTCAATGCTACCGGATTTCCTGAATTAAAATCAAGTCCGGCATTGTTTCCAAAGTACCAAATAGCTGCTTCTTTTTGCGCAAAAGAAGGAGTGGCTAGTATAAATAGTATAAAAAGGAAAGGAACACTAATTTTCATATCTTTTATTATCTCAAACTTTGGTAAAGTCGAAAAAAAAATCATTTAATATCAACAAAATAAGAGTTTTAATTTAAGATAAGAAACAAAAATTCAATAAATCTTGTGATAATATAAAAACAATCTCTATTGGAAAAATTTTATTGCCCTAAAAATGTGCGTGTAGAACATCCGCCATCAATCTGTTGAAAATTTTAAAAACAAAAAAATAACTTATTTAGTATCATTTTTTTCGTATTTTAAGTACAACGTAAAAAAAAACAACCTAAAAAGATAATATAGTTTCTATATCTTTGCAAAATGGAAAAAGAACATTTAATATTCGGAATAAGAGCTATAATTGAGGCTATACAATCAGGAAAAGAAGTCGATAAAGTATTTATACAGAAAGAAATATCGGGCGAATTGATGAAAGACCTGATGAAAGTGATGAAACGTGCCAACGTGAATTTTTCTTATGTTCCAGTCGAAAAATTGAATCGCCTAACTCCAAACAATCATCAAGGAGCCGTAGCTTCTATTTCACCAATTGGATTCATTGATTTAGAACATTTAGTGGATGCTACTGTTGCATCCGGAAAAGTACCTTTGTTTTTAATTTTAGATCAAATATCGGATGCTCGTAATTTTGGTGCTATAATCAGAACTGCTGAATGTACAGGTGTAAACGGAATTATTGTTCAAAAAGCAGGCTCGGCTCCCGTAAATGGAGATACTGTAAAAACTTCGGCTGGCGCTGTATTTAATGTGCCAATTTGCAAAGTTGAACACATCAAAGATGCTATTTTCTACCTTCAAGGTTCAGGCATAAAAACCGTCGCTGCCACAGAAAAAACAGACCAAAATATATATGATATTGCATTAAACGAACCCGTCGCCATCATAATGGGTTCTGAAGACAGAGGAATCAATCCATCGGTTCTTAAAATCGTGGATGAAAAAGCAAAACTACCAATGTTCGGAACAATCGGTTCGCTAAATGTTTCTGTTGCTTGTGGTGCCTTTTTATACGAAGCCGTTAGACAAAGAAGTTAATTGTAGCTTTTAAATTTCAAAAAAACAGAAAAATGAATCAAGGCTGCTCAGGGTTTGATTCATTTTTTTTGACATCAATAATAGTATAATCAACTGATAGATTAGAGAAATAATAGGATGGAATTTCTTCTACAATCTCAACCACAGGAAGATTTACAAAATTGGCGTTTTCATCAAAACGCTGCATAAATTTGTCCTCCATTGGATTAAAATCAGGATGCTCCCAGTCGTATTTAATTATCTTTTTGTATTCAGGAGTTTTATAAAGTAATGATAGCACAAAACCAGTAATAAATCCTGCCAAATGTCCTTCCCAAGAAATTTTCTCGTCTACTTTTGGAAAAACATACCAAACCATACCGCCATAAACCAGAATTACTGCTAACGATAATGCCACCAAACGATAATACTTTGTTTGAATTCCTTTGAAAAAAATAAAACTGACTAAAACATAAATTAAACTGCTTGCGCCAATGTGATAATTATCTCTACCAATTATCCAAGTGATAATTCCCGAAAATAGAATCCCAAAACCAATTACAGCAATTGTTTGTCTGGAATAAAAATACTGTAAAGCAGCCAACAAAATCAATAATGGGATTGAATTATTGTACAAATGTTGTAGATCAGAATGAATAAAAGGACTAAAAACAACTCCCTGCAAACCCGATAAAGTTCTAGGGTAAATTCCGTTTTCGAAAAAATCAAAATCAAATTTGATTTGCAACCAATAGACAAACCATAGCAATAACACGAAAAAGAGTGGAAGTGCAATCACCGAATTGGAATATTTAAAATGGTTGTCGTGCATATTGACCGTTTGAAGTTTTGAGTCTATTGTTTATTGTTTTCTTAGCTAAATTTACTCAAAAATATAACCAAAAGCAATTCTATGCTAATTTGTCAGATTTTAAAAAAGGAAACAGAAAAATAAGTTTGTGATAATATCTGTAGCTTTACTAACAGCAAACTCTTAAATTTGTAGTTAGTCCGAAATCTAAATTCTAAAATCACCTTGGAAGCACCGCTAGCAGAACGCATACGTCCGCAAAAATTAGAAGACTACATCAGTCAATTGCATTTGGTGGGTCCAAATGGCTCATTGACGCAACAAATTGCTAAGGGAATTATTCCCTCACTACTATTTTGGGGACCACCAGGAACCGGAAAGACGACTTTGGCACAAATCATCGCTCAAGAATCCAAACGTCCTTTTTATATTTTGAGTGCTATCAATTCCGGTGTGAAGGATATTCGTGAGGTTATTGAAAAAGCCAAACAAAGTGGCGGACTTTTCACTACCAAAAACCCAATACTTTTTATAGACGAAATACATCGATTCAGCAAATCACAGCAAGATTCCTTATTGGCCGCTGTCGAGAAAGGCTGGATTACTTTGATTGGTGCCACGACCGAAAATCCAAGTTTTGAGGTAATTCCCGCTTTATTGTCGCGCTGTCAAGTTTATATTTTGAATCCGTTTACCAAAGACGATTTGGAAACCTTGTTACAACGCGCTTTGAAAACGGACACTTTTTTAGCAACAAAAAACATTAAATTAACCGAAACAGAAGCGTTGTTGAGACTTTCCGGAGGTGATGGACGCAAACTATTGAATATATTTGAACTGGTCGTAAATGCTTCCGATACAGACGAAATTGAAATCACAAACGACCGTGTTTTTGAACTCGTACAGCAAAATACGGTTTTGTATGACAAAAGTGGCGAACAACATTATGACATTGTTTCTGCCTTTATAAAATCAATTCGCGGTAGCGATCCCAACGGAGCGGTTTATTGGCTTGCCCGAATGATTGAAGGTGGCGAAGATGTAAAATTTATCGCCAGACGAATGCTTATTTTATCTAGTGAAGATATAGGAAATGCAAATCCTACTGCTTTTATTATGGCCAACAATACTTTTCAGGCTGTTGCCACTATTGGTTATCCTGAAAGTAGAATTATTTTGAGCCAATGTGCCATTTACTTGGCGACTTCCCCTAAAAGCAACGCATCTTATTTAGCTATTGGAACCGCTCAACAATTGGTCAAACAAACTGGCGATTTGCCTGTTCCGATTCATTTGCGAAATGCACCAACAAAGTTAATGAAGGAATTAGGGTATGGCGATGAGTATAAATATTCGCACGATTATGCCAATAATTTTGCCGAACAGGAATTTCTACCAGACGCCATAAAAGAAACGGTTCTTTATAATCCCGGTACTAATTCCAGAGAAAATTCCACTAGAGAATTTTTAAAAAACCGTTGGAAAGATAAATATGGGTATTAATATAGGTAGCAGTTAACTGATAACAAAAATAAAAAATCAGATTTCACATAAGAGGTTTTACCTTCTTAATCTGAAATCTGAAATCTGAAATCTGAACTAAAACTTCACATCTATCTTTTCTGAAACTAATGTATCATTTTGATAATACTCAAAAAACCACTGATTGTCTTTTGAAACTAAAGCTCCTTGAATGTCTCCTTTTCTGGCCATATAACTAGCAGGATTAGATGTTTTATACACTTTCATTACTACTTTTGGCTCGCTGTCAATCAGTTGATAGCCATAAGAGGTAGGTTGCGCATAAAGTAAATTCGTATTTGTACTCTTGTTTTCAGAAGTTTTAGGTTCGCTTTTTGGAGTTGAGGCCGCTACAACCGGAACGGAAACTGCTGGAATTACAGCTGCGGCGGGATTTGCAGGAGTTGACACAATTACCGAAGGAGCTACTACAATAGGAAGAGATTGAGCCGTAATACCAGCCTTAGCTGCAAAGTTACTATTTCCATTATAAGCATAATTTAAGGCATAAACAGTATTAAATGCATTATTTAAAGATTCAGTATAGGCTGCTTCAAACTCTTTTTCTCGACTTTTTCCTATATCAGATTTATAAATTTCATTACCGTAACAATCTTTAAATGTTACAAAAAGTTTTGTAACCAAGAAGCCATTATCCTTTTTTACATCAAAATACAAAAGACTACACCTGTCTGTGACTTCTGCCGGAATTGCCTCAGTGGCATAAAAAGCTTTGAAACCTGCTTTTTGCAAATTAATTTTCGTAATGGTTTGGAGTCGGTATTGATTTTCCGATTTTTGAAAATCATATTTCATTGGAATAATTACCGCTTTATAATCATTCACAGATTGCGCAAAACTATAGCTCGCAAATAAAAGAAACAAAGTCAAGAAAATATTTTTCATAATTATAAGTATTTTTTTAGTTCTATCAAATGATTTATCTGTTTAATAGTATTTGAAACCGGAACGTTGTTTTCGTTAAAAAAAACAGCATCCAAACCTGCATCTAAAGCCCCTTGTACATCAGCCTCAATGCAATCTCCTATCATAATACTATTTTCTTTTTTGGCCTGAGCCAAATCTAGGGCATAATCAAAAATAAGAGAATTCGGTTTTTTTACTCCCGCCATTTCTGAATTGGTTATGCTTTTAAAATAGTGCGTAATATACGAATTGTTTAATTTATTTTCTTGAATTTCTGCAAAACCATTTGTGATAATGTGCAAATTATATTTAGGCTTCAAATAATCCAATATTTCAATCGTTCCGTCGAATAAATGATTGTATTTAGGTAAATAATGAATGTATTCCGTCGACAACAACTCCACTAAATCATCTGAAATAGCATACTGTATCAAATCAAAAGTATCTTTCAGTCTACCATATCGCAATTCCTTTTGGGAAATTTCATCTTTGCGATACCTTTCCCAATATTCTCGGTTTATGGGCACATAAAATTTTAGAAATTCGGTCATATCCACTGTTACATCCTGCATTTTAAAAACCGTTTCGAATGCCAATGCCGAGTTTTTTTCGAAGTCCCATAGTATGATCCAAATCAAAAAAAACGTCTGTTATGTTTGTGTTTATTGTTTTCATATATGTAAATTTTGATTTTTCAGCGATTATATATGGTATCGCCTATTTTTTATTGGTGTTTGTTTGCGACAAACTCATTGTTAGTGGCGATTTCATTTAAAAAATTCCTTCGTCATTAAAACTATAAAATCCATTTTCGGTGATTATAACATGATCCAAAACTTGAATGTCCATATTTTGTCCAGCAGCTTTTAGTTTTCGTGTGATTTGCTTGTCGGCATCGCTAGGAACCAATGTTCCAGAAGGATGGTTGTGACACAAAATTAAAGCCGTTGCTCCCAATTCGAGAGCGGTTTTAAAAACCAAACGTACATCCACCATCGTCCCCGTAATTCCACCTTTACCTTGTTGCGATTTGGAAAGTACTTTGTTTGAATTGTTAAGGTACAAAACCCAAAATTCTTCGTGTGGCAGCTCGCCAATAATGGGTTGCATCAATTCGAAAATCATTTTGCTGGATGTGATTTTTTTTAATTCGACCGCATCTTCTGCCCTTCTTCGTCTTCCCAATTCCATTGCGGCTAATATCGAAATGGCTTTGGCCTCGCCTATTCCCTTGAAATTCATCAACTGTTGAATAGTCAATTTTCCCAAGGCATTCAAATTGTTATCGACACTCGCCAAAATCCTTTTGCTCAATCCCACCGCCGACTCGTTTCTGCTTCCTGAACCAATCAAAATGGCAATCAATTCGGCATCGCTCAAAGCACTTTTGCCTTTCAGCATGAGCTTTTCGCGTGGTTTGTCGTCCTCGGACCAATTCGTTATTGGGAAATTAGTTTGTTCCATTGTTGCACGAAAAAGAATAATTAAGTTAGATTTAAGAAATAAAAGTGATGAAACCATTCTATTTGTGACTCTTGAAATATCATTTTTTATTATAACAAAATATAAAATGAGTTTCTTACGCAATGACAAATAGTTCACCTTCAAACTTATTAATAATTTTGGATATATTAAAAGATCCCTGCGGAATGACAAACGGTTCTATATTGTTATTCTATCAATCCTTTCACCTCATCAAAATTCAATCCACCATAATTTCCTGAACTCATCAACAATAAAGCGGAATTTTCAAAATTGAGATTGAAAAGATAGTCTTTAAAATCTTTTGGATTCGTATAAATAATCAAATCTTCCCTGTTGAAGGCTTCGGCAATTTGTTCGTAAGTCACTTCTTCCAATTGCTTGATTTTAACCGCATCCGGTGAATAGAAAACAACGGCAACATCGGCATATTCTAATGCACCTTCGTATTCTTTCAGGAATTCGGCATTCAAACTGCTATAGGTATGCAATTCTAAACAAGCCACCAAAGTCCGGTTTGGATATTGTTCTTTCACTGCTTTTGTGGTGGCGGCTACTTTGCTTGGTGAATGGGCAAAATCTTTGTAAGCGACTTTTCCTTTTCCTTCTGCAATTTTTTCTAATCTTTTTGAAGCTCCTTTGAAACTGGCAATAGCTTCATAAAAATCGGCTTCATCGACACCCATATTTTGGCAAATCCATTTGGCTCCAGCCAAATTATTCAAATTATGTGCTCCAAAAACCTCGATTGGCATCGCTCCTTCCGGTGTTTCCAAAAGTGTAATTCCGTCCTTAACTTCATATTTTGGAGTAGTATAAGGAATTTTTCGAATAGGATTCGTGGCGGCTTCGGCCACTTTTTTCACTTCCGAATCTTCTTCATTATACACCAGGATTCCTCCGTTAGTAATTTTGGAAATGAATATTTCAAACTGTTCAACATAAAAATCGTAGGTCGGAAAAACATTGATATGATCCCAGGCAATACCGGAAATCAGAGCAATATTTGGCTGATACAAATGGAATTTTGGTCTTCTGTCTATTGGTGAAGACAAATATTCGTCGCCTTCGAGAACGATGAAATCATTCTCTTCGGTTAGGTGAACCATTGTTTCAAAACCTTCCAATTGTGCTCCAACCATATAATCCACTTCGATGTTATGATAATGCATTACGTGCAAAATCATCGAAGTAATAGTCGTTTTTCCGTGAGAGCCACCAATAACAACACGGGTTTTGTTTTTGGATTGTTCATACAAGAATTCTGGATAGGAGTAGATCTTTAATCCCAGTTCTTGCGCTTTCAATAATTCTGGATTGTCAGCTTTAGCGTGCATTCCGAGGATTACTGCTTCAATATCTTGGTTTATTTTTTCAGGAAACCAACCCAATTCTGCTGGCAAAATTCCTTTTTTGGCCAAACGGGTTTTCGATGGTTCAAAAATAGCATCATCGCTACCAGTAATTTGATATCCTTTGTTGTGCAACGCCAAAGCCAGATTGTGCATGGCACTTCCGCCGATGGCGATAAAATGAGTTCTCATAGTGTTAATTCTTTTTTACAGATTTATTCATCTTGTTTTTATACAAACTGGCCAGCATCTGGCCACCTACTTTTGTACTTCCCGCAGCAATTGCTTTTTTATATTGCAGTTCCGCAGCGGGGTATCTTTTAAAATGTTCGTCGATTTGACCTCGCGATAAATAGCCGTCAACAAGCGATAGTTTCAATAATTCATTGGAATATTTGATTGCTTTTGATTCGCTCCCACCGACAAAACCGGGTAGTTGAATGTATATCGTTACTAATGCCCAGCGCGCTTCAATGTGTTTTGGATTTAATTCAATTGCTTTTTCGAAGGATTCCTTCACTTCGCCAATCATTCCGAGTGCCTTGAATTTGTTAGATTCTTTTGCTTTCATTCCAAGTGCGCCACCATATTTGAAATAATAATTGGCTTCAGAAGGTTTCAATTGTTTCAACTTTTTATAATACACTATGGCTTTATCCCAAGATTTATCGTGACCCTCAATGTCTCCCAAGTATTCTAACGTTTTTAAATGAGATGGATTTTCTTTTAAAAAATTCTCAAAGACAGGCATAGCTTCATCGTATTTCCTAGCTTCAAATAATTTTTCGGCTTTACTGTAATCGGATTGTGACCAAATCATTAGCGGAAATAACAAAAGGAAAGTTAAAAATTTTTTCATTGTTCAAAAATAAGGAAATTTATAAAAGGAAAAAGAGATTTATTTTTATTTTTAGCTCACTCAACCTTAATATTAAACCAACATTCACCTAACATTACCCACTTACTTTCGTAAAAACTTCTGATGAAAAGAAAGCGAAAAATACCCCTAGTGGTTTTAAGTGATGTCCATCTAGGAACTTATGGCTGCCACGCCAAAGAATTACTGCATTACTTAAAATCTATCAATCCAAAAACCTTAGTTTTAAACGGCGACATTATTGATATGTGGAGTTTTAGCAAACGCTATTTTCCAGCAGCTCATATGGAAGTTTTGCGCTACATCATAAAAATGTCTAATTCAGGAACTCGTGTAGTTTATATTACCGGAAATCACGATGAAGCCTTGCGGAAATACTCGGATTTTATTCTGGGAAATCTGGAGTTGGTCGATAAATTAATATTGGATTTAGACGGCAAAAAAACATGGATTTTCCACGGCGATGTTTTTGATTCTTCTACTAAAGGATATGCAAAAATCTTAGCCAAATTAGGCGGAAAAGGATACGATTTATTGATCTTAATCAACAGTCTAGTCAATTGGATTTTAGTCTCTTTGGGCAGAGAAAAAAGGAGTTTTTCAAAAGCAATAAAGAACAGTGTTAAGAAAGCGGTTTCCTTTATCTCCAATTTTGAAACTACAGCAGCTGAAATTGCCATCGAAAAAAATTATAGTTATGTAGTTTGTGGTCACATTCACATGCCCCAAAAGAAAATAGTTAAAACAAAACAAGGAAAAGTAATGTATTTAAACAGTGGTGATTGGGTCGAAAACCTGACCGCGTTGGAATACAAGAAAGAGAAGTGGAAAATTTACTACTACAAAAAATCAGATTTTGTACTGCAAGAAATTAAAGAAGATATAGTAATCAATGATATTGTTGCCAAAATTCTATCCAATTAATCAAGTATTTTATAAATAAATCATTTCAGAAACAATCTATTTCGATGAAAATATTTTACGCCATACAAGCCACTGGCAATGGTCACATCAGCAGAGCTTCTCAGTTGTACCCATACTTGCAAAAATTTGGGGATGTAGATTTTTTTCTGAGTGGCAACAATGCCAGTTTAGATATTAACTTGCCCATAAAATTCAGAAGTGCGGGTTGTAGCTTGCATTACAGCAAATGTGGTGGTTTGAATTATTGGGATATTGCCAAAAATATTCAACCTATCCAAATGTACAAGGATGCGAAATCCTTGCCTTTGAAAAACTATGATGTTGTTATAAACGATTTCGATTCTATTACCTCATTGGCGTGCAAAATGCAAAAAGTACATTCCGTGCAATTTGGCCATCAGGCTAGTTTTATTTCGGAAAACACACCAAGACCTGAAAAAAGAAGTGTAATGGGAGAAATGATTCTCAAACATTATGCGCCTTCGCCAAAACATATTGGTTTGCATTTCGAAAAATATGATTCCTTCATATATCCTCCCATCATCAAAGATGAAATTGTGCAAGCCAATCCCAAAGACCTAAAACACATCACAGTTTATTTACCTTCTTTCGATAAAGAATGTTTGGAAAAAGCATTTAACAAATTGTCGGATGAAGAATTCCATTGGTTTCTGAATGATGTTCAAATGAAACATACCGTTGGAAACATTACGTATTTTCCTGTCAATCAAAAGCTTTTTAACGAAAGTTTGATTACTTGTCAAGGAATTATTACCGGAGGTGGATTTGAAACTCCTGCAGAAGCGTTGTATCTTGGAAAAAAAATATTAAGTATTCCGATTCGCAATCATTACGAACAAGAATGTAACGCAGCCGCATTGAAAAAATTGGGGGTTCCTGTTGTGTATGAAGCGGATGATTATTTTGATTTAGTTATAGAAAATTGGCTTAACACAATTGTAAATTATCCAAAAATGCAAGCCAATAATATTCCTGAAACCCTGCAGTTTTTGTTTGATACTTACAATGAAACTTATTAACTAAAAAAAAGCCATCTCAAAAAAATGAGATGGCTTTTTTACTTTATTTTAAGTTTTCGTTCACAATCGTCATTTCGTCGACTATATGTTTTGCACCTGCATATTTGTCGATTATCCAAAGCACAAACCGAATATCTACGTTGATGGTTCTTTGCAGTTTTTTGTCGAAAATAACATCACCTGCAATTCCTTCGATGTTGCCATCAAAAGCAATTCCTATTAATTCCCCTTTTCCATTTAAAACTGGCGAACCTGAATTGCCTCCAGTAATATCATTGTCTGTCAAGAAATTTACGGGCATATATCCTGCTTTGTCTGCATATTGTCCAAAATCTTTTGCTTTATTCAATTCTAATAATCGGGATGGTAAATCAAATTCATCGTCCCCTGCTTTATACTTTTTGACTAATCCAGTCATTGTTGTATAATTGTTGATTGCTGCATCATTGCGCTGGTCTTTTGGCAAGGCATTTACTTTCCCGTAAGACAATCTCAAAGTGGAATTCGCATCTGGATATTGAATAGAATTTATTTTAGACTCTTGTAAACCTTCTACTAAATTGCGGAAAGCTTTTTCAAAACTATCGTCTAATTGTTGCTGTTGTTCTGATTTAGCTCTCATTTTTGTAGCCAACTCATTCGATAACATATACAGAAGATCTGTGCTAATGTTCTCCGGTTTTGGGTTCTTCATGAAAGCTACAACACTTTCTTTGGTTGCAAAGATACTTTTAGAAACGGCATCATTTATCATAGCGGTAAAATCATCCTTACTTTCTTCTTTCCATTTTGATATCATTGGCGAAAGCCCGTATTCAGCACCTTTTGACGTATATAAATTCAACTGAGCGATGTAAACATCTTTCTCTAAAGGAGCATAAAATTTTCCATAAATTGTTTCAATTAATGAATTCAATCTTGGTGACATTTCGATTCTTTTGGCTTCATTTTCTTTGAAATAAGCGACAAGTGCATTTCCTAAATTCGATGGAGCAGCACCATAGGAAGCAGTTCTCATCAACTGCGAAAGGTAATTATCGTGACGAGATTTTAAATTTGTTTTGGCATAATAATCATTAATTACTGTAATAACATTACCATATTTGGCTCTGTTCTCTGGTTTATTTGCCCAAGTATTGAATTTAGATTCTTCCTTAGTTTTAGTTTCAACGGTTCCTGATTTGTTCAAAGCATCAATCATTCCCTGGCGGTTTTTCCAATAATTGGCAGTTGAAGCATATTTTGAAGCATATTGTAATTTAACGGTAGCATCCTTATCCATATACACTTTCATTCTGTCCATACCCATTTTTGCGCCTTCAACCCAAGCAGGATAAGCAAACTTGATGTTTTGCTCAATCCCATTGGCTGGCATCCAACGATTGGTTCTGCCAGGATAACCTAAAATCATTGCAAAATCATCCTCTTGAACTCCTTTCAAACTTATAGGCAAATAATATTTAGGCTTCAACGGCACATTATCTGTTGAATATTCGGCTGGATTACCGTCTTTATCAGCATAAACTCTAAACATTGAAAAATCTCCCGTATGACGTGGCCACTCCCAATTATCGGTATCTTTACCAAATTTTCCGATACTTTCCGGAGGTGTTCCTACCAATCGAACGTCTTTGTAATCTTGATAAACAAAATAATAATATTCATTTCCCTGAAAAAACGGACGAACTGAAACTGTAAATTTTCCTCCTTCATTATTTTCTTTTTCAATCAAAGCCATCTCTTGTTGGATTGCTTTATTACGTTCCATTTCGGTCATTTTATCATTTACTTTTGATAAAATTCTTTTGGAAACGTCATCCATACGAACGAAGAAACGAACGTATAAAGACTTTGGTTTCATTTCGGCACTTTTATCTTTGGCCCAAAATCCATCTTTCAAATAGTTTTGCTCTGCCGTCGAAAGTTCTGCGATAGCACTATATCCGCAATGGTGATTGGTTAATACTAATCCTTCTTTTGAAACGATTTCGGCAGTACATCCGCCATTGAATTGCACAACTGCATCTTTCAAACTGCTGTGGTTGATGCTGTAAATTTCTTCGGATGTCAATTGCAATCCCATTTTTTGCATATCACGGTGATTCAAACGTTCGATAAACATTAAAAACCACATTCCTTCATCAGCTTTTACACTAATTGGTAGTAGCATAATTCCAGCGATCAAGGCAAAAATAAATTTTTTCATTTTTTTTAAATATAAAGGTTAATTGAATTCCTGTCAAACGTATAAAAAAAAGATTGTTTTACACAAACACAGATTATTCACTAAAAATAGCGTCACAAAAGTAGTGTTATTTAAGGATTTGATAAAATATTAGTAACGCTTATTCTTTAAAAAATTAGCAAAAGCTATTATTTTTAACAAAAAAAAGGTGCTCTATTTCTAGAACACCTTTTTATTTAAAACTTTAGTCTTTAATCATTCAACATTTTCCACAATTTGTCTTTTAACTCTGATAACCCTTGTTGGGCGACAGAGGAAATCAACATATAAGGAATGTCTTTGAATTCTATGTCTAATTGAATTTTCAATTCGGCTTGGAGTTCATTGTCCAACATATCGCATTTTGAGATGACCAACAAACGCTCTTTATCAAGCATTTCTGGATTGTATTTTGTCAATTCGTTGACCAAAATATCGTATTCCGCTTTGATGTTTGGCGTATCAACAGGAACCAAAAATAGTAGTGTCGAATTTCTTTCAATATGTCTTAAGAAATAATGCCCAAGACCTTTTCCTTCGGCTGCACCTTCGATAATTCCGGGAATATCGGCAATTACAAACGATTGGAAATCTCTGTAAGCTACTATTCCAAGATTTGGTTTCAAAGTTGTAAACGGATAATCGGCAATTTTCGGCTTAGCAGAAGTTAACACAGAAAGTAAAGTCGATTTTCCAGCATTTGGAAAACCTACTAAACCCACATCGGCCAAAACTTTAAGTTCTAAAATCACGTCCATTTCCACACCGGGCAAACCTGGCTGGGCATACCTCGGAGTCTGGTTCGTTGAGCTTCTAAAGTGCCAGTTTCCCAGGCCTCCTTTTCCACCTTGACAAAGAATTCTTTTTTCTCCCTCATCAGTAATTTCGAATAAAATTTCGCCCGTTTCTTTGTCTTTTACCACAGTTCCTAATGGTACTTCGATGTATTTATCTTCTCCATCTGCCCCTGTACTACGGTCACCGCTTCCATCTCCTCCATAACCTGCTTTGATATGACGAGCAAATTTCAAATGAAATAATGTCCAAAGTGCCTTGTTTCCAACCAAATAAACGTGTCCTCCACGACCACCATCGCCACCATCTGGACCACCATATTGAATAAATTTTTCTCTATGCAAATGCGTAGATCCTTTTCCTCCTTTTCCGGAAGAAACAAATATTTTTACGTAATCTACAAAATTGCCTTCTGTCATTTTTTTTTGTTTAAAAGTTTAAAAGTTTAAATTTTAAAGTTTTGAAGAATGCCAACAAACCTTATACACTTAAACACTTAAACTGAATTTTAACCCTTTAAGGCTTTCACCATCACTTTATCAATCTTCACGCCATCCATGTCAATGACTTCCAACTCAAATTTTTGCCAAATTAATATTTCTCCTTCTTTTGGAATACGAGAAAGTTCGGTCATTATTAATCCACTCACTGTGGTTACTTCATAATCATTTATCAATTCATCTAATTCGAAATAAGTGAGGAAATCGTGCAATGAATAATGCCCGTCTACCAGCCAACTTCCATCTTCACGTTCAATTAATTGAAATTCCTCTTTATTAAAATCAGATGCGTCGCCAACCAAAGCTTCCAGAATATCATTCAAAGTAATAATCCCCTGAAAAACGCCATATTCATCCGAAACTAAAGCATAATGAATTCCTGAATCTTTAAATTGCTCCAAAGCTTTGTATGCGGTAGTTTGTTCCATCATAAATGGCGCTTCGGTCATAATTGTCGACAAATTGAAATCGTCAATATCAAAATGGGAGAAGATATTTTTTAAATTTACAATACCTAAAATATCATCGTGATTTTTTCCATAAACAGGATAAATGGAATGTAAATCTTTGAGCATACATTCTTTTACTTGCTCTTTACTAGAATGCAAAGGCAACATTACCACGGATTTTCGGTGTGTCATCAAAGAGTTTATTTTTCTATCTCCAATATGAAAAACACGCTCCAAAATATCTTGTTCTATCTCCTGAACTTCACCGCCTTCGGTTCCTTCCTTGATGATTGCTTTAATTTCTTCTTCGGTTACTTTACCGTCAGCCGTTGGTTTAATCTGTAAAACCTTCAATAAAAACTCTGTCGAATGTGTCAGCAACCAAATAAATGGAGCTGTTATAATCGAAACTATCTTCATTGGAAAAGCCACTGCTCTGGCAATAGATTCGGGATGATTTAATCCAATTCGTTTTGGCAACAATTCTCCTAAAACCAAAGAAAAAAAAGTCAAAACCACGACAACTATTCCAACACCGATTGAGGCTGCAAATGGTTTCAAAATTTCGAAACCAGCTATAAATTCCTGAACATCATGTGTAATTTTCTCGCCTGAATAAATACCCGTCAGAATTCCTATAAGTGTTATTCCTATTTGTACTGTTGATAAAAATTTATTAGGCGAATTGGCTAAATCTAGTGCGATTTGTGCATTTTTACTTCCCTTTTTTGCGGCGGTTTCCAAACGGTTTTTTCTAGCCGAAATCAATGCAATTTCGGACATTGAAAATACTCCGTTAAGAATAATTAAAAAAAGAATTATTAGAATTTCCATTTATTATGTAATGCTTGTTGTTGATAGTTTCTTGTCGATTTAAAAACGACCCACTATAAACTGTAAACTTTTATAAATTATCAATCACTTTGCTTAAACGCTCCGTAATTTCAGCAATTGAACCAATCCCGTTTACAGGATAAAATTTATTTTGTTTCTTGTAAAACTCTATCAAAGGAGCTGTTTTTTCGTTGTATTCCTGATAACGATGTCTGATTTTTTGTTCATCTTGATCATCGCTTCTTCCACTAGTCTTGCCTCTCTCTAGGATGCGACTGATAAGGATCTCATCATTTGCTTCGAGTGCAATTGTTGCAGCAACATTCCAATTTTTATTACCTAAAAAATCATCTAACTCTATTGCTTGTGCCAACGTTCTGGGAAAACCATCAAACAAAAATCCAGCTGAATTTAGGTTTTTATTTACGATATCTTCTAACATTTTAATGGTTACGGCATCAGGAACTAAATCTCCTTTATCCATATATTGTTTGGCCAATTGCCCTAACTCAGTGTCATTTTGGATGTTATATCTAAAAATATCTCCTGTTGAAAGATGCATTAAATTATATTTTTGTTTTAAAAATTCTGCTTGTGTACCTTTTCCTGCACCTGGTTTCCCAAATAAAACTATGTTGATCATTTTATATTTTTGTAAGTTGTGAGTTATAGAATTTAATTAATTGTCTTTCAATTGATATACTTCAGGTAAATTTCTGCCTAAACCATCGTAATCTAATCCGAATCCAACAATAAATTTATTAGGAATTCTGATTCCAACATAATCTATTTTGATGTCGTTTATTAATGCTTCGGGTTTGAAAAAAAGCGTTGCAATCTTAAAGTGTTTTACATTTTGTTGTTTGAATAATTCTTTTAAGGCTACTAAAGTATTTCCAGTATCAACAATGTCTTCGATAACAACAACAGTTCGACCTGTCAAATCTCTATCTAATCCTATTAATTGTTTCACTTCATTTGTTGAAGCCATTCCTTCATAAGAAGCCATTTTTATGAAACTTACTTCGCAAGGTGATTTATAATGTTTCATAAAATCAGAAACTACCATAAAAGCACCATTCAAAACACCTATAAAAATGGGGGTTTCTTCGGCAAAATCATCCTCAACCAGAGCAGCTATTTTAGCAATAGCAAAGTCTATTTCTTGTGCAGAAATAAACGGAACAAATTGTTTATCGTGGAGTTGTATCACTTTTTTTCTTTTTAAAAATAATTCGCAAAGATAGGGATTTCAAAATTGACAATTGACAATTGATTTGTACTTTTAAATCAAAATTGCAGCCAATGGACACCGAATTCCAAAAAAAAATAGAATCTGTAACTGGACACAGGGTAAACAGACAAAATTTTGCCGATGAAGTATTACAAAATCATGAGCTTTTCCCCGAGTTAATGCGATTTTGTTTTCTAACTTTTAACAAAAATTCAGCAAAGGCCTTTTGGATTTTAGAATTAGTCTGCTACGATAAGCTAGAATGGCTACTAGAATATTTGGACTTTTTTTGCTCCAATATCAAAAATCTGACTAATGAAAGTGCTATTCGTCCTGCAGCAAAAATTTGTTTGCTCCTAACGGTATCCCATTTTAAGAAAAAAGAAATTCAAATTACAGAAAACCAACTACAGCAAATTACCGAAACATGTTTTGATTGGTTAATGACTGATGTTAAAGTTGCTTCGAAATGTTATGCAATTCGGGCTTTGCATTTGTTGGGCAATCATTTCGACTGGATTCATCCTGAATTGAAAATCATTTTAGAAAAAGATTGCATGAACCATTCATCTGCCTACAAAGCTGTTGGAAGGGAGATTTTGAAGAAAATAAAATAGCATTTTCCTATTTGAGCATTATGAAGTATCTTTGCTTTATAAACAATAACACAATGACACGAGCGAAGCGACTGCATTTGATCGTTAATAAACAATAACTAAAACAAATGAATTACTTTTCTTCCGATTTTAAATTGGGGATTTTAGGTGGCGGACAACTCGGCAAAATGCTGTTGTTTGACACTCGAAAATTCGACATTCAAACTTATGTTTTGGACCCAAGTGATGAAGCACCTTGCAAAATCGCCTGCAACAAATTTTTTCAGGGAGATTTGATGGATTATGATGCCGTTTATAATTTTGGCAAACAAGTTGATGTTTTGACTTTTGAAATCGAACTGGTCAATCTTGAAGCTTTGGAAAAATTAGAAAACGAAGGCAAAAAAGTCTATCCTTCGCCCAAAACCTTAAAACTCATTCAAAATAAAGGGATTCAAAAAGCCTTTTACATCGAAAACAATATTCCAACAGCACCGTCTAAAACTTTCAGGAATTTAAAAAGTTTGGTTATCGAAATTGTCGAGTCTAAATTGCAAATGCCTTTTGTATGGAAATGCACCGAATTTGGTTATGACGGAAACGGCGTGAAAATCATTAGAACATTGCAAGATGTTGAGAATTTATCCAACGTGGAATGTATTGCCGAAGAAATGGTCGAATTTAAAAATGAATTGGCCGTGATTGTTTGCCGCAGTCCTTCAGGCGAAATCAGAACCTACCCCGTTGTCGAAATGGAATTCCATCTAGAAGCGAACCAGGTGGAATACGTGATTTGCCCGGCAAGAATTGATGACAAAGTTGCCGCTAAAGCCAGAGCAATTGCCCTTAATGTTTCCGAAAAATTCAATCACGTGGGACTTTTGGCAGTCGAAATGTTCCAGACTTTTGACGACGAAATTTTGGTCAACGAAGTCGCTCCTCGCCCACACAATTCTGGTCATTACAGCATCGAAGCCAGTTACACGTCACAATTCGAAAACCATTTGCGAGCCATTCTTGATTTACCCCTTGGAAATACCGATAGTAAAGTTGCCGGGATAATGGTAAATTTGGTTGGTGAAGACGGATTTTCTGGAGACGTAATTTATGAAAATATTGAAAAAATATTAGGCTGGAACGGAGTTACACCGCATATTTACGGAAAAAAACAAACACGTCCTTTTAGAAAAATGGGCCACGTAACGATAGTAAATGAAGATATAAGTGAAGCCAGACGAATTGCGGAAGATGTGAAGAATACAATAAGAGTGATTACCGAAAAATAATTAAACACAGATTTCACAAATTTTCGCAGATTAAATTTGTGTAAAATCGTAAAATCTGTGTCAAACCAACAAATGAAATATGAAAGTAGCTGTAATAATGGGAAGCATATCCGATATGCCTGTAATGCAAGAAGCCATCGACATCCTGAAAGGCTTTGACATAGAAATTGAAGTCGATATCGTTTCGGCACACAGAACGCCAGAAAAATTAGTTGATTTTAGCAAAAATGCACACATTCGTGGCATTTCGGTAGTAATTGCCGGTGCTGGTGGCGCGGCACATTTGCCAGGAATGGTCGCCTCGATGTCGCCACTTCCAGTAATTGGCGTTCCCATAAAATCAAGCAATTCCATAGATGGTTGGGATTCCGTTTTGTCGATTTTACAAATGCCGGGCGGTGTTCCCGTAGCTACAGTTGCCTTAAACGGAGCCAAAAATGCCGGAATCTTGGCAGCTCAAATCATTGGAAGCCACAATAAGAGCGTTTTGGAGAAAATCATTTTATATAAAACGGGATTGAAAGAAGCCGTAATCATTGCCTCTGAAAGTTTAAAAAAATAAAAAAAGCTCCATTTAGGAGCTTTTTTTGGTTAAAAAAATTCGTTGTAATTCGTTAAACTTCAGCGATAGTTTCCTCAACAATTCCTTCAAATTCCGATGCAATTATGTCGGCTTTACTCAACCAATATTCTGAAGTGGTCAAAATATAATCAACATTATTTGTTGTCGTTAAATCCCAAACAATATCATCCGCTTCCGGAAAAGGAGCATTTTCATTCATTGCGAGATCAAACAACCTTTTGATAAGATTACTATCCGACAATCCGTTGTTTAATAATTTCAAAACATTATCCTTGGTTAATTCATTTTCACTTTCACCTTCAGATGGCTTACTACTGAACTTCACAACTGTAGCTTTTGCATTAGGAAATGTCCCATTATAAGCTTTGTAAAGTAATTGGTTAATATGAAATAATGTCGAATGCAGGCCTATTTCCGGATATTCCTCACAAACCTTGTCTAACAACATATCGTTAGAAATTTGCTGAATTTGCCCTTCACTTAGATCTTCCGATAATTTATATTCCAATACGATTGCGGCAGCATCTCTGGCTTCAAAATCGGAAATTGCCATAAACAATAATTCTTCCAAGCTAGTTGCATCTGCATCTGCTGCATCGGGATAATCAAATTTTTCCAGGAGTTTGATGTAGTCTTCTTTGGTCCAATATTCTTCAATTTGGTCAACAGTATTGGCACTATTTATTGTAATTTGATAATTCATCTTTTGTTTAAATATTAATTAATTTGTTGATTCGTTTCTTCAGAAACCAATCTTTTTTTACAAATTAGGGTTTTTAAACCGTGGAGTCAAATAAATAACATTTTTATAACATACTGAAAGCTGATTTTTGGGAGAAAATCTATCCTTTCAAACAATTGCATTTTTCATTAAATCCTTACCTTTGCTTTCTTAAAATCTGAATATTTTTTCATTAAATAAACACCAATGAGCGTTTTAACACACCACTTCAATACAAAATACAACACTGCCCCTTTTTCGAAAATAGAACTATCAGCTTACAAGCCTGCTTTTATTGAAAATATTGCTGTTGCAAAAGCAGAAATTGATGCAGTAATCAATAATCCTGCAACTCCAACTTTCGAAAACACTATAGAAGCTTTGGATTTTTCCGGAAATGCTTTGGATCGGTTATCTTCAATTTTCTTTAATTTGAATTCGGCCGAAACCTCCGAAGAAATGCAAAAAATAGCTCAGGAAGTTTCACCTTTATTAACGGAATTCAGTAATGATATTACACTTAATGAAGATTTATTCAAAAGGATAAAAGCCGTTTACGAACAAAAAGACCGTTTATATTTATCTCCAGAACAAGCCACATTGTTGGACAAGAAATTCAAAAGTTTCTCTAGAAATGGTGCTTTGCTTTCTGAAGATAAAAAATTAAAACTACGTGAAATCGACACGGAATTAGCAAAACTAAAACTGACTTACGGCGAAAATGTTTTGGCAGAAACCAATGCTTATCAATTGCATATTACCAAAGAAAGCGACCTCAAAGGACTTCCAGAAGGAACTGTTGAAGCGGCAAAATCATTGGCGATAAGCAAGGATTTAGAGGGTTGGATTTTTACATTAGATTATCCAAGTTATATTCCGTTTGTAACTTATGCCGACAGTCGCGAATTGAGAAAGGAAATGGCTATTGCTGCTGGTAAAAAAGCATTTCAAAATAATGAATTTGACAATCAGGAAATCACTTTAAAGATTGCCAAATTACGTTTCGAAAGAGCCAATTTATTAGGATACGAAACTCATTCTCATTTTGTCTTAGAGGAGAGAATGGCTCAAAATCCTACTAAAGTAAAATCTTTTTTGAATGATTTATTGGCCAAAGCCAAACCAGCTGCACAAAGAGAATTTGCCCAATTAACGGCTTTCGCCAAAGAACTGGATGGAATTGACCAATTAGAAAAATGGGACGGCGCCTACTATTCCGAAAAATTGAAGCAAAAATTATTCAATTTAGACGACGAAAAACTAAAACCTTATTTTCAATTAGAAAACGTTTTAAACGGTGCTTTTACTATTGCTGGCAAATTATTCGGATTGACTTTCACCGAAATTTTCGATATTGATAAATACCATCAAGAAGTAATTACATATGAAGTTAAAGACGAGTTTGGCGAATTAGTTGCTATTTTTTACGCCGATTTCTTCCCGAGAAAAGGCAAGCGAAATGGAGCCTGGATGACTTCTTTCAAATCGCAATCTATAAAAAATGGAGTAAACGAAAGACCTCATATTTCTAATGTTTGCAACTTTACAAAACCCACAGAAACCAAACCTTCTTTATTGACTTTTAATGAAGTTACAACATTATTCCACGAATTTGGTCACGGATTACACGGAATGTTAGCCAATACAACCTATCCAAGTTTGTCTGGAACATCGGTATATTGGGATTTTGTAGAATTGCCAAGTCAGGTAATGGAAAACTGGTGTTACGAGCCGGAAGCATTGGCTTTGTTTGCCAAACATTATGAAACAGGCGAAATTATTCCTCAGGAATATGTAGAAAAAATCAAGGAAAGTGCCAGCTTTCAGGAAGGAATGGCCACTTTGCGTCAATTGAGTTTTGGATTATTGGATATGGCGTTCCACAGCAACAATCCCACCGAAATTAATGATATAAAAGCTTTTGAAAAAACCGCTTTTGAAGGCACGACGTTATATCCTGATGTGGCCGAAAATTGTATGTCGGTTTCGTTTTCGCATATTTTTGCCGGTGGTTATTCTTCTGGTTATTACAGCTACAAATGGGCTGAAGTTCTCGATGCTGATGCTTTTGCCTATTTCCAAGAAGAAGGAATATTCAATAAAGAAGTGGCCAAAAAATTCAAAGACAATGTACTTTCAAAAGGCGGAACGGAATTACCAATGGAATTGTACAAACGCTTTAGAGGTCAGGAACCGAAGCCGGATGCTTTATTAAAGAGAGCGGGATTAATATAAGAGTTTTATGTCCTATTTTTAAAACCTCAAATTATTGTAATTTGAGGTTTTTTTATGAAAATATTAAGACAATTATTTTCATTAAAAAATAATTTATAATTAACTTTAAAGTGCTTTTAAATAGCTCATAATTAATACTTTAACAGCAATAAAATTTTACATTGGTATTTCAAAAAAATTACAAAGTTAAAGGGTTCTGTTCCTTAATTATATCAAAAAAAGTGGAACCCAACTTAAAAAATTTCGTTCTTACGGCGATTCTAAATCTAGGATTTGTTTCATTGTAAACTTTATAATTTGGAAGGAACTACCCATCCAATTATGAAAAATAGAGTAAATCTTAGATTTAGATTCGCGTTTCTGAATTTAAATTTAATTCTCTTTTGCTATGAAGACAAAGCTACTTTTAACGATTCTTTTTTTCTGTACCCTTTTTTCAAATGCTCAAAATTTAATTGCTCACTATCCTTTCGATGGTAATGCCAATGATGCAAGCGGCAACGGGTACAATGGAACTATTAATGGAAATACCACTTTGACAAATGATCGGTTTATGGCTGAAAACAGGGCATTTACTTTTCCCGATCAATCTAGCAATATTACACTTGCGAATACTACAAATACAAATCTGGAAAACGGATTTACTTTAAATGCGTGGGTAAAATACAAAAACAACAATATTACCGCAGTTATAGTATGTAAACACGTTTGCGGAGTTCCAAACGGATTTGCTTTCGGTATTGATGTAGATGGACAGATACAATTGTGGCTTGCCAACTCATCCTCAACCTGGTCAACGGTAAGAACAAATACAACTTTTGTCGAAAACAGGTGGTATATGATGACAACTTGTTACGATGCAGTCACCGGAATTGCGAAAATTTATATAAACGGAGAAATTAGTGGAAGTGGTAACGTAGCCTACAATTATTATAGCAGCAACCCTATCTCCATCGGGGAAACTTACCAAAATAATTGTCAACCCGCAAATTTGTCTGGTGCCATAGATGAAGTAAAAATTTATGACCGTGTACTGAGTGAAACAGAAATTATTCAGGAATATAATTTAACAAGAAATAGTCTGGTTGCATACTACCCTTTCAACGGCAATGCCAAAGATGAAAGTGGCAATGGATACAACGGAACTGTTTCTGGAGCTTCACTAACAACTGACCTATTTAATCAATCTGACAAAGCATATAATTTTATATGGAATGGTTCTTCTTCAGATAAGATTCAGATTCCCGGTACTTCGGGTCTCAATTTTAGTGTTGGAGGGTTTTCTCTTAGTGCTTGGGTAAAGTTTTCGGGAGCATCATCCGGAGGGTACAATTATCCCATTGTATCAAAACATAATTGTGGTGAGCAAAGTGGTTATATCCTGATGCTTTATGATGATAAAATCACTTTCTGGATGGCTGGTGCAGCAGGATATTCCTATTTAAGTACTCCTGAAAGTTATACTGATGACCAATGGCATCAAGTTACAGCTGTTTATGATGGCGCAAACCGATACATTTATATTGATGGTCAGCAGAAAATTTATGATGCTTTTGCTTATACTATTCCTAATACTGCCAACTGGGCGTTGGGAGGTTATAATGGCTGTAACGGCGGTTTTAATGGCAAGGTGGATGAAGTAAAGGTATACAACCGTAGGCTTACATCTGCTGAAATTATGCAGCAATACAATACCGAATCAACTGGTTTAGTTGCATACTATCCTTTTAACGGCAATGCAAATGATGCAAGCGGAAATAATAATCACGGAACACTTATCAATAATCCTACTTTTACTATAGATAGATTTGGAAATCCGGACAAAGCAATCAGTTTTGATAAAATTGTTCCGCAGCTTGTCAGCATACCTGACAATCCTTCCATACGAATTGACACAGAACTGACCATATCTGTGTTTGTAAAAAGAAAAAATTTGGTTGGCAATCACAATCTTGTCAATAAAGGAGGTGAATATAATTCAGGCTCTTGTAATTATGATTTATCCTTCTCTGATGCTAGTTTTGTGTTCAAGTATAATGGGAGTTATCATGTAGGATATGTTATACATGATATGAATTGGCATCATTACGCTATCACCACTTATGACGGTTCACCAGATGTTAAATTTTATATTGATGGTGTATATTCGCCCTCTTGGGTAAACGGAGGAACTGTAAATCTCAAGCCAACAAGTCACAGCGATTTGCAAATTGGCGGAACCAGTTATTATTCAGACAACATTATGGATGATGTTCGAATTTATAATCGAATTCTTAGTCCGACAGAAATTGCACATTTATTCACTAATAACGATCTAAAAATTAATAACAATGAAAATGCCTCAACAAACAATTTTTATGTGAGTAACAATACCCTTTACTTTAAAAATACACAAGATTTAAATAGTATAAAAACGGCAAAAGTGTACAATTTATTAGGTCAAAAAGTATTCGATACTTCAAAAATAAAAGCAGAGATTTTTTTGAATTACCTCACAAAAGGGGTTTACATTTTGAAAGTTGAAAACAACGATGGCAAAATTTCGTCGTTAAAGTTTTTGATAGAATAATGATTTTCTTTCTGTTTTGGACGATATTAAATTCCAGTATTCACAGAAAATGTATTTAAAAAAAATGGAACTGAATTGCTACCGGAATTTTTTAAATGCTTTAGAAATTAAATACCAATTCAATACGCTTAACGAAACAGATTGAGATTGTTATAACCTTTTAAAAAATTTTGTAAAAACCTCAAATTGTGATGATTTGAGGTTTCTTTTTAAGAAAATATTAAGACAATAAATTTCATTAAATTTTTTATTTTAATTAACTTTAAAGTACTTATAAACAACTCAAAGTGAGCTTTTTAAAATAAAATTATATTTTAAGTTATGAAAAAAATAGTAGCCTTAATTATGATTATCTTTTTTGGCTTTTCTCAAAACACTCCAGCTCAAATTTTAGACAGATTAATCAAAAAAACTGAAGAAAAAGTACAAAGTAAAATAGAAAAAAGCGCTGATAAAAAAGTTGACCAAAAAATCACTAACACAGAGGAAGAAATTGCCAAAACTGAATCTGAAAAAACGTCTCCAAACAGTCAGGGTAAAGTAATTATGCAAACCTACTCGAAGTACGATTTTATAGCTGGTGAAAAAATCGTGTTTTATGATGATTTTCTAGAAACAGCAGTTGGCGATTTCCCCCCAAACTGGAATACTACAGCATCAGGCGAAGTAGTTACAAATAATGTTTTTCCTGGCCACTGGTTTAAAATGATTGGTGAAGGTTGCATAGCATTGGAGGAAGGCATAAAACTTCCCGATAATTACACCATTGAGTTTGATGTAATTCCGTATACAGTAAATGAAGATAATGTAAGTTTTGAATATGGTTTTTACTTATACAATGCTCAAAATCCAAAAGACCTGAATGAAGGCGGAGCTGTACCGGGAAATAACGGAGGTATTAAAATGACTTTTGGCTATCGCGCTACTTACAGTGCTTACAATGAAGAAGGTTATACTATTAACGGACAAAAAGAAGATGCTAAGATGGAAGCCGGGAAAAAATACCGACTCTCATTTTGGGTGCAAAAAACAAGACTTAGAGTATATCAGGATCAGGTAAAGATTTTTGATTTGCCAAAAGTCTTTAAACCGGGAATGATTTGTAATCAGATGCGCTTTGAATTGTGGGGAGAATCCGCCCCGATGATTACCAATTTCCGAATTGCAGTTGGCTTACCCGATATGCGAAGTAAACTCATCACCGAAGGAAAACTAGTGAGTTACGGAATTTATTTTGATGTCAATAAGGACATTGTAAAACCCGAATCTTATGGCACCTTAAAAGCGATAGCAGATGTGTTAAAAGAAAACCCAATAGTACGTGTAAAAATTGTTGGACACACCGATACTGATGGTTCAGATAAATCAAATCTAGATCTTTCAAAACGACGTGGTGAATCAGTCAAAAACGAATTGACAAAAACTTTTGCAATTGATAGCTCTCGATTAGAATACGATGGAATGGGCGAAAGCAAACCTATAGCTCCAAACGATACACAAGCAAATAAAGCGTTAAATAGAAGGGTGGAATTTATAAAACTATAAAAAACAGAAAACTATAAAAAGACCCAAAAAAGAAAAGTAATCAAAATCACCTCGATACTATAATTAATTTTCTTTATAAATGAAGAACCGACATTACTAATCCCAAAGTAAAAAGGCATAAAACCTACAGATATAGTGTGCAACAGATCGTTTTTAGGATAAAATTGAAAATCTTTTTCAATCCAAAAAAACAAACCTTTTTCATTAAAAACACTTTAACTTTAATTTTATTGTCATGAAAACTTTGTATTTTATTGCAATACTTTTTGCAACTTTTTTTATGTCTTCATGTAGTGAAGACGCTTTGGATGTTAATTTACAAACAACACTTACCAAAGACATTGACCTTGTAAATTCTTCTGCAGCTCGTACTGCTAAAATTTCAACAGGAGTTCCTTTTGACAAATCAGTCACTTTAAGCTTGGACAACGAGGATACTAATAAATATTTGAAAAAAATCAAAAGCGTTAAAGTCAAGAAAATGACTTACCTGTTTACTGATTTTTCAGGAGTAGATCACGTAACTATCACAGGAGATTTACAAGCCGATGGCACATCAATTCACAGCATAAGCAATCTCATTATTAAAAATGCTGTTACTGATAACACTATTTTTGAAATAACCAATGCTACTGCAAACATTAGCAAAATAGAAACCGCCTTGTTAAACAATAAAGCAATAACAATTAGAACTTTCGGTAATTTTGGTTGTAGTTGTGCAATGTCTTTCAAAATGCGCATCATCATAGAGTTAGATCTTGTAGCTAATCCGTTATAATGCCTTTAAATTAAACTTAACATCTACCCCTAATTGAAAAAGAGCAGATGTTAAGTTTAAATTATTCAAATACGAATGAATGAGCATTAAAATTATCTAAAACTAAATCAATTAAATAGACTTCAGATTTTCGACTAAAAAAAGGTATTTCAACTCAAAACCTTTTCAAAAGAAAATCAATTACTCAAAAATAACAAGTTACAAATAAAATAAATATCAATTATTATGAAAACAATGTTCTTACTGTCGTTTTTACTTGTTGTGGGCTTTACATTAACAGCTCAACAAAAAGTTGCTCTTAATCGAAATGGAACCACTGAAATTTATGGCGGTTCAAATCCTTTTAACGATGCGTATTTAGCCGCTAGTTCAGGTGATACCATTTATCTGCCTGGAGGCAATTTACCTTATCCTGCCACGATAGATAAAAAACTGGTCATTATAGGAGCTGGTCATTATCCAAACACAACTGTGGCCACTAATAGAACTGTACTTAACGGTAATTTGACTATTAATGAAAATGCCGATAATTTGCATTTAGAAGGAATAGAAATAACAGGAACCTTGGGTTTCTCTAACAATCATAAAGTAGATGGGGTTGTCATTAAACGTTGTAGAATAAATATTATTGGATATTCTGGTAACGGAACCACACCGTGCATAAATAATACGATTCGAGAATGTGTCATTAATAGTTATAGCGATTTTAGCAATGCTAAGTCTTTATTGTTTTCTAATAACATTATCGGTAGTTATATCGCAAACGGATCAGAATTAGGTATTTCAAATAATATTTTTTTAGCATCAGGTGGAATTATTATATTTAACACTATCAGTAATTCAAGCATTTCTAATAACATTGTTTTTCAGCAAAGTATGGGATACTATTTTCAAAATAATTGTACCCTTAGCACTTTTTCTAATAATATTATTACTGGAATCACCCCCGCAGAATCTAACATTTTTGTGAACAATTATTACAGTATTGCCATAGCTGGTTTATTTGTAAATCAAACAGGGAATACTTTTGATTATACTCACGATTATCATTTGACTAATCCAACAACTTATTTAGGTTTAGACGGTAATCAAGTTGGTATTTATGGTGGTTTATTTCCATTTAAAGAATCTGCTTTGCCTGTAAACCCTAATATAATTTCCAAGGTAATTGCGCCTCAGACTAATGCTAGTGGCGAACTCAATATTCAGATTCAGGTGAAAGCACAAACTAATTAATATTAAATTTTAATATCATTTATAATGAAAACAATCTATTTTCTTTCGTTTATATTTGTTGTAGTGTTTTCAACAACAGCGCAACAAAAAGTAGCACTCCATCATATTGGAACAACTACAATCTTTAGCGGTTCGAATCCATTAATCGATGCTTATACAGCAGCTGTAGCAAATGACACCATTTATTTACCTGGTGGCACTTTTGCCCCTCCAGCAAATTTTGATAAAAAAATAGCAGTTTTTGGAACTGGTCATTATGAAATCGCCACGGTAGCAACTGGAAAAACATTCATCAACGGAAATGTTATTTTAAAAGAAAATGCAGATAATTTTTATATAGAAGGCATTGAAATTAACGGAAACTTTACCTTTTCGGACAACGAAGCTGTCAACCAAGTAATTATCAAAAGATGTAAAATTAATGGAGCTTTAAACGTAGTGGGGAATTTATCGATCCCGTCCACAAATTTTGGTTTGTTTGGATCCGTTGTTTTAGGAAATATAGATTTGGCCAATGCTCAAAATGTATTAATTTCTAATTCAATTATTCAAAGTAGAGTGTTAAATTCTATTGGCAATGTATTCAATAACAATATTATGTTGGATGAATTTGTCTACAATGGCAATGAAGCGCCTATAAACGGTGATAACAACCAAGTGAACAACAACATTTTCACAAAAGTTAACTATGCAAATGTGATTAATGGGAATGGAAATGTTGCCAAAAATAATCTTTGTGCACTTGCAGCGCCCGGTTTTGGCAACTTGCCTACTCTATCTGGAAACTATTTTGGAATAGCACAATCGACAATATTTATTTCTCAGTCTGGTCCTTCTTTTAGCTATTTACAAGATTACCACCTGCAAAACACTACTTCTTATTTAGGTATCGACGGAACACAAGTAGGTATTTATGGCGGAGTATTTCCATATAAAGAAAGCGCCATTCCATTAAATCCTCATATAGAAAATAAGACAATTGCGCCACAAACTAATGCTAGTGGAGAACTTAACATTCAGGTTTTAGTGAAAGCACAAACTAATTAAAAGACCAATCAAATGAAACGTTTTTACCTGTTTTTAATGTTCTTTGTCCTTCTCTGGACTTACGGACAGAATTCGATTGCTGGTTATGAATATTGGTTTGACAACAATTACAATGGAAAAGTGAATACTGTTGTTGCTCCAGTTCCTATACTTACTGTGAATTCGAATGTAGCGACTTCCGGATTAGAATCTGGGATTCACACCATCAATATTCGGTCTTGGGATTCGAATGGGTTATTTAGTAACACGTTAAGCAGCTTTTTCTATAAAGTTCCCGCACAAGCCACTTTAGACAGAAAAATTGTTGCCTATGAATATTGGTTTGATAATGATTATACCAACAGGATTTCGCAAAATGCAACCAATCAGGAAACATTTAATTTGAATACAAATGTTGTCCCAAACACTGTCGCCGATGGAATTCATACTTTCAATATTCGATTCAAAGACAATACAGGTTTTTTGAGCAGTACTTTAAGCAGTTTCTTCTTCAAAGTTCCTGCACAAGCCACTTTAGATAGAAAAATTGTTGCTTACGAATACTGGTTCGACAGCGATTATGCCAATAGGATTTCGCAAACTGCAACCAATCAGGAAACTTTTTCGTTGAATACAACTGTTGTTCCAGGTGCACTTGCTAGTGGAATTCACACGTTCAACATTCGATTTAAAGACAATACGGGATTTTTGAGCAGTACTTTGAGTAGTTTTTTCTACAAAGTTCCTGCACAAGCCACTGTAGACAGAAAAATTGTTGCTTACGAATATTGGTTTGATAATGATTATGCCAACAGAATTTCGCAAACGGCAACCAATCAAGAAACATTTTCTTTGACTACAAATGTTGTTCCAAGCGCACTTGCCAGTGGAATTCACACGTTCAACATTCGATTCAAAGACAATACCGGATTTTCTAGCAGTACTTTGAGTAGCTTTTTCTACAAAGTTCCTGAACAAGCTACTTTCGATAGAAAAATTGTTGCTTATGAATATTGGTTTGATAGTGATTATGCGAATGTAGTTTCGCAAACTGCAACCAATCAAGAAACATTTAGTTTAAATACAAATGTTGTCCCAAGCACTCTCGCCGATGGAATTCATACTTTCAATATTCGATTTAAAGATAATACGGGATTTTCAAGTAGTGCTTTAAGTAGTTTTTTCTATAAAAATCAAAATGGAAATACTATTCTAAAAAACATTGTTGCCTATGAATATTGGTTCAATGATGATTACAGCAGCGCCATTCTAAAAACAATCACACCAGAACAAATTGCAAACATCAACACCTTTGTCATTCCAGAAAGTGCGGGTTTGGGAGGAGGAAATCATTTTATGAATATCAGATTCAAAGATGATTCAGGTTTGTGGAGCAGTATTTCTTCGGATGAATTTGGACTTATTCCTTTGGGAATTGAGGATAGAGCCAAATTAGAAAATGTTGTTGTTTATCCAAATCCAACTACAAGAATGATTACTATCGATTTAGCAACAAATTATGAGAACATAGAATTAGTTCTTTATGATATGCACGGCCGATTATTAAAGCAAGAATCTTTCGAAAACAAAAAATCTTTTGAATTCGAATTGAATGAAGTTGCTGGAGTTTATTTGATTACGGTTGTGTCCGAAAATAAACAAGCAAACTTTCGCATAATCAAAAAATAACGTTTAAAATTTAATCTAATAAAATTCGCAATACTTAACTTGAAGTGTTGAACAATAATAAAAATTTTTCACAAAAAAACCGAAGTTAGATTTACTTCGGTTTTTTTACTTTCTATTATTTCTTACTCAATCGATTTGAAAAATCAGAAATAACGTTTTTATATTTTCTTAGAATCCTATCCCAATCCTTAAATTGTTCATCTGCTTTAACACTTGTTCCGCTTACACCTGAATATTCACTATTCAATTTTACCTTAAAAGTCAACGGATCAGATTTAGACAATTTAATAATCAATCGAGTTCTAATGGTGTTTTGTTGAAAAGATTGAACACTCCAGGCTGTTCTTAAATAGGAAGTTTCTTTGTCGCTCACTTCAATAGCATCAAAATAATCGGTAACAATTTGAGTAGTAAGTTTCCAGGCTTCTGTAATGTTTAAATCTTGATTTACCTCGACTTGAAAATCAACATTTGCCTGATCTGTCTTTACAGATGCTTCTTCCGCATCATCTTTTTTCATTTCAAAATACAAACTCGCTGGTGGTTCAGGCCCTGCTTTTTTTCCACACACTGTAGATTCATACTTTAAAAAACCAGGTTTTTCAACTTTAATTTTGTAACAATCTTTTTTATCAAGACTCAATTTGTAACTTCCGGTTCCTACATTTGCTCCATTAACAATAATGTTAGCATCTGGTTCAGAAGCACTAATTTTGACAGTCTGCGCACTCGCAAAACTTAAAACAAACATAACAAACAGAAAAATTAATTTTGATTTCATAAGTAATTATTTTTTAAATTATTAAGAATACTTCAACGTTTTTAACGTTTCTTTAAGGACAAATTTAAATAATAATAAACACAAAGTGCTATTTAACAATAAATTAATTAAATTTTTATGTAATTCTATTGAAATTGCTACAATCTAAACAAATTTCTCACAAAAAAATAAATATATTATTGTTTTAAAAGAAATACAGCAAAATCCACCACAAAATCGGAACACTTTCGACCCAAAAAGAAGAGTAATATTTATTTCTATATGTTTCAGTGAAATTTATCAAAGTAACTGTAATAATTCCAATGGGAAGGACTAAATAACTGGGATGGGATTTTAGAAATTCTAAAATAATAAAAGGAATTACCAATAAAATTCCCAAGAGTTTGGTACTTTCAATACCAAATAGTTGAGGCAAAGTATTCAAAGATTTATCATCCGTTTTACTATCCATTATTTCGAATGGAATAAGTAAGCTAATTAGAATAAAAAACCGCTGAATTAAACTGATATAATATTCCATAGGCAAGTATTTTGTAGCTTGATACGGTATATAAACCGTTATAAAAGTGACAGCAAAACTCACCAGGAAAAGTTTTAACCAACCCAATTTTCTCAAAAAAGGGTAAATCACAACAAATAGTCCTGCAGTTAAAATTAATTTTTGAGCAGAATGTGGCAAAAAGTAAAAAGAAAATAAAAAGCCAATCCCAGCCAAAGCACTAACCCCAACAATTGAAAAATACTTTTTGTTCCATAACATCCTTTTCCATAATAGCTCAAAATATTTTAAGAAATTATAGCCTAAAACCGTCCCAAAAAAAACACAAAACGAATAGTGATTATTTAACTGCTGTTGAGTGCAAACTACTGTAATCCGAAGAAGACAAAACACTGCAAAAGCAACGTGAATGCTAGTTTGTATGTAAAAATTGAATATTTTTATTAAAATGCCCATTCAACAAAAATAGCAAAACTGTTAATAAGATTGGCTTTTAGTTGAAAAATTCATAGCAAACAATTGATTTAGAGGGCTGTTTTTTGATAATAATCCATAAATTTGCGGCTCAAAAAAACTACACTATTATCACTACATGAAAACAGATGCTTTTGCTTTAAGACATATTGGACCAAGAGAAAGTGAAATTCAACAGATGTTGAAAACCATTGGAGCCGAGACGATAGACCACCTAATCAGCGAAACACTTCCAAACGATATTCGCCTAAAACAACCATTAGATTTAGACCCGGCAATGACTGAATATGAGTATTCCAATCATATTCAACAATTGGGAAATAAAAATAAAATGTTTCAGTCATACATCGGTTTGGGATACAATCAAGCGATTGTTCCTGCTGTAATTCAAAGAAATATTTTTGAAAATCCAGGTTGGTACACCGCTTACACCCCGTACCAGGCCGAAATTGCACAAGGTCGCCTCGAAGCGATTTTGAACTTTCAAACTATGGTTATCGAACTTACAGGAATGGAAATTGCAAACGCTTCTTTACTCGACGAAGGAACTGCCGCTGCCGAAGCGATGGCTTTGCTTTTTGATGTTCGGTCTCGTGATCAAAAGAAAAACAACATCAATAAATTCTTTGTTTCGGAGGAAATTCTACCTCAAACTTTATCGGTTTTAGAAACTCGTTCTGCACCAATTGGAGTGGAATTAGTCATTGGAAACCACGAAACTTTTGATTTTTCAACCGAGTTTTTTGGAGCTATTTTACAATATCCTGGCAAATTTGGTCAAGTGTATAACTATGCTGATTTTATTGCCAAAGCAACAACAAACGAAATAAAAGTAGCTGTTGCTGCCGACATTTTGAGTTTGGTTAAACTAACACCTCCCGGAGAAATGGGGGCTGCAGTAGTTGTCGGAACCACACAACGTTTCGGAATTCCGTTGGGTTATGGTGGGCCTCACGCCGCTTATTTTGCCACAAAAGATGAATACAAAAGAAGCATGCCAGGAAGAATTATCGGTGTTACCGTTGATACTGACGGGAATCGTGCCCTTCGAATGGCTTTGCAAACTCGCGAGCAACACATCAAACGCGATAAAGCAACTTCAAATATTTGCACGGCACAGGTTTTATTGTCGGTTATGGCAGGAATGTATGCGGTTTATCACGGCCCAAAAGGGTTGCGCTATATTGCCAATAAACTTCACGCTTTAACTGCAACTTTGGCAAACGAATTAGAAAAATTAGGATTGCAACAAACCAATACTGCTTTCTTTGACACCATTGTTGTAAAAGCCAATGCGAAAAAAGTGGCAGCAATTGCCGAGAACAACGAAATCAATTTCTATTACATCGACGAAAATACAGTTTCTATTTCTTTGAATGAGACCACAAGTATTGCTGACGTGAACAAAATTATTGGAGTTTTTGCTTCCGCAAATAATACTAAAGCAAGCACAATTGAAGTCTTGACAGAAACGAATCATTTCCCTACTCATTTAGAAAGAACCTCGTCGTTCTTGCAACATGAAGTTTTCACTAAACACCATTCAGAGACTGCTTTGATGCGTTACATCAAAATGCTCGAGCGTAAAGATTTATCCTTGAATCACTCGATGATTTCGTTGGGTTCTTGCACGATGAAGTTGAATGCGGCCTCCGAAATGTTACCTTTAAGCAATGCCAATTGGAATAACATTCACCCATTTGCGCCACTAGATCAAGCGCAAGGTTACCAAGAAATGTTGCGTAAACTGGAACACCAATTAAACGTCATTACTGGTTTTGCAGGAACCACTTTACAGCCTAATTCTGGCGCACAAGGTGAGTATGCAGGATTAATGGTTATTCGTGCTTATCATCAATCCCGTGGCGACCACCATAGAAATATCGCTTTGATTCCTTCATCGGCTCACGGAACAAATCCAGCTTCTGCAGCTATGGCAGGAATGAAAGTTATTGTTACCAAAACATTAGAAAACGGAAATATCGACGTAGAAGATTTGCGTGAAAAAGCAATCGAACACAAAGATGATTTGTCGTGTTTAATGATAACTTATCCTTCGACTCACGGAGTTTTTGAAAGTGCCATCTGCGAAATCACACAAATCATTCATGAAAACGGCGGTCAAGTTTATATGGACGGTGCCAACATGAATGCGCAAGTAGGATTGACAAATCCAGCAACCATTGGCGCTGATGTTTGTCACCTGAATTTACATAAGACGTTTGCCATTCCTCACGGTGGTGGTGGACCTGGAGTTGGGCCGATTTGTGTGGCGAAACATTTAGTTCCGTTTTTGCCAACAAACCCAGTAATACCGACAGGTGGAGACAACGCCATCACTGCTATTTCAGCAGCTCCTTGGGGTTCTGCGTTGGTTTGTTTGATTTCTTACGGTTATATTTCGATGCTTGGCGCAGAAGGTTTAAAAAGGGCCACCGAACTGGCTATTTTGAATGCCAATTATATCAAAGAAAAATTAAACGGTCATTACGACACTTTATATTCAGGAGAAATGGGTCGTGCCGCTCACGAAATGATTTTGGAATGTCGCCCTTTCAAACAAAAAGGAATTGAAGTTACTGATATTGCCAAACGTTTGATGGACTATGGTTTCCACGCTCCTACCGTTTCATTTCCTGTGGCTGGAACCTTGATGATTGAACCAACCGAAAGCGAAAACTTAGAAGAATTAGACCGTTTTTGTGATGCTATGATTTCCATCAGAAAAGAAATTGAAGCTTCAACATTGGAAGACAAAAATAATGTTTTGAAAAATTCTCCACATACTCTAGGAATGCTTACTGCCGATGTTTGGAATTTTCCTTACAGTAGAGAACAAGCCGCTTTTCCATTGGAATATATTGCAGAAAATAAATTTTGGCCAACGGTTCGTAGAGCCGATGATGCTTATGGTGACCGAAACTTGGTTTGCAGTTGTGCTCCAATTGAAGCTTATATGGAAAACTAATATTAAACACAAAATGTCTCGAGAAATCGGGACATTTTTTTTACTAAAATTATGAGAGACATTCAAACCCGCGACGATTTGCATTTATTGATGAGTGAATTCTATTTGAAATTACTTGCCGATAGCAAAATCAGTTATCTTTTTATCAAAGTGGCAAAAATAGATTTGGGCCCACATTTATTAGATTTAGTTGATTTTTGGGAACAAATTCTTTTTGAAAGAGGCAGTTACAGAAAAAATGTACTCCAAATTCACACCGACTTAAACCAACAATCCAAACTTTCTGAGGAGCATTTTGCTATTTGGCTCAATTATTTCAACACAACAATTGACGAAAATTTTACAGGACCAACAGCCGAAAATATGAAAACCAGAGCTTTATCGATAGCAACAGTGATGAAAATAAAGATGTAGCATTTTAGCCATTTTTACTGACAATTTATCATTTTTTTGCTTAAATAGGTATTATTTAAATAATTATATGCACGCATAGTATCTTTTATCGGGAAATCTCATTTTTTATCTATAATTTAGCTAAATAATATATATTTATTTGCAATGAAAATTAAAATAACAGGAGTAGGAAGTTATATTCCAGAGATAAAAGTTGCCAATACTGATTTTGAAAAACACGTTTTTTTGAATGAAGATGGAAGTCCTTTTGGCTATACGAATGAAGTTATAATAGGAAAGTTTAAAGGTATTACAGGAATAGATCAAAGACGATATGCCGCTCCGGATCAGTGTTCCTCAGATTTAGCTTTTTTAGCTTCACAAAAGGCAATTGAAAACGCAGGAATCGATCCAGAAACCATAGATTACATTATTTTTGCTCACAATTTTGGTGATGTAAAATCAGGCACTTCCCAATCGGATATCATTCCAAGTTTGGCCACACGCGTCAAACATAAATTACAAATAAAAAATCCAAAATGTGTTGCTTATGACATCCTTTTTGGTTGCCCGGGTTGGGTAGAAGGCGTGATGCAAGCCAATGCTTTTATTCTTTCGGGTATGGCAAAACGTTGTTTAGTCATTGGATCCGAAACTCTTTCGAGAGTTGTTGACGATTACGACAGAGATTCCATGATTTATTCTGATGGTGCAGGCGCAACAATTATCGAAGGTTCTGACGATGAAACAGGAATGTTATCTTACGAAAGTGGCACTTTCGCAAATGAAGAAGCAGGCTATTTGTATTTCGGACAATCGTACAATCCTGATTTGGATCACGATACTAAATACATTAAAATGCATGGTCGAAAAATATATGAATTTGCATTAAGCAATGTTCCGGCAGCTATGAAAAGCTGTTTAGATAAAAGTGGATTGGGTATAGATGATGTCAAGAAGATTCTGATTCATCAAGCCAACGAAAAAATGGACGAAGCTATTATTCATCGTTTTTACAAATTATACGGCAAAACTCCTCCAAAAGATATTATGCCAATGAGCATTCACGATTTAGGAAACAGTAGCGTGGCGACAATTCCAACACTCTATGATCTTTTGCTACAAGGTAAGTTAGAAAATCACCAAATCAATAAAGGCGACATTCTTATTTTTGCATCCGTAGGTGCAGGAATGAATATCAATGCCTTTGTATATCGATATTAAAAAAGTTAAAAATCAGAGTTTAAGGTTTAGAGTTTTTTTTAGAACTTTAAACCTTAAACTTTGTAAATTTGCAGCCTAATTAAATTCAAGAACGAAAATCTAATTTGTTCCTAGCAACGATTATGTACGAAAAAACATTTCCCAATAAAAGATTCAAACACACTTTAGAGTTTTTACAAAAACACATTTCCACTTCTGAAACCATTTTTGATTTAGGCGTTCCCAACCCTTTTTCTAAAATAATGGTCGAAAACGGATACGCTGTAAAAAACACTATGGGGGAAGATATCGACAACAATCAAACTGCATTACAAAGCGAAAACTACGCTGTTTTTACCGCTTTTGAAATCTTTGAACATTTGTTGAATCCGTACACCATATTGCAAAATGTAAAATGCGACAAACTTTTAATTTCAATTCCATTGCGTTTGTGGTTTTCGCCAGCGTATCGCAGTAAAACTGATATGTGGGACAGACATTACCACGAATTTGAAGATTGGCAATTGGATTGGCTTTTAGAAAAAACAGGCTGGAAAATCATCGACCGAGAGCAATTTACACATCCTGTAAAGAAAATTGGTTTTCGTCCCTTATTGCGCTTTTTTACGCCGAGGTATTACATCGTTTATGCTGAAAGAAAATAGTTTACAGTTTCCAAATAATGAAATACTATATCGTCATTCCGTCCTATAACGAAGAAGCATTTATCGCTTTGACTTTGCAATCTTTGATTTCGCAAAAGGTTTTGCCGTCAAAAATTGTTGTGGTTAATGACAATTCAACAGATAAAACTGCCGAAATTGTTTTAGAATTCGCCAAAGAAAATCCGTTTATTACTTTAGTAAATAAAACATCTGAAAACATTCATTTACCCGGAAGCAAGGTGATTCAAGCTTTTCAAAAAGGTTTTGAAACCTTGGACGAGAATTATGATATTATTGTAAAACTCGACGCTGATTTGATTTTCCCTCCGAATTATTTTGAAACGGTAATCAAGCATTTTCAATCGGATTCCAAAATTGGAATGGCTGGTGGATTTTGTTACATCGAAAAAAATGGCGACTGGATTCTGGAAAATCTAACCGACAAAGATCATATTCGTGGTGCCTTGAAAGCCTACAGAAAAGAATGTTTCCAACAAATTGGAGGATTGAAACCTGCAATGGGTTGGGATACCGTGGACGAACTGCTTTGTAAATACTATAATTGGCAAGTCGTTACTGACGAAAGTTTACACGTAAAACACCTGAAACCAACAGGTGCAAATTACAATAAAACGGCACGTTACAAACAAGGAGAAGCCTTTTATACCTTGGGCTACGGATTCTTTATTACTGCGATTGCTTCAGCAAAACTAGCGATGATGAAGAAAAAACCACTGCTTTTTTTAGATTATATACAAGGTTTTTGGAAAGCCAAATTGGATAAAAAACAAATATTAGTCAATCCAGAACAAGCAAAATTCATTCGAAAATACCGTTTGCATAAAATGAAGGCGAAATTGTTTTAATATTTCATCGCAGTGAAATTAAAAACAAAATCCAAAATTCCAACAAAATAGAGTATTTTTGCATACTTGTATTTTTGATTGAATACTGCAAATATTAAACTGAACACTCAAACAATGATGCTCCTTCGTTATTTATCCCAAATTGGAAAATATTTCTTAATGTGGAAAGAAATTTTCAGAAAACAGACGAAATGGTCTGTGATGAAAAATCTAATCTTCAAAGAAATTGATGAATTAATTATTGACTCATTGGGCATTGTAGCTTTCATTTCGGTGTTTGTTGGAGGTGTTGTCGCCATTCAAACGGCATTAAATTTGGACAACCCTTTAATCCCAAAAAACCTAATTGGTTATGCCACAAGAGAATCTGTAATTTTAGAATTTTCACCGACCTTCATTTCGATTGTTATGGCTGGAAAAATGGGTTCGTTTATTACGTCAAGCATTGGTTCTATGAGAGTTACGGAACAAATAGATGCTTTAGAAGTTATGGGGATAAACTCCTTAAACTACCTTGTTTTTCCAAAACTAATTGCGGTACTACTTTATCCATTTGTAATAGGAATTAGTATGTTTTTAGGCGTTTTTGGAGGCTATATTGCCACTGTTTACGGAGGTTTCGGGACAAGTACCGATTTTGTAGAAGGAGTCCAAAGTAATTTCATACCCTTTCACGTCACCTACGCTTTTATTAAAACTTTTATTTTCGGAATACTTTTGGCATCTGTACCTTCATTTCACGGGTATTATATGAAAGGTGGTGCTCTTGAAGTAGGAAAAGCGAGCACCGTTGCCTTTGTTTGGACATCGGTTTTGATTATTTTTATGAATTATCTATTAACGCAATTACTTTTAACCTAATGATAGAAATAAAAAACATAGAAAAATCATTTGGTGACACCAAGATTCTTAAAGGGGTTTCTACCATTTTTGAAACTGGTAAAACAAATTTAATTATCGGGAAAAGTGGTTCTGGAAAAACAGTTTTACTAAAATCATTACTCGGAATTCATACGCCCGAAGTCGGGACTATTTCTTTTGATGGTAGAATATATTCCGAACTTGACTCCAATGAAAAACGAGAATTGAGAACTGAAATCGGTATGCTTTTTCAAGGTGGCGCTTTGTTTGATTCAATGACTGTCGAAGAAAATGTGGGTTTTCCGTTAAAAATGTTTACTAATGACGACAAGCATAAAATTCAAGATCGAGTTGATTTTGTTTTGAAAAGAGTTGCATTATTTGATGCGCATCATAAATTACCTTCTGAAATTTCAGGTGGAATGCAAAAACGGGTTGCCATTGCACGTGCGATTGTAAATAATCCTAAATATCTTTTTTGTGATGAGCCCAATTCGGGTTTGGACCCAAATACGGCTACATTAATTGATAATCTTATCAAAGAAATTACAGAAGAATACAACATCACAACTGTAATCAATACCCACGATATGAATTCGGTAATGGAAATTGGGGAGAATATTTTATTTTTGAAAGACGGACTTAAAGCTTGGGAAGGCACTAAAGAAGAAATTTTCAGGACTGATAACGAAGCCGTTGTTGACTTTGTCTATTCCTCAAATTTATTCAAGAAGGTTCGAGAAGCCTATTTGAAAGAATAAAAAAAGCGAAAATTAATTCGCTTTAAGTTGGTTCACAATGCCTTTTATCTCTTGCTCTTTACTTTTTGGATAAATCAGCAAAACATTGTCTTTATCTACAATTATAAAATCTTCCAAACCGTCAATGATTACCAATTTATCTTTGGCAGTACTAATGATGTTGCTGGAGGAATTTTTCAATAAAACAGTTGCATTTACTACTGCATTATTATTATCGTCTTTATCTAATTTTTCGTGCAATGAACCCCAAGTTCCAAGGTCATTCCAATCGAAAGTAGCGGGAAGAACATAGACATTTTTGGCACTTTCCATCACGGCATAATCTATAGAAACATTTTCCGCTAAGGCATAATTTTCTTCTATAAATGTTTTTTCGGCAGTTGTATTATAACTTTCCAAACCTTTAAGGAATAAGGCATTCATTTGCGGTTGAAACTTTTCGAAAGCTTCGGTGATCGATTTGGCACTCCAAATAAAAATACCACCATTCCACAAGAAATTACCACTTTTCAAAAACGATTTTGCCGTTTCATAATCCGGTTTTTCACGAAATTGAGACACTTTTTTTATTGGATTGGCATCTGATTTATCATATTCAATATAACCAAAACCAGTGTTTGGAAATGTAGGTTGAATTCCGAGTGTCATCAACGCATTTTCTTTCGAACAAAAATCGAAACATTGCTGTAAATTGGCAGAAAAAGTAGTTTCGTCTTCTATCCAATGATCACTTGGTGCCACCACCATAACGGCATCGGGATTTTGTTTTTGAATTTTTAGAGCCGCGTATAAAATACAAGGAGCTGTATTTCGCATTGCTGGTTCTAGCAAAACCTGCTCTTGCTTAACCATTGGCAATTGCTCTAAAACGATAGAATTGTATTTCTCATTCGTTAAAATCAAAATATTTTCTACTGGAATCAATTTTGATAATCTACTGAAAGTCTTTTGAATTAAAGTATCGCCAGCGCCCAACATATCGTGAAATTGTTTTGGAAATTCTGCTGTGCTTACTGGCCAAAAACGGGATCCTACTCCACCAGCCATCAATATTGCGTAATAATTTTTGTTCATAGTAGTTGTGTATTTTAGCAATCTCATTTTTTAATACTGCTGCAAATATAATCAACTTGGCAACAACTCCACCTCAGCATTTGGATTAAAAAGATAAGTTCGCCCAGAACTTACCTCAACACATTCGTATCGTTTGGTTCGTAAAGCTCCTTTTTTGAAAATCTTTCCGTTATGAATTCTAAAAATACTGCCGAAAGGAATTTCGAAAATATGGTTTTTGTTATTTTGAACATCAAACTGTTTGAGTGCCAATGATAATGTAGCATCAGTGTCGCTACTAGCAGAAGGATTCTTGAAATGCCGGGCCAATAATGGCAATAAATGATTGGGGAAAATCTCGGGACGAATAAACGGAATCATCAATCGCTGAAAGGAATATTTCCACTCATTGCCATGTGGTTTTATATCTCTACCAAATTTTTCGAAAGCCACTAAATGCGAAATTTCGTGAATCAGCGTAATCAAAAATTTGTATTTATTCAGGCTGGCATTTACGGTAATTTCGTGTTTTCCGCTCAAACCTTTTCGATAATCACCGTGACGCGTTACGCGTTCATTCACAATTTTGAGATGCACTTGATTGACAACAATCAACTCAAAAATTGGTTTCACGGCGTGTTCCGGGATATATTTTGATAAGGTTTCGCTCAAAATTAGTTAGGAGTTATTGGTTTATGGGTTAGACGTTTAACAAATAACGCTTAACCGCTTAACTTTACTGGCTACGGATTCGTAGATGAAACTTGCAATACTTTTCCGTTGTAATATTTATTCCCCGTTAGGGCAAAATCGAAAATATAATTGGCCATATCTTTTGCAGAAATTGGTGCTTCATAACCCGGAAATGCTTCTTGCAACATTTCGGTTTGAACAGCTCCAAGTGCCAAAACGTTAAATGAAATTCCTTTTTCTTTATACTCTTCAGCCAGTAATTCTGACAAAGTAATTACTGCGCCTTTACTGGAACTGTAGGCTGCTAATCCAGCGAATTTAAGGCTTCCTTGAATTCCGCCCATCGAACTTATGGTAACCACGTGACTACCTTTTTGCAAATACGGCAAGCATACCCGAGTCAAATTGGCCACGCCAAAAACGTTTACTTTATAAATATTTTCAAAATCTTCTTGTGAAGTTTCCGAAAAAGGCTTCAGTAACAAACTTCCAGCGCTATGGATGATTATATCCACTTTTTTCCAGGAATGAGAAAGAAAATTTTCCACTTTCTGCATTTCATCTTCATTAGATAAATCGATGGACAGGCAAGTGATATTTTGATTTTCGATAAGGGCTTGAGGGGTTTTTCTGGAAATGGCTAATACCTGATGACCAGCGTTAGCAAACTGCAGTGCTAGCTCGTAACCAATTCCTCTTGAAGTTCCTGTGATGATGATGTTTTTCATTCAGCGAAAATAAGCAAAATCTTTAAAAAAAGTTAGCCACAGATTCACAGATTTTAAAAAATGATTTCTTTATAAAAACATCAGCAGATTTATTCTGTGTAAATTCTAAAATACTTTTTATACACTTTAAATCCTTGAAAAACTGCCAAGGCAACAAAAAACAAAGGAATCAATATTGGAATAATCCATTTAGAATAATCAAGTATTTTTTGAGATAATGAATCCAATAAAATAATGACTAAAAGCATCCCAAAAAAAGTCCCGACTAAAGTCCCGAAAATATAATAAAATTTAAGCTTTTGGACTAATGAAATAGATTTAGCATTCAATAAATACAAATTCCAACCCATCCAAAATGGTATTTGAAGAAAATTTAATCCACATAAAACCATCCCGATAAAGAAGGGAGAATATTGAACATAATTTTCCAAATAATTATGTGCTTCAACCGTCTGATTGGAATTTACGTAAAACAGGAAAGCAATCAGTAAAAGAACAAAGATAGCAAAATAATCAATTGACTTCACTAATTTTATATTTTCTGACAATTGGTTGGCGAAGATAACGGTGAAATAAATCACAATAGCTTCTACTAAAATCACTCCCAATAAATAAAAAATTAATGAATTTATCCCTAATTCAGAAATAATTTCAACCCCAATAATATTCAAATAGCCTAAAGGAAGCGAACCTAGAAAGCTTACCAAAAAACCAAAGAATATATTTTTTAATGCTTTCATTGGCTAAAAATTAATAATCTTTTTGCTTTGCTTTAAATGCAATCTGTACTCTTTCATTCCTTCTTTATGTGACAAATATGGAATTCCGTTTTCGTGATTTTGCACACTTATTTCAAACATAAAACTAATGTGTTTGGCCAATTCTCTCCAAGCAAAAAACAGGGAATGTCTTGGGTCGTAAATGTGCGTCGGTTCGCTGGCAGCTCCATTCAATTCTACCACAGCGAAATTCTCACCTAGTTCTAATTCTTCCCAAGTGCTGTACATAACATCCAATCTTCCGAAGTAAAAACCTTGGATTTGCAAACACATTTCATTTATGGTTTTAGTCAATTTTGGACTTATCCAATGGCTTCCATCAATAAATTTAGCGCCACGAGCGTGATTGCCGTAAGGAACCAAATTTAGTTTTTCTCCTTTGGGCAAAACATTCGATAATTCCGTTCCATATTCGAGTATTAAAGTTTTCAACTGCAATTCGTAACGCGGATTTCGCTTGATCAATTCTTCGGTGGTCGAAACTCCATCACCTGTAACAATTAGGAATTCTTTGGAAACAATTCCAGTAATTTTGCCCGTTTTTTCATTTGGATAACGCACATAAAAAATCCCGACTTCATTTTCGAAAGGAATTAAATCTTGAACCAAATAATCGAAATTAGCTTTATCATTATAGGAAAGTAATTCCTGTACATTATGAATTTTTTTTACGGCAGAACCTCGCAATCCTATGTCAGGTTTAGCGATAAAAGGATATTGTATTCCTGAAATTTGAATTGTTTTTAGCATTTCTTCCAATGGGGTTCCTTCAATAATCAATGCGGTTTTGGGATAATATTGTTGTGGAATAAGGTTATAAATGGCTTTTTTGGACTCCATTATAAATCCTCCATTTTTTATGGTTGGATTGGAAGCATTAAAAAAGAATAGCGACTTTGCTTTGATGGAATAAAATATCCAAAGAAAATAGATGGGAATATAAACCACCTGAAAAGGCCAATATTCCCAGTGAATGAGCTTGTGAAAAAATAGTTTCAAATTATTAAATTATTATGAAAGAAGTTTCGAAATCCTCTTTTGCTATCAAATCGCAATGCAATATAGCTACTTTATTTTTTTCTGTCACAGATTGCGTAATACTCAAGGTTTTCAATTCCTCGTTGCGATTGATAACCAAACCATTTTCTTGATTTTCGGCTTCGGTGTACTGATGAAAATGAAGCATTTCCTGTTCTGAAACTCCAGGATTTGTTGCTAAAAATGTATAAAACCAGTTGGAGCGACTTTCTCTAATTTCCTTTGAATACAAAGTTGCCGAAGACCAAACGTAATTTTTAGTAGTATCCAAAGCCGTCGTTTCTTTATCGTTTCCATTCCATTGCAATTGAAAAAGTTCGTTGTCTTGGAATAAAACCAAAGTAAAAGGTTCGATATTTTCTAAATCAATTTCTTGCCAAAAATCTTTTGGCGATACGCTTGAAATAATATCTAAAACAATCAAACCACGGCTTTTCCGATACGGAAGTACCACTTTGTGTTTTACATTGGCACCATTCAGCAAAACCAGAATTGTTCCAGATTCATCAACGGCAAACCAAGTCCCACCTGCTTTTGGATCCTTAGGGAAAATGATGCTTTTGTTGTTTATGAAATAATTTTTGGGTTCAATAGCACTGGGCCTAATGACTTTTTCATCTCGATTTGAAGTAATGATGGTTTTGCCATTTGTAGTAACGAAACTTACTGTACACATTGCTTTCTGTATTCGATAGTGGAACGTGCAACACCAAAATTCTCATCGATTGTAATTGTAGCATTTTGTAAAATTGCCACTTTTATTAAAGCCTGATGATGAATACAATGTTCTAAGTTATATAACAATTCTCGGTGATAGTTACTTTCAATTAAGAGTTCTTCCTTATCAATAATTTGTTTCAATTGCAGCTTTTTATTAGGTTTTTCTATTTGGTTTAAAATGCCAGCAATACATTCACTAGCGAAACCCGAATTGGTTTGAATTAAATGATCTCTCTTACGATTATCATAATTAACAATCCCCTTTTCATACTGATTTTCTAAACATTGGAACATTTCAATAATATGACGCGTATGCTCACCAATAGTAGCATTACTCAAGTCATTACAAGGAAAACAATACTCAATATCGGAAAGTTTCGATACTAAATTGGATAATTCACTTAGTGTTTTTTGGATAGCAGGAATGAGCATAAATAGGTGGTTATTTATTTGTTTCTATATATACGTTTTAAATCGAATTTTAGATGTTTATAGTTTCAAACGTAATAAATCTCGAATTTTATTCTTTTGATTAAACACCAAAATCAAACAGCAGATGAAAGTGACTATGGCCAATACAAACAAGGTTCCACCATCATTTTGTACCACAATACCCAACACAAATATATGAGAAAAAATAGCACCCGTCATCGTTCCTAGTGCTAAAATCGATCCTAAAAGTGCCGTTCTTGGAATTAAAATCAAAATTGAAGCAATTAATTCAACAATTCCCGAACCAATTCTACCCACAGGTTCTACACCTAAAGTTTGGAAAATATAAATACTTTCTTCAGCTGCGGTAAATTTAAAAAATAAAGTTTGCACTAGGATTCCGACTGCTATAAGCTTAACAATCCAAATAAATAAAGGGTTATTCATTATATTAAAATTTAAATTAGTTGATAAATTTTTTCCAATTTGTATCTGCCTTTTTCTTCAAATTCACTTCATCTTTATTCCAAATCTTTAGGGTGTTGTTAAAATAGGCATTGTAAAATAAATACAATTTTCCGTCCAAAATTTTAAAAGTTTCCGGATCAATCTCCACTTTATCGCCTGAACTTCCCATCGCATAAGCACACCAACCACCATATTGTGGTTCATAACTCGTAGGCTTTTTTAGAAATGCATCTCTATTTGCAACCGATGAGAAATTATAAACAACACCTTCATAAGTTGCTGTAATTTCCTTCTTGCCCTTGGAAGGTTTCCCTTTAAAATAAGACAGAGGATCATAACCCTGAATGGCGATTTTGTTTTCTAGATTGAATTCGGCTGCTTTTTTTGTTGCTGTTTGAGCAGCAATTGTCATTGTGTAAAATGAAATAAATAAAATAAAAATTTGCTTGTTCATTGTAATGAGTTTTAAAGTGTTGTTTGATAAAGTCTTTGGCAAAGATATTTAGAATCAAAAACAACATTTGTCGGCTAGTTTACAATGGAGGCAAAATAGTTGATTTACAGTTTAGAAATATCTGCAATAACTATCTCTTTTCGGTTGTATTGAATCATTCCTCGTTCTTCCATTTCGTTGAGCAGTTGGGTTGCCGTTTGGCGAGATGTGCAAATGATTTGGGCAATATCATTTTGGGTCAAGTAATTTTCGATAGTAATCTTATTCCCTTCTTTTTTACCTTCTTTTTCAGCCCAATCTTTTAAAAATTGGTGCATTCTGGTTTTGGCATCTTTAGAAATTAAATTGGAATAACTATTTCTAATGCGTTTCATTTTCAAGCCTACAAACTTGGTGTAAGACAATGCCAGACTTGGGTTTCGCAATAATAAATCTTCAAAATCCGCCATCAGAAAGCTGCAAATTACCACATCGTCCGAGAGAACCTTTGCATATTCATCACTTTGATTGTCGGTTTCCAAAGTCAGTTCGCCAAACAAATCGCCTTTTTGAATAATGTCTTTTATGGTTTCATTTCCATCTTCATCAACATCTACAATTTTGATATTCCCTTTTTTTAAGAGAAAAATTCTTGGCACATCCGAAGCAGAAAAATAAATAATTTCGCCTTTCTGCGCTTTTTTAAAACCAGTGATAATACACAATTGCTTGATTTGCCCAAAACTCAGGGTTCGAAACAATTTATGATCTCGCAAATACCAATATTTTAATTCTTCGTACATAATGTAGAATCTATTGTTGTAAATATATGTAAAAATTTAAATCAAAAAACCCTTTCAGAGTTTTAAACTCTGAAAGGGTTTACTATAAAAATCTTTAAATTATCCCGCAATAATACTTCTGGAAATCACGATTTTTTGAATTTCGGAAGTGCCTTCATAAATTTGAGTAATCTTAGCATCGCGCATCATTCGCTCGACGTGGTATTCGCGAACATAACCGTTGCCACCGTGAATTTGGACTGCTTCGACAGCAGTATCCATAGCAGTTTGGGAGGCAAAAAGTTTTGCCATTGCGCCACTAATATCATAATTATGATGATTGTCTTTGTCCCAAGCTGCTTTCAGACAAAGATGGCGAGCCGCTTCAATATTCACTGCCATATCGGCGAGTTTAAACGCAATGGCTTGATGATTGCAAATTTCTGTGCCAAAAGCTTTACGCTCTTTCGAATATTTCAAGGCCAATTCATACGCCCCAGAAGCAATTCCTAATGCTTGCGAAGCAATTCCTATTCTACCGCCAGCCAAGGTTTTCATAGCGAATTTAAAACCAAAGCCATCCTCGCCTATTCTATTTTCTTTGGGTACTTTTACATCATTGAACATCAACGAATGTGTATCGGAACCTCGGATTCCCATTTTATGTTCTTTGGGACCAATTGAAAATCCCGGCATATCTTTGGTCATAATTAAGGCATTGATTCCTTTGCTTCTTTTCTCGACATCCGTTTGTGCAATGACAATATAAAACGAAGCAGTGTTGCCGTTGGTAATCCAATTTTTTGTTCCGTTTACCAAATAATGGTCTCCCATATCAATAGCGGTGGTTTTTTGCGAAGTAGCATCACTTCCCGCTTCTGGTTCGCTCAAACAAAAAGCGCCGTGAATTTGGCCAGAAGCTAAAAGCGGCAACCATTGTTGTTTTTGTTCTTCGGTTCCAAAAGCCTGCAATCCCCAACAAACCAATGAATTATTTACAGACATCACCACCGAAGCGGAGGCATCAACTTTAGATATCTCTTCCATGGCCAAAACATAAGAAATCGTGTCGAGTCCGCTTCCACCGTATTTTGGATCTACCATCATTCCCATAAATCCAAGTTCACCCATTTTTTTGATTTGCTCGGCAGGAAAAATTTGCTTTTCATCTCTTTCAATTACACCAGGTAATAGTTCGTTTTGGGCAAAATCTCTGGCAGCTTGCTGCACCATTAATTGTTCTTCGGTTAGATTAAAGTCCATAATTATATAAAATAAATGTTGTTTTTTGTTATAAAAATATAGCCAAAGATAATTTTTTATACTGAACTTTTCAATTTAGATACGTAAATTTGGCTAATGAAAAAAAATAACTACAACGTTATCGGAGTTATGTCAGGAACCTCTCTTGACGGGGTTGATTTAGCTCATATTAAATTCTATTTAGAAAACAAAAAATGGACTTTCGAAATACTTGAAAGTAAAACCATTAGCTACAGTCAAAGCTGGATTAATGAACTCAAATTGGCCGTAGATTATTCTGAGACTAAGCTGGAAAATTTAAACAAAGAATACACAAAACTTCTAGCATCCATCATTTCTACTTTTATCGAAAATCATAAGATTGAATCCCTTGATGCAGTTTGCTCCCACGGACACACCATTTTACATCAACCTGAAAAAGGATTGACACTTCAAATAGGAAACTTGCCAGAAATTGCGACATTAACCCATCAAACAGTAGTTTGTGATTTCAGAGTTCAGGATGTAAAACTGGGAGGTCAAGGGGCTCCTTTAGTACCTATTGGTGATCGAATTTTGTTTTCAGAATATGATTATTGTATGAATCTGGGAGGTTTTTCGAATGTATCTTTCGAACAAAATGCGGAACGAATTGCTTTTGATATTTCGCCAGTAAATACAGTTTTGAATTTTTATGCCAATCAGTTCGGATTGAATTATGATGATAAAGGAAAGATTTCCCGCACCGGAAAAGTCAACGATAATTTATTGAACAAATTAAACTCATTAGATTTTTACCAACAAAAATTCCCGAAATCGCTAGGTTTTGAATTTGTAAAAGGAACCGTTTTGCCCTTAATCGAAAAATACGAAATTCCTATTGAAGATAAATTGCGTACTTTTACCGAACATATAGCTTTTCAAACGGCATTGGCTTTGCCCCGCAAAAAAGGACGCATATTGATAACAGGAGGCGGTGTTTACAATGATTTTCTGTTGGAACGCATTCAAACTCATTTGCCCGAAATGAAAATTATTATTCCTTCTTCCGAAATTTTGGAATTTAAAGAAGCCTTAATATTTGCTTTGCTTGGCATTTTGAAATTACGAGGTGAAATCAATGTTTTGAGTAGCGTAACAGGAGCAAAAAAAGATCATAGTTCGGGGAAAATTTACTCCTAAATAAAACAATATCAACACAATGAATCGACAAAAAAAGAGAACAAATACCTCAAAACTATTCAAAGATTTTTTTGAAAGTGAAAAAGCGGGCGGACTTGTCTTAATAGGCTGTACATTGATTTCATTAGTATTAGCAAATTCCGTTTTCAGTTCAGAATACTTACATTTTTGGCATACTCCATTTGCAGGTCAACCCATAGAATATTGGATTAATGACGGATTGATGGTTATTTTCTTTTTGCTGATTGGTTTAGAACTAGAACGAGAAGTGTATTTGGGCGAATTGTCAGATATTAAAAATGCACTTTTACCCATTTTTGGAGCTTTGGGTGGAATGTTAATTCCAGCAGGATTTTATTTATTTTTTAATTACGGTACAAATACCCAATCCGGAGCGGGAATTCCAATGGCCACGGATATTGCTTTTGCTTTGGGAATATTATCATTGTTAGGCAACCGAGTACCCACATCTTTGAAAATATTCTTAACCGCTTTGGCAGTGATTGATGATTTAGGAGCCATTCTGGTTATAGCGATATTTTATACCAAAACCCTTTTTTGGAACAATCTCTTCATTGCTTTAGGCATTTTCGTCGTACTCCTAATATTTAATAGATTGAAAGTAAGAAACTTAATTCCCTACCTAGTTGGCGGTGTGGTAATGTGGTACTTTATGCTCCACTCAGGGGTTCACGCTACAATTACCGGAGTTTTATTGGCCTTTGCCATTCCATTTGGAAATGGAAATAAAAAATCGACTTCCTTCATTTTGCAACATATTCTCCATAAACCTGTTGCTTTTATTATACTTCCCATTTTTGCATTGGCTAATACAGCAATCATCTTAAGTTCGAATATGGGCGAAATCCTTACGGAACATTACAGCCTTGGAATAGCGTTAGGACTCATCGTAGGAAAACCTCTTGGAATTTTCGCTCTAAGTTTCTTTGCTGTAAAGGTGGGAATATGCGAACTCCCGAGCGATTTGAATTGGAAATCAATAATTGGTGTGGGATTTTTAGGGGGAATTGGTTTTACAATGTCTATTTTTGTAACCTTGTTAGCCTTTGACGATGCAACAATTATCAACAATGCCAAATTTATTATTCTGCTTTCCTCATTATTGGCGGGAGTTATTGGATTTCTAAGTTTGAAATTAACTTTAAAAAGGAAGCGTTAAACACTTCAATATCCAACAATTTTTAGTGATTTTCAACGTTTTTAGAACGAATACACTTTATAAATTTAAAACTACACATGAGTTCCATCAATTCTACAGACCAAAAAAAATCATTCTTGATAGCTACCCTATTATATGGAACGCTATTATTGATTTTATTCTTCATCCGATTTTGGCCTCCAGCAAACTTGGAAGAACTGACTGGCGGTGGTGGCGGTGGCGGTGTTACAGTAAACTTTGGCGATAGTGATTTAGGCTTAGGAGCCAACTATAAAAGTGAGGTTTTGAATGTGAAAAATCAAGCCAAACAAACTCCAACAAAATCGACACCCGAAGAAGCTATTTTATCTCAAGAAAATTCTACTGAAGAAAGTGTTGTAATTCCGCAGAAAGTAAAACCATTAAAACCAACTCCTGTTTTAAAAGAAGAACCTAAACCTGTTGTAGTAAAACCAAAGGTTTCTAACAATACAAACGATGCTTTGTCAAGTATTATGAAAGGTTCCAATAAAGGTGGAGATGGCGATGATAAAACAGCAGGAAACAAAGGAAAAGCGAACGGAAGTTTAAGTTCTAACGGGTACTATGGAACGGGAGGTTCTGGCGGAGGAACTGGTGGAGGAAACGGAACAGGTAATGGTATTGGAAATGGTAGCGGCTATGGTGCAGGAAGTGGTGGAGGTTCAGGTGGTGGCTCTGGAGGTGGAACAGGTTATTCACTTGGAAACCGAAAAGCAATTTCTAAGCCTGCTCCAAAATATACCTGTAATGAAGCCGGAAAAGTTGTTGTGGAAGTCTCTGTAGATAGAACTGGAAAAACAATAAGCGCCATTGCCGGAATAAAAGGCTCAACCAATACTGCAAAATGTTTACTAGATCAAGCCAGAATTGCAGCAATGAATACCCGATGGGATGCCAGCAGTGATGCGCCGGAAAAACAAGTTGGGAAGATTGTTTATAATTTCAATTTGAATTAGTAAATGGGTCACAGATTAAATCGATTTAAATAGAAAACGTCTCGAATTATTGAGACATTTTTGTTTAATTGTATCAAAAAAAATTCTATTTCTCGGCAAATTCTATTTATTTCGGACTCGTAGCAATCACAAACTTTAAATTATTTTTAACTCCAATTTGCAAAACATCAACTAAATCCTGAACTTGCAGATTGAATGGAATTCTAACAATAACCGTTTGGTCTTTTTCAGTGTTCATTTTTGACATTAAAGTTGTTTCTAATTCTTCGAATGCAACAGGTTGTTTGTCGATATAAAATTTCTTGTCTTCGGTAACGGATAAACTAATGTATTGTTTGTTGGTTTTCTCGTTAGATTTTGCTTTTGGCAAGGTCATTTTAATGACGTTTGGATTGGCCAAAGTTGATATAATAAGGAAAAACAACAACAAGAAAAACATAATATCACTCAATGAAGACGTGGCAACTTCGGCGTGGAATCTTCTTTTTCGTTTTATGGACATCGCTATGCTTTTTGAATAATATTTACAAATTCTAGTATTTGCTTTTGGATTTTCAAAGCAAAATTATCAATCTTACCATTCAGCAAGTGGTATCCGCTATAAGCAATGATACCAACCAACAATCCTGCTCCACTACTAATCATTTTTTCATATAATCCGCCAGAAATATTACCAATACTAATATTCTCGGTAACCGAAATGCTATAAAATATTTTGATTACCCCCGAAATGGTACCAATAAATCCTAATGTTGGTGCAATCCCGGCAATAAGCCCGAGTTGTCCCAAATGTTGTTCCATTTCGCCAATTTCGATATCGGCAGCACGATCCATATTAGATTCAATTTCCGCGATAGGTCGGCCAATTAATAAAATCCCTTCTTTTATAACATTTCCAGATGAAGTATTATTTCTTTCAACAATTGATAATGCCCTATCCAGCTTGCCAGAGTTAAGATTATCTCTCACATCTCGCATCATTAGAGAATCAATTTTAGACGCTTTATGAACGAATAAATAGCGTTCTATAATTAAATAAAAAGTATAAAATAACAATATTGAAATTGGAATCAAGAAAAAACCTCCTTTTAAAATAAATTCTAAAACCGAAATTTCGGTAGTTGGAGCAATTTTTTCGATAACAACATTTGATGCGGCATTTGCGATAGTGTCGACTTGTAATTGTATTAAACTAAACATATATTATTATTTTAATCATTAATTCTAAAAAATATTTCAAATTTGCACTAAAGATACTTTTCGATCTACTATTAAACTAAAAAAAACGAAAAATATTTTAAATACCCCTTATTTTATTAGAAAAATGAACTATCAGCAAACTTTAAACTGGATGTTTAATCAACTTCCGATGTACCAACTTCAGGGTGCTTCAGCTTATAAAAAAGATTTAACCAATGCTTATTTATTGGCGAATCATCTTGGCAATCCAGAGAAAAAACTGAAATGTATTCACGTTGCCGGCACTAATGGCAAAGGCTCTACCTCGCATATGTTGGCTTCGATTCTTCAGGAAACGGGTTATAAAGTGGGATTATATACTTCTCCACATTTAAAAGATTTTAGGGAACGAATCAAGATTAATGGAAACAAGATTTCGGAAGAATTTGTGTGTGAATTTATTAATAAAAACAAACCTTTTTTTGAAGCCAATGACATGAGTTTCTTCGAAATGACTGTAGGATTAGCTTTTGAATATTTTGCTAAAGAAAAAATAGACATTGCCATTATTGAAGTGGGAATGGGCGGAAGATTAGACGCTACCAATATTATCACGCCACTAATCTCGGTAATTACTAATATTGGATTAGACCATACGCAATTCCTTGGAAACACTCTCGAAGCCATCGCTTTCGAAAAAGCGGGAATTATAAAACCAAAAACCCCTGTTGTTATTGGAGAATATACTACTGAAACAAAACCAGTTTTCGTGGAGAAAGCCTTGGCAAATAATTCAGAAATCTTTTTTGCCTCTGAATTAATTTCAGAAAATTATCTTTCAGATTTAATTGGCGATTATCAAATTCACAACAAAAAAACTGTTATTCAAACCATCACAATTCTCAATTCTCATAACGAATTCAAAATTTCGGATAGCCAAATTAAATCCGGATTATTGAATGTTGTTAAAAATACGGGACTCGAAGGAAGATGGCAACAACTAGGTGAATCGCCAAAAATCATTTGCGATACCGCACACAACAAAAATGGATTGAAAACTGTACTGAGTCAAATCAAAAAACAAACGTACGATACTTTGCATATCGTTTTAGGAGTGGTAAACGACAAAGATTTAGATGAAATCTTACCCCTATTTCCTGCTGACGCCATTTATTATTTTTGTAAACCCAATATTCCACGCGGATTAGACGCCAGAATTCTACAAGATCAAGCGGCGAAATTTAATCTAAAAGGGGAAGTATATAATTCTGTTTCAGAATCTTATAAAAAAGCACTACAAAACGCCATAAATTCTGACTTCATATATATAGGAGGAAGTACTTTTGTAGTTGCAGAAATTTTATAGTTTTTCCATATTTTGCTTGTGAATATAAAAAAGAGGTGTATATTTGCACTCGCAATAACGCAAGAAATTGCAACCCGAAAGGGCGATTAGCTCAGCTGGTTCAGAGCACCTCGTTTACACCGAGGGGGTCGGGGGTTCGAACCCCTCATCGCCCACAAAAAACTTCAACAGAAATGTTGGAGTTTTTTTTATTTAGTACTAGTCAACTCATAGAATTCATAATTTACTTGATTTAAGTGTAATCTCATAATTTTTTGGTCGATTACAAGCAAAGAAATTATAAATATAAAAACCCTGTAAATCATAAAGACTTACAGGGTATATTTTTAAAAAGTTCAAACTTTTTCCTAACTAATTTTTTGTAATCCGCCTCAAGGGTAGCTAAATCAGTTTTGGCAGCAAACAATAAAGTACAATTACTTTTACTATTTACTTTCTTCTATATATTTTAAGATTTCTTTACTAACACTTTCGCTATTAAATCCAAATTTTTGATCCAAAACGCTTGCTGGCGCTGAATAACCAAAATGCTCTAATCCAATCACTTTTCCGCTATCGCCAATCAATCCTTCTAAGTTTACAGGAAGTCCAGCAGTTAAACCGAAAACTAATTTCCCTTTAGGAATTACACTTTCTTGGTATTCTTTTGATTGTTGTTTGAACAATCCTTCAGAGATGATTGATGCAACATTTACTTTCAAATTATTCTCTTTTTCTAAAATCACAGCAGCATCCATAAGTGTAGAAACCTCTGAACCGTTTGCGAATAAAGTAATATCAGCATTTGGAGTAGATTTTACTAAATAACCACCTTTTTTGGCTCCTGTTGCCTCTTCATATCTTGAAGTTCCAGTTGCAGGAATGTCTTTGATATTTTGTCGAGAGAGAATCAAGGCGGTTGGTGTAGTAGTATTTTTCAAGGCCATATCCCAAGCTACAGAAGTTTCGATCGCATCAGCAGGGCGGAGCGCTAATAAACTTTGATGACCGGAATGATTTTTGATTTTTTCCATCAAACGCATTTGAGCTTCTTGCTCAATGGGTTGATGCGTTGGTCCGTCTTCACCTACTCTAAATGAGTCGTGAGTCAAGACATATTTTACTGGCAATTCTTG
>CAMAQD010000018.1 GCA_945860385.1 Flavobacterium psychrophilum
TTAATTAAAAATTCAAATTTATGAAGAGCAATACTAAGTGCAATATTATTTCTGTTGCGTTTGTTGTATTCCTGACCTCATGCAATTCATTGGAGAAAGCATCGATGCATGGGTTCAACAGCGGGTATTACCAATTGGAAGCCAAACAAAAAAGTGACCAAAACGTTTATATAGAGGTAACAGATGAAAATATTGATGTATACCATCAGACCAAAAAACAACCCGATACCAATGCATTTTTGACAATTCCCCTAAAACCTTCGGACAGTATTTCGATTAGTCAAGTGGTCTTTAAAAAAGAAAGTCTTGACGTTGACATTACTGCAATTCTTTTAAAATATCGGCCTTCTGTGCACGGATTACCGGGACAAATGACAGCTGATTTCAATATTGCTGTATATGCCGGATGGAGGCACGATAGTTTCAAAATAGTAAGTAAAATGGATCCTTTGGGCAAAAATCATCATAAAATTAATAATTGGGGATATGATTTTGGCCTTTTTGCAGGACCTGGCGCTACCCAAATCAGTCCCTTTACCACACAGAATGAAGTGATTGATGACTATAGCGGAATGATAATTCAAACAGGATTTGCAGGTTTTATAGAATCTAATATAGCCAGTTTCGGAATTGCTTTAGGTTTTGATTCCCTCCTGAATTCGGATAAAAATGTTTGGATTTACGATAAGAAGCCTTGGGTAGGATTTATTGTAGGTATTGCAATAAACTAATGAGGATTTTAAAAAATAGTACTGAATGAATGCCAAAAAAATTGAGACTTCCTCCATATAAATACTAAATAGGCAAACAAAAAAAGAAAACACTTCAATTTGTATCCGGAATTTACTAAACAAAAAAAAACTCCTTTAAATCAATTCAAAGGAGGTTTTATATTTATAAAAGGTTTTGTTAATGACTCACATTCGCCACTTCCTCAGGATTGTGTTTGTGTTTGAAAAGTACTGAAAACGCCACGGCAATAATCAGCGCATAAGCGGCAAAAGCCAACCAGATGTTGTGCCAATCTCTCACACCAGCGTGGGTGAAAAAAGTATCAATTACTTGTCCGCTGATGATACCTCCAAAGAAAGCACCAAAACCATTGGACATCATCATAAACAATCCCTGCGCACTGGAGCGAATAGAAGAATCTGTAGTTGTTTCAATAAACAACGAACCCGAAATATTAAAGAAATCGAAAGCCATTCCGTAAACGATACACGACATAATGATTAAAATCGTTCCTCCAATTGTAGGATCACCATACGCAAAGAAGCCGAATCGCAATACCCAAGCCAACATCGAAATCAACATTACTTGTTTGATTCCAAATCGCTTCAGAAAAAACGGAATCGCCAAGATAAACGCCGTTTCCGAAAATTGGGATATCGACATAATTAAAGTAGATTTTTGTACTATAAAACTATTCGCATATTCGGGATTATTTCCAAACTCAGACAAATATACATCGCCATACATATTGGTCAATTGCAGAGCAGCTCCCAAAAACATAGAGAATATAAAAAATATGGCCATTTTGTAGGTTCCAAATAATTTAAAGGCATCTAAACCTAATTTTTTGAAAAAAGAAGCGTCTTTATCGATTAGTTTTTGTGGTGGACATTGTGGTAAAGTAAAAGCGTAAATTCCTAATACAACCGCAGCAAAAGCCGAGATATAAAACATATTGGCAGAGGCTTTATTGCCTGTTAAATTAGTCAACCACATCGCGGCAATAAACCCAATGGTTCCCCATACCCGAATAGGAGGAAAAACTTTGACCACATCATAGTTATTGTTTTTCAAAATATTATAAGCCACTGAATTGGATAATGAAATCGTAGGCATATAACAAAGCATTGCACCAAAAATAACCCAATAAAAGGTAGTTGGATTATCCACATGAGGCAAATAGCAAAGTGCCAAACCTCCTAAAATGTGCAGAATTCCGTATAGTTTTTCAGCATTTACCCATCGGTCGGCAATAATTCCTGTCAAGGCAGGCATTATAATAGAAGAAAGCCCTAAGGTTGAAAAAATGGCGCCAAATTCGGCTCCACTCCATTGTTTTGTTGCAAACCAGTAATTACCAACAGTTATCAGCCAAGCTCCCCAAACAAAAAACTGAAGAAAACTCATTAGCGTGAGCCTATTCTTAATATTCATAATAATGTAGTTTAATTTAAAAAGTATCTTATCTATTGGGTAAATCTAAGAATATTTTAAGATAATTGAATAAAAAACGAGAATTCTTTTACATAAAAAAAACAGCCTTTGGGGAAGCTGTTTTTTCTAACTAATTTACAACCAAAACTCAATTATTATGTTTTTATAAATAGTAGGTTAAGTTTTTAAAGTAGATTGTGGGGCAAACTTTTTAAATTCTTAATAACCAAATTGTATGCTTATAAATAGTAGGTTAAGTTTTTAAAGTAGATTGTGGGGCAAACTTTTTAAATTCTTAATGACTGAGTTTGTTGTTTTTATTTCTATCGTGTAAATATATGTCGTTTATCGTTTAAAATACAAATATAATCGATGAAATACACAATATATTTTTATTGTATTGTAATTAACTTACAAATTATACAAACCTACAAGCTTTTAAAACATTCCAAAAGGAGATTAGAGAATTATATTATTAAGGAGCTAGTCGATCTATTTTCCAAAAATAATCTTCTTGAAGCTGATATCGTATTCTATCGTGCAAACGATTAGGTCTTCCCTGCCAAAATTCAACAGCAACAGGACGAATTAAAAAGCCTCCCCAATAGTCAGGTCGTGGAATTTCTTTGCCTTCAAAATCGGTTTCCAACTGTTTTAAGGAGTCTTCTAAAACGCTTCGGGAGGCAATAATCTCACTTTGATTGGACACAATAGCTCCTAATTTACTCCCGGTTGGTCTGGATTCGAAATATCCGTCAGAAAGGTTTTCCGAAATTTTCTCGGCTACTCCTTTAATAATAACCTGACGTTCGAGTGATGACCAAAAAAAAGAAAGACAAACATTGGGATTCTCGGCAATAGCCCTACCCTTTTCGGAATTGTAATTGGTGTAAAAAATAAATCCTTCATAAGTAAATTGCTTTAAAAGCACTACTCTCGACTTCGGAAAACCATCCAATCCAAGCGTAGAAACCGTCATCGCATTCACTTCATCTACTCCTCCAAAATCCTCCACTTCGTGAAACCATCTGTTGAATAAATTGATAGGATCTTCAGGAATATTGGTTTCCAAAAGTTCATTTTTTTCGTACGATTTTCTATAATTGCTTAAGTCTTCCATTGTTTGGTTTGTTTAATTGCAAAAATAAGCAAACTTATGCTCATAAATGAATAAACTGCAAATGTTGCAAACATTTGATTCTTATTTAAACCATTAAGGGATTAAGAAAATTATAAAGAATACCTTAAGTATAATCTGGAAGAATCACTCAATTAAAATCAAAACTCAAAGGACTTCCCGTCATCTGCCAAAAGAATATTTGGAAAAATAGTTTCAGCTTGCTCTTTAAAAAGTTCAATACTTTCGTATCGAGTGGAATAATGTCCTAAAACCAATTGTTTTACTTGGGCTTTTAAAGCAATAGTTGCCGCTTCTTTTGCGGTGCAATGCAATGTTTTTCCCGCTAAAGCCTCCTCTGAATCCAAAAAAGTAGATTCGTGATACAATACATCAACCTCTTTTATATAAGGAATAATATTTTCATCATAGGCTGTGTCGGAACAAAAAGAATAACTCAATGGCGGTTCTGGGTCGAAGGTCAATTTATGATTTTCAATCACGCGACCATCATCTAATTTGATGTCTTTCCCGTTTTTGATGTTTTGGTAATAACATTTGTCGATTTCGTAGTTTTGAACGGCATCCACATTCAATTTTCGTTCTCTGATTTTTTCCTGAAACAAAAATCCATTGGTATATACCCTGTGTTTTAAAGGAATTGTTTTTACAATTACTTTGTCATCTTCAAAAATAACTTCACTCTCTTTGGATTCTAATTCGTGGAAAAACAAACCGTATTTAGTCCAGGAATTAGACAAACGCAATTGTAAATTGATAATTTCTTTGATTCCTTTAGGCCCATAAATATGTAAATCGGTGGTTCTGTTAAGCAAAGCAAAAGTAGAAATCAAGCCTATCAATCCAAAAAAGTGATCCCCGTGTAAATGCGAAATAAACACCTGATTGATTTTAGAAAACTTGATTTTATTTTTGCGCAATTGCACCTGAGTCCCTTCGCCACAATCGATTAAAAATAATCGGTTCCGGATTTCTAAAACCTGTGAAGTAGGATTGGTAAAAGTGCGTGGTGTGGCTGCATAACAACCGAGTATGGTCAATTTCAAAGTTTATTCGGTTAATCGGTTATTTAGTTATTTGGTTATTTGATGAAAATAAAGAAGACAGAAGATGTTATTTAAAAACAGTTAAACGATTAATCAGTTAAAAAATTAACCATTTTTCAGAAGCCTAAATCTCTCTCGATTTCTTCCATTTCAATAATATCGTGTGCTTCCTGCAAAGAGCGAACAACGGCAAGTTTGTCTGATACAGCATTAAAATCTGGCTCTGAAGTCACTATAATAAATGATTTTTTGGCTTTTTTATGTGTTTTGGAAAGTGGTAAAAAACTTTCAATGTCTTTAACTGTTAGCGTTTTATACATTCTAATATCAACAATTATATTGCTTTTTTGGAACGTTTTATATTCGTTAGTCAATTTCAAACGAAATGAATCCAAATCACCTTGTGTATCTTTTAGGATAACAGTATGCCCTTTTTGTTCTACCTTCATGACGCTAAAATTTATAGTATGGCTAATTTACAAAGAAAATCTGTGCTTTGAAAACGGATGGAGAAATAATAATTACTGAATTTTTGAAGCCAATAAGTAGATGACTGCCATTCGAATGGCAACTCCATTTTCTACCTGATTCAAAATTACCGATTGTTTGGAATCAGCAACATCTGATGTGATTTCGACCCCGCGATTAATGGGTCCAGGATGCATAATTACGATTTCTTTATTTAGAGAATCTAGTAAGGTTTTATCCAATCCGTATTGTTGTGCATATTCCCGTGTGGAAGGAAAGAAATTCACATCCATCCTTTCGTTTTGCACTCTGAGCATATTGGCTACATCACACCATTCTAAGGCTTTACGCAAATCAGGTTCAACCGTAACTCCAAGTGATTCAATATATCTAGGAATGAGTGTTTTGGGGCCACAAACTTTAACTTCGGCACCTTGCATTTGCAAAGCATAGATATTAGAAAGTGCTACTCTGGAATGTAATATATCACCAACAATTACTACTTTTTTTCCAGCAACTTCACCCAATTTTTCACGAATGGAATAACTGTCCAGTAAAGCTTGCGTTGGATGTTCGTGTGCTCCATCACCAGCATTTACGATACTAGCTTTCACGTTTTGTGACAAAAAATGTGCTGCTCCAGGACTAGAATGTCGCATCACCACCATATCGACTTTCATCGAAAGAATATTATTTACGGTATCAATCAGAGTTTCTCCTTTTTTAACCGAGGATTGCGCTGCCGAAAAACTAATCACGTCAGCTGATAAACGTTTTTGGGCTAATTCAAAGGAAAGTTTGGTTCGGGTACTGTTTTCGAAAAAGATGTTGGCAATGGTAATGTCACGAAGGGAAGGCACTTTCTTTATGGGACGATTAATAACTTCTTTAAAATGATCGGCGGTTTCAAAAATAAGGTCAATATCATTCTTGTTGATATATTTTATTCCCAATAGATGATTTACACTTAACTCGCTCATTTTATTCTTATTTATTAATTAAATAAACGGCATCTTCACCGTCTTGTTCTGTCCAACATACTTGTACTTTTTCACCATTTATGGCATCCACTTGACGACCACGATAATCGGGTTGAATAGGCAAATGGCGACTAAAACGTCGGTCAATAAGTACCAATAATTCTATTTCCGATGGTCTCCCAAAGGATTGAATAGCAGTCAGTGCCGACCGAATACTTCGACCTGTATATAAAACATCGTCTATGAAAACGACTTTCTTATTTTCGACAATAAAATCTATTTGAGTTTTGTTGGCTTCCAAGGGTTTGTTGGTTCGGCGGAAATCATCTCTAAAAAAAGTGATGTCCAAATAACCCAAAGCAATTTTTGGAATGTTATATTCTTTTTCCAACATATCTTTTAATCGCTCCGCCAAGAAAGTACCTCGTGGCTGAATACCAATTAGAATAGTGTCCGAAAAATCAAGATGTTTTTCGATCAACTGACAGGCCAAACGATGCAGAATGATATTGACTTCTTTGGAAGTGAGCAATACTTTTTGACTCATAATGAAGTGTTGTGTTTGGAATACAAATATAGGAATTATGAGTTATGAATAATAAATATTGAGTTGAGAATTTAGTAAATTTTAAAGAATACCACTTTTTCAAAAAATTTTAAAGGTTCGGGAAGAAATCTTAAATTAATGAAATCATTCAGATAATCAAAAATTATGTAACATTTTAAGCAAATTATATAACAAAAATATTTTGCTTTTAGAATAGATTTGCGTTAACTATATTAAGCTTAAATACTGTAAATCAAACATTTAAAAATTAATAAATTATGAAAAACAAAATACCACGAATAGTAATACTTCCAATGCTATTAATTTTAGTTTCGAGTTGTTCCGTAATTGAAGGTGTATTTAAATCTGGAATAGGTATTGTTGTCTTTTTTGTAGTTATTTCACTAACAGCCGTAGCTTTTGTAGTAAGCAAAATTATAAAAAGATATAAAATTTTGGCTCTTCATAGTAGGAATTTTAATTTATAATTCTCTTAAAAACAGACTCTTAATTTCGATTCCTGAACTTTTATATATTAAATTATCACTAAAAACTGTTTACTATTGTATTGCCACGTTGCGATTGCAATTTTCTCTCGCATATTTACAGTTGACTGCAAGTTACCGACGAAACTATAAATCACACTATTTAATTATATTTCCTAAGTTATAAGTTGTTGTCTTTAAGTATCATATTTAAAATGATGAATGCAAATAGCACACTAGACGAATAAAGAATTGCTCAGCAAGATCTCCTTTTCCATCACGAAGAGTTAGAAAAATGCGCTCGTGAATTAAAAATCGCAAATGAAAATTTGGACGCAGGAGAAATTGAAAAAGAAAAGCGCTCAAATGAAGTGAATAATGATTTAAGGGAAATGATGTTTACAGTTTCTCACAAAGTTAGAAGTTCAGTTGCCAATATTTTGGGAATTTCAAATTTACTTAAAACAGATGAAAGCCTTAGTATTGAGGACTGGAGAGAAATGTTAAATATAATTATTCAATCTGCAGAATCGCTAAATAGATCAACTGAAGAGTTATCAAAATTTATCAACCTGAAAAAAAATTATTGCCCAAAGATTTAGTAATTTAACTTGCAGCTTGCAGCATTTTCATTCCGGAGCGGCCTTTAAGTGCAAAATTGTTCTACTTTTTTTCATAATTTCAGTATTGACCACCGAAAGTACTCACCTTAGAGACCGCAGCGCTGGACTGAAGTTGTGGGACATCAAAATATCTAAAAACTCCGCCTGTAATACTTCGCATCATACATAATTATGTAACATTTTTAACAAATTATATAACAAAAATATTTTGCTTTTAAGATAGTTTTACAACAAATATATTGACATTAACTACTGTAAATCAATAAATTTAAAACCAAGAAATTATGAAAAACAAAATAGCAGGAATAGTTATGCTACCGGTACTATTAATATTAGTTTCAAGTTGTTCCGTAATAGAAGGCATATTTAAAGCGGGAGTTGGCGTTGGTGTCTTTTTTGTTATTATTATTCTAGCTGTTGTTGCTTTTGTAATAAGCAAAATTATAGGAAAGAAATAAATAAACAATATACTTTACCCTCACTTATTGGTAGTTTTAATTTCTAATAATTTTATGCATATCCTTTTGATTTCAATTTTTGAACTTTTTATCATCAAGTGTTAGTCTTATAATTTTTAGCTTTAAATTTCTCTAGGCTAACTATTAATTATTGGCAAGTATACCATAATTTATGACCCGCAAGGTTATGCCAAAAACTAATACTATAGACTAAATTAACATTTCAAACACCGAAAATCCACAAATGAAAATTAAATATCCACCATTGGATCCTCATACTTTTTCAGTTGAAGAAATTTTGCTTGAATTTCAAACAGATGCAAAAGCGGGACTTAGCCAAAGCGAGGCCGACAAACGAGCAACAGATTTTGGTTCAAATACATATCAATCACAAAAACAAAAAAGTATTTGGTTGATGATGCTTTTGCAATTCAAAAATCCTATTGTCTATTTGTTGTTTTTTGCTATTGCTGTTACTTTGTATTTTCAAAATTTAATAGAAGCATTAGCCATTTTAGTAGTGATACTTACAAATGCTATAATTGGATTTTTAATGGAGTTACAAGCACGCAATTCAATGAATGCATTGAAGGAAATGGATGTGATTCTTTCAAAAGTTATACGTAATGGCAAAGTTCAAGGAATTCCCTCTGAAAAAATTGTTCCGGGTGATATAATAGTTTTGGAGGCAGGTGACGTAATTCCCGGTGATGCTCATTTGATAGAATCTAACCAGTTGCAGTGCGAGGAATCTTCGCTAACAGGAGAATCGCTTCCGTCAAATAAGAATACAGAGAAACTTGCTAAAGATGTTGCATTGGGAGACCGATTCAATATGGTATTTAAAGGTACATCCGTTACAAATGGTAATGGTAAAGCAGTGATAACAGGAATTGGACAACACACACAATTGGGTACCATCACATCGTTAGTTGAAAATGCAGGAGAAAAGGAAACACCGCTAGATAAAAAGATACGTGCGCTTAGTAAAAAGTTGATTTGGATTACCTTGGCAATGACAGGTATATTTGCCACCACAGGAATTATTCAGGGCAAAGACTGGGTTTTAATTTTAGAGACTTCCATAGCATTAGCGGTTGCAGCTTTTCCTGAAGGACTTCCAATTGTCGCCACGGTAGCCTTGGCGTATGGAATGCTTCTGATGGCAAAGCGAAATGCTATCGTTAAAAAACTATCAGCCGTTGAAACACTAGGTAGTACCAATGTAATTTTAACAGATAAGACTGGGACTTTAACCGAAAATAAGATATATGTTGATACGTTTTATTTCCCTAATGTAAAAGTAAAAGTGGCAATTAAGGACAATGCGCTGAGTTTTATAGAAGGGGATATTAAAAAAAATGAAACTGAATTTCAAAAAATGGTTTTAATTGGTGCGTTGTGCAATGATGCTACACCCAAGAAAGCAGATAAAAAAACGGCATGGATTGGCGACCCAATAGAAATTGCATTGGCTCAGCTTGCAAACGCAACAGGTTCTACTCAGGAAGAACTGAAATTGCAAAATGAAAGAACGGGTGAAATACCTTTTAGTTCCGAAACTAAAATAATGGGGACTTTGCACAAAAATTCAAACGGAAACTTTGTGGCAGCGAAAGGTTCTGTTGAAGATTTGTTAGCAAAATGCAGCAAATTACAAACAGGAACAACCACAAAAGACTTAAGTGATGACGACCGAAAAACGATATTGGAACAATCTGATGAGATGGCATCCGAAGGTTTGCGGGTATTAGCTTTTGCCTATAAAGAGGAAGCAGATATTAATAAAGATGATTTTTTGAATTCATTGGTGTATGTATCGCTTATTGGCTTTTTGGATCCTCCAAGATTAGATATTAAAGAAGCAATAGCAACTTGCCGAAAAGCCGGAATCAAGATCGTGATGATTACGGGCGACCACCCTTTAACTGCTCTTAACATTGCCAAAAAAGTCGGATTAGTAGATAAAAACGAACAAAATACAATTAGCGGAATAGATTTGCCTGAAATGGAATCCATTTCAGATGAATGGAATAAAAAGATACTTTCCACAGCCGTATTTGCCCGCACCACTCCTCAACAAAAACTTGAAATTGTAGCTACTTATCAAAAAGCAGGAAATATTGTAGCAATGACAGGTGATGGCGTAAATGATGCACCTGCACTAAAAAAGGCAGATATTGGGATTGCTATGGGATTGCGGGGAACTCAAGTGGCAAAAGAAGCTGCTAGTATTGTTTTGAAAGACGATTCATTTATTTCCATTGCGCAAGCTGTATCGCACGGACGAGAAATATTTCAGAATATACAAAAGTTTGTAATTTATCTTGTTTCTTGTAATTTAAGTGAAATATTTATTGTGACCACACTAGGTTTTGTTGCTCCTGCTGCTACTTTGCTTCCTCTGCAAATCCTGTTCTTAAACATGGTTACCGATGTGTTTCCAGCGCTGGCACTCGGCTTAGGCAAAGGAGATACAACAGTGATGCAAAGACCCCCAAGAAACCCTAAATTACTTATCGTCTCTAATAAAGATTGGATAACCATTTCTTTTTATGCAGTTTCCATGACTTTAGCGGTAATTGTGGCTATATTTTATTGCAAACAAACCCTTTCCAGCGATTCAAAAATTATTAATAATGTGGCATTTATTACGCTTGCAGCTGCTCAATTATTTCACGTATTCAATATGTCCTCGAAACATTCAAATTTTTTAGTAAATGACATCACAAAAAACAAATTCATTTGGATAGCGCTTTTAATTTGTACCTTTCTTTTGGCATTGGTTTATACAATACCACAAATGCGTTCCGTCCTTGGTTTAGAGGTGTTGCCTGTCGAGGTGTGGCTTGTGTCCATTTTATCCGGATTGATTCCATTAGTGTTAGTTCAGGTTTATAAAATTATTTGGGAGAGAAATACCTCAATTAAAATATAGAACCAAAATGGTTTTTTACAAGAAAAAGGATGAGTCAGTTTCAGAATAAATTAACTGACTATAGAAGCTTTTTTCTTGAGATGGTAATACAAAAAAGACGAATTTATAGCTCTTCTACAATATTCAGAATAACTTCTATAGTACCACTTTGAATGAAAATTTAAGGTAAAAACAGCTCGTTTTTTGCAGTTTAAAAACATCAAAAAGTTTCATATCAACTTACATACAAAACAAAATTATATAACAAAAGCAATAAATTTTATAACAAAAAACATATTCTCGTGGAATAATTTTGCGCCAAGTTTAATGACAAACTCGCAAAAACAAAAACGAACAATTATGCAAAACAAAATAACAAGAATAATAATGCTACTATCTTTATTAATACCAATTAGTAGTTATTCGATGCCAGACGCAATGTTTAAAATTGGACTTGGAACTGGCATATTTGTTATAATTACCATTTTGATCGTTGTTTCCTATGTGATAGGCAAAACCGTTTCAAAAAAAGAAATAAAAAAATAAACAAAAAAAATCCCGCTATATTTCAGCGGGATTTGCTTTGTTATTCCTAAGGTATTTTTTTATGAATACATTTTAGTTCTTAATTCTTGAACTCCCTCGTTATCCAAATATTCATCGAAAGTCATATACCTGTCAATCGCTCCATTTGGCGTTAATTCGACAACTCTATTAGCAACAGTTTGAGAAAACTCGTGATCGTGCGTAGTGAAAATCACCGAACCTTTGAAGTTTTTTAACGAATTATTGAAAGCAGTAATCGACTCTAAATCTAAATGATTCGTTGGTTCGTCGAGCATCAACACATTCGCACGTTGCATCATCATTCGAGATAGCATACAACGTACTTTTTCGCCACCAGACAAAACTCTACAGGTTTTCAACGCTTCTTCGCCAGAGAAAATCATTTTTCCCAAAAAGCTCCGAATATTAACTTCATCCCGTTCTTCCTCGGTTTTTACCCATTGACGCAACCAATCCACTAATGAATCATTACTTTCAAAGAACGAATGATTTTCTAGTGGCAAATAGGCTTGTGTTGTGGTCACTCCCCAATCGAAAGTTCCTGAATCTGCTTTTTGATTTGAGTTTAAAATTTCGTAGAATGCTGTTGTGGCTCGCGAATCTTTAGAGAAAAGTACAATCTTATCACCTTTGGCCATATTCAGATCAACGCCTTTAAACAAAACATCTCCATCAACAGAGGCGCTCAAGTTTTGTACATTCAAAATCTGGTCACCCGCTTCACGCTCCTGATCAAAAATAATCGCAGGATAACGACGGCTGGATGGTTTTATTTCGGAGATATTCAATTTGGAAATCATCTTTTTACGAGATGTCGCCTGTTTGGATTTGGCCACATTCGCAGAAAAACGACGAATAAATTCTTCTAATTCTTGTTTCTTTTCCTCTGCTTTTTTGTTTTGTTGTGCCCGTTGTTTGGCCGCTAACTGACTGGATTCGTACCAAAAAGTATAATTTCCGGAATAATGATTGATTTTACTAAAATCAATATCAGAAATATGAGTACAAACTGCATCTAAAAAGTGACGGTCATGCGAAACTACGATTACGGTATTTTCATAGTTAGCCAGAAAATTTTCTAACCAAGCAATAGTTTCAAAATCCAAATCATTGGTAGGCTCATCCATAATTAGTAAATCGGGATTGCCAAACAAAGCTTGCGCCAAAAGCACTCGTACCTTTATTTTTCCTTCCAAATCACCCATCAAAGTATAATGATTGTCTTCGGTAATACCAAGATTCGAAAGCATAGAAGCGGCATCTGAATCGGCGTTCCAACCATTCATTTCTTCAAATTGTACTTGTAGCTCCCCTATTCTGTCTGCATTTTCATCGGAATAATCCAAATACAGTGCATCCATTTCGGTTTTAATTTTATACAAAACCTTGTTGCCCATCATAACAGTTTCTAGAACAGTATGCTCATCAAACATATTATGATTTTGATTCAGAACAGACATCCGTTTTCCTGGTTCTAAATGAACATTTCCCGCGGTGGGATCCATATCACCCGAAATTATTTTTAGAAAAGTGGATTTTCCAGCTCCGTTTGCACCGATAACGCCGTAAACATTACCATGAGTAAAAACGGTATTTACTTCGTCGAACAGAATTCTTTTGCCAAACTGAACTGATAAATTATTGATAGATAACATAAAATGTATTTTATAAAATTTTTGCAAAAGTACAAAAAAATGACCAAATTAAAATTCAAAAGTGATGAACAAATTGATTTGAATAGTTGAATATCTGGTTAAGAAATTTTGAAGTATGATTTTAGAATTAATTAAAAATAAATATCTAAAATTATAGTTTGTTGAACAAATCCCATCGTTGGTATATTTTTCACAATTTTTGTCCTTTTAAATTTTTTTATCCTTATCATAACCCCTATATTTACTGCTATTAATAATTTATAACACTTAATCTAATAACTAATTTTAATTATGAATTCAGCTAATTCAAAAACCAATTGGGGGCAATTTATTCCCCTAGCAACTGTCTTCTTCTTTTGGGGATTCGTAGCAGCAAGTAACGACATTTTAATTCCCGTATTCAAAAAGACGTTTGATTTAACACAAGGCCAAAGCCAGTTTGTTTCAATCGCTTTTTACATCTCTTATACAGTCGGTTCCCTGATATATATGGGAGTTTCATTATTGATGAAACAAGATTTGGTGAACAAAATTGGTTATAAAAATGGATTAGCCTTAGGGTTGGTAATTTCTGCTCTTGGCACCTTATTGTTTTATCCTGCAGCAAATACAGGTTCATATCCTTTAATGCTTGCCGGTTTATTTACCGTTGGTTTAGGATTTTCATTGCAACAAACCGTGGCCAACCCATTAGCGATTGCATTGGGACCAATAAAAACTGGTGTACAGCGATTAACATTGGCCGGCGGAATAAATAATTTAGGAACAACTATTGGACCACTAATTGTGAGTTTTGCCATTTTTGGTGCTGCTTCAACAGGAAATACGGATATGAGTATTGAGAGCGTTAAAATTCCTTACTTAATATTAGGATTAGCATTTTTATTAGTAGCTGTTTTATTGAAATTTTCATCATTACCAGAACATCCGGAAACTATTGTAGAATCTTTAGAAGATGCAGCTTCATCTAAAAAATCTGCTTTACAATATCCACAATTGGTTATGGGAATGATTGCAATCTTTCTCTATGTTGGTGTCGAGGTTTCTACAGCCAGTAATTTACCAGCTTATATGGAAACCAAATTAGGTTATGCTCTTGGAGATATTGCACCTTATATCTCGTTGTATTGGGCGAGTTTAATGATTGGTCGTTGGACTGGAGCTGTTGAAGCTTTTACCGATGATATGAACACTCAAAAAATACTTCGTTTCTTAGCTCCTTATTTGGCATTTGGCGTTTTCTTGCTTGTAAATGCTATTGCAAAACACGATTTAACTCCGTTCTACATTTATGGATTAATTATTTTGGTTTTAATAGCTGCCGATATGGCAAGCAAAGGAAATCCTGCCAGAATGTTGCTAATTTTTTCTATATTGGGAATTGTAGCCTTATTTACTGGAATGTTAACGACAGGTATGCCAAGCGTCTATGCTTTTACAAGTGTGGGTTTATTTTGTAGTACACTTTGGCCTTGTATTTTTACTTTAGCGGTAAGTGGACTAGGGAAAAACACCAGCCAAGGAAGTAGTTTCTTGATTATGATGATTATGGGAGGTGGAATTATAAGCTGGACTCAAGGATTTGTTTCTGACAGTATTGGAATTCAAAATAGTTATATAGTTGGCGTTTTATGTTTTGCTTATTTAGCATTTTATGCCTGGAAAGTAAGCGGAATCCTGAGAGCCCAAGGAATTGATTTTGATAAAAAAATCAGTGGTGGTCACTAAAAAATTCCAGTTATTCACAAAAAAAAAGGACTCGCAAAACGAGTCCTTTTTTTTTTATTCAACAATCAACCTAAACTGATTGTTCTTGTTCTGCTTTCTTTTTTGCTTTTTTCTCTTTGTAAGCTTCCCATGTAGCTCCGCCAACCCAATAGGATACGAAACCAACTAAGAAAAACATTAACCAGAATCCTATAGTTAGAACGGTTAAGAAAAGCAAAAAGCCTAAATACTGTGTAAAATCAAACATTTTTTCCGGAATTTTTGAATGTAGCCACAAATGTATGTTTAATTCTTTTTCTTAGCAATAAATAGTGGATAATATTTTTTATAAACAGAAGGAATTTGTAAATTTAAAAATATTTGAATTCCATTTCTTTAAAAATTACAATTGAATTTGTAAAAATTAATCTAAAAAAATCCCAAAATGAAGTACAGAATTGAAAAAGATACGATGGGCGAAGTGCAAGTTCAAGCCGATAAGTATTGGGGAGCACAAACGGAACGTTCCAGAAATAATTTTAAAATTGGACCTTCAGCTTCGATGCCAAAAGAAATCATTGAGGGTTTTGCTTATCTAAAAAAAGCTGCCGCTTATGCCAATTGCGATTTAGGAGTGCTACCAATCGAAAAACGAGACGCAATTGCCGAAGTGTGCGATGAAATTCTGTCAGGAAAACTTGCCGATGAATTTCCGCTGGTAATTTGGCAAACCGGTTCAGGAACGCAAAGCAATATGAACGTGAATGAAGTCGTTGCTAATCGTGCTCAAGTTTTAAAAGGATTTGCCATTGGCGAAGGCGACCAATTTATAAAAGCCAATGACGATGTGAATAAATCGCAATCTTCCAATGATACTTTCCCCACAGCAATGCACATCGCGGCTTACAAAGTCGTTGTAGAAACCACCATTCCTAATATCGAAAAATTAAGAAATACACTTCTGGCAAAAGCAGTAGAATTTAAAAAAGTTGTGAAAATAGGCCGAACTCATTTAATGGATGCAACACCTTTGACTTTAGGACAAGAAATTTCAGGGTATTCAGCCCAATTAAATTATGGTTTGAAAGCCCTTAGAAATACGTTGGCACATTTATCCGAAATCGCTTTGGGCGGAACTGCCGTTGGAACTGGATTGAATACGCCAGAAGGTTTTGACATAAAAGTTGCCGAATATATTGCCAAATTCACAGGACATCCTTTTTTAACTGCTCCCAACAAATTCGAAGCATTGGCAGCGCACGATGCAATTGTCGAAACTCACGGCGCTTTGAAACAATTGGCTGTTTCATTAAATAAAATTGCCAATGATATTCGAATGATGGCTTCTGGACCACGTTCGGGAATTGGTGAAATTCACATTCCGGAAAACGAACCGGGTTCATCAATAATGCCGGGAAAAGTGAATCCAACCCAATGCGAAGCCTTGACCATGGTTTGTGCTCAAGTGATGGGAAATGATGTAACAATTACTATTGGAGGAATGCAAGGACATTATGAGTTGAACGTTTTCAAACCCTTGATGGCAGCCAACTTTCTGCAATCAGCACGATTATTGGGCGATGCTTGCCAGTCTTTTAATGACCATTGCGCCAGCGGAATAGAACCCAATTACAAACGCATTCAAGAATTGGTCAACAATTCCCTGATGTTGGTGACAGCTTTGAATACTAAAATTGGCTATTATAAATCGGCAGAAATTGCTCAAACCGCTCACAAAAACGGAACTACTTTAAGAGAAGAAGCTCTTCGTTTGGGATATGTTTCAGCAGAAGATTTTGATGCTTGGGTAAAACCCGAAAATATGGTGGGAAGCTTAAAATAGTGAAGAGTTTACAGAATTAAAAAACCTGCAATGTAATGTTGCAGGTTTTCTATGTGTTTTATTATTAAAAAAAAATAACTTATTTATTATAAGATGTTTAACTCCAATTAATTTAGATACTTAAAAGCAATTCATAAACCTGATTGGCAATTTCAACTTCTTCATTGGTAGGAATAACCAAAACTTTCGTTTTTGATTGTGGCATATTAATTTCTCTGATTTCTTTCGAACGCATTTCGTTTTTAGCTTCATCGATTTCAATTCCAAAATACTCCATATCAGTGCAAACCAATTTTCGAATGTAGGAGGAGTTTTCTCCAATTCCTGCTGTGAAAACAATGGCATCCAAACCATTCAAAGCTGCAGCATAAGAACCAATATATTTCTTAATTCGGTACGCATTCATATCCAATGCCAATTGACAATCTCTGTTACCTTGTCCAGCTTGAGATTCTATGTCTCTTAAATCGCTAAAACCTGTAAGTCCTAACATTCCGCTTTGTTTGTTCAACATCGTGCTGACTTCACCAAGAGAATATCCTAGCGAATTAACCATGTAAAATATCACGGATTGGTCAATATCACCACTACGAGTACCCATAATCAAGCCGTTCATTGGTCCAAAACCAAGTGTGGTATCGATACTTTTTCCATCTTTCACAGCGGTCATACTACAACCATTACCTAAATGTATAGTGATAATTTTAGAGCTATTTTCCAAAGACTTAATGGCTTTCTCCGAAACATATTTGTGGCTTGTTCCGTGAAAACCGTAAACTCGAATTTTATTTTCAGTCAAAAGGAAATTGGGTACAGCATATTTGTGCGCCAATACAGGAATCGTTTGGTGAAATGCAGTGTCAAAAACAGCTACTTGTTTAGCAGTATCAAAAATTTCTTCGGCAACTACAATCCCTTCATAATTGGCTGGATTGTGCAATGGAGCCAATTCAAAAAGTTGTTTGATTTTATCTTTTACCTCATCGTTAATAATGGTCGTGTCCGAAAAACTGCTGGCTCCATGTACCACACGATGACCAACAGCATCAATTTCGAGAGTACTTTTAATCACTCCTACTTTTTCATCCATCAATAAACCGGCAATTTTTTTTAAACCCACTTTATGATTGGGAATTGGCAAAATTTCTTCTATTTTATTATTCTTGGTGACATAACTTAAGTTTGAAGTTTCCAATCCTATTCGGTCAATCATTCCGGAACAAATGACTTCACAAGCTGGCATTTCAATCAATTGGTATTTTATGGAAGAACTACCTGAATTTATTATAACTATTTTCATTATTTATTTATTTTCTTTTTCTAACAATTTCTAAAAGATTAACTAGTTAACCTATTAAACTTTTTACAATCCTTGTGCCTGAATGGCGGTAATAACAACCGTATTTATAATATCGTCAACGGTACAACCACGACTCAAATCGTTTACAGGCTTATTCAATCCTTGCAACATTGGGCCAATTGCCAAAGCGCCAGTTTCTCTTTGAACGGCTTTGTAGGTATTATTTCCTGTATTCAAATCAGGGAAAATCAATACGCTGGCGTGTCCTGCAACCTCTGAATTTGGCATTTTGCTTTGACCTACTTCCAAATCTACAGCTGCATCGTACTGAATTGGTCCTTCGATTTTCAAATCAGGACGTTTATTTTTTACGATTTCAGTTGCAGCTCTCACTTTGTCTACCTCATCCCCTTTTCCTGATGAACCGGAAGAATAAGAAAGCATCGCTACTTTAGGTTCAATTCCGAAAGCCAAACTAGAATCTGCCGATGAAATCGCAATTTCCGCCAATTGTTCTGCGGTTGGATTTGGATTGATGGCGCAATCGCCAAAAATCGAAACTCGATCTTCTAAACACATAAAAAATATAGAAGAAACTACAGAAGAATTTGGTTTTGTTTTAATGAACTGTAACGCTGGTAAAATAGTGTGCTGAGTAGTGTGTGCTGCTCCCGAAACCATTCCGTCTGCGTGACCTTTATATACCATCATTGTACCAAAATATGAACCGTCTTCCATTAAATCTTTGGCAATTTCCAAGGTCATTTTCTTCTCTTTTCGAAGCTCATAATAGGTATTTACATAATCATCATAATTCTTATCCTTTCTTGGATTGATAATATGAACTTTCGTGAAATCCATATCTAAACCTAAATCCGCTGCTTTGCTAACGATTTGTTTTTTGTCGCCAAGAATTGAAATTTCGACTACATCCATCAGCAATAATCGGGCGGCTGCGATAAGAATTCTATCATCATTACCTTCTGGCAATACGATATGTTTACGATGTTTTTTGGCTCTTTTAACCAAATTATACTGAAACATTTTTGGTGTCATTCCTTCCACTTCAAACTTGATAAATTTATCGGTTAAGCGATCTAAATCAACATATTTTTCGAAAGTGTCGATAGAAGTTTGAATTTTTTGGGTGTTATTAGCATAAATTTTAGGCTTAATATCCCCTATTTTATTCGAAATTACATAAGTTCCTTCTTTAACCGCAATGATGGGTACCACTGGCGAAAGTCCTTCAATTAATTTTAGAATGGTCTCCTCAGGAATGATGTTTCCAGTTAAAACAATTCCCGAAATAGAAGGATAATTTACAGATTCATTCGCTTGTAAGGCGCCCAAAATAATATCAGCTCTATCTCCAGGGGTTATAACCAAACCATCTTCTTTTAGATGCATCAAATAATTTCTTAGTTGCATTGCTCCTACACTAAAACTTGATATTTGATTGTTGAGATAAGGTTCTCCAAACAAAACTTGTGCGTCTAATTCATTTACAATTTCTTGGATAGTCGTATTATTCAAACTTGAAATGATTGGAATAGCATTGACCAAAACTCCTTCGGGTAAACTTTTCTTCAAACCAGAAGTAATCGATTCTATGTTTTGAGGTTGTACTTTATTGGCAATAACCGCCAAAACCTCGACATCTTTTTGTTTAAAGGAATCAAAAGCTAATCCCATGCCATCAACTAATTCATCCAATGTTTTACCAACACCTGAGCCAACAATAATAGCAGGAATACCTAGGTTTTTAGCAATGAGTACATTCATATCCATTTCGATAACCGTTCCTTCTCCTGTAAAACTGGTTCCTTCAACTAAAACAAAATCAAATTTTTCTTCTAGTAGTTTGTATTTTTCAATAATCAAATCGATTACTTCTCCAATTTTTCCTTTGTTCTTCTTTTTGATTAATTTGCTTTTTTTGATGGCAAACGCATCATTATAGGAAATATCTAAACCAAAATGTTTAATAACCGTCTCTATGTGATTATCTTGTTGACCTTCCTCGAAATCTTCTACAATAGGTCTAAAATAACCAACTTTAGCAGTTTTGCCAATTAGCATACTCATTAAACCTAAAGTAACAATAGATTTTCCACTATCCTCTTCGCTCGTTGCGATGTATATCGCTTTATTCATTTTTTTATTTTTTAAATTGTAATATATTGAAATTCTTTTCTTTTAAACTATTAAAACCAACGCCGTCTTTTAAAATAATAAATCATCCCAAACACGATTACAACCATACCTCCTACCACCGTGTAATAGCCATGTTCGTATCTAAGTTCCGGCATATAATCGAAATTCATTCCGTAAACGCCTACAATAAAAGTCAGTGGAATAAAAATGGCCGAAACTATTGTCAGCGTTTTCATAATCTCATTCATCTTGTGACTTTGTGCCGAAAAATAATAATCAGAAGCACTATGAAGTGAACTCATATCCGATTCTATTTGTTCTAAAAGTTCTAAACTCTTTTGGTGCAATCGGGCAAAAAAAGTAAAGTTCTCTACTTCAATCCCATTAAAAACAATGTCATCTTTGATGCTTTTGATATCGTACAAAGAATCACGTAAAGGAATAATGGCACGTTTCAGGAAATTAAAATTATCCCTATGTTTCTCAATTTTTTCCAAAATTATTGGGTCAGTGCTATTTTTAGTTTGGTCAATCAAATCCTCAATTTTATCTTCTTCATTTTCCAAGGTGATATAGAAATTTTCCATAATGGAATCCAAAAGTATATATAGCAAATAATCTGCTTTTTTTGTTCTGACAATTCCCGAATGAGTTCTAATTCGTTCCCTGATATGCGTAAAAAAATCACTCCTTTTTTCTTGGAAAGAAATCAAAACACCATCTTTTACTAAAAAACTTATTTGTTCAGCACTAATATTATCAGTATCTCCTGCCGGCAATAATGATTTTATATTAAAAAATAAAATGTCCTGCTGTTCTTCTATTTTAGTCCTTCGGGTGGTATTCAAAATATCGGCAAGCATAAAGTTGTCAACTTTAAAATAGTCGCTAATCGTCTTCAAAAAATTCAAATCATTCAATCCATGAATGTTAAGCCAATTTGTTTTATTGACATCAATATGCTTTTTTAAATCAGAAACATTAAAATCGGTAAATTCAGCAAATTTTAAATCATCATAAACAAACAGTTGCATTTCTGAATCTGTCTTTTTATGAATTCCGGTATATTCCAGATTATACGGTTGGAGTTTTCTGCCTTTCTTATATTTTATTTTTCTCATCCAAAATGTTTTATGTAGTAATATTACGAAAATCTTTTAAATTGAAAAATGACTTTTGTCATTAGTTTCAAATAGTAATAGAAAAATAACATTATTTGACATAAATATCCAAAGTGCAAAAATAATTAAAAATAAAAAGTACTTTTATGAGATTAATCATTTGATTATAATAAATAAAATTTTAAGACACCCAAAAATGATTAATAAAATTAGAATTTCTATTCTTAAACCCTGCGGAGAAAATTGGGAAACAATGACATTATCCGAAAAAGGGAAATTTTGTGCTTCCTGCCAAAAAAAAGTTATCGATTTTACCTCATTTTCCGATAGAGAAATCGTGAAATATTACAATAAAAATTCAAAAATTTGTGAACGATTTACTACTGAGCAACTGAACCGAAACCTCGTTCTTCCAAAAGAAAAAGGTTCTATGTGGATGATCGCGGCGTCATCAATACTTGCTTTTTTGGGATTAGGCAATCAAACAGCAAAAGCACAAGTAGTTCTGAAAATGGAACAAACGGATGAAAAAATTCTAGTTGAAAAGATTCAGGAAACCAAAAAGAATAAAACTAGCAAGATTAAAACCGCAATAATATCCGGAATTGTTACCGATGGAAAAATTCCACTTCCTGGTGTATATATTTCAGTCAAAGGTTCTAAAATACAAACCTCAACAGACTTGAATGGAAATTATACCATCGAAGCAAAAAAAGGGGCTGTTTTGGTTTTTTCTTTTATTGGTTTTAAAAGTCTGGAGAAAAAGATTTCCGAAAGCAAAGAAATTAATATTGCCCTGAAGGAGGAAGCAATGACAATGGGTGAAGTAATCATAATAAAAAACAGTAATGAAGATTAATTACGGGCATAAAAAAACCGAACTATCACTAGTCCGGTTTTGATAACAAATTAAAAAGAGGAATTAATCTTTCTGAGAATTTACAGCTAAACTATAGATTACCAAACCAAATCCAATTTTGTTAATGGCATCAGCGATGTTGTAAGCCACATCAATATTACCAGCCGGAATCAAGCCGTTGTACCATCCTGTTGTTCCCATCATGTATCCTAATGGATAAATTGACCAACCTACAAGTACAAACCAACATAAGATTTTGTGTGCTTTTTGGATTTCTCCACCAGCAGCAGCGGCTAATTTTGCAGCTGATCCTAACCATATTTCGTAAACTATTGCGAAGTAAGCAACACCAGAGATGAATCCCCATAAGGCAGCTTGGTCGGTAAAAACAACTTCACCAAAATAACCTGTCACCAACATAATTATGGAATAAGCAATCATTTTCACTAATAGCGATTTTTTTGCACCAGCAACTTTCAGTATCAAGTAAAACTCTAAACACATCAAAGGCACTGTCAATACCCAGTCAACATAGCGAAAGAATGTTGGAGATTCACCAAATGAAGCCCAATAATCTCTCATATAAAAATAATGAACTGCAGCAATAAAAGTTATTAAACCCGAAACTAGTACAGAAGTTCGCCACTTTTTGTCAAACTGGCTCAAAGATAAAAAGAAAAAAGCTGAAGCAGCCATCATAGCCATACAGCCCACAAAGAAAGTAAACCCAACGTAATCGGTTGGTGATAATTTTCCGATTAATCCTGGAATAAGCATTAATTTTGTCATAATAAAAAATTTAAGTTATTTAAAAATATTTTTTGTTTAAACAAATGTAATAAAAGTTAAACACAAAAAAAATATTTTGTTTAATTTTTTTTAACTAATTTTAAACAATAATTAAATTTTATGAAAAAATATACCAATGTCGCAATTGTAGCAAGCTTTTTCGGGTTATGGATGGACTCCTATTTTTCAACAAATCTGCAGATAATATCAGGTTTTTTTCTGATTTTTACCTTTGGTATCTTACATGGAGCGAATGATTTGCTATTAGTGAATAAAATAAATACTGAAAAACCATCCAATTCGAAGCTCAAAATTCTAGGATATTATGTGGTCGTCGTCTTAACTGGCATACTTTTATTTTATATTATTCCGCAATTGGCTTTATTATTATTTATAATAGTGAGCGCTTATCATTTTGGAGAACAGCAATGGCAAAAATTAGAGCTTCACTTTCAAAAATGGCTTGTAATCCTATTCCAAAGCTTTTATGGGTTCGTTATTTTATTTCTATTATTTATTTTTCACACCAATGAAGTACAAAGTATCATTTTTAGTATTGCAAATATCAGTATCCCAATTCCGTATTTTTTGTTAGTGCTACAGATTTCGGGGATTGGATTTATTGTATTAAGCACTTATTTTTATTGGAAATTGGAAAAAATCAGAAATAAAATACTTTTGGAATTCTTTTATTTAATTGTCTTTACCATCATATTTAAGTCTTCCAGTTTAATATGGGGATTTGCAATTTATTTTGTCTTATGGCACAGTATTCCTTCTATAATAGACCAAGTTAAATTTTTGAATAAATCATTTTCTATGAAATATTTTATTGCCTATTGCCGTTCAGCAATACTGTATTGGCTCGTTTCAATTATAGGAATAGCACTTATTTATTTTACCCTCAAAGAGGAACAATTATTCAATGCCTTGTTCTTCTCATTTTTAGCTGCCATAACTTTTCCGCATACTGTTGTAATTACAAGGATGTTTCGGGGTAAAAAAAAGCAAATAAAAAATAATACCGATTAGCAAAATATAAAAGTCCAATAATCCCGATATTTATCGGGAGTACTCTATATATTGTCTGTCGGCATTAAACATTGTAAAATTTTAAAATGGATTAGGACATTTCAAAATTACAATTGGTATAAAAACGCATAAAAAAAACCGAGCCATTACTGACTCGGTTTCCTATTTTTAGATCCCGCTAAAAAGCGGGATAAGCGATTCACACAATTTTGTTACACAAAATCGGTTCTCTGCTTACTTATTTAACCTCTTCGAATTCAACGTCTTCAACATTGTCTCCTTGTGGTTGTTCTCCTTGTGGTTGTTGAGCACCACCTTGAGCTTGTTCTCCTTGAGCATACATTGCTTCAGTTGCTGTTTTCCAAGCTGCGTTGATTTTGTCAAGAGCTACTTGAATTGCATCAACATCTTGAGATTGGTGAGCCATTCTCAATTCAGTCAAAGCATATTCGATAGCCACTTTATTGTCATCAGTCAATTTCTCTCCTAATTCTTTCAATTGAGATTCAGTTTGGAAGATCATTCCATCTGCTTCGTTCAATTTTTCAGCTCTTGATCTTGCGATTTTGTCAGACTCAGCGTTAGCTTCAGCATCTTTTTTCATTCTTTCGATTTCATCTGCAGTTAATCCAGAAGAAGCTTCGATACGAATATCGTGAGATTTTCCAGTTCCTTTGTCAGTTGCCGAAACTTTGATGATACCATTGGCATCAATATCAAAAGTTACTTCAATTTGTGGAACACCTCTTGGTGCCGGTGGAATACCGTCCAAGTGGAAACGACCGATAGTTTTGTTATCAGCAGCCATTGCTCTAGCTCCTTGCAATACGTGGATTTCAACTGTTGGTTGAGAATCTGCAGCAGTAGAGAAAACTTGAGATTTTTTAGTTGGGATAGTTGTGTTAGACTCAATAAGAGTTGTCATAACACCACCCATAGTTTCGATACCTAAAGATAAAGGTGTAACGTCTAACAACAATACATCTTTTACATCTCCAGAAAGAACTCCACCTTGAATAGCTGCTCCAATAGCAACAACCTCATCAGGGTTAACTCCTTTAGACGCTTTTTTACCGAAGAATTTTTCAACTTCGTCAGCAATTCTTGGCATACGAGTTGAACCTCCAACCAAGATAACTTCGTCAATATCAGAAACAGATAAACCTGCATCTTTCAACGCTTTGGCCACTGGTGCCATAGAACGTTTTACTAATGAATCAGTTAATTGTTCGAATTTAGCTCTAGTTAATTTTTTAACTAAGTGTTTTGGTCCTGAAGCTGTAGCAGTTACGTATGGCAAGTTGATTTCAGTTTCAGCAGAAGAAGACAATTCAATTTTTGCTTTCTCAGCAGCTTCTTTCAAACGTTGCAATGACATTGGATCAAGACGTAAGTCAATACCTTCTTCAGTCAAAAATTCAGCAGCCAACCAGTCAATAATTTCGTGGTCAAAATCATCTCCACCAAGGTGAGTATCACCATTTGTAGAAAGAACTTCGAAAACTCCGTCTCCTAATTCAAGAACAGAAATATCAAATGTACCTCCACCTAAATCGTAAACAGCAATTTTTTGATCTTTTCCTTTTTTATCCAAACCATAAGCCAAAGCAGCAGCAGTTGGTTCGTTGATAATACGCATAACTTTAAGACCTGCAATTTCACCAGCCTCTTTTGTAGCTTGACGTTGTGCATCATTAAAGTAAGCTGGAACAGTAATAACGGCTTCAGTAACTGTTTGACCTAAATAGTCTTCAGCAGTTTTTTTCATTTTTTGAAGTGTCATCGCTGACAATTCTTGAGCAGAATACAAACGGCCATCAATATCAACACGTGGTGTATTGTTGTCGCCTTTTACTACTTTGTAAGAAACTCTTTTGGCTTCAGCAGAAACTTCAGCAAAAGAATGACCCATAAAACGTTTGATAGAAGCAATAGTCTTAGTTGGATTAGTTACTGCTTGTCTCTTTGCTGGATCACCCACTTTAATTTCTCCACCTTCAACAAAAGCGATGATAGAAGGTGTTGTTCTTTTTCCTTCTGCATTAGGAATAACAACTGCTTCATTACCTTCCATTACAGAAACACAAGAGTTTGTCGTACCTAAATCAATTCCGATTATTTTACCCATTTTTATTTATATTTAATTTAATGTATACTAATTTTAACGGTTCGAGTTGCAATAGTCAATCTTTGTGCCAAGGCAATGACAGCCTGTAAATTGTCAGTTTATGTTAAAATTGGCGCAAAAAGATATGACAAGATGACATTTTGGAGGCTTTACAATGCTTATGCTGCACACTATTTGATTTTTGATAAGCAAAATAGAAAGTCTCACTTCTCTTATGTTTTGGCTGGTAAGTAAGTGCTTCTTATCATTAATGAGTGGGTCAATTTTATCATAACAAGTTAAAAAATGAACTCATTTGCATATTAATTTATATAGATGAGGAAAACCGTAAAGAAAGCCAATTTTAACTGTGTAATTTTACACAATTACAAACAATATGAACTTAAATAGTTACATAAGTCGTTGTTTTTAAATTAAAAGGAAAATAGTATCCGCAAAAAAATAATGATTGCTAATTTTACAAATTATTTCTTTTTTAAATTAGGTTTATTTAGAACACAGAAATATAAAAAACCAGAAAATGAATAGATTACAGAATTTATCTTTATCTTTATATAAAAAATAAAATGATTTTATGCCCCACGTAAATCCTTTTAAACAATACGAAAGAGCTAATGCTCTTAAAGATATAGATCAATTAAAGTTAATACAAAGACTAAAAGCGATAAGTTATTTATCAATAGGCTTGGGTGTATTAGTTTTATTGGGATGGATATTGGACTTTGCAATAATCAAAAGTATTTTTCCTCGCTATGTTACTATGAAAATAGAAACTGCTATTTGTTTTATTTTATCTGGAATTGTATTTTTATCTTTAATTTGTGGAAAATGGAATAATATATCTAAAGTAATAACAGTTTTTCTTATACTAATAGCTGCCGATTCCGTCTTACATATAGATTACAAAATTTTTCCTTCCCTAATATCTAGAATCGGCATACTGATAAACGATAAAAATCTTAATTTGAGATCTCCTTATATTACTGGTTTTAGCTTTTTTTTTATCGGGATTTCTTTTCTGTTTATTAAATCAAGAAGTTTATATCTTAAAAAAATAGCTCAATATGTTTTGCACACAATCACAATAATTAGTTTAATTTCTTTTTTGACATCCTTGAACAATATTTTGGATTATCATTTAGATAAATTTTCAAATCTTCCAGCAATACATACTGCATTATACTTATTTATTTTATCGATAGGAATATCATTTCTGCAACAAGATTTAGGCTATATAAAATTATTTACTGCAAGCAAACAAGGCAATATATTAAGCCGTTTTTTATTTCCTAAAATATTTTTATCCATTATTATAATTGGAATAGCTAATTTATTCATTCAATTAAATAATTTGTTACCAGAAGAATTTGTAATTGCTTGTACAATTGTTCTCTTTTTATGGTTTACACTTTATATTTTAGGTTTAAATGTAAAAAAAATCAATCTAATTGATGATTTAAGAATAGAAGCTGAGAACAAAATTATTGATGTTAATAAAAATCTTGAAAAAAGAATTACAGAACGCACAAATTATTTAATAAAACAAAATGATGTGTTAGAGAATTTTGCATACATCGTTTCGCATAATCTGCGTGCCCCAGTAAGCAACTTACGACCGCTTTTGCAGTTTTATAAAAAGGAAATAAACTTAGAAAAAAAAGACATTTACAGTGCTAAAATTGAAATATCAATCAATAATCTTAACAATACTCTTAATGAGCTTTTAGATGTTGTAGCCATAAGAACTGATTTAAAATCAGAAACACTAGATTTTGTATCCTCTCTTTTAAAAATAATTGAATCGTATCAAGGCCAAATTATTGAATCGAAAGCTAAAATTACATATGACTTTTCAAAAGTACCTGAAATAGAGTATCCCTCCATTTACCTTGAAAGTATTCTCCAGAATTTATTAAGTAATGCATTAAAATATAAATCCCCGGATCGTATTCCTGTCATCCATTTTGAAACAAAACAAATCAACAATAAAATACATTTATCCTTAAGTGATAACGGTTTGGGTATCGATCTTAAGGAAAATGGAACACTTTTGTTTGGCTTTTACAAGACTTTTCATAAACATCCCGAAGCAAAAGGGCTTGGACTGTTCCTAATAAAAAAACAAATAGAAATTATGGGTGGCAACATTACAGCCAAAAGCCAGGTAAACATAGGAACTACATTTGAAATAATTTTTTAAAAATTAATAACAATGAAGAAAAACTTTGCAATAATTGATGATGATGAAACTACCCAATTCGTTGTTGAAATAACAATTGATAATACTAATTTAGCTAAAAACATAGCGATCTTTTCGGATGGTAAAGAAGCCATTGATTATTTTACTGTTAATGTAAATAACCGTGAAAATTTACCCGATATCATTTTTCTGGATTTGAATATGCCCATTATGGATGGTTGGCAATTTTTGGATCATTTTGCAATACTAAAACCACAAATCGAAAAAAAAATAACGATTTTCATTACCTCTTCTTCCACAAACAAAAACGATATCATTCGAGCAAAAAAATATAACGATGTTACTGAATATATTGTCAAGCCTATTACTGAGGAAGATGTTATCAGATTATGTCAACTCACTTAATTAGGCGATAGCGACCTGACGAAGCAAATCGCCTATCGTACCGAGAGCTATTTATACACACGTAAGCCTTTAGTTTACATTCTATCGTTGAAAAGTAGGTACAAACACCCTCCTAAAATCTCCTCACTTCCCAAATTACAACTGTACTTATTTTCGTTTTTAAAAATGCCAATACTACCCTAGAAACTCGATAGCGCATTCTATGATAAAAACAAGTAAAAATTTAATAAATTAACAGCTGTTAATCAGTTTAATCAAATACCATTTATACCAGCCATAACTTCTATAAGCAGGCGTAAATTTCTTAATTTAGCCTGATGATCACAAATGGGAGAGTTTATCATCAATTCGTCCACCTGAGAAATGCGGATGAATTCTTTTAATTCGGCGGTCAATGTTTTTGTGCTTCCTACAAACGAACAAGCGGTCATTTGGTTAACGTGAAAACGAGCTTCTTCGCTCATAGCATTCATCAAATAAGTCAAGGAATTTACGGGTGATTGCAAAGGTTTTCTATTGTTTTGCACCAAATTCTGGAACATTTGATACAAACTAGTCGATAGGATTTCAGCTTCTTCATCCATATCGGCAGCAATGGCATTGATACAAGCCATCGTTTTTGGAGCATCCCAATACTTCGAGGCTTGAAAATTTGCACGATATAATCGGAAAACTTCCCACTGGCACTCGTTGCAAACGACCACCAGATGGGGTTTTAGCACAATATTTCCAGTGGCTAAATACGTCATCATATGCTTAGCACGTAAATTTTTTCCTTTCCTGCAATCTTAGGTTCTCTTGGTTTCTTATGCCACAGATTCAGCAATACCTATCTTGATTCTTCCACTTTTTGAAGCGGCAACCAGCAATTCATAATCTTTTTCATTCTGGTCTGCATAAGCAAAAGCAAAACGAACCATAGCTTGGTCCAGTTCATCACTATTACCCAAATAGCCTGCGAGTACCGCCGCATCACTTGATTTTGCATGTGCCAATGCCAGAGCCCATGCACAAAGCTTACAATAGGCAGGAATATTTTCAAGTTGCACTTTTTTGGGATCAAACTCGGGACCTCCTTTCATGTCACGCAATTGGCGCACATAAAAATCGATGCCGTCTTGTTCTCCCCAACCCATAAAAATATCGGGCGCACCCTGAATTAGTCGCTGGCCTTGCACCACACGTTGCCCATTATTTTTATAGGACTGTCCGGGAAGAAATTTTTCCAATACCGATGGTTGTGCTTCTTTAAACTGAAGAAATAACGGATCTTCATCGTGGTTTCCTTTCAGAAAAATAATCCAACAACGTTGCCCAACGCTTCCTACACCCACTATTTTACGAGCCACATCCACAATACGGTATTGCTCAAGCAGGAATCTGCGATCTGGACTTAGTGATGGAAGATAGGATTCAAGAACAAGTTCCATTCCCTCTTCAATCGTTCTGCCAAACTTTGTGTGGGTCTCGTGAACAATAAACGGTGCATCATCCCGAAAGCGGTATTTTTCATCCACTATGTCCGTGAGCTTGCCAAGCACTTGCAAGTGAGTTCTTGTGCGAGCTTTATTAGTCATCTTTTTAAAGGCTTTCTTTTGTAGAGGTGTCAAAGTTTTCAAGATGCTTTTTTCATTAATGGTATTATACCATAATTCCATATTACCCATAATAGCAAATTGCTTCATTCGTTTGCGATAACTTCTTACCGCAGTCCTCACTGATTCTGCGCATAAGTCATCATCTCCTCCCAAAAATCTACAACAAGCCACGATACTGGCCACCAAGCGTTTTAAATCCCATTCCCATGGACCTGGAAATGTTTCATCAAAATCATTAATTCCAAAAATCAACTGACGTTCTGCTGATGCAAATACTCCAAAATTAGCCACATGCATATCACCACAAGTCTGTACATTAATACCAGAAGTAGCTCCTTGCGCAGCCAAATCCGCAGCCATAATTGCAGCTCCACCTCGGAGAAAAGCAAATGGCGAAGCAAGCATTCTGGCATATCGAATGGGAACCAATTCTGGAAGCCGGGTTTTTGCTTGTTCCTCTAAAATAGAAACAGGATCGGCACGATTCGCTGCGGGTTTATATTCTCCTTGTTCAATTCGTGGAAATTTTTCGCGTAAAGTCTTGCCTTTAGCTATTCGTTCTTCAACAGTTTCGTGTTTTGATTGAAAATGGCGTAATATCTTCTTATCCATAATTTCTTAGATTTAAATTTTATTGTTTATATAGCATAAACATTTAAAAATCAGATATTAAAGTTAGTAAATATTTTTTTTTAAGAAGATAAAAACCTTGTTAAAGTTTAAAGTCTCCAATTAATTACACGAATAAATGCCCACTGGTTTTCGAGTACATCGAGTATCACTAAAATCAATAATCAAATCGAAGTGTTTGCAACGCGTTTTATCCCCGCTACCCGATACCTCACATTTGCATACGAGCACAGTGGACTGAAAAAGTAATCCGTGCCCGTTCCACTTCATTAAAATTTAATAAATCAAGCAATAAACCAGTGCAATCAAATACCATTTATACCAGCCATAACTTCTTTAAGCAGGCGTAAATTTTTTAATTTAGCCTGATGCTCATAGATAGGCGAGCTAATCATCAATTCGTCCACCTGAGAAATGCGGATGAATTCTTTTAATTCGGCGGTCAATGTTTTTGTGCTTCCTACAAACGAACAAGCGGTCATTTGGTTAACGTGAAAACGAGCTTCTTCGCTCATAGCATTCATTAGATGAGTCAAGGAATTTACGGGTGGTTGCAAAGGTTTTCTATTGTTTTGAACCAAATTCTGAAACATTTGATACAAACTAGTCGATAGGATTTCCGCTTCTTCATCCGTATAAGCAGCAATGACATTGATGCAAGCCATCGTTTTTGGAGCATCCAAATACTTCGAGACTTGAAAATGTTCACGATACAATCGGAAAGCCTCCATCATTTGTCTCGGAGCAAAATGTCCGGCAAACGCATACGGCAATCCTTTGGAAGCAGCCAAAAGAGCACTTTCTGTACTCGATCCTAAAATCCAAATAGGGACTTGGGTGCCCTCTGCAGGAAAAGCACGCACTTGTGCTGTGGCATTATCCTCAGAAAAATAAGTTTCAAGAGCTTCCACATTTTTCGGAAACTGTTGCGATTGTTCATAGAAATCTTTCCGAATGGCTTGCGCGGTTTGCGCATCTGTTCCTAGTGCTCTTCCCAAACCCAAGTCTATCCGATTAGGATAAAGAAGTGCTAAAGTGCCAAACTGTTCGGCGACTATAAGTGGAGAATGATTCGGTAACATAATACCTCCAGAACCCACCCGAATCGTTTGAGTCTGACTCGCAATATAGCCTATCAAAACCACAGTGGCTGTACTGGCAACGTGTGCCATATTATGATGTTCTGCCAGCCAAAATCGGTTATATCCTAAAGAATCTGCAAGTTGTGCCAGCTCTTTGGTTTTTTCGAATGTGGCCGCTGCCGTACTGTCTTGAGAGATTATAGCTAATTCTAATATAGAAATGGGTATGGTGTTGATCATTTTGACTTCAAATTTTAGCAAAATTACTCTTTTACGAAATACTCCTCATCTTCATCGCTGTTAATTGAATGGTAATGTTTCTAAAAGTGAATCTACCCGACCCGCAGTGTATCCGACCCAGTTCCGCAAAGTCTCCGACTTTAAGGATAGGTTTGCCTGTCAGTGATTGACGTAAAAATTATGCTAAAACAAAGTTGTTTATAATGCAAAAATCAAGACCTCTAAGTCAGTTCTCATAGCTATCGGAATTGCGGAGTCTTAATCTAAATTAATTATTCAAAAGAAGCAAATCCTTTAATTCCCAGCCAAAATATAATTCATTTCATTACCACTATCTGGATGTAATAATTTTTTAGAATGGTGAATAATTTTAAATCCTGAATCCTGAAAAATTTTGTCATAATTATGTGAAAAAGATTTTTCCATACCATAGATAATCGAATTTGGATTTAGTTCATAATTGTGATTTAACACTGTAGGTTCAATACTAACAAAAAGCACCTGACCCAAGCTGTTGGTATATTCCACAAATTCCCTTAGTTGTTGCTCTGTAAAATATTCAAAAACACCATTTGAGGTCATAAAAATGGTGTTTTTGCGACCTTCTTTTTTTACCCATTCCAACGCATCTGTATTAACAAATTTTAGCCGTAAATTTTCTTTATACCTTTCTTGGTTTATCTTGATTTGTTCGGTACTCAAGTCAAGGCCAATGAATTTATCAAGTTTTGGAAAATTGGTTTCTAAATAATGCAGCACGTCACCATTACCCGTGCCAATTTCAACAAGGGTGTCAAATTGTATTTCGTTTTTAAAAAACTTTTCTTTAACAATGTCTAAAAGAAAAGTACAATTAGGCAAAAAATTAGCTGTGAAACTGTTGTTCCATGAAAAAACATCTATTCCTTGATTGACCCAATAATCATTATGGATTTTAGATAATTTATCAAAATTATTTTTAGACACCGCTTTCTTTAAAATTGCAGTACGCATTTGGCGTTCTATTATGTTAAATTTTGGATCAATAATAGTTAAGCCTCTTTTTTCCAAACTAGCTGCTTTTTTAGGAAAAAGAGTTAGTAGCACATTTCCAATTATATTTTTTATTTGCTCTTTCATAATGATGATAATACACTAAATCTTCATATTAGATGAAAAACATTTCAAATGTACTAAATACCAGTCACTTAACAAAGAAAAAAAAATAATTGCATAAAATTATTAGGACCGTTCCGATAGCCATGATTAATACATTTCCATAACGAACTGAAAAAGTAATTTCTACAGATTTCTATCTTTCAAAAATATGGAGATTAGAATAAAAATATTTGATTATAAATGTACGCTTGCTATAAGAATCACGTGAATGATATAACTATTTTTAATAATTGTGTAAGGCATTAATTGGCAAAAGGCACAACCTTTATACAATCGTGAAAAGTAATTTTCAAAGTGCAATATTGTACCTCCTAAAGCATTCGAAAGGTCAAAATCCCTTCAAAACTTTTCTTATTGTCGATTTGAAAAACAGTCAAATAATTAGGAGTAATAGGTGCTTTTTCACAACGATTGGCTATTTTAAAAAATAGTAATTACTAACATTAAAAAATAAATAAAAATGAAAATACTATTTGTATTAACTTCCCATAGTGCTTTGGGAAATACGGGCGAAAAAACTGGCTTTTGGGTAGAAGAATTTGCATCTCCTTATTATGTTTTAGCCGATGAAGGAGCAGAAATTACCATCGCCTCTCCAAAAGGAGGTCAACCACCTGTGGATCCTAAAAGTGAATTGGACGATGCTAAGACTCCTGCAACAAAAAGATTTTCTGAAGACGAAAACCTTAAAAATAAAGTAGCAAATTCTTTAAAGTTGAGTGATGTAAAAGAAGGTGATTATAATGCCGTATTTTATCCGGGAGGCCACGGACCGCTTTGGGATTTAGCGACTGATAAAAACTCCATTCAATTAATTGAAGCATTTTACAACAATCAAAAACCAATTGCATTTGTCTGTCATTCACCCGCAGCTTTGGTAAATGTGAAAGCAAAAAATGGAGAACCTTTGATAAAAGGAAAAGAACTAACTGGTTTCTCAAATACCGAAGAAGAAACGGTAAAACTTACGAACGTAGTTCCGTTTTTATTGGAAGATGAACTCAAAAAACAAGGCGCTCTCTATTCCAAAGGAAATGACGGGGAATCGTATGTAAAACAAGACGGGCTGCTAATCACTGGACAAAATGCAAGTTCGCCAACGGCAGTAGCCAACTTACTTTTGAAAACATTAAAAGTTAAATAATAAAATATTTATCATTAAAAAATAAAATTATGGCAATTCAAACAATCAATCCTACGACCAATAAAGTGCTGGCATCATTCGACGAAATCACCGAGGATGCTATAGAAAATGCAGTCTCACAGGCTGAAAATACATATAATGAGTGGAAGAAAACTGATTATCAAACCAGATCAAAGATATTGTATAAAATAGCGGGATTATTGAGAGCCAAAAAGAAAGAATTGGCTAAACTGATAACGCTGGAAATGGGTAAACTGCTATCTCACGCTGAAGGCGAAATAAAATTGAGTGCCGAAATATTTGATTATTACGCCAAAAATGCGGAAGAATTATTGGCGGATCAAATATTAAATCCAACCCACGGAAAAGCATTGATAAGACGTAGTCCTATCGGAGTATTACTTGGCGTACAACCTTGGAATTTTCCTTTTTATCAGGTAGCTCGTTTTGCTGCGCCAAATATTATGATTGGAAATACAGTTTTAATTAAACTGGCTTCCAATGTCCCACAATGTGCTATTGCTTTGGAACAAATATTTATTGAAGCTGGAGCGCCATTAGGACTTTATACCAATTTATTGCTCGCCAAAGAAAGAACCACAGCTTTAGTGGGCGACATAAGAATTAAAGGTGTTTCACTCACAGGAAGCGAAGGTGCTGGTGCAAGTGTAGCCGCAGAAGCGGGCAAGCACATCAAAAAATCAGTTTTAGAATTAGGAGGCAGCGATGCTTTTATCATTCTGGAGGATGCCGATATTGACCAGGCTGTTGACTGGGCTGTAGAGGGAAGAATTAACAACAATGGGCAATGTTGTGTGGCTTCGAAACGCTTTATAGCGGTAGAAAGTATTGCAGATTCTTTCCTTGAAAAATTCAAAGTAAAAATGGGTGAATTGGTGGTAGGCGACCCCATGGAAGAAACCACAGACTTAGGTCCGCTTTGTTCAGAAGAAGCAGCGGTAAACATCGCCAAACAAGTAAAAAAAGCGGTTGATGGAGGAGCAAAAATTCTGTTGGGAGGCAGCAGAGTGGAACGAGAAGGTGCTTATATGCAAGCCACAATTCTAACCAATGTGTTGCCCGACAATCCTGTTTTTTACGAAGAATTCTTTGGGCCCGTGGCGCTTTTCTTCAAAGTGAAAAATGAGGAGGAAGCCATTGCATTAGCCAATAATTCTCCCTTTGGTTTAGGAGGTTCCGTCTTTACCGAAGATATTGAAAGAGGAATACGAGTTGCCAATCAAATTGATACCGGAATGGTTTTTATCAATCACCCAACTTGGACTCAAGCTGATTTGCCTTTTGGAGGTACAAAAGGTTCAGGTTATGGTCGAGAAATGGCTGAATTGGGGTTAAACGAATTTGTAAACAAAAAACTAATCAGAGTAAGCGAACTAAGCGATCCATTTTAATTTAAAATTGACCCAGTAAAATTTTATGTAAAGCCTAAAAGAATTAAAATTGATTTTGTTTTAAAAAATGCAGCTAATTTTAGCACCTTTGTCAAAGTTTAAAATTTCGGCAGAGGTGCTACTTTAAAATTTTACAAAAGTCTAAAAAACTGACCCAATGAAAATATTTATCATCACAATTAGTATATTAGTTGGAATATTCATTCTATTTCAAATTTACACCGTTTTGTCGATCAACAAAACAGAAACTCAGGCTTACAAACTGATTCGGAAAGAAAAAAATTTTGAAATTCGGTATTATCCTGCTGCAACGATGGCAATGATTACCTCTACCTCAAAATCATATCGTGATTTGGGATCTTCTGGTTTTGGAAAATTGGCAAAATATATTTTTGGAGGAAACACCGAAAAGAAACAAATAGCAATGACATCTCCTGTTCATATGGATATTGGCGAAACCAAATCTACAATGGCATTCGTACTTCCTGCTGCTTACAATCAAAATAATTTACCAAAACCCCTTGATTCGAGTATAGACATTATAACTTCAGAGCCCGAATATGTTGCCGTTATACAATTTGGGGGATTTGCCACTAATGAACGTATAAATGAACACAGAACAATGCTTGAAAATGATTTAAAAGATAAAGGACTCTCTTATTATGGTAATTTTCGCTTCTTGGGCTACAATCCACCGTATCAACTTTTAGAAAGAAGAAATGAAGTTATAGTAGCATTACACCAAAATAACTTTGACTAAAAATAATACATTAAAATTGCTGGAAGTTAACCAAATATTTGCTGAATCAAAGCTGATTTTAAACGGAATCATTCCATTCCAATTAACAGTAATAATTTTAACAATAATTGTAGCAACAAATACTAAAATTTGTATTTTTAGCCCTCAAAAAAACAAAACCAAAAATGGCTACATTTAGCAAACTATTGTCCTTTCGGTGGTCAGATTTAGACCCAAATTTCCACTTGCGTCATAGTGTTTATTATGATTTTGGAGCACAACATCGAGTTGAAATCTTAGAACAATTAGGATTAACTTTGAGAGTAATGCAGAAGGAACATATTGGCCCCATATTATTCAAAGAAGAATGCGTTTTCCGGAAAGAAATCAAACTTTCTGATGTGATTACAATGCAAACCAAAATGGCAAAAATGACTGCCGATGCTTCACGATGGTCTATCGTTCACGAATTGTACAGAGAAGATGTGTTGTGCGCCGTAATCACTGTTGATGGCGCCTGGATGGATACCAAACTTCGTAAACTGGCCTCTCCCACTCCACAAATTGTGATTGATGCATTGAATATTTTTCCAAAAACGACTAATTTTACGGCTTTATAAAACTAAGGCCATAATTTATGTTTTCAATTGCTCAAATAAAAGAAGCACATTCCAAAGTTAAATCCGGTGCCGACTTTCCAGCGTACATTCAGGATTTAATTGAAATGGGAGTTCAAGGTTACGATATTTTTGTCAACGATGGTCATGAAGAATATTTTGGTGCTGAAAATTATCGAGTAGCAGCTGCTGCAAATTATGTCACTATTCCTTTATCGCCATTGGCCAACAAAGAGCGCTTCATCGAATTTTTGGTAATGCATCAGGACGGTCAAACCAATTATATCACTTTTTGTAATCACGCAGCACAATGTGGCATTGCCAAATGGAGCGTGAATATTATCGAAATGACTTGCACTTATTTTGACCCATCGGATGTCGCCATCTTGATTGAAAAAATTCCAATCTAATTTGATTTGTAATAATTTCGATAGATATTTCAGGACGTGTCAACTTCTTCTCAAAGCCCACTCAAAGCCATAGAAACCTGTAGGTTTTGGTACCTTAATAAAACTTAAAATTACTTTCAAAATTCTCTTAAATCAATTTTAAAATCATTACATAAAAATCTTACCTTTGGATGTAATTTGTTTTGAGCAATGAATAGAGCACTTAAATACTACAGAATTATTTGGTTTAAACACGATTTCCCTGCTGGACTTTCTGTTTTTCTAGTCGCTTTGCCACTTTGTTTAGGAATTGCTTTGGCTTCGGGAGCACCACTTTATGCAGGAATATTATCCGGAATTATAGGCGGTGTGATGGTTTCCTTACTTAGTGGTTCTCAATTGGCTGTTTCTGGTCCCGCAGCAGGATTGACAACTATGGTTGCAGCAGCGATTATTTCCCTTGGTGATTACAAACTCTTTTTGCTCGCCGTGGTTATTGCTGGATTTTTTCAAATTGTTCTTGGAGTGTTAAAACTAGGTGCGATTGCCAATTATTTTCCTTCCTCTGTTATAAAAGGAATGTTGGCAGCCATAGGAATTATTTTGGTATCCAAACAAATTCCATTAGCACTAGGATATGACCAACCCGACTTTTGGACTAGCGGTTTTATTCAATTGTTTTCTCCTGAACATTTTTTAGGAAATCTAAAACACTTTAATTATCACATCACACGAGGAGCCATTCTGATTACTACTATTTCGCTGCTGGTGTTAGTTATTCTTCAACAGCCCTTTGCCAAAAAACTAAAAATTATTCCAGCTCCGTTACTAGTAGTGGTAATTGGCATCATTACTAATGTTTTGTTTACCAATATTACTTCGGAATATTCTCTGAGACCAACGCAATTAGTTACCATTCCGTTAAATATTTTCGAAAGTATTTCATTTCCTGATTTTTCAAAAATATTTTCTAATTCGGAGATTTGGAAAAATGGAATCCTGATTGGTTCGCTCGCCTCATTAGAAACTTTACTTTGTATTGAAGCCGTTGATAAACTAGACAAACGCAACCGAATTACCCCTGTCAATCGCGAACTTATAGCTCAGGGAATTGGCAATATGACTTGTGGAATGTTAGGTGCAATTCCTATTACTGCAGTAGTCGTAAGAGGTTCGGCTAATGTTCACGCAGGTGCCCGAACTAAACTCTCATCTTTTACTCACGGATTATTTTTATTGCTGGCGGTTTCACTTGTTCCATTTTTATTAAATAAAATACCGTATGCTTCTCTCGCATCGATTTTATTAATTACAGGATTTAATTTAACACCTCCAAGTCTATACAGCAATATGTGGAGTATGGGTCGCAAACAGTTTATTCCATTTGTAATTACCATAGTTGTCATTCTTTCTACCGATTTGCTTATAGGTGTGAGCATCGGTCTGTTGATTTCGATTTATTATATTGTACAAAGTAATTTCAAAATTGAATATAATCTTACTCAAACAAATCATTTAGGCATCGAAACCCAATACATCAAACTCAATCACAATGTGACTTTTTTGAATAAAGTAAAACTGAGAAAAACGTTGGATGAAGTTCCTGAATATTGCGTTTTGACGATTGATGGTAGTGAAAGCCGCCAAATTGACTATGACATTTTAGAAATCATAAGCGAATTTAAAAGAAAAGCCCATGACCGACACATTGATTTACACTTAATAAACATTGAGAATGTAGAAGTAATGGCGGTAAAATAATTGTTTTTTAAAATCAACTTTATTATTTAAAAAACCAACTTGAAACCCACATAAAACAGCATAATCGCGATGGCATTTCTAAGCATTAAATCGGGTAATTTTCCGCTCAGCATACTGCCTAAATAAATTCCTGGCAACGAACCCAACAATAAATGTCCTAAAATGTTCAAATCTAAATTTCCCATTGTAGCGTGACCTAATCCTGCTACCAAAGTCAAAGGAACTGCATGAGCAATTTCAGTTCCAACTAATTTTGAAGTTGGCAAAAGAGGATAAAGAAAAAACAATGTGACTGTTCCTAATGCTCCGGCTCCAATCGATGTTAAAGTCACTGTAGCACCCAACATAACCCCAATGGCAACAGTCAAAAAATTTTGTGTTTTACTTTCACTATGAAATTTATCTCCTGCATGCTTTTGAGAAATTGTCAGGAGTTTCTTTTTGAAAACAATGGCAACAGAAGTAAACAATAATGCCCAACCTAAACTATATTTAATTGTTTTATTCAAAACCTCCAAGTCTGTTTTTAAATTATGAAGTATCCATAAAGTCAATAATGCCGCTGGAACACTACCTAATGTTAGCCATCCTGTAACAGTCCAATTAATATTTTTCTTCTTGTTATGAACAAAAACACCTCCAGATTTAGTAATGGCGGCATACAACAAATCTGTACCAACTGCAGTTGATGGTGGAATGCCAAAATAAATTAATATTGGGGTCATTAGCGAACCTCCTCCTACTCCGGTCATCCCTACAATAAACCCCACAACCAATCCAGCAACTATTAATCCTACTAAATCCATAGATATTATATTATTTTTGCAAATCTATAGAAAAAGAGATACAATTCAATACTATTCTGAGATTTGTTTCAACAATTTTTACTGTTTTAATTTAAAATATCGGTATGTCATTCAAAACGGTAAACTTCTTTATGAAAAATTTTAACTAAAAGCAATTTAAATAGTTTAGAAATTGAATATAATTAACATTTTCAAGAAACTTATAAATAAATTTATAGGTGAAAGAGAAATAAAATATAAGGTGAAAAAAAATAATTTAAAATTAAAAATAAGATTAATCGTGTATTTTTACTCTCAAATGAACCAATCGAGTGTAATAAAATTATTTGGTTTTTATTATTTTTTATTGCTCTCAAAAAAATAAAACTTTTGAAAAATAGCTGAAAAACATACCTGAAAAAGTTTTACATCTCACCTAATATTTGCAATCCAAATGTAGTTTCGCCAATGTGGGTTATTCTAAATATTAGTTTTTGGTTAGGAATCTTGAGGTATTTCTATAAAAAAAACTGTTTTTTTTTTAGTTTTATAGTATAAAAAGTATAATCTGATTGACCTTAAAAAAAACTTTTAATTGTTTGGCAAAGAAATTGAGGATACGTACAAGGCAGAATTTTATCAAAATTTTATAGGATTAACTTATCTAAAAAAACTACTTTTGAATTTTTAATAATTGAATAAAAATGAATAATTCAAAATCTTTTGCAACGCTACTATTTATAGCACTTTTTTCATTTTGGAATGCTAATTCGCAGTATAAAAACATGCATCCAAAAAATGAATTTAGAGCTGTATGGATTGCTACCGTTGTCAATATCGATTGGCCTAAAGCAGGTACTGATTCAGTCGAAAAACAAAAAGCGGATTATCTTGAAATTTTAGATACTTACAAAAAACTAAATTATAATGCCGTAATCGTGCAGATAAGAAGTGTGGGCGATGCTTTTTATCCTTCAAAATTAGCGCCTTGGTCGCGTTATTTGACAGGAAAAGAAGGACAAGCTCCCAAGCAGTATTTCGATCCCTTGGCTTGGATGATTGAACAAGCGCATCAAAGAGGATTCGAATTTCACGCTTGGCTTAATCCTTACAGAGCAACATTTGATACCAAAACAGAAATGCTGAGCAAGGAACACGACTTTTTTAAACACCGCGACTGGATGATAAAATATGGCGAAACTGGAAAAGAAAAATATTATTACAATCCTGCCTTACCCGAAGTTCAAAGCCATTTAACAGCCGTTGTAGAAGAAGTGGTGAAAAATTACGACATCGATGCCATCCACTTTGACGATTATTTTTATCCTTACAGAGTAACTGGAAAAGTATTTAATGACTCAGCTTCTTTTAAAAAATACAGCTACAAGCAATCGCTTGAGGATTGGAGACGTGCCAATGTGAATACGTTTGTAAAAAATATCTATTTTTCTATAAAAAGACTTAAACCTTGGGTGCAATTTGGCATTAGTCCTTTTGGAGTTTGGCGCAACAAATCAGTAGATCCAAGAGGTTCAGACACACAAGCCGGACAAACCAATTACGATGATTTGTACGCCGATCCAATAGCTTGGATGGAAGGAAAATACATAGATTATATGTTACCGCAATTGTATTGGAGCATCGATCATAAAACAGCTTCTTATTCAAAATTAATCAAATGGTGGGCCGATAATTCATCAAATGCGAATGTGTACATAGGCAATGGTAGCTATAAAATTAAAAGCGACTCCGATAAAAAATGGTTTGTACCAGGCGAAATCCCCAATCAAATTGACTTAACCAGAACTTATCCGAACGTTCAAGGAAATGCTTATTTTAGTGCCAAATCGTTTGTTAACAACAATAATGATGTGGCAACTTTATTAGAAAACAATCAATATAAATACCCAGCCATTCCTTTGCCAGTACCGAGTTCAATCAAAACAGGGAACGAAAGACCTTTGATAAATTCCTTTAATTCAGAAGGAAATTCATATCTGTTTTCTTTCAAAAAAACCCAATCTGACCAGATTCGATATATTGTGGTTTACAGTACAGAAAACAATGCGAGATTAGACAGTAATGATCCTAGTCAAATTGTTGAAAAAGCATTTATAGACGCCAAAAGTGAGTCGATAAAATATTCAATTTCCAAAGACAAATTAAATGAATCTAAAAAAGTGGCTTTCACTTTTATCGATTTTTACGGTAACGAAAGTGTTCCAGAAATTGTCAATTTACACAGCGAAATAAAACCAAACTAATATGAATAATACAAAAAAAAATGAGCCTTGGTTTTGGATTCCTCTATTAAACTTTGCTTCTGGTTTTCCGTATGTTATCATTATTTCAGTTTCGGTATTAATGTATAAAAACCTTGGAATTAGTAATGAGGATATTGGAGTTTATACCAGTTTATTGTATTTGCCTTGGGTTATCAAACCGTTGTGGAGTCCGTTTATAGATTTACACGGAACCAAACGAAACTGGTTTTTGAGCATGCAATTATTCATTTCTATAGCTTTTCTAATAGTTGGTTTTATCATCCCGACAAGTAATTTTTTTATCTTGAGTTTAGCTATTTTTTGGGTAGCCGCTTTTGCTTCAGCATCGAATGACGTGGCCAGCGATGGTTTTTACATGTTGGCTTTAGAAAAAGAGCAACAATCTTTTTTTTTAGGAATTAGAAGTACTTTTTATAGAGCCTCAATGTTAACTGGAAACGGACTGATTATTTTATTAGCCGGTTATTTAGAACATCAATACGGCGACAATCAAAAAGCATGGTCTTATACGATGATTTTCGTTGGATTAGTTATGACTTTTTTAACGGTCTATAACTATTTTGCCACTCCAAAAACTGAATTACCAATTGCAATAGGAGAAACCGAAGATAAAAATTTTGCCACTGTTTTTGCTAGTTTTTTCAAAAAGAAACAAATTGGATTAGTCCTCGCTTTCATTCTTTTATTTCGTTTAGGAGAATCGCAATTACTTAAAATGTTAACGCCTTTTTTAGTAGATAAAACTGACGTGGGCGGTTTAGGATTAGCCACCAAAGACGTAGGAATCATCTATGGAACTTTCGGATTAATTGCTCTTACAATTGGCGGAATCCTGGGCGGAATCGCGATTTCCAAACACGGTTTAGGAAAATGGATATTACCGATGATTTTAACGATGCACTTGCCCATTCTTGGTTTTGTATTATTGGCGTTATTCCATCCCGCTTCTGTTTATTATATTTATACAGTCGTTATTTTGGAACAATTTGGCTACGGATTCGGTTTTGCAGCCTTTATGATGTACTTAATTTTCGTTGCCGAAGGCGAATCTAAAACTTCTCATTATTCCATTGCCACAGGTTTTATGGCTTTAGGAATGATGCTTCCCGGAATGTTGAGCGGCTACATTCAACAATATTTGGGTTATGGAAATTTCTTTATCTGGGTGTTTTTGGCCACTATTCCCGGAATAATCTTATCTCAATTTTTGATCTTTCCAAAAGATTTTGGCAAAAAAGTTAAATAATCTTTTCACAAAAAAATAACAAAATACACTTTCATACGTAACATTTAAATGCCCATTGTTAACTGAAATTAATAAAAATAGTGCTAAATTTATGGTTTCTAAAATAATACTCTGATGTTAACCACTAAAGGATAAATAAGATTATTAGGTTTACTTTTAAAGCATAAATTTATAATTCATGACATTAGAACAAAAAATTGGGCAATTCTTTTTTCCAGCCGTTTTCATCAACGATAGTGAAGAAAATATTCAAGAAATAGAACGTCTAATAAAGGAACACAACATTGGAGGACTTACTTTTTTTCATAGTAGAGCCAGTGCCGCAACAAATTATGAGTCCAAAAAAATTATTGAACCCAACGATAATAGTTTTGATTGTTTAAAAGAACTCATTGTTCGTTTCCAAAATTGCGCTACCACTCCCCTAATGATGAGCATTGACGCCGAATGGGGATTGGCGATGAGGGTCGAAAACACTCCACAATATCCTTATGCTATTTCGCTTGGTAGTTTGCCTGAACGCTACGAATATTTGGCTTATGAAGTAGGAAAACGAATAGGTTTGGATTTGAAAGCAGCCGGCATTCATTTTAATTTAGCGCCTTTGGCCGACATTAATAACAACCCAAACAATCCCGTAATCGGCTATCGTTCTTTTGGTCAAAACAAAGAAAGAGTATCCAATTTTGCCTTAGAATATTTAAAAGGATTAAATGAAGTTGGCATTTTAGGATGTTTAAAACATTTTCCTGGACACGGAAACACAAACGTTGATTCGCATTTAGGATTGCCAATTCTTGAGGAAACTTTAGAAGAATTGATGGAAAACGAATTGGTTCCTTTCATAAAAGGCATCGAAAACAATGTCGATTCGATTATGATTGGGCATCTCGCAGTTCCAGATTTGAACGATGGAAAAAATACCTCGGCAACTTTATCAAAAAATGTTATTGAAAACCTTTTAAGAAAACAATTGGGTTACGATGGTTTGGTCATTTCCGATGCTTTGAATATGCACAGCGTTTCAAATTTGTATGAAGCTAAAGGCCAACTCGAATGGGAGGCATTTAATGCTGGAAATGATGTGTTGTGTTTTGCCGAAAATGTAGCCGAAGGAATTCAGGAAATCCTAAAAAATGCTTCACCCAAGAGAATTGAAGAGAGTTATAACCGAGTAATGAAATGTAAACAAAAAGCTGGAATTTTAGATGGTAATTTTGCTCCAGATGGTGAGTTTGATTTTGAAGCTACTTCGATTTTAAATCGTCTAATTGCAGATAAAAGCACTACAAAAATTAAAGACAACAACAATAGTTTACATCTATTTGAAGCTAAAAATAATGATAAATTAGCCAAATTAAGTTTATATAAAAATACCGATAACATCTTTTTTAAATCACTGAATATCGTCCTTCCTTCGCCAATATTTGCACTAGAGATGGGCGATGAAGATGCAATTATACAAATGAAAGAAAATCTAAAAGGATTTGACACCATATTAATTTCTCTTTTTGTTTCTAAAGCAAAACCTTACAATAATTTTGACATTGACAATACTGTATTAAACTTTCTAGGAGAATTATTTTCTAGTAAAAAATGTGTTTTATACGTTTTTGGAAATCCTTATGTTTTGCAAGTAATTCCTAATTTAAAATCCACTTTAGGAATTATGCAAGTGTATCAGGATTTTCGAGAATTCCAAGAAAGCGCCGCACGTCAATTACTCAGAAATTCAAGATGTAGAGGAAGTTTGCCTGTAGTTATAAATGGCTTTTAATACGTAATATAGGTAGGGAATTCTAACCAACAATAAACATTAACTATCATAATATAAAAAATTATAATTACTATTGATAGTGAAGACTTGCCTTTTATTTAACTTTGAATATAGGTTGATTAATTAAAATTCTAATTAAAGATTTAAGTCATTATTTTAAAAAAAATTCTAAGATTTTAATTCGGTAAAAAGTCATTTTAAAAAACATTTAAACATAAACTCAAAATTTCAACTTAAAATAATACAATATGGAACATTCAAATGACATTAGTAAGTGCCCATTTCATCAAAACATGGCTACAAATGCAGCTTCCAAACAAGATTGGTGGCCGAAATCACTCAATTTAGATATCTTGCATCAGCATGATACTAAAACAAATCCCTTCGACGATGGGTTTAATTATGCTGAAGAATTCAAAAAATTAGATCTTGAAGCGGTTAAAAATGATTTAAAAACTTTTATGACAGATAGTCAGGATTGGTGGCCAGCCGATTGGGGACATTATGGAGGTTTAATGATTCGAATGGCCTGGCACTCAGCAGGAACTTACAGAATAGCTGATGGTCGTGGTGGTTCTGGAACCGGAAATAGTCGCTTTGCCCCATTAAATAGTTGGCCTGATAATGGAAATTTAGATAAAGCTAGAAGACTCTTATGGCCAATAAAAAAGAAATATGGCAACAAAATTTCCTGGGCAGATTTGATGATTTTAGCCGGAAATATGGCCTACGAATCTATGGGTCTGAAAACCTTCGGATTTGGAGGTGGACGTAAGGATATTTGGCATCCCGAAAAAGATATTTACTGGGGTTCAGAAAAAGAGTGGCTGGCAAAATCTGGAAGTGAAGGTACTCGATATTCTGGTGAAAGAGATTTAGAAAATCCATTAGCAGCAGTAATGATGGGCTTAATTTATGTCAATCCTGAAGGGGTTGATGGAAATCCTGATCCTCTAAAAACAGCTGAAGATGTTCGCACAACTTTCAAACGTATGGCAATGAATGATGAAGAAACTGTCGCTTTAACCGCTGGTGGACATACCGTAGGTAAAGCTCACGGAAATGGTGATGCCTCTAAATTGGGAAGAGAGCCAGAAGCTGGTGAAATACAAGACCAAGGTTTTGGATGGTTAAACCCAATAGGAAAAGGAAACGCAGAAGATACAGTAACTAGCGGACTAGAAGGTTCATGGACAACTCACCCAACTCAATGGGACAATGAATATTTTTATTTACTTTTAAATTATGATTGGGAATTAAAGAAAAGTCCTGCAGGGGCTTGGCAATGGGAGCCAATCAATATCAAAGAAAACGACAAGCCGATAGATGCTTACGATTCTTCAAAACGAAATAATCCCATTATGACTGATGCCGATATGGCAATGAAAATGGATCCAGCTTACAGGGAAATCTCAGAACGCTTTTACAAAGATCCAGCCTACTTCGCGGATACATTTTCTAGGGCTTGGTTTAAATTGACGCATAGGGATTTAGGTCCAAAAGAACGTTATTTAGGGTCAGATGTTCCTAACGAAGAATTAATTTGGCAAGATCCAATTCCAACCGTTGACTATACTTTATCCAATTCAGAAATTGAAGATTTAAAAATAAAATTATTAAATAGCGGATTGACCAGAGCTGATTTGATTAACACGGCTTGGGATAGTGCAAGAACTTTTAGAGGTTCCGATTTTAGAGGCGGTGCCAATGGATCAAGAATCAGATTAGCTCCACAAAAATATTGGCAAGGAAATGAACCCGAAAGACTTCAAAGAGTGCTATCAAAATTAGTTGAGATTCAATCTGGATTAAATAAAAAAGTAAGTATAGCCGATTTAATTGTACTTGGTGGAAGCGCCGCTATTGAAAGAGCAGCTCAAGAAGGCGGTTTTAATGTAAAAGTTCCTTTCCATCCGGGAAGAGGTGACGCTTCTCAAGAAATGACCGATGCAGAATCTTTTGAAGATTTAGAACCAACAACTGATGCTTTTAGAAATTTTGTTAAAAGCAATTATATTGTTACACCGGAAGAATTAATGCTAGACAAAGCTCAATTATTTGGATTAACAGCCCCAGAAATGACTGTTCTAATTGGTGGCATGCGTGTACTTGGAACTAATTATGGCGGAACAAAGCACGGCGTCTTTACAAATAATGAAGGTATTCTCAGCAATGATTTCTTTGTCAATTTAACAGACATGAGTTACAGTTGGAAACCTGCTGGAGATAACCTATACAATATTGTAGATAGAAAATCCGGAGCAACAAAATGGACGGCAACAAGAGTTGACTTAATTTTTGGTTCTAATTCGGTTTTAAGAGCTTATTCAGAAGTGTATGCACAAAATGACAATAAAGATAAATTTGTTCGTGATTTTGTAAAAACTTGGGTAAAAATTATGAATTTAGATAGATTTGATATTATTTAACTATATCAGATTTTTTTTTAATAATACCATCATTTTTATGATGGTATTATTTTTTTATAAAACTTTTTGTTTAGTAGAAGAACAATAAGACAAATAAGAAAAAAACAAGAAATTTGAAATGATTTTTATGTATAAGATTTACCTATAGTTTAATAATATTTTAGCATCAAAACATCATTAAATCAAGCTATTTTAGAGTACTTTTGCAGTATTAAAATAAAAATTAATTTAAATTTATATTATGTCATTAGTAGGAAAAAAATTCCCAAACATTACAGTCGACGCCATTTCAGAAATGGGAGACAACTTAAGAATCAATGTACTTGAAGAAGCTACAGAAAACAATCAAAAAGTACTTTTATTTTGGTACCCAAAAGATTTTACTTTCGTATGTCCGACAGAATTACACGCCTTTCAAGCTGCATTAGCTGAATTCAAAAAAAGAAACACTATTGTAATTGGAGCTTCTTGCGATACCAATGAAGTGCATTTTGCTTGGCTGAACACTCCAAAAAACAACGGAGGAATCGAAGGTGTAACTTATCCAATCCTTGCAGACACAACCAGAAATTTGGCTGCTGAATTAGGAATTTTAGACATCGAAATGGAATATGATGAAGTTTTTGATGGTGAATTATTAGTAGGTTCAAATGTAACTTACAGAGCTACATATTTGATTGACGAAGATGGTAAAATTTTCCACGAAAGTGTAAACGATATGCCTTTAGGTCGTAACGTAAACGAGTATTTACGTTTGGTTGATGCTTACACACACGTTCAAACAAAAGGTGAAGTTTGTCCTGCAAACTGGGAAGAAGGAAAAGATGCAATGCAAGCTGACAGAAAAAGTACTGCTGAATATTTAGGAACTCACTAACACTCAATAGGAATAACAATGGCAATTTCAATATTCAAATTGATATTGCCATTGAATTTTATATTGTAATTTAAATAAAAAACTATGTTAATCGAATTAAACGAAGATACATTACAAGATTTAGTTTCAAAAAACGAAAAAGTAATTGTTCAATTTTCGGCCTCTTGGTGCGGAAATTGTCGCATTATGAAACCAAAATTCAAAAAATTAGCTTCAGAAAATGAAAATTTGACTTTTGTTTTAGTTGATGCTGAAAATTCTCCAGAATCTAGAAAATTAGCAAATGTTAGCAACTTGCCAACTTTTGCCACTTTTGTAAACGGAAAATTGACCAACGAAACCCAAACCAATAAAGCCGAAGTTTTAGCAGAATTGGTAAACGAAATTAAGTAATTATGAAACTACCAATAATCAAACATTTATCTCAATTTATTGAAGAAAATGACCAAGATTACCTTGTTGAAACGATAGAAGTTCTTGAAGCTTTGACCGAAGTTTCTTCCTTGAAAGATGAAGAATTGGATGTTATTGGCGAATTAATTTCAAATATGTACGGAGCTCTAGAAGTGCATAAAATGACCAAAGACGGTATGGACAAAAAAGAAGCTTTGAATACATTTATGAAGCGAGTTTTAGGTTCTATCGATAAATAGAGGAGCAAAAAAATTACTATATTATCACAAATAAAAAAGCTGCATTCTTCAAAAATGCAGCTTTTTTTTATAGATAGAAAATAAAATTTCTATTTAGTTTTCATTGGCGGCAAATCAAATGCTTTAGCTTCGTGTTCAAAAGCATTACGGTGTGCACCATCGCAAAAAGGTTTGTTAGCGGATAATCCACAACGACAAAGACCCAATGTTTCTCTTCCCTGCAATCCATAAACATTGCCTTCTTGATCTACTATTTCGAAATCACCTTCAATTTTTAAAGAACCATTTCTATTGATTGTTAGTTTTGTTGTACTCATACTATTATTTTTTAGATTCCAAAGGTGGCAAAAAATATTCTAAAAGTATAACATCTGCGCAATTTTTCCATTTTTAACACTACTTATTTATTTAGAATCGAAGCAAATTATAAAAACGATTTTTAGTTAACTCTAAAAATATTTTGAAAATTGTTTTTGAAAGGAATTTCAATGTTTTAAGAATTCTTAAAACTATAAAGTTTTAAACACTATAACGTAATAGTTAAGACGTTAAAAAACTTAAAATATATCAAGCTCTTTATTTGTTGTAAATTTATGAAACCAAATTTAAAAACCATGTAAACCTATTTATGATGACAAAAAAAATACTCCTATTAATTATCTTTTTTAACTCATATATCATCTCTCAAGCACAAGTCCATACCACATATTTATGGCATTTACACCAACCTACTTATTGGGGTGATGTGAGTAAAATAAATCCAAATCGGTATCAAATTGTTAAAGAATCTCAGGATTTAAAATTTTCTGGTGCTAATAATGACAGTAATGGGCTAGCCCATCCTACCAACAATCTTCAAGAGATATTTGGTGCTGGAGATAGGGTTGCCGCTTATCAATTTGCTCCTAAAAACGCCATAAATTCTATTAGAGATTTACCTGAATCTGGGGCACAAATTACTTATGGTGGATCATTGCTTGAAAATGTAAATTCTTTGGCACAAGCCAATCAGTGGGGCTATTCAAATACTTGGATTCAAAACATAAAAGACGCTAAAGCGTGGAAAACTTCAGGTAATTTCCCCAGAATGGAAATGGTTTCTTTTACCATGCATCATGCACTTTCACCATTATTAAGTGATGAAGCCCTGACAAAAGAAATAAAAGCACACCAGTATTATTCAAAACAATTATTTGGGACACACGATTCCAAAGGATATTGGCCTGCAGAATGTGCTTTTTCTGAAAGAATTATCAAAACCTTGACAGAATGTGGGATTGAATGGTCAGTAATTGCGAACAGTCATTTGGCTCGAACATTAAATAATTACCCAATAAAAGCTGGTTCTGGAGGTTCAATGTGTGATTATCCTAACCAAGCGGATCGAATTGATACTAACGGAACAAATTGGTTTTCAGCTCAAAAAGATGCCCGAGGTGGGCAATTTGCTGTTCCTTATTGCTACCTTCCCTACAAATCAAAATATATAGACCCCGAAACTGCTCAGGAATATAAAATTACCGTAGTTCCAATGGCTGATTACGAAAGTTATGAAGATGGTTATGCCGCTATTGGAACAAACTTATTAGCACCAATTGTCGCTCAGGCTCCGACTTCAGTAAGACCTCCATTAGTTTTATTTGCTCACGATGGCGACAATGCCTGGGGTGGCGGTTCTTCCTATTATAACGAATCGGTTACAGGGTTTTCACATGCTGCTGCAAGCCAAGGAAATGTTCCCACTACAATTCCACAATATTTAAAAGACCATCCTGTTTCAGATACCGATGTTGTACACGTCGAAGACGGAGGCTGGGTAAATGCTGACGGGGATTTTGGTCATCCTCAATTTACTAATTGGCTTTGGCCTTTTTATGATTCTAATTACAAATTCAATCCAACGGGTTGGACCGAGGATATGATGAATCAAGCCATCACCACTGCTGGAGAAAATCATGCTATTATGGCGGAGCAATTAGAAGGAAATAATCTTCGAATGAGTGAAATTGTTAGTCCTACAGCAGCAATAAGTCCAGCCGAAAAAGCCTGGCATTTTCTGATGGCCGGTTACGATAGCGGAAATGCTTATTATGGTCTAGCCGAAGATTTAGAGATAAAAACTACGCTGGCTGTGAATCGTTGTGTTCAGTTTGCAAAACCAACATTGGATGCGCATCCTGGAGTTGACAACACAAAACCTTCCGTATTTATTCCACAACGCTGGCCTTATAATCCTGGAGAAAAAGGATATGGAGCGCCTTATGGATATAAAGAATTCCTAAATTCTGCTGATTTTACCGTTTATACTTTTGCTTATGATGTCAATGGCGTTCAAAAATCAGAATTAAAATTTCGAATCGATGCTGATGGTAAAAATAATCTCAATTCGAATCACAACGAAACTTATGCTGGAGGAAGCGATGTAGGAACTTGGGTAACTTTGCCAATGTCGGAAAGAATTTTTCCAAAAGGAAATATTACTAGTAATACACAAGCCGATTTATATATGTTACCAACTGTTATCGCCAATCAATACTACGCAGAAATTGCCGGAATATCTGAAAAGCTTTTGGATTATTACGTCGAAGTTACCGATACTAATGGAAATGCAACCAAATCGAAAATTCAACACGTTTGGGTAGGAAAAAATTTAGATATAGCACCAAAAATTGCTTTTTTACCAGCATCAAACTATTCGGCAACTCCTATCGATGTAATAATTACTGCAACCGATTCTAATGATCCAAGTCCAAAAGTATATTATACTATCGATGGAAGTACTCCAACTACTTTGTCTCCAAATTTTGTTTCGACCAAAACTATCAATATCACGACGACCACAATTTTCAATATTTTGGCTATTGATGCTGATGGAAACCAAAGCACAGCCAATCAAAAATATTCCATTGGAAACATAAGTCCGATTACCGTTTATTTTAAACCTTTGGTTAGTTGGGGAATTCCAAAAATATATTATTGGTCGGCATTGCCCGCTGGTGCAGTTCCTGCAATCACTTGGGATCAATCCATTCCAATGACAGCTGATCCCAATGGTTGGTACAAATATACTTTTGCAGGTGTAACTTCTGTGAATGTAATTTTCAGAAACCAATCGGGAAACATTCAAAGTCCAGATTTGACAGGAATTACCGCCGACAAATGGTTCGATTCAAATTACAACACTGTAACCTTATCGATTTCGGATAAAGAAATCCTGAATAATAATTTGATTTTATATCCTAATCCATCTTATGGAACTGTAAAAATTGAGTCTAAAGAAAAAATACTTGAAGCTGGAGTTTTTGATATTAAAGGCGCTTTGGTTTCATTTCAAAGCATTGGAAATAATCAACAAATCGAATTGGGTAATTTAATTCCCGGCACTTATGTTATAAAAATGATAACCGAAAATAGAGAAACCATATTCAAAAAAGTCATTAAAAAATAAACAAAAAAATGAGGCAATCTTATTTGAAAGATTGCCTCATTTTTTTTCTTAAACCCAATAAATATTACTTAAACATAACTCCAAACTTTAAAGCTTCTGCTTTAGCTTCTGGAATTAACTTTCTTAAATTAGCAATTCTCGTAGCATCGGCCGGGTGCGTGCTAAGAAATTCTGGCGGCTTATTTCCGCTGCTACTGGCAGACATTCTTTCCCAAAATGATATCGCTAGTTCAGGATTATAACCTGCAATTGCCATAAGAGTTAAACCGATTTTATCAGCTTCACTTTCGTGATTTCTGCTAAAAGGAAGCATCACTCCTACTTCAGAACCCAATCCGTAATATTGTTGCCACATTTGCTGCTGCTCAGCACTTTTACTTCCTGTGGCGACTGCAACTCCTACTGCTCCAAGTTGTTGCAATTGAGCAGCACTCATTCTCTGAGCACCGTGATTGGCCAATGCGTGCGAAACTTCATGTCCCATTACAGTAGCTAAACCTGCATCATCTTTCGTCACTGGTAAAATACCTGAATACACTACAATCTTACCACCTGGCATACACCAAGCGTTAACTTCTTTATTTTCTATCAGTTTATATTCCCATTGATAACCATTCAGATATTCAGCTTGACCATTAGCTTTTAACCAACGTTCTGCTGCTGCCCTGATTTTCATACCAACGTTTTCTACACGTCTGGCATCTGTAGTTCCAACAATAACTTTATTTTCTTTCAAAAAAGTCCCATATTGTTGAAAAGAAGATGGAAATAATTGACTATTAGATACAAAATTTAAACTTTGTTTTCCGGTGAATGGATTTGTTGCGCAAGAAAAAAACAATCCTAATGTGCAAATTCCAACTAATAATGAGTGCTTTTTCATAAATATAATTTTAAATATTTAACAAAAATACTACTTAAACCGAATGATAACTTATACAATAAAAATTAAAAGTATCAATATTTTTGGACGTTTACCTAGATAGTAATTGGACTTTAATATTTATAAACCGTAACACTCAAAGGTGGCAATAACAATTCTATTGAATAATCTCTACCATCATAAGGCAATGCTTCGACGGTTAATTTATTTGGATTTTTAACTCCACTTCCACCATAAATACTGGAATCGCTGTTGAAAAGTTCTGTTAGTTTTCCTTTTTTTGGTAAACCAATACGATAATTTTGACGAACCACTTGGGTGAAATTACAAACCACAATTACATCATCTTTAGGCTTGTTTCCTTTACGGATAAAAGTCATCACAGCATTTTGATGATCGGAATAATTAATCCATTCGAAACCTTCCGGACTAAATTGTTTTTCGTGCAATGCTGGCTGCGTTTTATACAAAGTATTTAAGTCCGTAATCGCTTTTTTCACACCTTCGTGAAAATCGTATTGCAACAAATGCCAATCTAAACTTCCTTCAAAATTCCATTCAGCACTTTGACCAAACTCACTTCCCATAAATAACAATTTTGCTCCCGGGTGCATAAACATGTAGCCATAAAGCAATCTCAAATTAGCAAACTTTTGCCATTCGTCACCGGGCATTCTACCTGCGATAGATTTTTTTCCATAAACTACTTCATCGTGTGAAAGCGGTAACATAAAATTTTCGGAAAAAACATAAGTCATTCCAAAAGTTAAATCGTTTTGATGGTATTTTCGATACACAGTTTCTTTTTGGAAATATTGCAAAGTATCATGCATCCAACCCATCATCCATTTCATCCCAAAACCTAATCCTCCTACAAACGTAGGACGAGAAACCATCGGGAAAGAAGTACTTTCTTCGGCAATCGTTTGTACGCCTTCAAAACTGGAATAAACGGCTTCATTAAATTCTTTTAAGAAACTTATGGTGTCCAGATTTTCTCTTCCACCAAAAATATTAGGTTCCCATTCCCCTTCTTCTCTGGAATAATCCAGATACAACATCGAAGCTACAGCATCAACACGAAGTCCGTCGACGTGATAGTGTTGCAACCAAAAAATGGCATTGCTAATTAAGAACGCACGTACTTCATTTCGTCCGTAATTAAAAACTAAACTTTTCCAATCGGGATGATAGCCTTTTTTACGATCAGGATGCTCGAATAGATTGGAACCATCAAAAAATCCTAATCCGTGTGCATCTTCTGGAAAATGGGAAGGAACCCAATCCAGAATTACTCCAATTCCAGCTTCGTGTAATTTATCGACCAAAACCATAAAATCTTGCGGTGTTCCAAAACGGGAAGTAGGTGCAAAATACCCCACCAATTGATATCCCCAAGACGGATCATACGGATATTCCATTATAGGCATAAACTCAACGTGGGTGAAACCGGTTTCTTTTATATAATTGACCAAATCCACTGCCAATTCTTGATAAGTCAAAAATTTGCCTTCGGCGTTGCGTTTCCAAGAACCCAAATGCACTTCGTAAACCGAATATGGTTTGTCTAAATCATTATGTTCTTTTCGGGTTTCCATCCATTTTTTGTCCTTCCATTGGTAATCCAAATCCCAAACTACAGAGGCAGTATGAGGAGGATGTTCGCAATACAGCGCGAACGGATCGGCTTTTTCGGTGATAATTCCGCCATTGTTGGATTGAATTTTATACTTGTAAGTGGTTCCTTTTTCGATTCCGGGAATAAATCCTTCCCAAATTCCTGAGGCATCCCAACGCACTTGCAATTGATGATCTCCTTGAATCCAATAATTGAAATCCCCAACCACAGAAACTGATCGTGCCGATGGCGCCCAAACGGCAAAATATACGCCTTTTACACCATCAACTTCTAGTAGATGCGCACCAAGTTTTTCGTATAGTCTGAAATGTTTTCCGGCTTTGAATAAATCAATATCGAAATCGGTAAAAAGAGAATAAGTTTGTACTTTGTTCATTTTAATTTTTTTATAATGCGGATAAAACGGATTTCAAACGCAGATTTATTTTAATACTGAAATCAGGAATCTAACCGGATTCTGATTTTTAATTTTTAATTTTTTCCAAACTCCATAATACTGGCAATTCCCGTCAAAGGAATTACAGCCCAGCGCGGTCGAGAATTGAGTTCATAACCCAATTCGTAAATTGCTTTTTCGAGCAGACAATATTTCAGTAGGAAATCAATTTCTTTTCGATAACCAATGTTCAGGTTTTCGCCTTGAGCCACATCGGTATAGGTTTGGAGAAACACGCCTACGAAATATTTGAACAGAATTTCACCAGCCTTGAAAAGTTCCTCTTGTTCATAAGGATATTTTTCTTTGTTGTTGAAAATCGTGGCGTAAATAGCATAATGAAACGAGCGAAACATTCCAGCAACGTCCTTTAAAGGAGGCTGTTTTACTTTTCGGTCGCGAATCGTACTTTCGGGTTCGCCTTCAAAATCTAGGATGCAAAAATCGTCTCCGTTAACCAAAACCTGTCCCAAATGATAATCGCCGTGAATCCTGATTCTTTCAGATTTCATTTTGGTCCAATCGAAATCCAAAAATAATTTTCGGATTTCTTTTTTATGATCTAAAAACTGATTGGCCAATTCTAAGGCTAATCCGTCTAGTTTATGAAGGTTATTTTCCAGAATATTCAATCGGTTTTGAAACTGATACGTCAATCGGTTTTTGAGCCAAACTGTATAATCTCCATTATATGTTGTTGGCGTAAAAGCGGTTTCGTGAACATCACTTCCCAATGCAATATGCATTTCGGCAGTTCGTGTTGCCAACTTTTGGATTCTCATAAAAATACTCAATCCAGCCCAATCGATAATTTCGTGAGGAACTTCGTTAATTTTTAACCTTTTGAACAATTCAATATCGGGTAATTTATTGATATTGATTTTTTTGTGCTTTAGATTATCAAAAATCTTATCCACTTCATCCAACATAAATTGCCAAGCATCACCTTGATTAGGAACCAATTCCTGCATTAATCCAAGAGTGATACTTCCATCATGTAAAACAACACTGATGCTTCCCATATAAGCTGGCGAATTCTTGAAATCCATTCTTTCAGTAAGAAAACGACTGATTTCATAATCAGGATTCATACTGATGTAAATTCTCCTAAAAATTTTTAACACAAGGGTGTTATTATAAATTATGGAAGTATTGCTTTGTTCCACTCCCATAAATTTGGAACTTTTATATTCCTTTTCTTCGAGTTTTTCCCCTTTGTGAAACTTTACAATTGAATCTGATTTTTCTTTAGCATTGACAATTTTATCAAACAATAATTTTTTAAAATCTTCTTGGTGCAAAGCATCTACAAGGAATCCAGCTTGCCCGTTCATATTTACTGGAGCAATGATGGTGTTGGTATCCAGTTTCTCTTCAGGCATAAAAGCAATTGGCATAAAATAATGCTGATAAAAAGCTTCTTTGAAATTGACTTCAAGTAAAACGCCAAAATAGGTATTCGTGTTTGAAGAAATTTTAAAAAAATCAACAACTTCAATATATTTTAAAGTACTAGCCTTGCCTCCATACCAACGTTTATTGATGATATAATTCTCAAGAATATCAGAAGAAAAGACTTTTACAAATTCCTTGTCCTCAAAAGCATTATCCCAATCTGTTTTAAAAACAAATGGATTTTGAAAATTATCATCATTCATCTTAATTATTTTTATCGTTCAACTTTAAACAAATGGAATGGTAAATCTGGTGAAATCTCTACAAAATTCCACTCTTTCTCCCAAATATAACTATTTCCAGTGACTAAATCGGTAATTTTTAGCGGAAGCTTGCTGAGTAAATCCTGAGGAAGAAGCACCATAGATTGAGAAGTATAATTAGAATCGAGACTAGCAACCATAAGAGTTTCATCCTGTTTTCCGTCATCAAATTTATAATAAGCCATTACCTTATCATTATTGGTAGCACAAAAAACTATATTATTAGTTTGCTGTAAGGAAGCATGTTCATTTCTAATTTTGTTTATTCTACTTATCACAGTAGTAATTTTATTTTGCTTATCCCAATCCCACTTAAAGAATTCATATTTTTCAGAATTTAAATACTCTTCTTTTCCCGGAGCCAATGGAGTTGAAATTTGATATTCGAAAACAGGTCCGTAAATTCCAATACTTGAACTTAAAGTAGCGGCTAAGAAATACCTTTGAAGATGAATTGATTCATTTCCGTGTTGCAAATGCCCGGGATTAATATCGGGAGTATTTGGCCAGAAATTGGGACGGTAAAATTCTTTTTGATCGGATTTAGTCAATTCTTCGACATATTCTATTAATTCTTGTTTAGAACTTCGCCAAGTAAAATAGGTGTACGACTGAGTAAATCCTTGCTTAGCCAATTCATTCATAATTTTTGGACGCGTAAAAGCTTCGGCCAAGAACAATACATCAGGATGTTTTTTCTTGATTTCACCAATCAGCCAACCCCAGAAAAAGAAAGGTTTTGTATGTGGATTATCCACTCTATAAATCTTAACGTCACATTCTTCAATCCAAAACAAGGCAACATTTAACAATTCCTTCCAAAGATTTTTCCAATCACTACTTTCGAAGTAAATGGGTTGAATATCCTGGTACTTTTTGGGAGGATTTTCGGCATATTGCACTGTTCCATCAGGTCGCCATTTGAACCATTGTGGAAAATCTTTTACATAAGGATGATCAGGCGCGGCTTGCAACGCATAATCCATTGCCACTTCTATTCCTAAGTCTTTTGCTTTTTTGACCAATGATTTAAAATCTTCAATACTTCCTAATTCAGGATGAACGGATTTATGTCCTCCATATTGTGAACCAATTCCCCAGGGTGAACCCACATCGCCAGGCTCCGCATTGGTAGCATTATTTTTTCCTTTTCTATTCACTTCTCCAATAGGATGAATTGGCGGAAAATACAACGTATCAAAACCCATCGAAGCTACTCTTGGCAACAATCTTTCACAATCTTTGAAAGTACCATGTTTTCCTTCTTCGGCAGATGCTGAACGAGGAAAAAATTCATACCAAGTACTAAACAATGCTTTTTTTCTATCGACGTAAACTTTTAAATCTAAAGACTTATTTTCTAAAAAACGTTTTGGATGTTTCTTGAAAAGGTAATTCAAATGTGGAGAAATCGCTTCTCGAATCGCATTTTCGTATTCGTCCTCAGTAGTAAAATAATGAATCAATGTATTTAAATAATCTTTTTCGTGTCTGTCTACAACATCTAAAATGGCTCGAACATATTCTGCACCTTCTAATAATTCAGATTTTACATATTGGTTGTCTTGAATTTTACGAAGGGTTCCGTGTTGCCAATTCAAAGCATAATCTACCCAACCTTCAACAAAGAAAGTGTAATATCCTTGTTTCTCCACCTTGAAACTGGCATTCCAACTATCATTTACGGTTGGTTCCATTCGAACTTCCTGCCATTTTTTGTCGTTTTCGTTCTTGAATTTAACACAACATTCTATGACATCATGACCATCAGAAAACACATCTGCTCTTACATCTACATTTTGGTTTACTATTCTTTTTATCGGATTGATACCTCCATCCAGTTGTGGCATCACATTTTCTATTACAATTCTGGTTTGATTCTGCATTTTCTAATTTTAAAATTCTAATAAATTAAGCACAAATAATTCGAAATACTACTAACAAAATTAGCAGCAGTATTCCAAATTTAGTTGAAAAATTGATTATTTTATGACATATTTATCCGGTATAACTGCTCCTTTTCTGATAACAACAATTCCTTGTTTAATCATATATAGTTCATTGGAAAAATCCTCTAAATGCTTACCACCATTGATATGAACATCATTTCCAATTCTGCAATTTTTATCGACAATAGCATTATTTATAAAACATCTGTCACCTATTCCTATTAATTGTTTTTTGTTTCCAGCATCACTAATCATTTCATCTATACTTTGATAAAAATCATTTCCCATTACATATGTATTATGAATTATCGAATCAACACCTATTCTGGAACGATTTCCAATAACAGAACGAACGATTTCTTTGGCATTTATGATACATCCATCGGCCATTATAGATTTGTCGATGCTAGTTTTTTTAAATTTTGTAGGTGGTAACAATCTTGGGCGAGTGTATATTTTATTAGCGTCATCAAATAAATTAAAATGCGGTAAATCATCTGTCAACCCAATATTAGCTTCAAAAAAGGAATCTATATTACCAATATCTGTCCAATATCCTTCATATTGAAAACTGAATATTCTTTTGTGTCCAACGGCTTGAGGAATTATTTCTTTACCAAAATCTTTAGTAGTAGAATCCTCCATAACTTCAGATAAGAATTTTCTATTAAAAATATAAATTCCCATAGAAGCCAAATATAATTTGCCTTCACTTTTCATCTGATCGCTTACGTCAGATTCCCATTCAGGCAAAAGTTCCTTAGCAGGTTTTTCGATAAAAGCTTCGATAAAACTATCTGAATTGGTTTTTAAAATTCCAAATTCAGGTGCATCTTTGGCATTTACAGGTAAAGTAGCAATAGAAATGTCGGCTTCGTTTTTAATGTGTTCTTCAATCATTTGATTTAAATCCATTTGATACAATTGATCTCCAGAAAGAATCATAGCATAATCGAATTCGTGATTTAGAAAATGAGGCATACATTGTCTAACAGCATCTGCAGTGCCTTGAAACCATCTTGGATTATCAGGAGTTTGTTCTGCCGCCAAGATATCAACAAAGGCATGACTAAAAATACTAAAATGATACGTATTTTTGATATGAGCATTTAAGGAAGCCGAATTGAATTGTGTCAACACAAATATTCGATTTATGTCAGAATTCATACAGTTAGAAATTGGAATATCAACCAATCTATATTTTCCTCCAATTGGCACAGCAGGTTTAGACCTGGACTCTGTCAAGGGGTATAATCTCGATCCTTGTCCTCCACCGAGAATAATTGCAATAACACTTTTCTTTTTAGCTTTCATTTTGGTTAGTTATTAAATGGTACATTTCTATATATTCCTGACAAACTCTCTCCCAAGAATGGTCAATATTCATTCCTATTTTCCTAATATTTTTAAGGCTTTTTTTGTCTTTATACAACTTTACAGCCCTTTGAATCGAATAACAAATATCTACAATAGAGGCTTGATCGTGGCAAATTCCATTTCCATTATCTCCAATATCAATCACTGTGTCTTTTAATCCTCCTGTTCTTCTTACGATTGGAATTGTTCCATATCTAAAGGAATACATCTGATTCAATCCACAAGGTTCCACTCTGGATGGCATCAACAAAAAATCAGAACCTGCATAAATTTGATGGGCTAATTCTTCGTTATACCCAATAAAAACGTTGTAATTCCCTTTAAAACTCACCAGTAAATGACTCAATTGATTTTCAATTTCTGCATTTCCAGAACCTAAAATTAAAATATTTATTTCTTTAAAATTTTCAGACAAAGCTAGTGCAGCAGCGTGTGGCAATAAATCGGCTCCTTTTTCTTCTAATAATCTTCCTATAAAACTGAAAAGCGGTTTTGTTGAATCTAAATTAAATTGGCTACATAACTTTTCTTTATTGGCTTGCTTTCCCTTTTCTATAGATTTATTTGAATAATTGGCAAACAACATTTTATCCTTCTCTGGACTCCATACTTCTGTATCAATTCCGTTCAAAATCCCTTTGGATTTATACCTAACAAGATTAAATAATGATTCTAATCCATATCCAAAATTATTGATTTCATTCAAAAAATTTGGCGAAACTGTTGACACTATCGAAGCACATTTTATGGCTGTTGCCAAGGAATTAATTCGATTGTCCCACTCTAAAATAGTTACTTTCGACAAATCGAACTCTGGCAAATAATACAATTTATCAAAACCAAATTGCCCTTGATAAATGGCATTGTGAATCGTAATCACCGTTGGCACCTTTCTTAATTTCTCATATTTATCAGCAAACTGCATCATAAACGGAATTAATGCGGTATGGTGATCGTGGCAATTGATAACATCAGGAATATTTGCTCTAGAATTTATCCAATTCAAGCAAGCTATTTGAAATGATAAAAATCGTTCAATATCATCTTCGTAACCGTAAACTTCATTTCTGTCAAAGAGCTCAGGAATTTCAACCAAATACAATTCAAATCCTAGAACAGTGTTTCTTTCCTTTTGAATATTGAATGGGAAATTAAATTTTCCTAATTTTACAAAATCAGAATATACACAATCAAATTCGTTTTCATTTATAAATTTCGTATTATAAAAAGGAATAACAACCTTCACAAGATGCCCAACTTTGCTTTGATACTTAGGCAACGAACCCACGACATCACCCAGTCCTCCAACTTTTGCTACTGGATAACATTCTGCCGCTATATGAAGTATTTCCATTCTAATTTATTTACAAATTCAATATTAGATAAAAATACTACCTAAAAAAATCACTTACACATTAAAAGTACAAAATTTAAATGACCTAAAATAAACTAATAAAATGGTTACATTTATAATTCTAAATTTAGTGAAATTATCCATCAAATAACAAATCAAGTGAAAATTTATTAAAATGCCAAAAAAAACTCTAAATCATAAACAATCGTTGAAAATTCCTAAACTTATTGTGCTGTTTAGTAAAATTATTGCTTCTATTTCACCAAAATTATCAGTCCTATTTTCAGCAAAATTATTTACAACTCCTATAAAACACAGGACTCCTAAAAGAGAATTGGAAATGGAAAAGAAAAGTATTCAAAAATTAGTTGATATTCCTGTTATCAATAAAAAAATAATGACATATGCATATGGCAAAAGCGAGAAGAAAATTCTATTGTCACACGGATGGTCAGGAAGAGGAACGCATCTTTTTAAAATTGCGGACGAATTGGTAAAAGCAGGATATTCTACTGTAAGTTTTGATGCTCCTGCTCACGGAAAATCACCCGGAAGAACTACCATAATGTCTGAATTTATTGAAACAATATTAGAATTGGAAAAGCAATTTGGCCCCTTCGAAGCCGCTGTTGGTCATTCTCTAGGAGGCATGTCATTATTAAATGCCACAAAAAAAGGCTTGGCAATTAATCGTTTAGCAATAATAGGAAGTGGTGATATTATTCAAGATATAATAAACGATTTTGTGGCAAAACTAGAATTAAAACCAAGCACAAGCACACAATTACGGTTATACTTTGAAAAAAAATATAACGTAAATATGGATGACTATTCCGCCTACAAATCGGCTATGGAAATCGATATTCCTGTTTTGGTTATTCACGATAAAAACGACTTCGAGGTTCCTGTAGAAGCGGCAATTCACATTCACAAGTTCCTAAAAAATGGAGAACTATTTCTAACAGAAGGATTTGGTCATCGCAAAATTCTTGGAAACTCGGAGCTGATTGGAAAAATTATCAATTTTATTCAAAACAAAAATTAACTACAAAAATGATTTTATAAATGCTGGTTTTACTCTATGTTTAGAAGCTTGTTCATAAGCATATGCAATTCCTAACAATTTCGGTTCGCTATAACTTGTTCCAAAAAATGACAAACCAACCGGTAAATCATAGACTTTTCCGCCTGGAACTGTAATGTGAGGATATCCACTGGCTGCTGCAGGCATAGTCAAAGAATATCCCCAACGATCACCATAAATAACATCAATACTACAAGCAGGTCCCATTGTAATTCCACAGATGGCGTCGAGTTTATGTTCCATAAAAACAGAGTCTAAAATCTTTTTGCTTCCGTTATAACTCTTGTTTAAGGCATCAATGTATTTTTTTTCTTTAAGTCCAGATTTTAAATTGGAAGATTCCAAAATTTCCTGTTTAAAATATGGCATTGCTTTACTTTCATTTGCTAAATTAAAATCTATAACATCCTTTAAAGATTTTACTTTGGATTTTGCATTAGATAAGTAATGGTTCAATCCATCTTTAAATTCAAATTGCAAAACTTCATATTCGGCTTCACCCAATGCGTTAATTTTATCAATGTAGTTGATTTCGATGATTATTGCTCCATTTTGCTTTAGTACATCAATTTCTTTAGCAAAAAGTGAATTAATAAATTGATTTTTGCCCTGTGGCTTTTTTTCAATTCCAATACGTTTTCCTTTCAACGCATTCAAATCTAGAAATTGAGTATAGTCAGAAAAACTTTTTCCTTTACTTTCATTTGTTATTGCATCTGATTCATCAGTACCCGCAAGAACACCTAATAAAATTGCTGCATCTTTCACAGTTCTTGTCATAGGACCAGCTGTATCTTGAGTTTTTGATATTGGAATGATTCCAGATCTGCTTACAAGCCCAACTGTTGGTTTAATTCCAACTACTCCATTTACAGAAGCGGGACAAACTATTGAACCGTCGGTTTCAGTGCCTATAGCAACAACGCAAAGGTTTGCCGCAACAGCCACACCTGAACCAGCGCTGGAACCGCAAGGGTTATGATCGAGAATATATGGATTTTTGGTTTGACCACCTCTACTACTCCATCCTGAACTTGATTGAGTAGAGCGAAAATTAGCCCATTCGCTTAAATTTGTTTTAGCTATAATTATTGCACCAGCGTCACGCAGTTTTTTTACAATGAATGCATCATTAGTAGCAATATTTCCTATCATTGCAAGTGAACCCGCAGTAGTTTGCATTTTATCTGCTGTATCTATATTATCTTTTATAACAACTGGAATACCGTGCAATGAGCCTCTCGTTTTTCCGTTTTTCCTTTCATCATCCATTTCTTTTGCAATTGAAATAGCATCAGGATTTATTTCTATAATTGAATTTAACTTAAAACCGCTTTTGTCAATTTCTTCTATTCTTTTCAAATATAATTCTACTAATTGTTGAGATGTATATTTACCCGAAACCAACTTTTCTTTTAAACTATTGACTGTTTCTTCATCAAGTTCAAATGTTAATCTTTCATTTGAATTTAAAGTATCACCTTCAATATTTTTATTAGTATTGTTGCAACCTTCCATAAAAAGAGTTGTTAATCCTACTGTCGCTAAAGTTGTTCCTGTTAAAAAATCCCTTCTTTTCATAATTATATTTTTACTTAAAGTTTAAAAACTGATATCGTTAATTTTTTATAAATATATAACTTTTTTAATTTTCTAAATACTATTTATTTTCAATGAATTCCATTATTTTAAATCCTCTATTAAATGTAAATTTCTAGCTAAATCATAAAGACATCAGATTTATTTGAACTGGCGGCGATAAAGCGACGACTTGCTCTCCTTCATAATTGCAGGACAATCTGCGTTAGCGGGCTTAACTAATTTGTTCAAGCTAGATTTTATATTATTATTTTAAATAATAAAACAAAAAACCCCGTTCGTTAGAACAGGGTTTTTCAAAAGAAAGGCGACGACATACTCTCCCACATAACTGCAGTACCATCTGCGCAGGCGGGCTTAACTACTCTGTTCGGGAAGGGAAGAGGTGAGCCCCGCCGCAATAACCACCTTAAGAGGCTATAATTGCTTTGGACAATCAATGTTTACCATTTACTGTTTCAAGAACAGTCAAGTGTAAACCAATATCTTAACATACTGAGATAAAGAAAAAAAAGTATTTAGAAAGTTTCTCCCCGAGCCTTGCGGCTCGGGAAAAGGTGTACATAAGCTTACGGGTTATTAGTACTACTCGACTATGACATTACTGCCTTTACATCTATAGCCTATCAACGTGGTCATCTCCCACGACCCTTAAAAGAAATCTCATCTTGTGGTGGGTTTCGCGCTTATAT
>CAMAQD010000019.1 GCA_945860385.1 Flavobacterium psychrophilum
GACGGGACGTTATTTCAGGGATAAATTGGCGATGCGAATGAGAGCTAAAAGTTGCGGAATTTCGAATCCCAATTTTTGTTCTTTGTTTAATGATCACGACATCAATACTTTTGCTGACACGGTTTCGCCTCCTTGGGTTTTGAAACCACGATCCGAAGCTTCGGCAGCTGGGATTATCAAAGTATTTGACAAGGAAAGTTTGTGGATTCACATCAACGAAATGGGGAATAATCGCTTCAAATATTTATTGGAACAATTTCGTCCTGGCGATGTATATCATTGCGATAGTTTGGTTTTAAATGGCAAAATCTTGTTCAGCATTACTTCAAAATATTTGACGACACCAATGGAAATTTCACAAGGTGGCGGAATTTTCAGAAGTGCCAATATTCAATATGATTCGGATGATGACAAAGCCATAAAAGCCGTAAATGAACAGGTTATCAAAGGGTTTGGATTAAAACACGGAGCCGCACATTCAGAATATATTAAATGCAAGGATGATGGAAAAATCTATTTTCTGGAAACTTCTTCACGAGTGGGAGGAGCGCATCTTGCCGAAATGGTTGCCGAAGCTTCGAACATCAACCTTTGGAAGGAATGGGCAGCCATAGAAGATTCATTAGTAAAAGGAACTAAATATACTTTGCCAAAAGTTAAAAAAGAATATGCCGGTATTGTGCTGACTTTGTCCAAGTTTCAACATCCGGATTTATCTTCGTTTTCGGATCCAGAAGTTTGCTTTAAAGTTCCTTTGGAATATCACGCCGGATTGATTGTAAAATCCGATTCAAGCGAACGCGTTTTGGAATTATTAGACGATTATGCCAAACGATTGACTGCTGATTTTGCAACTGTTGTTGAACAAAAGAAAGTCGATAAGTTGCATTAATCATTTTACCGCAAAGGCGCAAAGAACTATAACAATTGTTGGATTTTAAGGGCACAAAGATGAAAACGAAAGGTTGTAATACAATTATTTAATCAAAAAAGGGGTTGTCTAAAATTTTAAAAAATATAAGTTTTTAACCTTTGCGACCTTAATATTAGACTTTAAAATTTATTTCTTTTGCGCCTTTGCGGTAAAAATTAAACACATTATTATGAAAAGATATTTAAGCGTTGTTTTCATTGCATTTCTCACTTTTAATAGTTCAAATGCGCAAGGACTTATGGGTAAATCGGATTTAGTATTCACGCATCAGGATACTTTACGAGGAAGTATTACGAAGGAAAGAGCTTGGTGGGACGTAAAATATTACCATCTGGACATCAAAGTAAATCTCGCCGACAGCACTATTTCGGGCTCGAATACGATTCGCTACAAAGTTTTGAATTCCTATAACCGGATGCAAATTGATCTTCAAGAACCCTTAAAAATTTCTAAAATTACGCAAGATGGTAAAGAATTAAAATATAAAAGAGAAGGTAATGTTTTTTATATTGATTTGGTTGCGCCACAAAATGCGGGAGAAATAAAAGAAGTCGCTGTTTTTTATGGTGGCAAACCTAAAATTGCAGTTAGACCGCCTTGGGACGGAGGAATCACTTGGAAAAGAGATGCTAATGGAAAACCTTTTGTCGCATCATCGTGTCAAGGTTTAGGCGCGAGTGTGTGGTGGCCTAATAAAGATCATATGTACGACGAAGTCGATGATATGCTCATTAGCGTGAATGTTCCCAAGAATTTGATGGATGTTTCCAATGGTCGTTTGCAAACTGTAACCGATATGAAGGATGGAACCCGAACTTTCAATTGGTATGTTTCCAACCCAATCAACAATTATGGTGTAAATATTAATATTGGCGATTATGTTCATTTTTCCGAAGTTTTCAAGGGCGAAAAAGGCGATTTGGATTGTGATTATTATGTTTTGCGAGATAATTTGGAAAAAGCTAAAATCCATTTTCAAGATGTCCCTCGAATGTTGAAAGCTTTTGAACATTGGTTTGGCCCATATCCATTTTATGAAGACAGTTATAAACTTGTTGAAGCGCCTTATTTAGGAATGGAACATCAAAGTAGTGTTACTTATGGAAACGATTACAAAAAAGGGTATTTAGGAACTGATTTGAGCGGAACGGGTTGGGGATTGAAGTTCGATTTTCTCATTATCCACGAATCTGGTCACGAATGGTTTGCCAATAATATTACCTACAAAGACATCGCCGATATGTGGATTCACGAAGGTTTTACCAACTATTCCGAAAACCTTTTTGTGGAATATTACTATGGAAAAGAAGCTGGCGCTGAATATGTCAGAGGAACACGAAAAGGAATCAAAAACGACAAACCCATCATAGGATATTACGATGTAAATCAAGAAGGTTCAGGTGATATGTACAACAAAGGCGGAAATATGTTGCACACACTGCGCCAAATCGTGAATAATGACGAGAAATGGAGAACGATTTTAAGAGGTTTAAACAGTACATTTTACCACCAAACCGTTACGACAAAGCAAATCGAGGATTATTTAAGCAAAAATGTTGGATTGGATTTAGCTCCGTTTTTTGATCAATATTTGAGAGACATTAGAATCCCGACTTTCGATTATAAAGTTCAGAATAACAATTTGGAATACCGCTGGACAAATTGTGTTCCCGGTTTCAATATGCCTGTAAAAGTAACTCTGAATGGAAAAGAACAATGGCTGAAACCCCAAGCTGAATGGATTATTATGCTAAAAACGCCTAAAGATTTAAAACTAGAAGTGGATAAGGATTTTTATGTGAATGTGGTGAAGAGTAATTAAAATGATAGATATACAAACTATTTCTTGGATATTTTTAGCAACTGCTCTGGCAACAAGTACAAAGCCGACAAACATCAATGGAATTTCCTTAGTTGCTGATGGAATTAATCACGCAATTCCGACTCAAAAGGAATTGCAATCTTCAATTTCTTGGCTAATTAAGTATGAATTTATTCTTAAACACGGTAAAAACTACGAATTGACTTATAAAGGCAAAATTGAATTTGAAAAAGCATCGAAGAATACTCAAATAATAATGTCTATTTGGAAAAATATTGAAATAAATTTTTCCCTTTATGAGGGTAATTAAGTAATAAAAAATATAACTACCTCTCAAACAAAGCCAAAGTCCCACCAACCCAATCCTTATCCTTATTAAATTTTACGCCAATCATTTCGCCACGGCTCAATCGTGCCAAGTTGCAGAGTAGAGTAGGAGCGGCATCTTCTTTTTTCCAGACACAAAGCACACGCACTTCACATTTTACTTTTCCGTCGGGAGATTGCACGATGGGAATATATTTTACTTTTTTCTGGAGAATGTATAGTTCTTTTTCGACCACGGCTTCGATATCTTCTTTTTTTACGTGAAAGATAACGCCCGAACCCGAGAAAGAGAATAAAGGTTTCAATACATAATTTTCCAAGTCTTCCGGAATTTGTTTCAAGTCGCTCAACAAAGAGGTTTCTATGAAATATTTGCCTTTCAGCATTGGCAAAATAAACTTGCTGATTCTGAAAAACCAATTGGGATGTCCAGCCCATTCCACATCAAGTTCGTCAGAGAAATGGAAATTTAGTTTCAAATCGGTACGTAAATCCAATTCGTCAAAGATGACACGATTGTAGATGCGTTTGACACGGATTTCTTCACCAAGGTCATTTTTATAGAATAATTGCTTGCCTTTTTTTATTATGTCGGTAACGCTAACTATTGGAATGCCAAGATCTCTTCGACAATAATAAAAATCAATTTTGGTGTTTTGCTTTTCGGGTTCAATTTCTAACAAAATCACATTCTCTTTTGGGTGATTGTTGCAAATTATTTCTTCAAGAGTTTCGTAATATTCCTGAATAGTAATGTCATTGATAAACGGAGTCAACTCCTCAATAAACGGATAATGTTTTATGAATTTTTCGTATAAATTAATTTGGTAATTGTACAAAGAAGGGAAACCCTGCACTTCGATTAATTTTGGAACAACAGCTCCATCTTCTTCACAAATCCCAAAATCAATGGCCAAGAAAGTCGTATGTTCGTCCTCATTTGGAACTTTTTGATTTAATTCTAATGATTTCTCTGTAAGCTGTTTAAAGTCTTTGTTTTGAATCAATTTTATAACATCCGCACAACCTTCAAGCATTTGTGCTTTCAATTCATTAGAAATAAAAAACGGTGTTTCCCCAATTCGGAAAGTGGGAGCGTAATCAAAATCCGAAGCAATATCGTCCTTGAATTCCTGATACTTTTTGTCAGTAAATTGAGAATTAAAAAGTTGTCTGTATTTGTCAATCATTTTAAAAGTATTAAGATAAAAGTATCAAGTATTAAGATGAAATATTTGCATTAAAATCAGTTAGTCTTAATACTTAATTATCAATACTTAATTAATCTAATTCGAATGCATTTTCTTAGTTTTCATCAAATCGTTGATAGCAATTCGAAGGAAATTCGGAATCAGGGTTTCATTGGTTCTGTAAATTTTATCATCATCGACTAAATCTTCAAGCATGTTCCTGAATTTACGTTTGCCTTTCATTGCTCTTATTTTCTCTTTGGATTCTTTATTTCTCAAATGGGCAATAAAACTGATTGGATCAGCTTCGGGATGAAACTGTGTTCCCACAAAATAATCTGAAAAACGAACCGCCATAATGGCTCTTTCGTACTGAACGTAATCTCTAATTTTTTCCAATGAAATAATTTTCGCACCTTTTTTCGAAAACACACTCAATTTGGGTTGTACAACCTGATAATCTCTGGAATCGATAGCATAAAATGGATCTGGAAGCCCTTCAAAAAGCGGGTCATTTAATCCCTCTTTTGTTTTATGAACGGTCATAACTCCAAACGAAGTATCGTGTCTTTTTGTAATTTCGGCTAAGCCAAAGTGTTTACAAGCCATTTGAAACGAATGACAAATGAACAAAACGTGTTTCTTTACAGAATTTTCATTGTTCCATCGGGTCAACTCGTCAATGAAATTGTAGTATTTCAAATCCCAGTCGCCATTACCAATCAAAGGATTTCCCGGTCCACCAGTCGAAATGTAAATATCGAATTTTTTAATATCCGGCAATTCTGATTTTCCTCTTACATCAAAAATCTGGAATGTAACTATTTGATTAAAACGGTTTATAACATCAATAATACAACGCATTCCTTGATTAGGCGTGCCATCATACATATCTAAAACCGCTATTTTAATGGTGCTATTATTCATTATTGGTAATCTACTTTATTGGCAAAGATAACTTTTTCAATTGCAATGACAATTTCAATTGCAATGTCAATTTCATTTTCCAAATGAAATCTGTAATCCGAAATCTGCATTTGTAATCTGCATTTGTAATCTGCAACCTGAAAACTTTCTCAGAGTCCTTTGGAAAATTCACTAGTAATAAAATCGACCACTTTAGTTAAATCATTAGTTGCTTCAAAAACAGCCAATTGTTTATCTGCTCCGGTTCCGTTTTTCATTATTTCATACACGTAATTGATTTTTTCCCGACTTCCCAATTCATCAACCACATCATCAATAAATTCCAATAATTCGACGATAAGCATTTTAGTTTCCACTTCTTTGTGAAGTCCAAAATCGATCATATGACCATCGATTCCATATCGTGCGGCACGAAATTTATTTTCTTTTATCAATGCTAAGCGATACACATTGAAACTCATATTATGTAAGGATAATTTATATAATTTGGCAACAATTGCCTGTATGATTGCTACTATACAAATTGTTTCTTCAACGGTCAAACACATATCACAAATGCGAAATTCAATCGTATCATAGAATGGATGCAAACGTAAATCCCACCAAATTTTCTTTGGATTATCGATACAATTGGTTTTTACTAAAGTGTCTAAAAAATCATCATAAGAGGAAACAGAATCAAAATATTCTGGCAAACCTGTTCTCGGAAATTTATCAAACACTTTGGTTCTATAGGATTTATAACCTGTATTTCTTCCTTCCCAGAAAGGTGAATTAGTAGAAATTGCAAAAATGTGAGGTAAAAAATAGCAAGCCTGATTCATCAGCTGCAAGCCAATTTCACGGTTTTCGATTCCAACGTGGCAATGCATTCCGAAAATTAAATTCGATCTTGCTGCATCTTGCATTTCGTTGATAATATTATGATAACGCGGATCATCAGTTATAGGTTGGTCCTGCCATTTCGAAAAAGGATGAGTACCTGCACCACCAACTATTAATCCCTGTCTATGTGCTAAATCTACGATATGTCCTCTGAGAGATTTGATTTCGGCTTCAGCTTCGTGTATGTTTTTACAAATATTGGTTCCCACCTCGACTACAGATTGATGCATTTCGGCTTTGACCTGCTCGTTTAATATAGTTTTTGCTCCATCCACAATTTTGGACAAATGCGAACGTAAATCTCTGGTGATTGGATCAATAATTTGGTATTCTTCCTCGACTCCAAGTGTGAAAACAGGTAATTTTTTCATAGTAAATAAAGTTATTATTTAACAGAAACGGCGTCTTTAATAAAGGTCCCCCAGGTTAAATTAATTTTTCCTGGCTTTTGTTTTTTAGCAGCAGCGATAGCCATTTTTGCAGCGTGTTCCACCACCCATTCGAAATTTTCTGCTCCAACCGAAGTTAACTCGGCATCGGGAGCTGGATTTCCAAAATCAATAGCATAAGGAATTCCATCTCTAACTGCAAATTCTACTGTATTGAAATCATAACCCAAACCTTTGCAAAGCCTTAAAGTATAATCTTTTACGGTGGCTAATAATTTTTTGTCCGTTGCAGGACCATCAATCACATAACGTAAATGGTGCGGATTTCTGGGTTCATATTGCATAATGTGAACGTCTTTGCAACCCAAACAATATACACGAAAATATTCTGTAAAAACTATTTCTTCCTGCAACATCATTACTAATTGTCCGGTTTCCTGATGTTTTTCCCAAAACTCTTCTTTGTTTTCTAGTCGGTATACGTTTTTCCAACCGCCACCAGCATACGGTTTCATATAAGCTGGAAAACCTATATATTCGAAAATTCCTTGCCAATCCATTGGATATTTCAGGTTGCGGAAAGATTTTCCTGTGGTGTCAGTAGGATGTTCGGCCGAAGGAAGAATTACAGTATTGGGTAGCGGAACTCCAAGAGTATCTGCTAATGAATTATTGAAAAATTTGTCGTCAGCACTCCACCAAAACGGATTATTGATGACGTTGGTTCCTGTCAAAGCCGCATTTTTTAAGTAAGCTCTGTAAAAAGGTACATCTTGTGATATCCGGTCTATGATCACGGCATATTCACCATCTTTATTTTGAACCACTTTGTCGATAGAAACGGCTTCGGCAATTATTCCTTTTTCATTTTTTGAGTTAACTCTGTCGATAAATGCTTGCGGAAAAGTATCTTCCATCCCGAATAATATTCCAATTTTTTTCATTTTAATTTTTTTTAGTCTTAATACTTAATACTCCAATCTTAATACTTTTAAAAGAACTTAATTCTAGATAAATAATGGGGAAACATTTCTTTCCAAACAGGCCAATCATGTTCTCTATCAGCACGGACATCAAGCCAATGATGAATATTTCTGGTGCTTAAAACTTTGCTCAATTTGAGATTGGCATCGTAACAAATATCCCAGTTAGAAGTACCTAAACAAATATCGATATTCCATAATTCGTGGTCATTTAACCCATGTAAATAATCTTCTGGATTGTTGTAAAAAACGTTGTCATCGTGATAACCATCCATAAAACTTTTGATGCTAAACGCTCCACCCATTGAAAAAATATGGCTTACATAACCTGGATGTCGAAATGCAAAATTGGCAGCGTGATAACCTCCGAAGCTACAACCGGCAACCGCAACTTTCCCTGCAGCAGTATTATTTTTGACTTTTTCGACAATTTCGTGACAAATCATTTTATCATACCAGGTATGATTTTCTATGCGATGAACTGGATGAATGTTTTTATTGTAAAAACTGTCTTTATCGATGCTTGCCGGACAAAAAATTTGGATTAATCCTTGTTCGATAAACCATTTGGCTGAGTCAATCAAGCCCATATCTTTGTTCTCGTGGTAGCTTCCCATCGAGGTCGGAAAAAGAATCACGGGATAGCCAGCATGTCCAAAAACGAGCATTTCTATATCTCTGCTTAAATTAGGAGAGTACCATTTGAAATATTCCTCTTTCATAATTCCTGATTTTTTTAACAATTATAATGAAAAAAAGTAAGTGATTTTAAAAATAGACAAATAAAAACGATATGAATTAAAATAATTGTACCTGACTTTTCAATCTTTCGATAAGCATTCCCATCATTCTTTTGTTGAGACTGGAGGAATTTTTTATATACAAATCATATTCCTCGGTGGTAAATAATCCGATTATCATTCCTTTCAAAGCGTTCCGGAATTTGATGTCTTTTTGAATCGAATTTTCTATGGTTACCAATTTTTTTTCGACCGAAAAAGCATTAAAATCAATTCTGTTTTTGACTAAATGATTCAGCAAAACAGCAATAAACAAATCATTTTGAAGTTTTAAAATCGGACGCAACACCTGATTTTGAAACAATTCGTCCGATGAAGATTGTTCGGATACAGAGCCTAAAGTTTCTCCCCTAAATTCTTTTAAAAATACATTTCTTTGACTCATCATTTTTTTCTTTAAAAATAAAAAAAAATGGGATAAGAAAACCTTATTTTCGCATTTATAAAAAAGATTATGCGATTTCATACTAGAAAATGGGTAAAACCCGAAGATTTGAACCCAAACGGAACCTTATTTGGAGGTAAATTATTGGCTTGGATTGACGAAGAATTGGCCTTATACACCATCATTCAATTGGAAAATACCAAAATTGTAACCAAGTATATGTCTGAAATTAATTTTAGAAGCTCAGCAAAACAAGGCGATATTATCGAAATTGGTATTGATGTGGTGAAATTTGGAAAAACTTCGCTGACTTTGATTTGTGAAGCGCGAAATATGATGACTCGAGAAACTATTATCACGATTGACAGCACCACAATGGTAAATCTGGGTGTTGATGGCAAACCAAAACCACACGGTAAAACAGAGATTGAATTTATTAAAGACCGTTTAGAGGACTAGTTTCTTGTTTCAAAAGTACTTTTTCAGTTGGTATTTCAGAAATCTCTAATCCAAAATACGGAACCGCAGCGATAATATGGTCAAAAATGTCCGCCATAATATATTCGTAGTTTTCAAATTTTTTGTCTTTCGAAAACGCATAAACTTCTAGCGGAACACCATATGTGGTGGATTGCAATTGACGACAAATCATCACTAGATCTTTATTTAATCTCGGATGTTTTTGTAGATATTGCGTAATATATTTACGAAACAATCCCAAATTGGTCAGGTTTCGACCATTTATAGCTAGTGATTTATCAACGTTATTTAAGGAATTGTATTTGTCAATTTCGGTTTTTCGTTTCACAATATAATTACTTAGAAGCTCAATTTTCATCAAATCGACTAATTCTGATTCTTCTAAAAACCGAATACTGCTGGCTTTTAATAAAATATGCCTCTTTATTCTTCTTCCATCCGAATCAGTCATACCGCGCCAATTCTGAAAAGAATCCGAAATTAAACTATAGGTTGGGATTGTAGTAGTAGTATTGTCAAAATTTCGAACTTTCACGGTAGCCAAATTGATTTCGACAACATCACCATCAACACCAAATTTTTCCATTGTAATCCAATCTCCAATACGAATCATATCGTTTATAGCAACCTGAACACTGGCAACAAATCCTAAAATGGTATCTCTAAAAATCAAGATAATCAACGCCGAAATAGCTCCTAATATGGTCAGAACATCTTTCGAATTAATATCAAATATTTTTGAAATAATTACTGTGATTCCAAACAGCCAAATTACAATATTGAAAACCTGAATAAAGCTATCAATGGGTTTGTCGCTATATCTTGGAATCTGTTTTAAGTAATACCGCAGAATATTTAATCCTGTTCGGATAATCATTATTATTAAAACAACAATCCAGATGGCTACGATTTTACCAAAAACAAACTCCCAATAATCATATTTTTCTAAAATCACCGGTACCGATTTGTAAACTAGCAAAAGCGGAATTAAATAAAAAAGATATTGACCGGTTATGTTTTCTATCACATAATCATCAAATGTGTTTTTGGTTCTCCTCGCAATTCCCCTAAAAATTTTATCCAAAACGTAGCGGAAAGCAATAAAAAAAATATAGGCCAAAAGGCACATTAAAGCAATGTTTATTAGCAAACTAATGTATGAAGCAATGGTGTATTCAAATCCAATTTTTCGTAATAATGGATAGCACCAACCAAATAGTTTTTCTAAAGAATTATTCATTTCTTAAATACTTTTTCTCAACATAAAAAGTCGCAAAGGGTAGAAGGGAAGCCCCTAAAATGATAAAAGATGTTTTATAATTCCATTCCTGAGATTTTATTAGCAAAACAGTCAATAAAATATAACCGATAAACAGAATTCCGTGAGTCATTCCTATTGGATATAACAAATTTTTATAAAGTTCCAAGTTGGAAGGCTTAATAAAAAGCATATTGAAAAATAAAACTAAATAAGAGATCCCTTCTAGAATGGCAATGTTTTTGAAAATTCTGAGCATAAAATAGTTTTCTAAATTTGAAGCGCAAAATTAAGGATTATCATTGATTTAAAGTGAATTAATTCCTAAAGTAAATTACTTTTGCATAAATATACTTTGAAAATGAGCAAACGCGATTTAAAAAAATACCTTCATGAACTTGATAAAAGTCAACTGGAAGAACAAATTATGGAATTGTACGATAAATTCAGTCCCATAAAAGTGTACTATGATTTTGTGTTCAATCCAAAAGAAGATACGCTACTCAAAGAATGTAAAATAAAAATTTCGAACGAATATTATCCTGCTCGAACTTCTGGAAAACCTCGTAGACCCAAAATGCGTCGCTCGGTAGCGCAAAAATACATCAAGCATTTTATCCTTTTGGGGGTAGATTCTTTTATCGTTGCTGATGTAATGCTCTATTCCATAGAAATTGCGCAAACTTTCTCTGCCGAAAAACCTGTGAAATCTGAAACATTTTACAAAAGTATGCTCAGTTCATTTGAACAAGCCGTTCGCTTTATGATTGCTAACGGAATTTTAGAAGATTTTAAATCCAGAATAGTTGCAATTAGCAAGGAAACAAATCACCAAAATTGGTTTAATAAAGAAGAGTTCAACGCTATTATTGATCGTTTTGAATATTAGCAATCTACTTCATAATCGTTTTTATTTAATCCTTATTCTTTTTTTAAACGATTATTTAGTGGAATAACTCTTTTTTAGGTGTATTTTTGCAAAAATCCATCAAAAACAATGTCTCAAAACACTCTAGAAACTGAAGTAGAAGATAAAAAAGAACTTTATTCGTATCAAAAAGGAGATATTGAATCTATTTTCGAACGATTAGAAAATGCTCCGGCCAATCATCATTTATTATATCAACTGCCTACTGGAGGTGGGAAAACTGTTGTTTTTTCCGAAATTGTTCGACAATATTTATCAAAACACAACAAAAAAGTAGTTGTTCTGACCCATCGAATTGAGCTTTGTAAGCAAACTTCAAAAATGCTAAAAGGTTTTGATGTAAAAAACAAAATCATCAACAGCAAAGTCAAAGAATTGCCGGATCAAAACGATTATTCCTGTTTTGTAGCTATGGTCGAAACTTTGAAAAACAGAATCAACGACGAAAAGTTACATCTCGACAACATTGGCTTGGTAATTATTGATGAAGCGCATTATAATTCCTTTCGAAAATTATTGAGTTCTTTCAAGAATGCCTTTATTCTTGGGGTTACTGCTACGCCTTTGAGCTCGAACATCAAGTTGCCGATGCACGAAAATTATGACGAATTGATTGTTGGCGACAATATCAGTTCTCTTATTGAAAAAGGATTCTTAGCCAAAGCCATTACCTATAGTTATGATGTAGGTTTAACTTCCTTGAAAGTGGGAATTAATGGCGATTATACTGTAAAATCATCTGATGATTTATATACCAATATGGCGATGCAAGAAAAATTATTGCACGCTTATACAGAAAAATCTTTAGGCAAAAAAACCTTGATTTTCAATAACGGAATCAATACTTCTTTATATGTTTATGAAACATTCCGTGAAGCAGGATATACCATTCGTCATCTTGACAATACCACCAGTAATGAAGATCGAAAAGATATTTTGATGTGGTTCAAGAAAACGCCAGACGCCATATTAACGTCGGTTGGAATTCTTACCACAGGTTTCGATGAGCCTACTGTAGAAACTATTATCTTGAACAGAGCCACAAAATCCCTGACATTATACTTTCAAATGATAGGTCGAGGTTCCAGAAAACTACCCAATAAAAATACTTTTTCTGTAATTGATTTAGGAAATAATGCAGCCCGTTTTGGCTTGTGGAATGAGCCTGTCAATTGGCAACACATTTTTAAATCTCCTGAATTTTACCTCGAAAACTTGCGCGACGATACCGAAATCGAATTGTATTTCAAATATTCAATGCCACCAGAATTACGAGCCAAATTCGCCAAAACCGAAGTGGTAACTTTTGATGTCGATGAAGAACACAAACTCGCTATCGCTCAAAATTTGCGTTCTAAAATTGTTTTGGACAAATCACTGGAGCAACACGCCGCAATGTGTGTCGACAATACCGAGGAATTAAGAGATGCCAAAGCACTTTGTAAAGAATTAGAACCAGATATCGAATGCCGTTTGAAGCGCTACGCTAAATGCCTGAGCCAGTGCAGTAAAAACTACCGCGAATGGCTGGTTGAAGACTACAAACTGAAACTGATATTATTGATAGGGAAGAAGTATCGCGAAAAAATTATGAACGAAGCCGATTAATTTTAAGAAGCTGTTTCCCGCTATTCGTTACAATCTATTGTGCCGAACACCGGCACAATAGGATTTTCACTGCTATCGAGGCTATGAGATCTCGTTCGAATACAACAATTTATTAATTATTAAATCAACAAAATGTCAAAACAATTCTCCGATTTAGGAATCCAGGAATCCATCATAAAAGCACTTTCTGATTTAAAAATTGTTGTACCTACAGAAATTCAGCAAAAGGCAATTCCGTTGCTTTTATCCAATACCGATGTTGTTGGATTGGCCAAAACTGGAACGGGTAAGACCGCAGCTTTTGGATTACCATTACTTCAACTAATTGATTCTAATATTTCTGATATTCAGGCTGTTATTTTAGTTCCAACACGTGAATTAGGACATCAGATTTTTAGTAATTTAGAGGCTTTCACCAAATACCTTCTTAAGGTTTCCATCGCCGAAACTTGTGGTGGAATTCCCATAAAACCACAAATCGAACGATTGACTTTACCAACGCATATTGTCGTGGCAACGCCAGGAAGATTGATCGATTTGATTCAGCGTAAAGCCATCAGTTTAAAAGAAACAAAATTTCTTGTTCTCGATGAAGCAGATGAAATGGTTAGTATTCTGAAAGAAGGTTTAGACGAAATCATCGCCGAATTACCTAAAAACCGAAGAACATTTCTGTTCTCGGCCACAATGCCCGGAACTATAAAACAATTGATTCAGAACTACTTAAACAAAAATGTAGTTCAGGTTAGTGCTGATATGGAAACGGTAGGAAATCAAGGAATTGATCATCAATATATTGTCGTAGATCCCATAGAGAAACTGGATGTTTTGATGCATTTTCTAACCTCGAAAGACGGTGAACGCGGTATTATTTTTTGCAAAACCAAAGCTGCAGTCAATAAATTAGCAAAGAATTTAGCCATCAATAGATTTTCATCAGGAGCTTTGCACGGCAGTTTGTCGCAAGGAATCCGAGATCGAATTATGGAACAATTCCGTGAAGGACACATCAATATTTTGGTCGCCACCGATTTGGCAGCCAGAGGAATCGATGTCAAGGAAATTTCTTATATAGTCAATTATCATTTACCTGACACCTATGAAAACTATGTTCATCGCAGCGGACGAACGGCTAGAGCAGGAGCAAAGGGACTTTCGTTAACGGTTTTACAACAAGAAGAAGTGGCAGAAATTGCCGATTTCGAAAAAGAATTGGGAATCAAATTTAACAAATTCCAAAAACCATCAACCGAAAACATTGAAGAAAACAACACGCTTTTGTGGGCAAAACAAATCTTCAAAACCAAACCCAATCACGAAATTTCAGCTGATTTTAAAAATAAAATCAAAACTATTTTTCATCATCTCACCAAAGACGAATTGATTGAAAAATTGTTGGCCAATCAATTGCTTCAGACCAAAGCAGATGCAAATGCAACAAAACCTGTTAAGAAATTCAAAAACTAATATTTGCACCTGAATTTATATCGTACTTTTATAAACAAATCACAATTATAAAAGATTCGATATGAAAATAGTAATAATAGGTGGAGGTTTTGCCGGTATCAATTTAGCCAAAGAACTCGAAAACCAAAAGGGGATTGAGCTAATTTTGGTTGACAAAAATAACTATAATTTCTTTCCGCCACTTATTTATCAGGTTGCCACGGCTTATCTGGAACCATCGAGTATTAGTTATCCTTTTCGAAAATTTTTTGCGGGAAAAAAAAACCTGCAATTTCGTTTGGGTGAATTGCAAAGAGTACTACCTTCAGAAAATAAAATCATTCTCAACAACGGCGAATTAAGTTACGACCATTTGGTTTTTGCCACTGGAGCCGAAACGAGCTATTTCGGAATGGAAAATGTCAAGAAAAACGCCATTCCAATGAAAACGCTCAATGACGCCATTGAAATGCGCAATACACTTTTGAAAAACCTGGAAAAAGCGGCCATTTGTAAAGATATTAGAGAGCGTAGAAAATTGTTAACCATTGTGGTTGTTGGAGGAGGACCAACAGGAGTTGAAGTTTCGGGAATGTTTGCCGAGATGCGAAAAAGTATTTTACTCAAAGAATATCCTGAATTGGCAACCGCTGCCAGTCAAATATATTTGGTCGATGGTGGTGATGCTTTATTAGCGCCAATGAGTTTAGCTTCCCAAAAAGATACACTCGAAGCCGTGACAAAATTGGGTGTTGTGGTTAGACTGAACGCTCGTGTTGTCAATTATGAAAATGATATCGTCTATTTTGCCGACGGCGAAACCATTCAGACCAAAAACCTAATTTGGGCCGCCGGAGTTACCGCCAAACAATTTGAAGGAATTCCTGTGGAAAGTTACGGTCGTGGCAAACGAATGATAACCGATGCTTACAATAAAATAACAACCACCGAAAACATTTATGCTCTGGGAGATACTTGTCTTCAACATTCTGATCTAAATTTCCCTGACGGCCATCCTCAGGTAGCGCAAGTAGCGATTCAACAGGGTATAAATTTAGCTGAAAATTTTAAATCAATGCTTAAAAAAGAGTCATTGAAACCTTTTAAATACAACGATAAAGGTTCGATGGCAATTATCGGAAAAAACAAAGCAGTGGTAGATTTACCAAATCCCAAATTACACTTCAACGGTTTTTTTGCTTGGTTGATTTGGTTGTTTGTGCATTTGATGTCTTTAATTTCTTATCGAAATAGAATTAAAACTTTTTTCAATTGGATGATAGCTTATTTTTCAAAAGATCAATCTTTGCGAATGATTATTAGACCTGAAAAAAGAAAAAAAGGAGAGGCTTAGTTTTAAAGACCTAGATAAGTCTATAAAGTAGTGGAAATAGGAATACATAAATCAAAATATTCTATTTTACATAATATAAATTATAGTTCATTTATAATACTAGAGAAATACTATAAAATAGAGTTTTCATAAACTTTTTCAATCTAAATCAATCCTAAACAGGCAATCAATAAAAAAGCATTACCAAGAACTCCTGGTAATGCTTTAATACTAATAAATAATTATTTAATTCACAGAAAACGGAATTTTCCATTTTTCCCAATTCAAAACAATTGAATTATTTTCGATGCTGTACAACAAACTTTCGGTGCTTGAATCTGCCAATTGCTGTTTGACAGTGACTCTAAGCACATCGTCTTTTTCATTATATTTGTAAGCTCCCCATTGTTTAGCATCTTTATTAAATATAATGATGCATTCTTTTTCATTTGGAATCACAAAAAAAGAATATTTCCCTGCAGGTAATTTCGAACCTTCAATTGTCAAATCTTTGTCGGTTTCAAAAGTTGTTGCGTCATTGGCTCCAGCACGCCAAACTTTATTAAAAGGTACTAATTCTCCCCAAATCACTCGGCCTTTTACCGATGGACTACTATAATTAATGCTAATTGTAGCTCCGTTGATTTTAGCTGTTACACTTACTGCTGGACTGGCCGGTTTGTTTTGAGCAATCACGAAAGTCGTCATAAATAAAGTAACGACTAATAGCTGAATTTTCTTTTGTAATTTCATCATTTAAAATGTTTTAGTTTAAAAATTAAATGTATAATATCTGCCTTAAATTTATCAAATTTGACAATAACTTTAAGAAAAAATTAGGAGATTTATAAATTAATCGTTTTACTCAATTAATACCGTATTATAATTTATTAATTTATTATTTTTACAATCGACAATAGAAAAAATTATGAATACAATTGCTGAACACATAGCTGATTTTCTCAAGAAATATCCGCCATTTGACAATTTAACTTTTCAAGAATTATCTGAAATTGCTACCAGTATTCGAGTAATCAATCTTGAAAAACACAAAGTTTTGTTTCAAATTAATGATGTTTTGCACGATAGTTTTTATGTGGTGGCTTCTGGAGTAATCAATCTTTCTGTAATTGCCGATGCTGAAGAAACATTGCTGAATAAGTGTTACGAAGGAGATATTTTTGGTTTACGCCCGTTTTTTGCCAAAAATAATTATATGATGACCGCAAAAGCACGTGAAGAAAGTATTATTTATGCTATTCCGATAGCTGTTTTTCGCCCATTTGTAGCCAATAATTCGGAGGTTTTAGACTTCTTATTACACAGTTTTGCTACCAACACAAGTAATCCAAGTGATAAAGAAAATGTACGCGGAAAATTGATTTCTGACAATGTATATTTTTCCAACCAACAGTCAGAAATGCAATATTTTCAATCATTAACGTATAATATTGCCCCACTAACAGCAACTCCATCAAGTATAGTTCAGGAAGCGGCTCAATTAATGACGAATTCGCTGTCTACAAGTGTTCTTGTTTGCGAAAACAACTTTCCTATTGGGATTGTCACAAATACGGATATGTGCTCAAAAATCGCGACCGGCCGATTTCCAATTACGACAACCTTGGACAAAATTATGTCTTCGCCTGTAGTTACTGTTATTGAAAATGTTTCATTGGCTGAGGCTCAATTACTAATGCTAAAATATAATGTCACACATTTGTGTGTTACGCTGGATGGAACTGATAAATCTGATATTAAAGGGGTCATTTCTGAACACGATTTGATTGTAGCACAAGCCAGTAATCCTGGAGTTTTAATAAAGGAAATCAAACGCTCACAAACTCCTAAAGATTTAAAAGCCATTCGGGAACGTTTGACTGAACTTATTCAAAAATCAATTTCCAAAAACATTCCGCTTTCACACGTTAATAACCTTGCAAGCGAAATTAATTTAGCCATTATTAAGCGTGCTGTAGAATTATCAATATTGGATTTAGGCTCTCCTCCTGCGCGTTATGCTTGGTTAAGCATTGGTAGTCAAGGCCGAAAGGAACAATTATTGACGACCGATCAGGATAGTATGCTGATTTTTGAAGATGTTACTGCCGAAAAATATCGAGATGTCAAAGATTATTTCTTAAAATTAGGCAAAAGAACCACTGCCATTTTGGAGAAAGTGGGATATGAATATTGTCCCTATGGACATATGGGAAGCAACATGTTATGGTGTAAATCGCTGACTGACTGGACAAATCAATACAACAGCTGGATGAATACTCCAGGTGAAAACAGCAATGAATTGAGCAGTATTTTCTTTGATTTCGAAATTGTAATTGGAGAGAAAAAAATTGAAGAAGCCATAGAAAATGTTATTTATAATAATATAAAAAACAATACATTATTATTTGATTTTCTTGGTAATGAAGCTTTAAGAAAAAACTCCCCGTTGACTTTTTTCAAGAAATTTAATGTAGAAGAAAAAGGTCCAAATAAAGATAAATTTGACATTAAAACTCGTGCTTTGATGCCGCTTATTGATGGGGCTCGCTTATTTAGTTTAAGTTATAATCTTCGAGGAGTAAATAATACGTATTTACGATTCAAACAATTAGCAATCACAGATCCACGAAATTCAGAGATATATTTGAACTGTGCAAAAGCTTTCTTAACCTTGTCAAAATTTAGAACGATGGAAGGCTTAAAGAATGATAATTCAGGTCAATATTTAAATTTACTGGAATTATCAAAAGCTGAAAAAGAAATTTTAAAAAATGCTTTAGCGCCAATGGAGGAATTGGAAGACTTAATAAAAAATAAATTTCAACTGACCCAATTTTCATAATAATGTTAGACTGGATAAAAAATATCAATAAAGAATATCCTGAATTTTGGAAAACATATCTTTCTAAATTTGAAAAAAAATCAAATCGTTTCGTTGTTTTATCAACTGAAACTACTGGTTTAAGTTTAGAAAAGGATGTTATTTTATCCTTTGGTTCCTTTTCAATAATCAACAATAGTATTATTATTGGTGATAGTTTTGAAACAGTTATTGCCCAATACAAATTCTTTCACGATAACGGAATTTCGAACGAATTTACGATTGAAACCAAAATGAAAAAAATGGGCGAAGCCGAAGCCATTCAGGCTCTAGTGGAGTTTATTGGAAATTCTGTTTTGGTAGGTCATCATATCGATTTTGATGTCGAAATGATAAATGTTGCATTGGAAAGATTGGATTGTGGAAGATTAAAAAATGAAGCTTTGGATATTGACGTAATGCATCGTAAATTATTGGATATCAATAACAAACAATTTTCACTTGATGAATTATGCAGTATTTATAAAATCCCTGTAAGTGATCGCAACTCTTCTTCTGAAGATGCCTATAAAATTGCCTTACTTTTTTTGAAATTAAAATCGAGATTGGGATTGAATTAAATCGAAATTATCCTTTCAAACCTTCCGTGATGGCTAATTGATACTGGTCTTGTTGACAAATTAGTTCCTTCAAAATAGTCTGGAATCCCATTGGTTTTTTGAATATTATTTCGGTTTTCCAGTGTTTTAATACTGACAAAATAATGAACATTTTCAACCGCTATGGTGTGGACAAATTCAGAATTTATTTCCGTTTTTGTATGATAAATTCGATCTTTGATCACCGCTTTTCCGAAAGTAAATGCATCAACACTATCTAAATCAAAACATTCTATTTGCAAAGGAAAATAACCTCTGATATGAGTTTGCCGATTATAGATTTTATAGGCCGCTTCCTTCCTGCTCCACAAATTCCAAACCATAATTGCTGGATTTTCGTCATTCGAAATCAGTAATTGCTCGCTTTGCGTAAAGATTTTGTCCAAAAATCCTTTCCGTTTCCAATTGCTTTCTTTTTGAGCTAAAGCCAAATCTACAATGTCATTTCCAATCATTTTTTAGATAATTGGGTTTCAATAATTTCCATTGCCGATTTTACATCCACCATTCGTTCCATAGATTCATTGTCAATCACAATATCAAATTCTTCTTCAATATCCAAAATTACATCCACTAAATTGGCTGAGTTGATTTGCAAATCAGTAATAAAATCGGTGTTTTCTGTGAGATTGTCAAAAGCTTCTTGGTTTTTGATAAAAGGCTTTACAATATTCTTTAACTTTTCAATAGTTTCTTTTTTATCCATAGTTTTTATTTATATTTTTTAAAAATTACGCAGCCATTTACGTCTCCAAAACCAAAATTAGCTTTGGCAATGATAGTCAATTCTTTTTCAATTAATTGTTGAGGAATTCTTGATGCATCAATAATGGCAGTAATTTCCTGATGCAAATCTTCACAATTACTATTCGGAAAAATAAATCCGTGATGCAATTGCAATACCGAAGCCACACTTTCTATACTTCCCGCGGCTGTTAAGCAATGGCCAACCATCGATTTTAAGGAGTTAATAAACGGAAAATCAGCTCCTCTCCTATCTAAAGCTTCACTCCAATTCTGAATTTCCAGACTGTCTTTTGAAGTGGCAGTCAAATGTCCGTTGATGGCATCAATTTCATTGGGATGGATTCCTGCATTTTTCAAAGCGTCTTTAATACATTTTTGCACAGCAACTGAATTGGGTGCGGTCATACTTCCTTGCCCACGTTGTCCCCCTGAATTCATGTTTCCCCCAAGAACTTCAGCATAAATTTTGGCTCCTCGTGCCAAAGCTGTTTCTAAATCTTCCAACACCAATGCCCCTGCTCCACTTCCCGGAACAAAACCTGAAGCAGTTGCCGACATTGGTCTTGAACCTTGTTCAGGTGTTTTGTTATGTTTAAAAGTACAAACTTTCATTGCGTCAAATCCTCCCCAAATATAAGGTCCCGAATCGCTGGTACTGCCTGCCAAAATTCGTTTTGCCTGTCCCGATTTGATGCGTTCAAAAGCCATTAAAATGCTTTCGGTTCCCGTTGTACAAGCAGACGAATTGGTGGTTACTTGATTGCCTAATCCTAATTTTCCACCTAGATATGCGCTCACGCCACTATTCATAGTCTGTGCCACAGCAGTGCTTCCCAATCTTCGGGTTTGAAAATCGTCTATTTTATAAATGCTTTCCCTAAATTTATCAATTCCGGAAGTTCCGGTTCCAAAAATAGTCCCACTATCCCAATCGGGTTGATCATTGATTTCTATTGCTAATCCAGCATCTTTCCAAGCATCAATTCCGGCAATCACACCATACAAAATTCCCGATGAATTAAAATTTCGAAGTTCTAATTCTGTAAAGTAATTCAAGGATAATTCAACAGAAACTGCTGGTTTTCCTGCTATTTGACAAGAAAATTGCAACCGTTCCAATTCTGCATCATGGGTAATGCCCGAAATTCCGTTTTTTATGGCATTGGTAAACGTCTCCAATCCTACTCCATTTGGAGCAACAACACCAAGACCAGTAATTACGACACGTTTATTCATATAAAATTATTAAACAATCATTCCTGCAATTGTTCCTGAGCAAACCACTTCTCCCTTTTCATTTTTCATCAAAACCTTGCATTTTAGTTTGCCAAATCTAAAATAGAGTTTCTCTGAAATTACCGTCACTTTTTCATTTGGAAAAACAGGTTTTGAAAACTCTATTTCATTTGAGGTTAAGGCAATTGCGGTGTCTTCGTTAAATGTATCATTAAGTAAATAAATTCCCAAGCAAACCAAACCAATTTGTGCCATAACTTCGGTTAGAATTACTCCGGGCGTGATGGGATTATCTTTGAAATGACCTTTATAAAAATCGAGGTTTTCATCAAAAGTATAAGTCCCCTCCACTCCATTTTCGTCTATATGCAACAATTCATCTACAAACAAAAAAGGTTTGGAATACGGTAATTTGGATATAATTTCTTCTTTTTTCATACTTTTTTTGCCACTGATTCACTGATTTATTTAAAAAATAAGTCATTAAAAATATTTAATCTGTGAATCTGTGGCTAAATATTTAAAACTGCAATAAAACCTTTTGAGCCGAAAAGCCAGGGCCAAAACTCAACATCAATCCCTTTGAGCCTTTCTTTGGTTTCTCATCCATAATTCTTTCTAAAACATACAAAACGGTGGCACTCGACATATTTCCATACAATCGCAAAACTTCCTTTGTGTCATCAATATTTTTTCCTAAATCAGAAAATAAACCTTCTACGGTTTGAACAATCTTTTTTCCGCCGGGATGAAAAATCAAATGGTCTAAATCTTCCATTTTTATATTGTTTTTCTCTAAAAATGGATTGATAATATTCGGGAAATGCGAAGCAATAGTTTCGGGAACATCAATGTCCAAAATCATTTGCAAGCCTGAATTAGTCAACTTAAAACCCATTAAATGTTCGGCATTATAAAAATGATACATTTCTTCGTCTAATATTTCCGGCCCTTCATCATCAATATGCGAAGAAAGCAGCACACAGGCAGCTCCATCTCCAAAAATGGCTGCACTGACTATATTGGCCATCGAAAAATCATCCAATTGAAAAGTAGCGGTTGGACTTTCGACAGCAATTACTGCAGCACGTTTTCCAGGATTGGCTTTCAGGAAATTTTTGGCATAAATAATACCCGAAATTCCAGCAGCACAACCCATTTCAGTTACGGGAAGCCGAACGATGTCTTGTCGTAATTTCAATTTATTAATTAAATACGCATCCAACGAAGGAATCATAATTCCGGTACAGCTCACAGTAATAATATAATCTAAATCTTGCGGATTCCAATTGGCTTTTGTCAAGGCTTTTTCTAATACTTTTGTGCCCAAATCAATAACTTCACGGACGTAAATGTCATTTCTTTCTTCGAAAGAAGTGTTGGTAAAAACTTCAATCGGATCCATAATGGAATACCGTTTAGCAACGGCTGCACCTTCAAAAATTTTCTTCACTTTTCGGATGAAACGACTGTCTTGACCCACGAGCCAGGCATCAAGAAACGGAATGATTTCCTCCGTATTTCTTGAATATTTAGGCAATTGCTTGGAAACACATTTTATTTTTACACTCATATTTTTGAAATGATCCATTGGTAACGGAAAGCCCATTTCCACTGGATTTTATAGTGGGTTAAATTTAATTTTTTTGAAAAATAAATGAATTCATTTTTTTTAAATCCTCTTAAAATGGATACCAATCCATCTTCTCGCGACATGGCATTTAATCGAAAAACAAAACACAAAACTTGAAATAATCGATAAGCTACTGCACTTCTTTGTAAATCATTAATCACAATTCCAATCCTTGAATTGGTATTAAAAACAGTCATTAATCGCAGAATTTCATCTTCTTTGAAATGATGTAAAGTTAAAGTGCACAATACTATATCGTATTTTAACGCTGCAAAATCTTTGTCAAAAACATCTTCACAGCGATAACTTATATTGGAATAATTATTCGATAAATTCTGAGCGTGATTGATGGTAAAATTGTTGGCGTCAATTCCTATTAATCGAAAATTTAGGGCGTTCTTTAATGCAAACTCCGCCAGGGTTCGCAGCATATCGCCATTGCCACAGCCCACATCTACAATGGTAATTTCGATTGCCTTGGGAATTTTTTGAACCAATTCCTGAACACCATGTAAAGTCAACTGGTTTCCGCCTAAGAGTTGGTTAATTTTAGCAATTTTATCCAACGCATCACGCAAGATTTCGCCTTCCATTGCAAAATCGTCCATAATTTCAGGTTCGTTGGATCTATATTTTGTGTTTAGGAACATATTACGTTTTCAAAATTATGGGTTTACCATGAGTTTTCTTGATAATCAAAGGCAATAGAAACGGAAATATAGCTATTAATTGCATCAAAAAAGTAGTTAATTTTTCTTTCTGTAATATTTTAGACAAAAATCGACCTGTTTCAAGTCTGCTTTTGAAATGGGTATTCCATTCTTGGGTATATTTTACTTCTAATTCTTTTCTGGAATTAATTTTATTTTCAAAAAAGGATAGAATCAATTCGGATGCAATTTTAGCACTATGAATGGCCATAGCCATTCCGTTGCCACACAAAGGATGAATTAATCCGGCCGTATCTCCGATCATCAAAATATGGTTTTCGACCGCTTCTTTTTTTTCGAAACAAATTTGGCTTATGGTCAAAGGTTTATCAAAAATCATTACACAATTTTCAAAAATAGCTTTCAAATGTGGGTTTTTATAAATCACTTTGGATTGAAACTCTTCAATGTTTTTGTATTGCTTGAAAGTTTCATAATCAACTAGATAGCAAATATTTATAGTGTCATTTTCTACTTTCGAAACACCACAATAACCTCCTTTGAAATTATGTAATCCAACCAAATCATCGGGGAAATTTCCAGAATAGTGGGCTTTTACAGCAAGCCACGGCGCTTTTTTTTGAATGAAATCACGATTCAATTTTAGATCAAGACTAGACCGTTTTCCAAATGCTCCAAGAACAATTTTTGAATTAAATTCTAAATTATTAGTAGTTAAAATAGTGAATTGGTCTGCTTCAAATATAATGTTGCTTACGCTGTCTTGAATAATTTGACAACCGTTTTCAAGTGCTTGTTGATATAAATAATAATCCAATGCATAACGACTTATCCCAAAACCGCCTAATGGAAGTGTCTGATTTATTGTCTTTCCGCTTGAAATAGAGAATTGTACTTTTGAAATAGTTGATGGATTTAACGAAGCAATATTTAATCCCAACCACTGAAAATAGGGTAATACTTCATTTGAAATGTATTCCCCGCAAACCTTATGTTTTGGATATTCATTTTTTTCAATTAAGAGAATTTTTAAACCGGCTTTTGATAAATGTATCGCACTGCTCAGCCCCGCTAAACCTCCGCCAATAATTACAACATCAACATTAGTTTCCATAGTTTTGCTAATTTAGTAATTATTAAGTTTTATTATTTACATAATTAAATTTAATTTTTACATAAAAAAAAAGCGAAAATAGAAATTCTATCTCGCTTTATATTTTACTTTTTTAGGGATCACACCACTTAACCTTCAACGCTCTTTTCGGGTTAAGTGGCTGAAAATGAACTGTATTTGTCTATGTTTTATTATGTTTTAACTAATTCAATATAATACAAATATTTGTACAGTTCGATAATCCCAATAAATTTGTACTATCCAATTTTTTTCATTGCCGTCATTGATTCTCGCAACCACGCTCCTACTTCTTCGATAGGATGTTGACGAATTTCTTTGTTTACAGCTATAAGAATTGCGTTGTCAACACCATTTGAAGTGGAAAAAGGTTTGCCAATGATATTAGTTTCCACCGTTTTCATAAACGCTGTCAATAATGGTTTACATGCGTGATCAAATAAATAACAACCGTATTCTGCAGTATCAGAGATAACACGATTCATTTCGAATAATTTTTTTCTGGCCACAGTATTGGCAATCAATGGCAATTCGTGTAGTGATTCGTAGTAAGCCGATTCTTCGATAATTCCTGACTCCGTCATTGTTTCGAAGGCTAGTTCTACACCAGCTTTTACCATTGCAATCATCAAAACGCCGTTATCAAAATATTCTTGTTCAGAGATTGATGCTGTTGTTGGGACTGTTTTCTCAAAATTTGTTTCTCCCGTCGCTGCTCTCCAGGTCAATAAATTAACGTCATTATTAGCCCAGTCAATCATCATATTTCTTGAAAATTCTCCAGACATAATATCGTCCTGATGTTTTTGGAATAACGGACGCATTATATCCTTCAACTCCTCGGCAAGTTCAAAAGCCTCAATTTTTGAAGGATTGTTCAAACGATCCATCATATTGGTAATTCCACCGTGTTTCAAAGCCTCGGTAATAGTTTCCCAACCGTATTGAATTAATTTTGAAGCATATGCTGGTTCGATTCCTTTTTCGACCATTTTGTCAAAACACAAGATAGAACCAGTTTGCAACATTCCGCAAAGAATGGTTTGCTCACCCATTAAATCTGATTTTACTTCGGCAACGAAAGAAGATTTCAAAACTCCTGCTCTGTTTCCTCCTGTAGCTACTGCATATGCTTTGGCTTGAGCCAAACCTAAACCGTTTGGATCATTTTCAGGGTGAACAGCGATCAAGGTTGGTACACCGAAACCTCTTTTGTATTCTTCACGAACTTCAGAACCCGGACATTTTGGAGCGCACATAATAACGGTAATGTCTTTACGAATTTGCATTCCTTCTTCCACAATATTGAAACCATGAGAATAAGCTAAAGTGGAATCTTTTTTCATCAAAGGCATAATGGCAGATACTACTGCAGTATGTTGTTTGTCAGGTGTAAGATTACAAACTAAATCAGCCGTTGGAATTAATTCCTCATAAGTTCCCACTTTGAAACCATTATCAGTAGCGTTGGTAAAAGAGGGTCTTTTTTGAGCTATTGCATCAGCTCGCAAAGCATAAGAAATATCTAAACCTGAATCTCTCATGTTCAAACCTTGGTTCAAACCTTGAGCTCCGCAACCTACGATAACTACTTTTTTTCCTTTAAGTGCTGATATTCCATCTGCAAATTCAGACTGATCCATAAATTCGCAAACGCCTAATTGTTCTAATTGTAATCTTAGTGGTAATGAATTGAAATAATTTGCCATTTTCTAATATTTAATAATTGAATGATTTAAATTTTATGTTTTTGGTTTGCAACTTGCAGCCTGCTATCTGCCATCTGCTACAGTTCTTCTAATAAAGTCGTTACTTCCATTTTTTCCTTGGAAACTGAAATTCTTCCGGAGCGCACAAATTGCATAATGCCGAAAGGTTTCAACTTATCATACAAGTCATTGATTTCAGAACGTTTTCCCGATTTTGAAATCACAAAAAAGTCTCTCGAAACCGTTACAATTTCAGAATGACTTTCTTTGATGATGTTCTGGATTTGCCTTTCGTCGAATAATAAGCTGGATTCAATTTTGAAGATAGCACTTTCTAAGAAAATGGTTTCTTCATCAATATGATAAAAAGCTTTGATGACTTCGATTTGTTTTTCGATTTGGCCTACAATGTTTTGTACCCATTTTTCCGTAGTTTTCACTACGATAATGAATCGGGAAACGTTTTCTATTTCCGATTCGGATACATTTAAACTTAATATATTGATGTGACGTTTCAGGAATATTCCCGAAATTCTATTCAATAAACCAACGTTATTTTCTGAATAAACAGAAATAGTGAATATTTTATTTTCTTCCATAATTTTAACTTAATCGCATTTCCGAAACTGAGGCTCCTGTTGGAATCATTGGGAATACATTGTTTTCTTTTTCTACCATAACTTCAAGGAAATAAGATTCTTTTGAAGCCAGCATTTCGGCAACAGCGCCATCCAATTCTTCTCTTTTAGTTACTTTTTTTGATTTGATGTGATAGCCTTCGGCAATAGCAACAAAGTTTGGGTTTGTCATTACTGTTGAAGCGTATCGGCTATCAAAAAACAATTCTTGCCATTGGCGTACCATTCCTAAAAACTCATTGTTAAGCACCACAATTTTCACGGGAACTTTGGTTTGGAAAATGGTTCCTAATTCCTGAATCGTCATCTGAAAACCTCCATCGCCAATAATAGCTACCACTTCGCGATCAGGTCTTCCCATTTTGGCACCAATAGCCGCAGGTAAAGCAAATCCCATTGTTCCTAATCCTCCAGAAGTAATGTTACTTTTGGTCGAATTGAATTTGGCATAACGACAAGCAAACATTTGGTGTTGTCCCACATCCGAAACGATAATAGCATCTCCTTTAGAATGTTTGTTAATCATTTCAATCGTTTCTCCCATAGAAATTCCACCATTGGTTGGAGTTAACTCTTCGTTGATAACAGCATTAAATTCGATTTTATATTTTTCTTTGAATTTGTTGTGCCAAGACTCGTGCGTTTTGTTTTCGATAAGAGGAATCAAGGCTTGCAAAGATTCTTTTACATCAGCCAAAACGGCTACAGTTGTTTTTACGTTTTTATCGATTTCAGCAGGGTCAATTTCGAAGTGAATTACTTTGGCTTGTTTGGCATAAGTGGCCAGATTTCCGGTAACACGGTCATCAAAACGCATTCCGAGTGCAATTAAAACATCACATTCGTTGGTTAGTAAATTAGGACCGTAATTTCCATGCATTCCTAACATTCCCACATTCAAAGGGTGGTCTGTTGGCAAAGCCGAAAGTCCTAAAATTGTCCAGGCTGCTGGAATTGCTGATTTTTCTATAAGTTCTTTTAATTCAGCTTCGGCTTGACTCAAAATAATTCCTTGACCAAAGATAATGTATGGTTTTTTGGCATTATTGATTAATTCAGCCGCTGCTGCAACTTTCTCCAAATTTAAAGCAGGTTTAGGAGTATAGCTTCTAATTCCTGTACATTTTTTATAACTGAAATCAATTTTGTCGAATTGAGCATTTTTTGTAATGTCAATTAAAACAGGACCTGGACGACCGGTTCTTGCAATAAAAAAAGCTTTGGCAATGATTTCTGGAATTTCAGAAGCTTCTGTGATTTGGTAATTCCATTTGGTTACTGGTGTCGAAATCCCGATAATATCCGTTTCCTGAAAAGCATCAGAACCCAATAAATGTTTTCCTACTTGACCTGTAATGCAAACCATTGGAGTGGAATCGATTTGCGCATCGGCAATTCCTGTAACTAAATTGGTGGCTCCCGGACCTGAAGTCGCAATGGCAACCCCTACTTTTCCTGTCGCTCTTGCATACCCTTGAGCAGCGTGAGTCGCACCTTGTTCGTGTCGTACTAAAACGTGGTGTAACTCCTCTTTAAATTTATATAATTCGTCATAAACCGGCATTATGGCTCCACCAGGATAGCCGTAAACCAAGTCTACGCCTTCTTCAAGTAAGCATCTAATAACAGCTTCTGCACCTGATATTTTATTATTTTCCATTTTATCTTTTTTTCCTCACCCTAGCCCTTTACAACGGAGAGGGAGCCGAAGCTGGCAAAGGTGAATTAATACTTTTTATTATATTTTAATCTGCAATCTGCAACCTGCAACCTGCAATCTTACTTATCCGTTACACATCCTGTAGAGGCACTGGAAACTGATCTTGCATATTTTAATAGAACTCCTTTAGTTGCTTTTAATTCAGGTTGAACCCAATTAGCCAATCTTTCGGCATATTCTGCATCTGGGATTTTTAGATTGATGGTGTTTTTTACCGCATCAATGGCTATTATATCTCCGTTTTCTATTAAAGCAATTCCTCCCCCGTCGTAGGCTTCTGGAGTAATGTGACCAACCACAAAACCGTGTGATCCACCTGAAAAACGACCATCAGTAATCAAAGCTACTTTATCTCCTAATCCAGCTCCCATAATGGCAGAGGTTGGTTTTAACATTTCTGGCATTCCAGGCCCGCCTTTTGGACCACAATACCGAATGACGACTACATCACCGGGTTTGATTAGACCTTTTTCTAATCCTGGTATTACAGTAAATTCACTTTCGAAAACGACAGCAGTTCCTTCGAAATATTCGCCTTCTTTTCCACTAATTTTTGCCACACAACCCTCAGAAGCTAAGTTTCCGTATAGGATTTGAATATTCCCTGAAGATTTCAATGCATTTTTGATCTCGAAAATTACTTCTTGACCTTCTTCTAAATCAGGTACTGATGCTAAATTTTCGGCCACTGTTTTTCCGGTAACGGTCAAACATTCGCCATGAATAAAACCTTCTTTCAATAAATATTTCAACACAGCTGGAACGCCTCCAACGGCGTGTAAATCTTCCATCATGAATTTTCCGCTTGGTTTCAAATCAGCCAAAACGGGTGTTTTATCGCTAATGGCTTGAAAATCATCCAATGTAATTTCAATGTCAACAGAGTGCGCCATAGCAATTAAGTGCATGACAGCATTGGTTGAACCTCCTAAAACGGCAACAATAGTAATTGCATTTTCAAAAGCCTTACGAGTCATAATATCCGTAGGCTTAATATCTTTTTCTAATAAAATACGAATAGCTTTTCCGGCATCTTCACATTCTTTTAATTTATCTTGACTTACCGCAGGATTTGAAGAGCTATAAGGTAAACTCATTCCCAATGCTTCAATGGCAGAGGCCATGGTATTGGCAGTATACATTCCACCGCAAGCACCTGGACCTGGACAAGAATTTTTGATCACTCCTTTGAAATCTTCATCAGAGATAGTCTTTTTGAATTTTTTTCCTAAAGCTTCAAAAGCCGAAACGATATTAAGGTGTTCCCCTTTCCATCTTCCGGAGTGAATAGTTCCGCCATAAACCATAATGGCCGGACGATTGACTCTTCCCATTGCTATTAAAGCTCCAGGCATATTTTTATCACAACCAGGAATAGCAATCAAACCATCATAAAACTGCGCTCCCATTACGGTTTCAATAGAATCGGCGATAACGTCACGAGAAACTAATGAAAAACGCATGCCTTCAGTTCCGTTTGAAATTCCATCGCTTACGCCAATAGTATTAAAAATTAATCCTACTAAATCGGCATCCCAAACTCCTTTTTTAACATCTTTTGCAAGGTCATTCAAGTGCATATTGCAGGTATTGCCTTCATAGCCCATACTAACAATCCCGACCTGTGCTTTATTCAAATCTTCTTCAGTCAAACCAATTCCATATAGCATGGCTTGAGCCGCAGGTTGCGTTATATCTTGAGTAATGGTTTTACTGTATTTATTTAATTCCATTGTATGTTTTCTTACTAATTTATTATTTGTAGATTAAATCACAAGTAATATTACTTGCCTCTATGATGATATGAATATCAGTGTCCAAAACCTCTTTCTTAATATCAGCGAATTTCAGGAATTCTTCATAAACTATGTCCAATTGTACTTTTGTCAATTCATAACCCACTTTTTTCGCTCTGTAAGCCAGTGCTGCTCTACCACTTCTCGCAGTTAGAATGATGGAAGATTCATTCACACCAACTTCAAGAGGATCCATAATTTCATAGGTTTCTCTATTTTTAATTACACCATCTTGGTGAATTCCTGAACTGTGTGAAAAAGCATTAGATCCTACGATGGCTTTATTAGGTTGCACAATCATACCCATACTTTCAGAAACAAATCGGCTCATTTCGTTCAATTGTCGGGTATTGATACTTGTATCTAAATTCAAATAGGGATGTTGTTTCAAGACCATCACAACTTCTTCTAGTGCTGTGTTTCCTGCTCTTTCCCCTATTCCGTTGATAGTACATTCTATTTGTCTGGCACCGTTAATAACACCAGCAATCGAATTGGCTGTAGCCATTCCTAAATCATTATGGCAATGACACGACAAAATTACTTTATCGATGCCTTTTACGTTTTCTTTCAGGTATTTTATTTTAGCTCCATATTCTTCAGGCAAACAATATCCTGTTGTATCAGGAATATTCAATACGGTAGCTCCCGATTTTATGACTTCTTCACAGACTCGCGCTAAGAAATCATTTTCAGTTCGACCTGCATCTTCCGCATAAAATTCTACATCCTCAACAAACGATTTAGCGTAAGAAACGGCATATTTTGCTCTGGCAATAATGTCTTCTCTGGTAGTATTTAATTTGTGTACAATATGAGAATTGGAGGTTCCGATTCCGGTATGAATTCGGGGTCTTTTAGCGTATTTCAAAGCTGCCGCTGCCACATCAATATCGTTTTTGATGGCTCTGGTAAGCCCGCAAACAGTGGCATTTTTTATAAGTTTACTAATTTCTGAAACGGATAAAAAATCACCCGGACTGGATACAGGAAAACCAGCTTCAATGACATCAACTCCCATTTCGTCGAGTCGCTTGGCGATCTCTAATTTTTGTTCGGTATCTAATTTACATCCTGGGACCTGTTCACCGTCTCTTAAAGTGGTATCAAAAATTTGGACTTTCTCTCTATTCATTTTAAAATATTTAATGTAATTTCACATCTTTGAACAAAAATAGATTTCATTCTTTCATAATAAAATTCATTTTTGTGAATTATACTGTTTATAAAGGACTTAAAAACTTTGTAAATACCTTAAAAACAATACGTTACTATACTATATTTTACAATGGCTAACCATCAAAAAGATTCACTATTTGTTTTAATTAAATCACTTTCAAAGTCCGAAAAAAGACAATTTAAGATTTTCGCAAGTCGTCTAGAAACGAGTTCTAACACAAAATTTATCGAATTATTCAATGTTTTAGACAAATCGGAAAGCTATGATGAAAAAATTATCCTGAAAAGTGGAATCATCAAAAAAGCACAATTATCCAATCTCAAATCGTATTTATACAAACAAATATTAGTGAGTATTCGGTTGAATATTCCAAGCCAAAACATTCGCTATCAATTAAGAGAGCAAATTGATTTTGCTGCCATTTTATACAATAAAGGGTTGTACAAGCAGAGTTTGAAAATTTTGGATAAAACCAAGCAACAAGCACTGGAAAATGACGAAAAATATATGGCTTATGAGATTGTCGAATTCGAAAAACTAATCGAATCGCAATACATTACCCGAAGTATGCAGGGTCGCGCCGATGAACTCGTCATTCAGGCCAAAGAACTGAATTACAAAAATACGATTTCGAGTAAATTATCAAATTTATCGCTGCAATTGTATGGCATCATGCTCAAAACAGGCTATGTCAAAAGCGATGAAGAACACCAATATATTGACGATTATTTTAAGAAACACATCTCTAAATTCGACGAGAAAAAATTTGGCTTTCGGGAACGCTATTGGTATTTTAATGCTAATTTGTGGCGCAGTTTCTTAGTTCAGGATTTCTTGTCCTGTTATAAATTTTCGCACAAATGGGTGACGCTTTTTTACGACAATAGGAATATGATTTTCCTCAATCCCGTGTTTTTCCTGAAAGGAAATCATTATCTATTGGAGTCACTTTTTATGTTGAAATACAAGACCAATTTCAAGAAATATTTAGAGCTGCTGGAAGAAACTATCAACGATCCGCAGTTTCCTGTAAATGATAATATTACTTCTTTATCCTTCCTGTATTTGTACAACAACAAGCTGAATTACCACATTCTGGAAGGTACTTTTGCCGAAAGTGAATACCTGATTCCGGAAGTATTAGACAAAATAAACCTGCACTCGGAGCACCTGGACGAGCATCACGAAATGTTGTTTTACTATAAAATTGCCTGTATTTATTTTGGTAACGAAAAGTACAACGAATGCGTATTTTATCTCGAAAAAATAATCAATAACAAAAACCTGTATGTTCGAGAGGACTTGGCTTGTTTCGCCCGATTGTTGTGCTTGATTGCCCATTACGAATCAGGGAAAGACTTCAACTTAGAAAATCAGTTGGTGAGCACCTATAAATTCCTGATAAAAATGAATGATTTGCACGAAGTACAAAAGGAAATCATTCGCTTTTTGAAAAAATTAAGCACCATTTATCCAAGTGACATCAAAAAAGAGTTTATCAAAGTAAAAGAACGTTTTGTAGAATTGGAAAAAAACACTTATGAGAAAAGAGCGTTCCTTTACCTCGACATCATTTCCTGGCTCGAAAGCAAAATCGAAAACCGAAAAATAAGCGATATTATTAAGGAGAAAGCGAAGTTGAGTAATAGGTAAATTTGAGGATTATCAGAAAATTATAACTCATTTTTAAAATTCAAATTTAGGAAAAAATGAGTTGTTTTTATTCAACGTTGTAGGATTTACAAAACTATGTTACAACTCCCCTTTAAACGCTTGGTCTAACAAACTGCTTTTTAATGCTTTTAGGTTTTGGAGTTTAGTTTGAATTTCGTTAATAATCTCATTTGCTTTTTCTGTTATCAATTTTATTGTTGAAACTATTTTTTCTTGTTCGCTTATTGAATTTGGCAAAGGAATTTTTATTGACAGCAAATCTTTATCAGAAATTGCAGGATATTGAGCTCCTTTTATAAATGGAACAATTAATTCTTGTACTTTTTCGGAAGTTAAATAATAAAATAAAAATTCATTGTTTAGCTTTTTTGCAATTGGTCTTAAAACACAAAAACCTGTTGATGCAATTGGATTTGTATAATCCTCATTTATAATTGCAATATTTTTTAAATTTGGTCTCGTTGTCGCAAACACAATATCACCCAATTTAACCTCTTTTTTTGCTCTACTTGGTGCTTCTTTTCCTTTGAGTATTTTTGGAGAATTGATAGTGTAATTTTGATTATTGATTGATGAAATATCAATGTATGTAAATTCATTTTCATTAAAAACTATTATTGGATTTACGTTATTAGTTTTTTCTAAAAGCGAACCAATTGTAACTTCTCTACAAGTTAATTTACCAAACTCTTCGTCCAAAACACAAAACGTTTCTATTTGGTTCATAAAATCATTAATTTTTAAATCGCTTTCTTTTATTTTAGAAAGTATTTTTTTAGGTGTTAAATGTTCTACTTCAACTACTTTATGAGGGTTTTTGGCACTTATGTCATAGTCCACAATGTCTTTTACATCAACTGTCCAATCGTTGCAACCGTCATTTGTTTTGGCATTGGTAGTGTTGCGTTTATAGGGATTGTGAAAGAGTTCTACAAATTCTTCAAGATGCTCGTAAGTAATGGGTTTGTTTTTAGTTAGTTTGCTTGCTGGCGTTACATCATAATACCAAATTTTAGACGTGGCACCTTTTCGGTCAAAATACAAAATATTGGTTTTCACACCGCTATACGGCAAGAAAACGCCACTGGGCAAACTTACTATAGTGTGAACATTAAAGTTTTCTAGCAAATTTTGTTTTATGGTTTTAAAAGCATTGTTGGTTTGAAACAAAACGCCTTCGGGTATAATAATAGCTGCTCTTCCTTCTAGTTTTAGCATCTTCATAAAATGCTGTATAAAAAGCATTTCGGTAGCATTGGTTTCTACGGGGAAATTTTGTTGCACTTGTGGTTTTTCTTTTCCTCCAAATGGAGGATTGGCAAGAATAATGTTGTGTCTGTCTTTTTCTTGAAAATCTCTAATGTTTTGAGTTAAAGTATTCCCTTTGTACACATTTGGACTTTCTATACCGTGAAGAATCATATTCATCATTCCCATTACGTAACCCAATGATGTTTTTTCGAGTCCGTAAAACGTATTTTGCTGAATCGTTTCCCAATCGGAAGCCGAATATTTGGTCTTTTTTTCGGGTTTGGTCAAAAAATCAAAAGCTTCCACCAAAAAACCTGCACTTCCCACAGCACCGTCATAAATGCTTTCTCCAACTTGCGGATTAATGGTTTCTACCATTGCTTTTATAATGGCTCTTGGTGTTTAAAACTCACCAGAATTTCCGCCATCTGACCCCATTCCTTTCAGTAGGTTTTCATAAATATGTGACAATTCAAAAAGCTCGTCAGAACTTTGAAAATCTAATGCGTCAATTATATCTAATACTTCTCGCAAAGTGTGTCCGCTTGCAATACGATTGTCAAGATATTCAAAAATAGCCCCAATTTTATATTTTATAGATTTTGGATCGTTAGCAATGGCTTTAAAACTTTCGAGATATGGAAATAAAGTTTTGTTTACAAATTCGATTAAATCTTTACCTGTTAAAGCACGTTTTACATCAATTTTTCCATTTTCATCTTTTGGACACGCCCAATTTTCCCAACGCAAATCTTTACGAATTACATATTCATATTCTTTGCCATCAAGAATGGCTTCGTCGGCTTTGTTAATTTCAAAATCGTTTAAGAATTTCAGAAACAAAATCCACGAAATTTGTTCGGTGTAGTGCATTGCACCACTTATTCCATCATCGCGTCTTAAAATATCGGTTATTCTATCTATTTTGTTTTGTATTTCGCTCATTATTATATTTTCCCTTTTATAAACTTATAAACATTTTCTATATCAATAGAAATTTCGCTTGCTGGAATTTGTGCTATTATAGCTGAAAGTTTGTTGTAGTCAATTCCACCTTCATTAGTGTCAATTGTTGCAACATTATCTTTTAAATACAAGGATTGTATTAACGATTTTACGTTTAAATTTCGAACGTTATCATTATCATTTAAACTATTTAGTGAAATATGATTTGCTTGAGGTAATAACTGATTAACTTCATCAAGCTTTCCATTTGCTGAAAGCATTGTATAACTTAATAGATAATTTTCAATTTCTCTACGTTTCCAACTCATTAAATATGCTTCTTTATTTCCTTTAATTTTAATAACCTTTCGTCTTCCATTAGCTTGTGAATCTGTAACCAAACCAGAATCTGAAACATCATTTACTGAAAGATTATCTCTATCACATATTAAGAAAATAGATTTAGTTGTTGGATTATCGTTATGCCTTTTAAAAGATTCAACCCAATCTAATTTAGAGTTACCAAATCTATCTGCATAACTATTAAATCCTGCGCCACATTTAATATAATGAATTTGTTGTAAAATGTTTAAATCAAAATCAGGGACTTTTATTTTACACAGTTCTATAAAAATAAACCAGTCTGAATAATCTTCCACAAGAGCCAAATATTTTACTTTTCCAGCAACAGATAATTTAAAATTTCCACCAGAAGAAAGTGATTCTAATCTATCCAAAATTTTATTAGCAACGGTCTCATTTTCAATTTTTCCTTTTTCAACTAATTTAATATTTGAAAATTCATTTAAAATAATAGAATCTGCTGAATGTGTGGTTGTAATTACTTTGCCACTTATTGCACTAAAAACATCCCAAAGTTTTTGAATATTTCGATAATATAAATGTGAATCAACTTCGTCTAACAAAAACAAAGATTTATCAGAATCAAACAAGTCCATCAAAGCATAAATAGCTAATAATTGATGCTCACCATCGCTTAATTGATTTAATTCTATATTTCCTTTAAACATTAATTCACAGTTGTCTCTAAAAATAAAGTTGTCATAATTTGAAGCCCAAGCTAAAAATGTAAATACTTTATTGGTGTCATTTCCCAAAACTGGTGCAACATTTTTAGCATAAAACCACCTCCAAGTTTTGACGATTCGTGAATATTCCTCTTCAATATCTATATAGCCATCTCCAAATAAATGATCGGTTAGTTTAACTAAATATTGGTGTAAAAAAGTTCTTCTAATTGATTTATGTTCAGGATTTGTAGCTTCTTTTTTGCTTGCGCTTACTATTTTGTAATTATAGTTAGTCCTTATTCTAAAAGGAAATTCAATATGTGTAGTGATATCAACACCTTGAGCATTTACATCTACCAATCCTTTAGACTTAAGATAATCAATAACTTTACCACTTTTATTGTTTTCGTCTACATCTTCGGGTTCAACATATTTTTTTAATGCGGTTGCAAAAAAGATTAAAAACCTAACCCAAGAACGGTCAAAATAAATAGTATTGATAGTATTATTTATTCTTTGGCTTGTTTCTTCTTCCTCATCATAAGATAAATCATCAACAACTAACTTTTCAATATTTTTTAAATTGTTTTGAAAAATAGAAGAAAACGATTCATTATTTCCAGAGGAAAAAGCAAATAAATTGGTATCTTCTTGAATATTGGTTAGATATTTTTTAAAAATACTTTCTAAAATAGCTGATTTACCGCAACCATTTTCACCTACGAAAGTCATAACACTATTGTTTAGTGTTAATGTTTGCGGATGATTATAAATTTTATTTCCAGGTATTTTTATTTCCATCTATGATGCTTTATATATATTTTCTTGAAGTTTGTAGTAAGCTCCTAATAAATTTTTCATATCACCAAAAACTACTTTTGCATCTTTGGTTGTGCCCAGTTTTAACTTTACTAAATCACCCAATTTATCCCTTTGTAATTCTTCAATTCCAAATTTTTCATAATGATTTAGTACATATTCTAAGAACTCTCTTGCTTTTAAGTTTTGGTAAACCGCAAAAAAATTGTCTTCTTTAACAGTATTTGCTCTTTCTTTCCTTGTCATTAAATCGGAACTAAATGAAATATGAGAAAGCACGTCAAAAATATCACATTCTGGTGTTGCTATCATATTTCTTAAAACATCTAGTTGCTCTTTGTCAAAACCTAAATTGCTTAATTGTTCCAATAATTGCTTTCGTGTATCAGGATTTGCCCAAATTTTACGTAAATGTTCTTCGTTTTGGTAAATTGCCGGTAATTCCCCAACTAGCTTTTCTAAAAACTCTCTAGCTGTTAATGGCTTCCCATTTTCATCAATATATCGTGTATCTATATCAATAACTTTTAATGTTCGCCCATTACTCAATTCGATTATTAATTTTTTATTTTTTTCTTCATATTCCCCTGACGGTTCTTCTACTTCATTTTCTTTTGGTTTTCTTTGTTCTCGAACAGTATTTGATTTACCAGTTTCATCGGTTTCAATTTCACTTTCGGGTAAACCATCCCAATCTGAATCATAAAATAAATCAGTCGCACCAACAAAATCAATTATTGTAAAAAAGTCTTTTCCATCATACACCCTCGTTCCTCTTCCTATAATTTGCTTGAATTCTACCATTGAATATATTGGAGCTGTTAATACGATGTTTCTAACATTTCTTGCATCAATTCCTGTCGTCAACATTTTAGAAGAGGTCAATATTACAGGAATATCTTTGTCATTATCTTGAAACGCTTCTAAAAAAGTTCTCCCAACTTTTCCTTCATCAGAAGTTACTCGCACGCAGTAATTTGAATCAGAAACGGTTTTGTGTCTATTAATCATATCTCTCAAATCCAATGCGTGATCTTGATTTACACAAAAAATAATTGTCTTTTCCATTTTACCAATATTGTTTAAAATGGCTTTCGCAATTAAATCTGTTCTTTGAAGAATAGTTATATTTTTATCAAAATCTTTAATATCATAACGGTCTTTTTTTATTTCACCTTGGATTATTTTACTATCATTTGTATGAATGTATTCATCAATATTTGTCTTAACTCTTTTTACTTTATATGGAGTTAAGAATCCATCGGTTATTCCATCATTTAAAGAATATTCATAGATTGGTTTACCAAAATATTTGTAGGTATCAACATTATCTTCACGCTTTGGAGTTGCGGTTAATCCTAAATGAATAGCGGGTTTAAAATAGTCTAATATTGCCCTCCAAGAACCTTCTTCGTTTGCACTTCCTCGATGGCATTCATCAATTATTATTAAATCGAAAAAGTCTGACGGATACTCTTTGTAATAGCCCCCAATGTTTTCTCTTTCAGCAATTGCTTGGTAAATTGCAAAAAATATAAATGCGTTTGTTGGCACAACTCCATTTCTACTTTTCACTTCTTCACCATTTATTTTTATTAAATCATTTTCATAAGGATTAAAAGTATTTATGGCTTGGTCTGCCAAAACATTTCTGTCTGCTAAAAATAAAACTCTTGGTCTTCTGTTTAATCCATCTAAATTCCACTTTGCTTGAAATAATTTATGGACAATTTGAAATGATATAAAAGTTTTACCAGTACCTGTTGCTAGTGTTAGTAAAATTCTTTTCTTATCATCAGCTATATTTTCTATGACCTTATTCACTGCAATTTCCTGATAATATCTAGGTCGCATAGAACCCGTTAAGTAAAAAGGTATGCTATGTAATAGTCTTTTTAGTTCAATATTTCTTCCGAAAATACGATTGTAAAGTTCTTGTGGAGTAGGGAAATTATCTATGTAATCTCCTTTTCCAATGATTAAATTAAACTCGTAGATTTGTTTACCATTAGTAGAATAGACAAAGTCTATCTTTAATTTTTTAGCATAATCAATTGCTTGTTGCAGTCCTTTTGTCGGGTGGTCATCCGATTTTTTAGCTTCAATTAAAGCTAAATTTATACTGTTGAATCTTAATAGATAGTCAAGAAACAATCGTTTTCCTCTTTTGTTTCCAATTAATTTTCTTCCATCTGTAAAATAGTATTCTCTTTGAATATTATCAGAAGTCCAATCACTTTCAATAAGTTTTGGATCAATATAGTTTGCTCTAGTATCAGCTTCTGAAATATTTCTTGTCATACTTCTGATTAATCAATTTTTGATTAAAGTCTGCAAGTTAAAAAAATATACCGTTATGTAAATATTTTATATCACTTTCTTTGAATGCTACAATAATTAAAATTAGAATGAAAATAATAATTCTAAACTTGAGTTAATTAATGTTGTTTTCCCTCCATCCAATCCTTTCGTGTGTTAAGTTTTGAAAGCTATATTTTCTATATCTACTCATGCATCGTAGTTGAAAATCTGTCTTAATCCGCGTTGCAAAACATTCGTTTTATCCCTGTCTAATTTCCAATTACTGTTAATACTCCAACAATTCCAACAACGCTTTCTCAAACCTTCCTTTTGACAAATACTGGTCCTCCAAAGCTTTGGTAAACGGAATCGGGCTGTCTAAACTCGCCACACGTTTTACCGGAGCATCGAGATAAGCAAAACAATTTTCCATAATCAATGCCGAAATATCGCTGGCAATGCCGCCAAAAAGAGAGTCTTCTTGGTAAACAATGGCTCTTCCGGTCTTCTTTACAGAAGCATATATAGCATCCGTATCCAAAGGCTGCAAGGTTCTCAAATCCAATACATCAGCTGATATTTCAGGATTTTTAGCCAAAGTGTCCAACGCCCAATGCACCGCTGCCCCATAAGCAATAATAGTAACTTGGTTTCCTTCTTTCAGCAAAGCCGCTTTTCCCAACGGAATCGTGTAATATTCAGTAGGAACCTCTTGGTGAACGCTGCGATACAATTGTTTGTGTTCAAAGAATAAAACCGGATTCGGATCGTTAATGGATTCATTCAACAATCCTTTGGCATCATACGGAAAGGCGGGATAAACTACTTTCAAACCGGGTGTTTTAGTAAACCAGGCTTCATTAGTCTGCGAATGAAAAGGCCCAGCTTGTGTCCCGCCACCGCAAGGCATCCGAACCACAACATCGGCTTTTTCCTGCCAACGGTAATGCGTTTTCGCCAATAAATTCACAATCGGATTGAATCCTGTAGAAACAAAATCGGCAAACTGCATCTCGACAATCGCTTTGTACCCATTGATAGACAATCCCATTCCAGCCGAAACAACCGCGCTTTCGCAGATGGGTGTATTGCGCACTCGTTCATTTCCAAACTGTTCGACAAAACCCTCCGTAATCTTAAAAGCGCCTCCATATTCGGCAATGTCCTGCCCCATTAGAACCAAGTTATCATAACGCTCCATCGACTGTCGCAAACTACTGGAAATAGCATCAATGAAACGAATATTTTTAGTTTCACTTGAAGGTGTAACTTCTTGAAATTCAAATGATTTATAAACATCATGTAATTCTTCATCATAACTGGCTTCGATCTCAGGTTCTGCATTGGCAAGAGCCAGATTTTCATCAATTTCATTCTTGATTGCACTTCTTAAATGGGAATCAAATTCCTCTGAAAGAATGTTTTTTTCTTTTAAATAATTCCTGTAATTTTCTACCGGATCTTTGGCAGCCCACTCTTCCATCAAGGCCGAAGGAACATATTTAGTGCCACTCGCCTCTTCGTGACCGCGCATTCTAAAGGTTTTAAATTCCAATAAAACAGGACGAGGATGCACCACCATCGAAGCTTTCAATTCTGATAATTTAGTGTAGACTTCCAGAATATTATTCCCATCCAAAATATTGCTTTCCATTCCGTAACCTATTCCCTTATCGGCAATATGTTCACAACGAAACTGCTCATCTGTTGGCGTTGATAAACCATAACCATTATTCTCGACAATAAATAAAACCGGTAATTCCCAAACGGCAGCAATATTCAAAGCTTCGTGAAAATCACCTTCGCTTGTAGCCCCTTCGCCAGTAAAAACAGCGGTTATCTTACCATTTTGTTTTAATTTATTCGCCAATGCAATCCCATCGGCAATCCCCAATTGAGGCCCCAAATGCGAAATCATCCCAATAATCTTGAATTCTTGTGTGCCAAAGTGAAAACTCCTATCCCGGCCTTTGGTAAACCCATTAGCCTTGCCCTGCCATTGTGAAAATAATCGATGTAACGGAATATTTCTGCCTGTAAAAACACCCAAGTTGCGGTGCATCGGCAAAATGTATTCATCAGCATCCAGAACTGCTGTAACGCCTACAGCAATAGCTTCCTGACCAATTCCGGAAAACCATTTTGAAACTTTTCCTTGCCGAATCAGAATCAGCATTTTTTCTTCGATTAGCCTTGGTAAAACCAATCTTTTATATAAATCTAATAAGTGTTCGTGGCTAAGATCTTTGCTGTCGAAAGTCATTTGATTATCTTTTTGGTTTTACTAGTTATTCTTTGGAAATCCAATACAATTAAACTAAAGTTTATAAAAAAATTGAACCATTAAGAAAGTAAGAAAATTAAGTTTTGTAGTTGCTCTTAATGACTTGAGTGAAGCGAACTTAATTTCTTAATGGTTTAAAAAAATAAAACAGTCACGATACACCACGCGAACCTCTTTTTTTATTGCAGTTCAAAAGTATAAAAAAATAACAGTTTCGTTTGCTAATGTTATATTATTTATTCCATTTAAATAAAAAAATGAGATTGGTGTGACTCAATCTCATTTTTCCAGAATTAAAAATACAACTATTCTTTTTTAACAAATTCTAGGCAATTGTTCTCCAATCAATGGACTGACGACTCTTTTGCCTCCAAAAGCACTTTCTAAAATGATTTTGCTTTTATTTTCATTCGTTATTGTACCAATTATTGAAGGATTTTGCCCCACTGATTTTAAGATGGCTACGATTTCATTCTCCACTGATTTAGAAACAATACAAGCAAAAACACCTTCATTGGCAACATATAACGGGTCTAAACCCAAGATTTCACAAGCACTTTGCACTTGCGTATCCACCAGAATTTTCTCGTCTTCGAGCAGCATTCCAAAAGTACTTTCAGTCGTGATTTCATGCAAAACCGAAGCCAATCCGCCACGAGTGGCATCTCTCAAAAAATGAATGTCGTCGCCACATTCGTCCATTAGCTTTTCTACAATAAAATTGAGGTTGTTGGTATCGCTTAGAATTTCACTTTCGAATTGCAGTCCTTCTCTTTCGGACATAATCGCCATTCCGTGAGAAGCAATAGGCATATTGACGATAATAGAATCACCGGCTTGTATTCTGTCAATCCGAATATTGGCTTTTTCATGCAAAACCCCTACGCCTGAAGTATTGATATAAATCTTGTCGCCTTTTCCTTTTTCAACCACTTTAGTATCACCGGTAACAATAAAAACACCCGCTTTATCGGCAGTGGCTCGAATCGATTTAATGATTTCGGTAAATTCATCCAATCCAAATCCTTCTTCAATAATAAACGCTAAAGACAAATATTTTGGAATCGCACCACACATCGATAAATCGTTAACTGTTCCGTTCACGGCCAATTCGCCAATATTTCCTCCTTTAAAAAAAATAGGATGAATAACATAACTATCGGTAGAAAACGCTAATTTTCCTTGAATATCAAGAAAAGCACCATCGTGCCGCACATTAAGAATGGGATTGTTAAGGTGTTTAAAAATCACTTCATTCAGAAGCTTGGTAGTATGCTCCCCTCCGCTTCCGTGATGCAGATTTATTTTCTCGTTGTGGTCTTGTAGGTTTGACATTAATTAAATTTTATAATAAATTAGGGTTTAAATCTATCATCTGCTCCTGCTCCCGAAAGCTTTCGGGACTGAAATCTGCAACCTGCCATCTGCAACCTGAAATCTGCACCTGCAATCTGCAATCTGCCATCTGCAATCTGCAACCTGAAATCTGCAACCTGTAACCTGCAACCTGCTATTGAAATCTGCAACCTGCAACCTGCCACCTGCAACCTGCCATCTGCAATCTGCAATCTGAGCTCTGCAATCAAATCCCTTCCCCCATTTGCTTCAAAACCGTCATTGTCGATTGGGCTTCCTCTTCATTGATGATTCCGATAGCGGCTCCAACGTGGACCAATAAATAATCCCCAATTTTAGCATCGGGAACCAAAGCCAGATTGACTTCTTTGATAACGCCTTCAAAAGAAACGCTACCTATTCGGAAGGTTTCATCCAGTTCGGCTATAATTTTTTCTAATTTTCCTGGTATGGCTAAACACATAATTTTAGGATTTTAATGATTTTTTCAAAAAGGCATACCAAGCTTCCATTCCTTGTCCGGTGTAAGCCGAAACTTCAAAAAACACAAGATTCGGATTCACTTTTTTGGCATAATTTTTCAACTTTTCGATATCGAATTTAAGGTAAGGCAACAAGTCGATTTTATTGATGATACACACCTGGGAACCATAAAACATATCAGGATACTTAATAGGTTTGTCCTCGCCTTCAGTGATGGAAATGATAACCACTCGACTGTTTTCACCCAAATCAAACATCGACGGGCAAACCAAATTCCCTACATTTTCTATCATCATCAAAGAACCGTCTTTAGGCGAAAGCTCTTTCACGGCTTTGGCAATCATTTCGCTATCCAGATGACAGCCTTTACCAGTATTGATTTGAATTACCGGAACATTTAGAGCAGCAATTCTATCGGCATCATTGGTGGTTTGCTGATCTCCTTCTATTACATTAAAAGATATGTCGTTTTTCAAATCGGCAATCGTGCGTTCTAATAACGATGTTTTTCCAGAACCGGGAGAACTCACTAAATTGATGGCAAAGATATCCTTGGCATCAAAATAACCTCTATTTCGTTCCGCCAACAAATCGTTTTTATGCAAAATTTCTCTTTCTAAATCAATTTCTTTAAAAGAATGAGGATGGTGGTTATGATCGTCATCGTGATGGTGATGTTCGTGACTGTGATCATGATCGTGACCGTGTTCATGACTATGCGAATGTTCATGATGTTCGTGGCCGTGATTATGCGAATGAGAATGTTGAACAGTTGTACCATCTACTTTTAGGATTCGGACTTCGTTATCATCGGAATTGCATCCACAAGTTACACACATAATAGTATAATTAGTTTATTATTAATTTCTTTATTTTCAACTCTTTGCCCGAAATAATAGTTTTAAACGGACTGTTGCATTTGGGACAGGAATCATAAATCTTTTCCATTTTAAATTCGGTGTCACATTCAGCACAAATAGCAATACCTTCTGGTTCAAATATAGTGATTTTTGAATCTTCCAAAACAGTATTTTTAGCAGCTAATTCCCAAACAAAATGCAAAGATTGAATTTCGACTCCGGAAAGTTTTCCAATTTCTAAAACAATTTCTATAACTTTTTCGCCGTTGGCAGCATCTACCTCATTTTCAGTGGTTTTGATAATTGAAGTAGCGATGGAGAGTTCATGCATAATGGAGTTAATTTATTTGGCTTCAATTGTGTAATTCACAAATAAACTATTAATATATTTTATTTTATATGATAAATGTCATATAATAATTATATTTTATATAATATTTTTGATACTTATTATAATTTTTGTGAAATTATTAATTTTTTCAAACAACACATTATGGAACAAAAGATCAAAACCAATGAAACGTATTACGAAAGTATCATAAGACAAGGATACAATCGTAGAGATTTTTTAAAGTTTGTTGCATTTATTGGAGCCTATATGGGTGTAGAATCATCAGCTTTAGGGCAAATTGCCAAGACGTTATCTACAAAACCAAGATTGCCCGTGATTTGGGAACATTTTCAGGAATGTACTTGTTGTAGTGAATCATTCATTCGTTCGGATCATCCTATTGTTGCTGATATTATTTTAGACAAAATTTCTCTGGATTACACACTAACTTTAATGGCTGCTTCCGGACACCAAGCCGAGGCTGCCAAGAAAGCTACTATGGAAAAATACAAAGGAGAATACATCCTTTGTGTAGAAGGTTCGATTCCTATGGGCGATGACGGAAATTATTGTTGTATTGGAGGCAGAAGCGCTATCGAGATTCTAAAAGAAGCTGCTGCTGGTGCCAAAGCTATCATTGCTTGGGGAAGCTGTGCTACTTCAGGTTGTGTTCAGGCTGCAAAACCTAATCCAACAGGAGCTGTTTCTATCGACCAAATTATTACTGATAAACCTATAATTAATGTCCCTGGCTGTCCTCCTATTGGCGAAGTGATGGCAGGAATTATTGTTCACGTGGTGGCTTTCGAAAGACTACCTGAATTAGACAACGCAGGAAGACCAAAAGCTTTCTATTCAAAAAGAGTGCACGACAGCTGTTACAGAAGACCTTATTTTGATGCAGGACTATTTGTCGAACACTTCGATGATGAAAATGCTAAAAAAGGTTATTGCCTCTATAAAGTAGGTTGCAAAGGACCAACTACTTATAACGCATGCGGAAATATCAAATGGAACGGTGGCGTTAGTTACCCAATTCAATCAGGTCACGGTTGTTTAGGCTGTAGTGCCAAAGGATTTTGGGATGCAGGTAGTAGCTTCTATTCAAGAGACATAGCCATAGGTGGCGGAATCGAAAGTGATGCCGATACTTTAGGAAAAGTAGCTCTTGGCGCTGTTGGAGTTGGAGTTGTAGCTCACGCAGCTCTTTCTAATGTTTCTAAAAGAAAAGAATTAGAAAGAAGAATAGCGGAAGGAATCAAAGTGGAAGAAAAATTAAAAGATTAACCAATCAAAAAATAATTCAAGATGGCAGAAAGAATCGTAGTTGACCCAATTACAAGAATTGAAGGACATTTAAGAGCCGAAGTAGAAATTACTGACGGAACGATAAAAGAAGCTTTTTTATCCTCAACAATGGTTAGAGGTCTCGAAAATATAGTTAAAGGTAGAAATCCTAAAGATGTTTGGGCATTTGTCCAAAGAACCTGCGGTGTTTGTACAACAGTACACGCCACAACCTCAGTTAGAGCTGTTGAAGATGCATTGGGAATTAAAGTTCCGCCAAATGCTGAAATGGTTCGAAACATCATGACTGGAGCATTGTATATTCACGATCACGTGGTTCACTTTTACCACCTTCACGCCTTTGATTGGGTGGATGTTGTAAGTGGATTAAGTGCCGATCCTGTTAAAACTTCACAATTAGCCCAAAGTATTTCGAATTGGCCAAAAAGCTCTCCGGGTTATTATTCCGATTTGCAAAAAAGACTGAAAAAATTTGTGGCAAGCGGACAATTGGGAATTTTTGCCAACGGATATTGGGGACATCCCGCAATGAAATTGCCGCCAGAAGCTAATTTGATGGCAACCGCACACTATTTGGAAGCTTTAGAATGGCAAAAAGAAATTGTAAAAGTCCATGCTATTTTTGGAGGAAAAAATCCGCATCCTAATTATTTAGTGGGTGGAATGGCTTGTTCAATAAACATTGATGATGCCAGCGGACTCAACGCAGAAAGATTAGCAATGGTTCAAAAATTGTTAATTCAAGGAAAAGAATTTGTTGAACAAGTCTATATTCCAGATGTATTAGCTATTGCTGGCTTCTACAAAGATTGGGGAGCAATCGGAGGTTTCCATAATTTTATGAGTTTTGGTGATTTCCCAATGCAAGGCTATAATAATACAGATAATAGTACTTTTAAATTCCCTTCAGGAGTAATCTTAAACAAAGACTTGACTAAAGTTCATAATCTTGACTTAAGAGAATTAAAAACCGTTGAAGAATATGTAAACAATTCTTGGTACGATTATTCCGGTGACGGAAACGCAGGAAAACACCCTTGGAGTGGTGAAACTAACATTCATTATACCGGTCCAAAACCTCCTTATACGCATCTTGATGTCAATCAAAAATACAGTTACATCAAAACACCAAGATGGAAAGGTCAGGCTATGGAAGTAGGACCTTTGGCAAGAACATTAATAGGTTATGCCTCAGGAAGACCTGAATACAAAGAGATTGTTGATGCTACACTTTCTAAATTGCAAGTTCCGGCTGCTGCCCTTTTCTCCACTTTAGGAAGAACTGCCGCAAGAGCATTGGAAACCCAATTAGTTGCGGGCTGGAATCTGGAATTCTTTGATACCCTTATCAATAATATCAAAAATGGGGATACTAAAATGGCGAATATGGACAAATGGGAAACTTCTTCTTGGCCATCCGAAGCTAAAGGTGTGGGTTTAGTGGAAGCGCCTCGTGGTGCTTTAAGCCATTGGATTGTGATAAAAGACGGCAAAACCGAAAATTACCAACAAGTAGTTCCATCCACTTGGAATGCTTCGCCTAGAGATCCAAAAGGACAAAGATCGCCTTATGAAAGCGCTTTATTAAATACCCCTGTGGCTGATTCTGAATTGCCTTTAGAAATCATTAGAACCATTCACTCTTTCGACCCTTGTATTGCTTGCGCCGTGCATTTGTATGACGAACATGGAAACATCATCAATCAAGTCAATGACATCTCGGTTTGTAATGTGTAACCCTTTAAATTAATTTTTATGGCAATACAAGAATATAAAAGAGCCTACATTTGGCAACTGCCAGTTAGGATATTTCATTGGGCCAATGCATTATCAATAACAGTTTTAATTGTTACAGGGCTTTTGATTTCGCATCCACCGGGAATAATTTCTAATGGTGAAGCATCCACCCAGTTTTGGTTTGGATACATCCGTAAAATTCATTTTATGAGTGCTTATGTGATGGTCGCAGTATTGGTAATGAGAGTGTATTGGGCTTTTGTAGGGAATAAATATTCCAGTTGGAAAGTCTTTGTTCCCTTCGATAAAGAAGGATGGTCAAGTGTTTGGCACACATTGAAACACGATATTTTCCTTCAAAATGAAAAAGAATACGACTACAAAAAAAGCATCTTCGTGGGACATAATGACATTGCTGCGGTTTCCTACCTTGTGATGTTTATAATGGCCTTAGTGATGATTTTTACCGGATTTGGTTTGTATGCAGATAATGCTACTTGGTTTCTTCCAAAAATGTTTGCTTGGGTTCCCGAATTTCTGGGAGGTGATATGAATACCAGATTGATTCATCACATAACGATGTGGGGATTCATTTTGTTTTCTTTAGTGCACGTATATCTTGTCTTTTTCCACGATTGGTTAGAAGGACGAGGTGAAACCTCGGCAATGGTGAGTGGTTACAAATTTGTAAGATCCGAAAGAACAAAGGCTACACCAAAGAAAGAACCAGTAAAAGAATAAGTAAAATAAGGATAATCAAAAAATTCCCTGATCCTTTCAGGGAATTTTTTTAGTAATTTTATACCTAAAAATAAAGCCATGCAAGAAGAAATTTTTCCACACAAATCCGATAATTTTCATACCAATGGAAATGAAATTTTAATCCTTGGAATTGGAAATTATTTAATGGGAGACGAAGGCGTTGGCGTCCATTTTGTCAATACCCTTGACGAATCTGAATTTCCTGAAAACATCACCTTTATGGATGGTGGAACTGGTGGATTCCTGCTGATTCCTTATCTGGAAAGTCATCGCATTGCCATAATTATAGATGCCACAATGGATGGAAAAGAAACCGGAACAGTTAGTCTTCTAAAACCAAAATTCTCCAATGATTTTCCACAATCCTTGAGCGGACACAACTTTGGTCTCAAAGATATGGTCGAAATTCTGACCATGTTCGATCGTATGCCAGACATTTATCTCTACACCATTACCATAGACAATATGGATCCAATGGTAACCGAATTATCTCCAAAAGTACAAGCATCATTATCGGTTGTAAAAACCAAAATCCTGAATTTATTAGCAGAATTAAAAACCAAAAAAAATAGCTTAATTGAATCCTAAAAGGATAGAAATAACTATTTCCGGAAGGGTTCAAGGCGTTGGATTCAGACCTTTTGTGTACAATTTAGCCAAAAAATGTAATATAAAAGGTTTTGTAACCAACAATGAAAAAGGCGTTTTAATTTGCGCTGTGGCGGATGAAAATGTTTTGGACAATTTCTATGACCAAATTTTGATTCAAAAACCGCGAAGTTCCGAGATTACTTCTTCTCAAAAACGCACTATTCTTTCATCCGAAATATTCGATGATTTCGTGATTAAACCAACAACCACTAACCTACTCATTGATATTCCGCTAACTCCTGATTTTGCCATTTGCGAAAGCTGTTACAATGAAATTCTGGATGCTAAAAACCCACGTTATTATTATCCATTCACCACTTGTACCCAATGTGGTCCAAGATATTCTATAACCAAAAAGTTCCCATTCGAAAGAATCAACAACAGCTGTGACGAATTTACAATGTGTGAAAATTGTTTACAGGAATATAAAAACAGCGACGACATTCGGTTTCATTCCCAAACCAATTCCTGTCCTAATTGCGGAATTATCTTAAAATTCACTTCCAATTCAGGAGAAATTATTTCCCAATCGAATGCTGAAATTTTCAAAATCATTGCCGAAAAACTGGCTTTGGGAAATATAATTGCCCTGAAAAATACCGCAGGATATCTATTGATTTGTGATGCCACAAACGAAGAAACCGTAAAAGAATTAAGAGTTCGAAAAAGAAGACCAACCAAGCCTTTTGCTGTTTTATTCAAAGACACAAATACAATTAGTAACTATTTATATATAAATAATTTAGAAGAAACTACATTAAGTTCCACTGAAGCTCCAATTGTCATATTACCAATAAAAAACGCATTGGATTTAGTCGTAAATCAAATTGCCCCAAACTTGAAAACCATCGGTACGATGATTCCAAATTCGGGAACATTGCAATTGGTTATGGCCAATTTTGATAAACCCATTATTGCGACTAGCGCCAATTTTCACGGTTCTCCAATAGCCAGTTCAGAAAAAGAAGTAACCAAAACCTTAAATGATATTGCCGATTATTTTCTGCACAATTCCTTGAATGTTTTGCATCCGCAAGATGATTCTGTGATGAAGTTTTCTGAGAAATTTGCAAAGAAAATAATCTTGAGACGTTCTCGTGGTTTTGCTCCCAATGTATTGGATTTTAAAATGCCTGAATGCAATGAAAAAATTCTCTGTTTTGGTAGCGATTTGAAAAACACCATCACCATTTTACCCAACAGCAATTGCTATACGAGCGAATACATTGGCGATTTAGAAAATTATGACACCTATTTGCGATACGAAAAAACAATCGAAAACTACCATAAAATATTCAATTTTGAACCTGAAATAGTCCTATTCGATGCACATCCCAAATACATAAGTTCCCAATTAGCTGAAAGTATCATCCATCCGGAAAACGAAATTCAATATCATAAAATTCAACACCACAAAGCCCATTTTGCTGCGATTCTTGGCGAAAAAAACCTGTGGAAGACCAACGGTAAAATTCTGGGAGTTATTTGGGACGGAATTGGTTATGGTGAAGACGAGCAAATCTGGGGCGGAGAATTTTTTGAATACCAAAACAACGAAATGAAACGTTTGGGACGTTTAGATTATTATCCTTGGGTTTTGGGCGATAAAATGTCTAAAAATCCAAAGATTTCGGCTTTATCTATAAGTGATTCCAATCCTTTTTTTAGAACCTATTTTGATGACAACGAATGGGCTATTTATTCCAAAACGATTCAAAATCCAAGGATAACTACTTCGTCAATGGGACGCTTGTTTGATGCCATTGGATTTATACTAGGATTTCATCAACCCATTTATTTTGAAGGGGAAGCTGCCATTTATTTGGAAAAATTAGCCCAAAAATACTATTCGGCTACTGAAAATAAACTCGTTGATTATCTTGAAAATAGTAATTTAGTTGACAATTATATTCCAACAAAACTACTTTTTGACATCATTCTTGAACAACAGCAAAAAGGCATTTCAGTTGGTGAAATTGCTGCAAACTTTCATTACACTTTAATTAAGTGCATCGAAAAAGTGGCTTCAAACAATAAAATTCATACATTAGCATTCAGTGGCGGCGTTTTTCAAAATTCGGTGCTTGTAGATATGATTTATGAATTTTTAGCCAACAATTTTGAGGTGCATCTGCACGAAAACCTGTCTCCCAATGACGAGAATATTTCTTTCGGACAATTGAATTATTACCTAAATATTAAAAATTAATTTCAAAATAATGAATATAAACGAACTATTAGGAACGATCGGAAAAACGGAGGAATCAGATAAAATTTCCTATTCGGCTGGAGTAATTATGGCACAAAGCCTCAAAGACATTGGGTTTGATGAAATCAAATACGATGATTATTTGGAAGGTATGAAGTCCGTTTTTAATGATTCTTACCCAAAGATTTCCCAAAAACAAGCCATCGCAATTTTTCAAAACTATGTGGCTTTGCTTCAGGAAGATTTGAAAGATAAAAATGCCGAATTAGGAAAACTATTTTTGGAAGAAAATGCTAAGAAAGAAGGCGTAATCACACTCGAAAGTGGTTTGCAGTTCGAAATTCTGGAACAAGGAACTGGAGATATTCCTACCATCAACGACACCGTAAAAGTAATCTACGAAGGTAGTTTATTAAACAAAGATGTTTTCGATTCGACCAAAGATACCGGAGCTATAGACTTGCAATTGGCCGAAACTATATTGGCTTGGCAAGAAGCTTTGTTATTGATGCCAGTAGGTTCACGCTGGAAATTATACATTCCGCATCATTTAGCTTACGGAGAATATGGCGCACAACCCATGATTCAACCGAATTCTACTTTGATTTTTATTATTGAACTGTTGGAGATTGTAAAATAAATCATAACCTTTAAATTATGACTAAAAATGATTTTAAGTACGCAGCGATTACCTTGCTATTGATAAACATTTGGACTTCGTATATTTTTTTTGGTTATTACAACGATGCTGAAGTGCTTAGAGGATTTGGCCTCTTGTATTTTTTTATTTTCACCGTCTATTTTGCTATTGGAATGGGAATTATTTTATTCATTTCTAGATTGCTTTATTTCAAAAAAGACAAGAAGAATAAATTAATAAATAATTTTTTCTATGTTTTTACTGGTATCTTTAACATTAATCTTTTTATAATTTGGATAATATCCAGTATCTTACACATGTTGAGCTTGGATTATGAAACTGTATTTTTTCCAATTTTAAACCTACTCATTTCAACATTAATTTTTATTGACATTTATAAATTCAGAAAAATAAACAATTTAGAATTAAAATAATTCCAATGAAATACCTAACCGAATACAGAAATCCTGAGCTTGTAAAGCACTATATCGCCGAGATTGGTAAAATCATTACCAAACCGTGGAATATTATGGAAATTTGTGGCGGTCAAACCCATTCTTTGGTCAAAAACGGTTTATTGGATTTGCTTCCCAAAGAAGTGAGAATGATTCACGGTCCTGGTTGCCCGGTTTGCGTCACTCCTATTTCATTGATTGACAAAGCGATTGAACTCCTGAAACAAGGCGTGATTGTTTGCTCTTTTGGCGATATGATTAGGGTTCCGGGTTCTACAAAAAGTTTACTTCAAGCCAAAGCCGATGGTGGCGATTTAAGAATTCTATATTCGCCTCTCGAAGCCGTCAATATTGCTGCGGCAAACCCTGATAAAGAAGTAGTTTTCTTTGCTGTGGGTTTCGAAACCACCGCTCCAAGCAATGCGCTATCGGTAATTCACGCTGCTAAATTGGGAATAAATAATTACTCAATTTTGGTTTCTCACGTTTTGGTTCCACCCGCAATGGAAGCCATTTTATCGGACGAATTTTGTACTATCGATGCGTTTTTAGCAGCAGGACACGTTTGTACGATTATGGGATTAGACGAATACCATCCGATAGCTGCGAAATATAAAATTCCGCTTGTAGTCACAGGTTTCGAACCAGCCGATTTGGTGCAAGGCATTTATCACGCTGTAGTTCAATTGGAAAATGGCGACTATTTTGTGGACAATCAATACAAACGAATGGTCAAACCAGAAGGCAATCTTAAAGCCAAAGAAGTGATTTATGATGTTTTCGAAATTGGCGAACAAGAATGGCGTGGTATCGGAAAAATTCCGGAAAGCGGCTTTGTTATGACCGAAAAATACCAAAAATACGATGCCAATAAAAAGTTTTCCATCGAAGTATCACATAGTGAAAAAGATAAAAACTGCATTGCTGGTGAAATCCTGAAAGGCATCAAAAAACCACACGAATGTCCTGAGTTTGGCAAAAACTGCAAGCCGTCGAATCCGCTTGGTGCACCTATGGTTTCGTCTGAAGGAGCTTGTGCAGCGTATTATCACTATTCCATTTAAAAGATATGATAGGATTTATTATTACGGCTTATGCTGGCTTGGAACACGCTTTTGAAGCCGATCATTTACTAGCTGTAAATAGTTTAGTAACCAACAGAAATACGCTCAAAGAATCGGTAAAAGATGGTATGTTTTGGGGAATTGGTCACACGTTGACCATTTTCGTAGTAGCCGTTTTGATGATTGGTTTTAAAGTAGCTGTGAGTGAATCTGTTTTCAATTATCTCGAAGCGACCGTTGGATTGATGTTGGTTTTTTTGGGCATTTATCGAATGTCGAAGTTATTCAAAAAAAACACTCACTCCCACACTTATTCGCACAGTCACACACTTTCCAAAACAGACCCTAAAAGTCATTTGCATTCGCATACCTATACCCATTCGCATAGAATTACAACTTCAAATCACACGCATCCCAACAAATCAAATAGTTTTAGTGCCGCTTTTGGAGTCGGTTTGGTTCACGGTTTGGCAGGAAGCGGAGCGCTGGTAGTCCTGGTACTTTCACAAATGAAATCCACTTTAGAAGGATTATTGTATATTTTAATTTTCGGACTAGGTTCTATAATCGGTATGTTTATTGCCTCGGGATTATTTAGTCTTCCGTATGGAAAATCAATTTTAAAATCTCAAAAGCTACAATTCGTGCTTATTATCATTTCTTCACTCCTTTGTATTTTGTATGGCAGTAAAGTGATGTATGAAAATCTAATCTGAAAAGATTTTATTCATTAAAAATCATTTCTCCATTGCTTCCAAAGTCAAGCCTGAAATTACAGATTTATTTTTTAGTAATATATCCATTTCACTGGCAAATTCATCATCTTTTTTAATTAAAAGCCAAGTATCTTTCTGCTTGATTTTTAATTTTACTAAGGCAAATTCACCTTTCAATTTCTTTCCGTCAAGAATAAAACTAAGGTGCCCATTTTGCAAACCCGATTTGAATTGGTCTTCAACGGATTCCGTTTTCTCTTGGGTAGTCAAAGTATAAGTTCCATTATCCCAAACGATAACGGTTCCTGCTCCATAATTTCCTTCCGGAATAGTGCCTTCAAAATCCTTGTAATCTATAGGGTGATCTTCGACCATAATCGCCAGTCGCTTTTCTTCAGGATTCATTGAAGGACCTTTTGGAATCGCCCAACTTTTCAAAAGGCCATCCATTTCAAGACGAAAATCATAGTGCAAATGAGAAGCAGCGTGTTTTTGGACTACAAAAATCAAGTTGGTATTTGATTTTGTAATTTCACCATTGGGTTCATTGGTGGAATCAAAATCTCTTTTTTGTTTGTATCTACTTAAATCCATTACTATTAGGAATTACAATTATACAAGATTAAAGTTACGATTTAAAAATTATTTTTCTGTAAGAATGCTAAATAGTTTAAACGCAAAAACGAGGATGTCGCATAGAACATCCTCGTTTTATTTAGTTAATAGGGATTTTAATTAATCCTTAACTCCTAGTTTAGTCAAAATATCCTCCATCAAACACCATTTAGTGATAGAAGATTGTAACAAATTGGCTCCCACAAAGGCCGTAAACCACAACCAGTTTTGGTTGACATAAATTGCTAAAAGCAAGCTAATCAGTATAAAAGACCCTGCAACAGCTCTTACGATTCTGTTTTTCATATATTTTATTTTAGATTAATTTATTTAGTTACTACATCTTTCGATGTTCAGCACTGCAACATGAATGTTTGATTTTGAAACTTGCTCGGTGTTAAATGCTGCAACCATATCAAAAAGCCCATCTACTTTATCTTCTTTGACAAAGGCATAGAATAAAACCGATTCCGTTTCTTGCATATTGGTAGCAAACCAATTGGATTCCAAATTATCTTCAGAATTGTCTTTAAATCCTTTTACATCTTTGTATGAAAAGGATTTAACTTGTACTTTTTTTAGAATTTGTTTGATGTCTTTTTCAAATTCTCTGACTGCGGTTATTAGTAATAGTTTCATTTTTTTTTGTTTAAGGATTAAGTGTTTAAAAGTTTAAGGCTTCTAAAATTGGAACCCTTTAACTTGAAACTAATTTTTATTTCTCCCATTTTTTTCTTTCCGTGATATAGTAAATAACAGGCACAACGAGCAAGGTCAAAACTGTCGAAACAACTGCTCCAAACACTAATGAAATAGCCAATCCTTGAAAAATCGGATCAAACAAAATGATGGAAGCTCCAATAACTACGGCTCCTGTTGTCAATAAAATTGGCGTAGTTCGAACAGCACCAGCTTCGATAATAGCTTGTTTTAAGGGAACGCCTTCATTGAGTCGGATTTCAATAAAGTCAATCAGCAAAACCGAATTTCGAACCATAACTCCAGCCAAAGCAATCATTCCAATAAAAGAAGTCGCTGTAAAATAGGCATTCAGCAACCAGTGCCCAAATACAATCCCGATTAACGAAAGCGGAATAGCCAACATCATCACCATTGGCGTTTTGAAGTTTTGAAACCAACCTACAATCAGCATATAAATAATGACGATTACAACCAAAAATGCCACTCCCAAATCACGGAAAACTTCCAAGGTAATTTGCCATTCTCCATCCCATTTTACGGTAAAATCACTTTCATCCGTAGGTTGTTCCATATACAATTCGTTGACTTTGTATCCTTTTGGCACATTCATTTTGGCCAATTTCTCGTTCATTCCTAAAATTGCATACACTGGACTTTCTAAGGCTCCAGCCATATCGGCGGTTACATAAACCACTCGTTTTTGGTCTTTTCTGTAAATGGTTTTTTGCAAAGTATCTTGAACCACTTTCACCAAATCACTCACCGGAATCATATTCCCCTGACTGCCTTTGATTTTCAGGTTTTGAATGTCTTGCAAACTCGTTTTGTCTTTGTCGTCAAGCGAAAGCACGATGCCCACATTGTCATTGGAATTCTCGTCATACAAATTCGAAACGGGATATTCTTTCAACAAATACGTCAGATTTCCAACCACTTGTTGTGGCGCAATTCCGTTGAGCATTGCTTTTTCTTTATCAACTTCCAGTTTGTATTCCGTTTGATTGTCCTCAACCATCCAATCGATATCCACAATATCCGAAGTATTTTGCAAAATCGTTTTTACCTGATTCGCCACTTTGATTTGTTCCTTGTAATTCGGTCCATAAATCTCGGCAACCAAAGTCGACAAAACCGGTGGTCCTGGCGGAACTTCAATGATTTTGACATTCGCACCATATTTCTTGGCAATCTTCTGAATATCGGGACGCATAGCTTTAGCGATGTCGTGGCTTTGCAAATCACGCTCTTCTTTGTGCAACAAATTCACCTGAATATCTGCCATATTACTACCACCACGCATATCGTAATGACGCACCAATCCGTTAAAAGTTATCGGAGCCGAAGTGCCAATGTAATTCTGATAATTCACCACTTCGGGTTTGGTCGACAGATATTGTGCAATTTCTTTAGTCACGGCTGTAGTACGTTCCAATGTTGTTCCTTCCGGCATATCAATCACGACCTGGAATTCGTTTTTGTTATCAAAAGGCAACATTTTCACAACTACCGATTTGGTGAAAAACATCAAAACCGAACCAAACAACAAGACCACGGTCACTGCCAAAAGGATTTTCCTTTTAGAGTTACTTTCCAATAATGGTCGTTCCAATTTGTTGTAGATTTTGTAAATCGAACTGGTTTCCATTCCTTCTTCGTGTTTGTGCTCCTGCTCTTCTTTTTCTTGTAACAAATGATACCCCAAATAAGGCGTCACGGTCAAAGCCACGAACAAAGACAACAACATCGCAATCGAAGCACCAATCGGCATCGGACTCATATAAGGCCCCATCATTCCCGACACAAACGCCATGGGCAGAATAGCCGCAATAACCGTAAACGTCGCTAAAATCGTTGGATTTCCTACTTCATTTATCGCATAAATCGCTGCTTGTTTAAACGGCAATCGCTTCATCTTGAAATGGCGGTGCATATTTTCGGCGATGATAATACTGTCATCGACGACGATTCCTACCACGAATACTAGGGCAAAAAGAGTAATTCGATTTAGAGTGTAACCCAATAAATAATAGGCAAACAAGGTCAAGGCAAACGTCAACGGAACGGAGAAAAACACGACCAATCCGCCTCTCCAACCCATTGCTAATATCACCAAAATTGTAACGGCAATAATCGCAATGCCCAAATGCAACAACAACTCACCAACTTTGTGCGAGGCCGTTTCTCCATAATTTCTAGTTACTTCAACGTGAACGTCATTTGGAATTAAACTTTTCTTTAAGTGTTCGACTTTATCAATAATTTTCTCCGAAATTTTCATCGCATCCGCACCTTTTACTTTTCCGATGGAAATCGTAACGGCTGGATATTCTGATTTAGCAGTTTTGAATTTTTCATTGGCTTTGCCATACCCAAAAGATACATAACTTCTGGCTGTAGATGGCCCGTCTTGCACAGTCGACACTTGTTTTAAATAAACTGGCATATTTTTATTTACGCCAACAACCAAGTTCTCTACATCTTCAGCATTCGATAAAAATTGACCTGTAGTCACCAAATATTCTTGGTCATTTTGCACAAAACTACCCGATTGCGAACTGCCGTTATTGGCTTGAATCATTTGCATAATGCCCAAAGCATCCACACCGTTTTCAGCCATTTTGTCTTTGTCCAAAATTACTTTCAGTTCACGATTGCTGCCACCAATTTCTTTGGTAATGGCAACGTCTTTTACTTTCTCGATTTCCGAAGTTACTTCTTCGGCAATCTGACGCAACTGGAAATCATCTTGGGTTTCACTCCAAAGTGTCAATCCCAACATCGGAACATCATCAATTGAACGAGTTTTTACCATTGGTTTGTACACGCCTTTCGGAAACATATCTTCGTGTTTCGCTAATTCGTCGTACAATTTCACATAGGAACGCTCCACGTCTTGCCCTACATAAAATTGGACAATCAGCATCGCCTGACCGTTCATCGCCATCGTGTGAACGTGCTCCACGCCTTTGATGTTTGAAATAATTTTCTCCAACGGCTTGGCCACAAGGCTTTCTACTTCCGTAGGACTTGCGCCTGGATAACCCACCATTACGTCGGCCATCGGAACATTTATTTGCGGTTCTTCTTCCCTCGGAATCAGAAACGAACTATATACACCAATAATCATCAAAGCCACCATCAACAAAATGGTCAATTTCGAATTGATGAAAAAATGGGCTATTTTACCTGAAATACCTTCTTGCATAATTTTGTTTATTGTTTATGGTTTGTTGTTTAAACTGTATGCTGAAATCTGCCGTCTGCAACCTGCTACCTGAATTACTGAACACTAACCAAAGCTCCGTTATACAACTTCCCTTCAGCTGAAACAATGTATTGCTCATTGGCAGAAAGTCCCGACAACACTTCCACTTGATTGCCAGAAGTTTTTCCTGTTCGCAACCATCTCAAAATGGCGACATTTCCGGTTCCTATTGTGTAAATTCCGGTCAATTGTCCTTGTCTGACCAAAGCGGTTTCAGGCACTAAAACCATTTCAGTTTTGGTAGTCTGAATTGTATTTGAAACTGGAAACTGCACATTGACAAACATTCCAGACAATACAGACGAATCCGTTTTGTCTAAATTGATTTTTACCAAATATTGTCCTCCCGTATTCGTAGCCGACGAACTAACTTCACTTACTTTTCCGGTTAGATTAGAGTTTGATGATTTTACTAAAACTTTCACGGCCATACCTTTTTTGATACTTGCAATATTGTTTTCAGAGACCATTGCGGTTACTTGCAAACGTGTTGTGCCTTCCACGCTCACCAATGGCATTCCAGGATTGGCCATATCACCTTCTTTCACGAAAGTATTGGTCACTGTTCCCGAAAAGGGAGCCGTGATATTCGAATAGGAAAACTGTGAAATCACTTCGTTTCGCATTTGTTTCGCACCTTCCAATCCTGCTTTCGCCATTTCGTAACGCGCTGTCATATCGTCCAATTCTTTTTGGGATGCCGATTGTTGTTTGAACAAATTCACGAAACGATCGTAGTCTTTTTTGGCGTTGTTGTAACCGGCAGTAGCTTGTAAAATACTGGCATCGACTTGCGCTTTTTTGGCTTGTAAATCGGTGTTGTTGATGCTGACCAACAATTGCCCTGCTCCTACTTTTTGTCCCACTTTCACGTGAATTTTGGTCACGTAACCCATCATTCGGGTGCTCAAATTGGCCGAGTTTTCGGCTTCTATTTTTCCGCTGGCAGTTATGATTCCGCCCTCGGTGTTTTCTGAAACTCCGCTTACTTTAACGGCAATGGCTGCTTCCTTGGTGATGGATTCTTTTTTGTCTCCTCCACAAGAAGTCAATACAATTGCGAAAATGGAAAGGATGGCTATTATTTTGATACTTATTTTCATGTTTTTATATTTTATGGTCTTAATTCTAATTTTAAAATCGCTATTCAAAAGTCTTAATACTTAATACTCCAATCTTGATACTTCTTACTTAGTTAAAAACTGCAAATATTCCTGTGTAAAATCATATTCGAAAACCGCTTGCAGCAACTGTAATTCTTTCTGATACATTTGAGTTTCTGCTTGCAATAAATCCGTGGTTTTTTCTAAACCTTGAGTGAATCGATTGCTTCTGATTCTATAGGCTTCTTGCGATTGTTCCAAAGCTAATTTTTCCAGATTTACCTTGTTTTCGGCGTCTTTCAACTGGCGATTTGTTTTGTTGAGTTCCAGTTGACTTTGCGATTTGTATTGTTGGTTTTCAACTTGTGCCTTTTGATATTCGGCTTTGGCTTTTTCCATTTTTCCAATAGATTTGTAACCGTCAAAAACTTTCCAAGACAATTGCGCACCTACCAAATACCCTTGGGCATTGGTTCCAAAAAGTGTATCGTCGTACATTTCGTAACTTCCAAAAGCATTCAATGTAGGCAGGAAATTCATTTTGCTCGATTGATACATTTTGGAATATGCTTCGGAAGATTTATCCATTGCCAAAATGTCTTTTCTATTGCCTGAAAGTGTTGTATTGCTACTTGAAATAGCAATTGTATTATCTAACTCTTCCAATGGTTTATAAACTTTATTGCTATTATCTTCATTCAATAGAAAAGCTAAATAATCCGAAGCATTTTGCACATTACTTTTGGCGTATTGCAACTGGTTTTTGATTTCGTTAACACGAACCTGCACCGATAAAACATCCGTTTTTTGAAGGATGCCTTGCTTGAAATAATTCTCTATTAGTTTCAAATTAGCATCCGCCGTGGCATTGGCTTTTTCCAAAACTTTTACGGCTTTGTAAGCTAATTGCAATTGCATAAAAGATTTGTTGACTTCCAAAGCCAAATATTCTCCCGTGCGCTCGGTTTGCAATTGAAAAGCTTCCATTTTGGACTTGGCGGCTTGTCGTCCATACAAACCATCTACGTTGATTAGCGGTTGCAGTACCTCAATTTTAGTGGCATAATTTTGGGTTGCCGCAGGATCGTTCAACAAAGCGGGATTAAAATCCGAAGCCGTTAAAACTTCCTGATTCAATTTGGAACCAAAAGCCATCAAGGGATTCGTGGTTGAAATCGCGGTGTGAGATGCTGTAATGCTGGGCAAAAACAAAGCATTGGATTGTCGGTAATCTGCTTGCGCCGATTTGAATGCCTGATTCGCAATCTGCAGTTGCAGGTTTTTGTCGTTGGCTTTTTGTCCAATATCTTTTTTGGAAATAGTCAAAGTATCTTGTCCAAAACCCAAAGCTGATATGGAAAGCGTTCCAATTAGAATTAGTAAATTTATTTTCCTCATAATGATTGTTCTTGATTATGGGACAAATATATATTGGCAAGATTTTTTGTTCAGTAACAAGTGTTACACTGGTTGAAAAAAATCATAAACGTTCTTTAAATGAGAATTTCACTCCTACTATTTTGAAAAAATAATGTAGGATTAATTGTAACGGAAAATAAAAAAAGTATATTTGTGATTCAATAAAGTTTGCTTTTATCATTCTTTATAATCCCCAAAAGCGATAAATAAAATGAAGAACTATTATAAATTACTTTTAACCATAATGATAAGCTTTAATACCTATTCGCAAATTTCTTTTGAAAAAGGTTATTATATAAATAATTCTGGAAAAAAATTCGAGTGCTTAATTAAAAATGTAGATTGGGAAAATAATCCGACAGATTTTAGTTATAAACAAACGGAGGATAGTGAAATCTATAGTGCAAATATCAATGAAATAAAGGAATTTGTGATTTATAGTAATTCAAAATATAGTAGAAATACAATTAAAATTGATGAATCAAGTACTGACACTGATAATTTGAGTGTAGATAGAAATCCAGAATTTATTGAAAAACAACTATTTTTAAAAGTACTTATTGAAGGAAAATCTAATTTATACATGTATAAAAATGGAAATTTATTGAGGTTTTTTTACAATGTGGATAATTCCAAAATACAACAATTAGTTTATAAAATCTATCTAAATTCTGACGATACAATTGGGGATAATAATTTATTTAAACAGCAATTATGGAATGATTTAAAATGTCCAACAATTGAATTAAATAAAGTTGAAAATTTGAAGTATGATAAAAATATCCTTAGTAATTTTTTTATTGAATTTAACAAATGCAATAAATCAGAATTCATAAATTATGAAGAAAAAGAAAAAAAAGACTTATTTAATTTAACTGTTAGGGCCCATTTAAATAACTCTTCTTTAACTGTAGAAAATTCTAATGTTACCTCTAGTCATACAGATTTTGGAAATAAATTAGGCTTTGGTTTTGGAGTTGAAGCAGAATTTATACTACCAATTAATAAAAACAAATGGGCTATCGTTGTAGAGCCTACGTATCAGAGTTTTCAGTTAATTAAAACTACAGATATGAATTTAGCAGGATACAAAATTATTGCGAAAGTCGATTACGTATCAATTGAACTTCCTTTAAGCTTAAGATATTATTCTTTTATCAACAAGAACTCTAAAATTTTTTATAATGTTTCTTACCTGCTTGATTTCAGTGCAAATTCATCTATCGATTTAGAAAGAACTGAAATTTCGTATTCGGATTCTTTAAAAATAAATTCTAGGAATAATTTTGCTTTTGGAATAGGTTATAAATTTAAAGATAAATATTGCGTGGAAATGAGGTTTCAAACAAGTAGAGATATTTTAGGAGATTATACTTTATGGAATACTAGCTATAATACTTTATCAATGATATTTGGATATTCTATATTATAAAAACTTCTCAGCTTGCGCGAACGTCAAGCCTCCAGCTGGTCCGAGCAAAATGTCTTGTCCTAAAATAGATTTACACAAAAGTGTAAAAATATGGAAAGATATTCAAGAGTAAGTAGTTCAAAGTGGCAATCTATATATTCAGAAGAATTTAAAAGATTTGTTTGTAATGATTATTTAACTGGTTCTCTAACTAGGCGA
>CAMAQD010000020.1 GCA_945860385.1 Flavobacterium psychrophilum
TGCGGCGGGGCTCACCTCTTCCCTTCCCGAACAGAGTAGTTAAGCCCGCCTGCGCAGATGGTACTGCAGTTATGTGGGAGAGTATGTCGTCGCCTTTCTTTTGAAAAACCCTGTTCTAACGAACGGGGTTTTTTGTTTTATAGGAACGAAGTGTTCGCTCTGCGGGCTCGGTTCGTCGCTTTTGCTTCGCCAGTTCGGCTAAATCCTAGGGTCTTTTGTTTTATAGAAGTTTTAGGATAAGTCCCAAAATCAATTTAATCAATCCCAAAACTTTTAAAATTGGATTTCGTCGATAAATAAAAAGCTGGAATTTGTTTTAAATTTCCTATATTTATCTATCTTTTAAGGAAATATTATTTTGAAATGAAACTTAAAAATGGTTTATATGAAAAAAGTAATGCTATTTATAGGTTTAATGGGTGTTTATACTGTAAATGCTCAATTTGGTGCCAAAAATGCAATTTATACATCAGCTGAATTAAATGTAGGGAATTATTTTGGAGTCGATTTAAGTTTGAATTATGTTTACAATAAAAAATATTCAGTCAGGCTGGCTTATATTGGAAACATTAAAACACCAAAGTCCCAACCTGAAGATTATACTTCGGGTCTTATAGGGGTTATGTTTTTTGGTTTAGCAAATCCTTATGACCAATTTGAGAATTATCAAATTGGGATTGGAAAAATTTATAAATTAAATCCTAGTGGCACTATTCGGTTAAATCTAAACGTTGGATTAGGATGCTCTGTGATTACTGAACCCGAAAATTGGACTAAGGTTAATAATTCTTTTCTGGGGGAGAATTATACTTGGAATAACCATAAATATGACACAGTGAGTTTAATGATAAATCCAAAAATTGAATTCCCATTTACCAGATTCTATGGTTTCACTCTTTCTCCTATGGTACAAATATCGAAGGACAGAGCTTATTTTGGGGTAGGAGTTGGGCAAATGATTGGGTTGTTAAGAAGTAGAAAATAGTACTCAAAACCCTGTAGATTTATTGTATTGGAGATAGTTTTTGTAAGCTTCGCTGTTCTCAATAAAAAAGCCAATGCTATTGCTAGCTTGGCTTTTTCCGGTTTTGGTTGGTTTATTTTGGTTGGTTAATCTTGAATTTATGAATTCTTCCAATACATTGGATTGGTTTGGGTAGTTCTTTGAAACCAATAATCCTGGGTTACTTTGTGACCATCAAGAGTTTTCATTTTACGTTCAAAAATCCAAATGGTGGGATTGAAAACCATATCGGTTACCGCCACAGTATATAATTGAGGATCTTCTTCCGTTTTTTTCTTTTCTTCATCAATAATCACTTCTAATCCATTATGTTCTAAAAGTTGTTTCAAGAAATCCTTACGGTCTTGGTCAACGCCTTTTTCGACAAAAGTGACTCTTGTTTCTCCAATGCTTCCAAATGAATGTTTTCCGTCTAATGATGCCATAACTTATTTATTAAAAATGGTGCTTAATTCAAATATGTAATCGTATAATGGGCTGTACAATCCAAGAACTAGAATACCTAAAACAGTAAGTAATAGTCCTAAACGCATATAAATTTTGCTTTTGAAATACGGAATTGGATTATCGCTTTTTCTGATAAACATGGCTCTTACCACTAATAAATAATAGTAGAGAGAAATGGTTACATTCACAACTGCTAAGAAAACTAATAAATAATATCCTTTGCTTGCCGCTGCGGCGAATAGAAAGAATTTACCAAAAAATCCTGCTACCGGCGGAATTCCTGCTAAGGAAAACAATGCCAACATCATCACAAGGCTTAACTTAGGATTTGTTCTGTATAAGCCGTTATAATCGTCTCTGTTTTCTTTACTCGTTTGCAACGCAATAGCTTGTACCACGCCGAATGCAGCTAAATTTGTGAAGACATAAACCAATATAAAATACACTACTGTTGCTGTTCCCAATTGTGTTCCTGTAATTAATCCCAATAATATAAAACCAGCTTGTGCAATCGAGGAGAAAGCCAAGAAACGTTTCATGTTTTGTTGGCGCAAGGCAAATAAATTACCTATAAACATCGTGGCAAGTGCTACCACATAAATGATATTTTCCCAAACGTGCATCAATGGTTTTAGAACGGTAAACAATAAAATCATTAATATAAAGGCTGCGGCTCCTTTTGAAATTACCGATAAATACGAAGCAACGCCAATCGGTGCTCCTTCATAAACATCAGCGGTCCAAAAGTGGAACGGAACCAACGATATTTTGAATGCCAATCCAGAGAAAAACAAAATAAAACCTAATAATGTTAAGTTGGTCGAAGTTAAAACTGGGGTTATATCAGCAAAATAAATTGAACCTGTTGCGGCATACAATAGCGAGATTCCAAATAAGGAAGTTCCTGAGGCTAATCCTGCCGAAAGTATAAATTTTACACCAGCTTCACTAGAAATTCTTTTGGAGGTTTCCCAAGCTACCAATGCTGCCACTGGTAAAGTTGATAATTCCAATCCGATGTAAAACATTAGAAAATCACCTGCCGAAATCATAAAATACATGCCTAACAGGGAAGAAAACAACAACATAAAAAACTCGGTTCCTTTATTGAGCGGTACCATTTTTTCTTTAATCCAATCGGCTGATTGAAGTAATACTATTACTACGCCAACATTTAGTGCATTTTTAAAGAAGTGAATTAGCGTATTCGTGCGAAACATTCCGCCAAATAAACTAGTTTCTTCAATGGCAAAAAAGCCTACAATAGTGTGGATGCCAAATAAAAATAAGGCAAAATGTACCAGACTTTCTTTTTTGTTTTTATTGATGAAAATTTCGCCTACAATCAACAATAATAGTATTGTTAAGAGGAAAATTTCTTGTCTCATTGCGATAAAACTGTTCAAATTCATTTTAGTTATTTATTATAAATGATTTAATACTCCTTGAATAAATGGTTGAATACTATCCATTGTCATATCGCTCAACCAAAGTGGAGCAACACCCATACCAAGCATTGGAATTAATAGTAGCAAAATACCTGTTATTTCGAACCAAGTTGCCTTAGGTAAATTTAAATATTCTTCGTTTTTCACTTCACCCATTAGCATAATTCCTAGCACTCTTAGGATGTAAACTGCAGTTACAACAATTGCCGATACTGAAATTACGGTTGCCACTCTATAAAACATTTCTTCGTGTTGGAATGCACCCACAAAGATGTTCATTTCGGCAATGAAACCACTAAATCCTGGTAAGCCTAATGACGCTAATCCAGCAATTACATAAATTACGGATATAAAAGGCATAACTTTCAATAAACCACCCAATTTAGTGATGTCCCTAGTATGTGTTCTTCCGTAAATCATCCCGATTAAGGCGAAGAATAAGGCCGTCATAAATCCGTGGGAAAGTGATTGTAAAATAGCTCCGTTCCAAGCAGTTTTGTTTAACATTAATAATGCAAACAACACCATTCCCAAGTGACTTACTGAGGAATACGCATTGATGTATTTTAAATCGGTTTGTTTTAAAGCACCAAAGGCTCCATAAATTACTCCAATGGCGGATAAGATGATGAAAAACCAAGACCATTCGATGGCTCCCAATGGCAATAAAAACATAGCGATTCTGAAAACACCATATCCTCCTAGTTTCATTAAAACTCCTGCGTGAAGCATGGATACTGCTGTTGGTGCCGAAGCGTGACCATCAGGTGACCAAGTATGAAAAGGGAATAAAGCTCCAAGTACAGCAAAGCCAATAAAGGTCAAAGGGAAAAATAATTTTTGGGCTTCGAATGGAATGTTCACTTTGGCAATTTCCAAAATATTGAAAGTCAAAGCACCACCATCTGCATTGGAATTAAAATAAATTCCTAAAACACCAACCAATAAAACTGCCGAAGCTCCCATTAACATTAATGTTAATTTCATTGCCGAATATTCTTTTGGCCCTGAGCCCCATATTCCAATCAGTAAATACATTGGAATTACGGCTATTTCATAGAACACAAACATCGTAAACAAGTCGATGGAAATAAAGAATCCATAAACCCCTGTAGCTAAAACCAAAAGGGAAACAAAAAATTCTTTGGGTAAATCGTCGGTTTTCCAAGAAATGAATACACCGGCTAGTACGACTATTGAAGTCAATAGTAATAGTGCCACCGAAATTCCATCTACTCCAATGGCATAATGAACATTGAAATTTTTGAACCAAACATAATCTTGAGTGAAAAGCATAACGCTTTTATCGACAGCTCTTTCTTTTAAATATAAAAATAGCAGATTGATAGCCATTCCCAGTTGAATGAAACTTCCAATCATGGCAATAATGCGTGCCTGTTTTAATCCTTTGGAAAAAACCAAAGCTAAAACTGTGAGTACAGGTATAACTACAAAAAGTGATAAAATATCCATATTAATTGTTTAGTTTGTCCATAAATAAATAAAAACCAAGGCTAAAACCACAACGCCAGAAACAAAAAACATCGCGTAATCTTGTAATCTTCCAGATTGTAATCCTTTTATTTTTTCGGAAATAATAACCGTTTTGTTTCCAATGCCTTCCATAGTTCCATCCACATATTTTTTGTCGAATTTGGCGATGGGTGATGAAATCAAATTGAAGACGATTTTCTTAGTAACAAACATGTAGATTTCATCGAAATAGAATTTATGAAAAGTCCATTTATAAAACATTCCAAAAGCATTTGCAAATTTCTCTGCCAAATCATTTTCTTTTTTATAGAAAATCCAAGCAATGATAATTCCTGTTAATCCTGTTCCAACAGCTATTGCGGCCAATGGTAAATTTAAATGAGCTTCAAAACCCACTTTGTCAGCCGTTACGAATTCGCTGAAAGGAATAAAACCAGCCACAACGCTCATAAAAGCCAAGAACAATAAAGGAAAAGCCATAGACATTGGTGCTTCGTGAGGCGTGTGATGGTATTTGGTGTCTTTTCCCCAAAATATTCCAAAATAAAGTCGGAACATATAAAAAGCTGTTAGTCCCGCTACGAAAAGGGCAACAAAATAAAGCAATTGATTTTTTTCGAAAGCCGCAACTAAGATTTCGTCTTTACTCCAAAATCCTGCGAATGGAGGAACTCCCGATATTGCTAATGCTGCAATCAAGAATGTAATGTTAGTAATTGGCATATACTTCCGTAAACCTCCCATATCTTTCAAATAATTGCTGTGAACCGCGTGAATTACTGAACCAGCTCCTAAGAATAACAAGGCTTTGAACATCGCGTGAGTAAACAAGTGGAACATTGACGCCATATAACCAACACCTTCGTGACCTTTGTAACTCGAAACACCCAAGGCTAACATCATATAACCAATTTGTGACATGGTTGAAAAGGCCAAAACTCGCTTAATATCGGTTTGAGTGAGTGCAATTACTGCAGCAAATAAGGATGAGAAACCACCCACATAAGCTACAATATTCAATACATAACCTCCTTCGACAAAATAATACATCGGGAATAATCGTGCCACCAAATAAACCCCAGCTACAACCATTGTTGCTGCGTGAATCAAGGCTGAAACCGGTGTAGGTCCTTCCATTGCATCGGGTAACCAAATGTGTAAAGGGAACATTGCTGATTTTCCAGCTCCTCCCATAAATATTAGAATTAAAGCCCAAGTAATTACAGACAATCCCATAAAGGAAGTAGAAGCCCAGTTTAAAAGTAAACCTTCGCCTTCTGCATTGACTGCGTTTAATGTTTCAAAATCGAATGTGCCAGCATAATATCCTACTATCAAAATTCCTATCAAGAAACCAAAATCAGCAAATCGAGTAACGATAAATGCTTTTTTTGCTGCGGCTACTGCCGAAGTTTTGGTATAATAATAGCCAATTAACAAATAGGAGGAAACACCTACCAATTCCCAGAAAATATAGATTTGGAAAAGATTTGTTGCTAAAACCAACCCAAGCATTGAAAAGGAAAATAGCGATAAAAAAGCAAAGAATTTAGTATACCCTTTGTCGCCATCCATATAACCTCGGCTGTAAATGTGTACCATCAAGGAAATGGTGGTTACAACAACAAGCATCATTACTGAAATTGGATCGACCAAAATACCCATATCGATGTGCAAGGTATCAGTGAAGTTCATCCATCTTGTTGCTATTTGAAAAGTTTGGTAAACACCATCGACTTTTCCACTAACGAAAAAATATTGGTAAGCTGCATAATAAGAAAGCGCAGCCGAAGTCGCCAATCCAGCAACTCCAATGTATCCAGAAACCGCTGGTTTGATTTTCTGGTAACCAATTCCCAAAAGCAAGAATACAGCTAGCGGAATTAATGGAATAAATAATATATAAGAGATGTCCATATTTATTGAATATTAATACTTCATAATTTCAGTGTCCTTTACTTCAACAGAACTGATTTGTCTGTAAAGATTAATGATTATTGCCACTGCAAGCGCAGTTTCGGCAGCAGCCACAGCAATAATAAAAATCGAAAAGAAAACGCCCTGCAACACATCGGGATATAAATATTTGTTGATGACAACAAAGTTTATCGCCGAAGCATTTAAAATCAACTCGAGAGATATTAATATCGAAATCAAGTTTTTTCTGGTAATAAACCCATAAATACCAATAAAAAATAAAATAGAGGTGAGGGTAAAAATTTCGTAGATGCTAATTCCAGCTATCATAATGTGTCGTCGTTTTTAGTTAGTTTGTCTCCTTTTCCAATGATGATGGCTCCAATCATAGCAGCCAATAACAGAATACTGATGACTTCAAAAGGTAAAATAAATCCGCCTGCATCGTAGCTCAAAAGTCCTCGACCGATATCTTCAACAGTAGTAGTTTTTGAATTTTCGACCACTTTGAAATCGTTGGTGTAAATGGTAAATAAGAAAACGCCTAGTCCAATCAAACAAGCTAATGCAGTTAGTATTTCTTTGGATAATTTGGCCATTTCCAATTCCATTTCGATATGGTGAACTAATAAAACCGAGAAAATAACTAAGACGATAATCCCTCCCGCGTAAACCGTCAATTGGACAGCTGCTAAGAAATTATAATCAATCAAGAAGTAAATTCCCGCTACCCCGATGAGAACAAACAATAAGTAGATAACTGATCGGAGCATTTTGCGGCTGGTTACAGAAGCAAAGGCCGATACAATCATTATCAAGGCTAAAATGTAAAATATAACTTTTTCCATAAGATTAATCTTCTAGTCCAGGAACCACTTTCGATCCCGGTTTGTTTAAAACTCTAGTGAGGTACGTTCTATCGTAAACGGAATTTTCAAAATTCTGCGCCCATTTGATAGCATCAGTAGGGCAGGCTTCGATGCATAAACTACACATCGTGCACATTCCTAAATGATAAATATGTTTGTCTATCATTTTTTTCTTTTTGCCTGTTTCTGGATCAATTTGTCTGTCCCAAATAATTTCGATACTTCCGTTAGGACAAGCCAATTCACATTTTTGGCAACCGGTACAACGGTGTTCGTTTTTGTCATCGTGCGGCATCACTACCTCACCACGAAAACGTTCAAACATTTGCAAAGTAGCTCTGTTGTCAGGATATTGTTGGGTTATAGCCCCTTTTCTGGAATGTAAAAAATACTTTCCGGTGACACTCATTCCTGTGAGAAGTGTCTTTACACCATTATATATATCTGAAAAATAACTCATAATTTTTAAAATTGAATTGTTAATCCAAGCAATACCATCAAAGCCATTATAATCAAGTTCATTAAGTTTAACGGAAGCAAATATTTCCATTCCAATACTAACAATTGGTCAATTCTTAGTCTTGGAAACGTCCATCTAAACCACATCATTAAAAAGATGATAGCTAATGTTTTTATTAAAAACCAAAATACGCCAAGCAAAGGAATATTTTCGGTTATTCCAAAAGGAGATAAATACGCTCCGAAGAATACCGTTGTAGCGATGGAGGCGATGATAAACATATTGATAAATTCTGCCAAGAAGAAATAGGCAAACTTCATACCCGAGTATTCTGTGTGGAAACCAGCACCCAATTCGGATTCGGCTTCTACTAAGTCAAAAGGAGCTCTGTTGGTTTCGGCAGTTCCAGCAATCATATAAATGCAAAAAGCGATGATAGCAGGAATATGTCCTTGAACGATGAGCCAACCGTGTTTTTGAACTTCGACGATTTGGGATAGTTGCAAAGAACCCGTCATTAAAACCATTGTCAAAAGCGATAATCCAACAGATAATTCGTAGCTAATGGTTTGAACACCGCTTCGCATCGCACCAATTAAGGCAAATTTGTTATTGCTACTCCAACCTGCCAATAAAATTCCAATCACCCCAATAGAAGATATGGCAATTAAAAAGAATATACCAATATTGATGTCAAAGGCTTGAAATTCTTTCGAAAAAGGGAAAAGTGACATCGCCATCAAGGCGGTTACAATAACAAAATAAGGAGCTAAATTGTATAAAAATTTGTCTGCTTTGATGGTTCCTGTTAACTCTTTGGAAACTAGTTTTAAAGCATCGGCCATAGTTTGTAATAAACCTTGCCAACCCACTCGGTTTGGACCCAAACGCAATTGAAACCAAGCGGCTACTCTTCTTTCGAGTAAAACCAAGTATAAACCGGCAACAGCAAAAAGGAGTAAGTAAACCACCGCTATCAAAGCCATTTCTACAATGCTTGCTGTAGTTTCTGGCATCAGGCTAAAAAGCCATTCGTGAATATTTTTTGTAATGTTCATAAAATTAATTTTATCGGTCGATATCAGGAATTACAAGGTCTAGTGTTGCCATAGTTGCTACTAAATCTCCAATTTTTCCACCAACGGCGATGTGATTTAATAATGATAAATTAGAGAATCCTGGCGAACGGAATTTCATTCGGTACGGATTTTTTGTTCCCGTACTGACGATGTAAACTCCTAATTCTCCTCTTGCAGTTTCTACTTTTTGGTAAAATTCGCCTTCCGGTAATTTGATTACGGTATTGGTTTTAGCAAAGAATTCGCCTTCGGGAATATTGTCTATCAATTGTTCGATTATCGACAATGATTCCCACATTTCTAGAATACGAACTTGGTAACGAGCATAAGTATCGCCTTCAGTTTTCAAGATTTCGTTGAAAGTTACTTTGTCGTAAGCACTATAAGAATGGTGTTTTCTCACATCGCAAGAATAGCCAGAAGCACGACCCACTGGGCCAGAAGCTCCAAAAGAAATCGCATCTTCTTTGGTTAAAATGCCAATGCCTTCCATCCTTTTTCGGAAGATGATATTGTTGGATAAAAGTAAATCGTATTCAGGGAGTTTGGTTTTGAAATGAGTGATAAATTCTTTCGTTCTTTTTACAAAATTCGGGTGAATGTCAAACATTAATCCACCAGGAATGTTGTAGTTCATCGTCAAACGAGCGCCACAAGTTTCTTCGAAAATATCGTTAATCATTTCACGGTCTCTAAAACCATAAAAGTAAGTTGTCAAAGCACCAACGTCCATTCCCATAACGCCCCACCACAAAGTGTGAGATGCGATTCGGGTCAATTCGGCTATAATGGTTCGAATGACTTTTACACGTTCAGGAATTTCCAATTGAAGCGCATTTTCTACGGTAAGGCAAACGGCTTCGTTGTTAATATGCGAAGAAAGATAGTCCATTCGGTCTGTTAAGTGCACGATTTGCTGATAGCTGTCGCGTTCACACATTTTTTCGATAGAGCGGTGAATGTATCCTAAATCGGGTTCTACTCTTTTGATTATTTCACCGTCAATAGTCAATAAAAGTCGCAAAACGCCGTGAGTTGCAGGGTGTTGCGGCCCCATATTAATTTGATATTCTTCGGATTTAAAATTGTTGGTTATAGTTGTATCCATATTTGCTTATTTGATAACCATATTAATTTCATCGACGTAATCTTTTCTCAAAGGAAATCCATCCCATTCTTCAGTTAGGAAGAGTCTTTTCAAGTTAGGATGATTGTTGAATTTTATTCCAAAGAAGTCAAAAACTTCTCTTTCGTGGAATTCGGCAGTGTACCAAATCTTGCAAACCGTGTCGAGTGTTGGGTTTTCTCGGTCTTCAGTTTTTACTTTTACAACTATTTGATGTCTGTGAGTAGTCGATTCCAGATGATAAACAACACCTAATTCCTTGCCCCAATCCATACCAGTTAAGCAAAACAAATAATCGAAATTTGTTTCGGAATTGCTTTTTAATTGCGTCATTAATTGGTGAAGTTGTTCGGGCTGAACGGTGATATTTAAAAACTGGGATTTTTCTTCGGTGAATTCCAATTCGGGAATCCAACTGCTTATTAAATTTTGTAAGGCTTCGTTTGTCATAATTTTGGTATTATAGTCCTTCGTCAAACCCGTCGATAGGGAAAACTTTATTTTTCATGCTTTCTGTTTTGATTTTCGCTTGGAGCATCAACATTCCTTCTAATAAAGCTTCTGGACGAGGCGGACAACCCGGAACGTAAACATCTACAGGAATTACGTGATCGGCTCCTTTTACGACAGAATACGAATTATAATAAAATGGACCACCAGAAATGGCGCAAGCTCCCATTGCAATTACGTATTTTGGTTCGGCCATTTGATCGTACAAACGACGTAAAACCGGTGCCATTTTGTTGACAATGGTTCCAGCAATAATAATTAAATCTGCCTGTCTTGGCGAAGGTCTTGCAACTTCAAATCCAAATCTTGAATAATCGTGGCGAGCTGCTCCTGTTTGCATCATTTCGATAGCACAACAACTTGTTCCAAAATAAAGGGACCAAAGCGAGTTAGCCCGTCCCCAATTGATAATATCGTCTAATGAAGTGACCAAAATATTGGCTCCATTGCCTCCAGGAATTACCTTTCCTGGGAAATCTGCTGGTATTTCTGAGGTGTTATTTACTCCCATTTTAATGCTCCTTTTTTCCAAGCGTAGGCTAAACCTAAACCTAATATTACTAAAAAGATGATGATTTCGACAAAAGCGACCATTCCTATTTCTTTGAAAACTACTGCCCAAGGAATTAAAAAGGCTACCTCGACATCAAAAACCAAGAATAGAATGGCATATAGATAGTATCCAACCTTAAACTGAACCCAAGTTGGTCCAATGGTGGTCATTCCGCTTTCATACGGCTCCCGTTTTTGTGTATTGTCTGATTTTGGTGAAAGTAAATTAGAGAGGAAATTGGCACCGGCGACCAGGACTATTCCGGCTAACATGAAAACTATAATTGCTTCTGAACCCATATATATTAAATTTATTTATTGTAATAATTCGCAAATTTATATTATTAAATCTACTGTTCCCATAGGGTAGTAAATTTTCAGTTGAATCTATTTTTATTTTACTTCATAAGTCTCTCCTGAGAAGAACAAATCATCCGTTTTTCTGAAACTCGAATTGGCTTTTACTTGCGCTGTCAAAGCATCTTCTCTTTCTTCTAAAGTAACATCATCGAAACTTCTAATTACTCCAGTTGCTAATGGATATTCCATTCGAACCAACATATAATGTAGTGTTGGATCTTTTTCTTTGGCATTATGCACTAATAAATCTTCTTGTGTAACTCCGTTTTCGCCAATGGTTACGACTTCTAATTTTAGTCCATTTAAAACTAAACCTTTGTCACGATTTTTACCAAAAATCATTGGTTTTCCGTGTTCAAGATAAATTTGTTTGTCTTCTTTTACGTCTTTATCAGTAAGATGATTGAAACATCCATCATTAAAAATCACACAATTTTGCAACACTTCGATTAATGAAGTTCCTTTAAATTGATGCGCTTCGATAAAAATTTGTCCCATTTCTTTCGGGCTTCCGCCGCCCACTCTTGCAAAAAATCGTGCTTGAGCTCCCAATGCTAATTCGCCGGGAGAAAAAGGAGGTTGTGTATTTCCGTAAGGGGAAGATTTTGTTTTTTGACCAATTAATGAAGTAGGAGAGAATTGCCCTTTGGTTAAACCATAAATTTCATTGTTGAAAAGAATAATATTCAAATCGATATTTCTTCTCAAAACGTGGATAAAGTGATTTCCTCCAATCGCCATTGCATCGCCATCACCCGTTGCAATCCAAACACTTAAGTTAGGATTTGCCAATTTTATTCCAGAGGCTATTCCCGGTGCTCTACCGTGAATACTGTGAATTCCGTAGGTATCTAAATAATAGGGAAAACGGGAAGAACAGCCAATACCAGAGACAAAAACAAAATCTTCTCTGGCAACGCCCATTTCTGGAAGTGCTTTTTGCATCGTGCGTAAAATCACGTAGTCATCACAACCCGGACACCATCTTACTTCTTGATCGCTAGTAAAATCTTTAGCAGTATATTTTTTTTCTACAGTCGTTTCCATAATTAAGCTAGTGATTTAAATTTTTCAATTAGGTCTTCGTTGGCAAAAGGTAATCCTTGCACTTTATTAAATTGGTAAAAATCAAATTTACTGTGTTTAATTTTGAGTATGCTGGCAAATTGACCGCTGTTTAATTCGCAAACCAGAATTTTTTTAAATTTGGATAAAACTTCCTCAGTGTTTTTTGGCATTGGATTAATATAATTGAAATGTGCATATCCAATGTTTTTATGCCCTAGTTCATTCATTTGTTTCACAGCTGAATGTAAAGAACCATAAGTTCCACCCCAGCCAATGATTAATAAATCTCCTTCTTTAGCAAATTCTGTTTCCAAGTCTGGAATATTAAATTTTACTCTGTCAATTTTTTCAGCTCTGATGGCAGTCATTTTCTCGTGATTCATTGGTTCATAAGAAATATTACCTGTTACCGCATCTTTTTCTAATCCGCCAATTCGATGTTCTAAGCCTGGAGTTCCTGGAATAGCCCAATTTCTGGCTAGCGTATTTTCATCTCTATCATAAGGATGCCAGTTTTCTTTGACTTCAGTAATTCGGTTGCTTTTAATTTCTGGCATTTCGGCTACAGTCTTGATTTTCCAAGGAGCTGAACCGTTTGCGATATATCCGTCAGTCAATAAAATAACTGGAGTCATATGTTCTAAAGCGATTCGAGCCGCTTCGTAAGCAAAGTTAAAACAGTTCGCTGGCGTACTTGCAGCGATAACAATCACTGGGCTTTCGCCATTTCGACCGTACATGGCTTGCAATAAATCGGATTGTTCCGTTTTTGTTGGTAAACCTGTTGAAGGCCCACCACGTTGCACATTGACAACAACCAAAGGCAATTCAGTCATTATGGCTAAACCAATAGCTTCGCCTTTTAGTGCTAATCCCGGTCCCGAAGTAGTTGTTATGGCCAAATCACCTGCAAATGAAGCTCCAATTGCTGAAGTTACCCCTGCAATTTCGTCTTCGGCCTGAAAAGCTTTTACACCAAAATGTTTATGTTTTACTAACTCGTGTAAAATATCGGTGGCAGGCGTGATAGGATAAGATCCTAAGAATAATTCCAAGCCAGATTTTTCGGCTGCAGCCAAAAACCCCCACGCCGTTGCGGTGTTACCCATAATAATTCTATAGGTTCCAGCGGGCATTTTTGCAGGCGAAATAGTGTAGGAGTTAGGGATAAGTTCTAATGTTTCGGCAAAATAATATCCGGCCATTAAAACTTTAGTATTTGCTTCTATTAATGAAGGTTTAGCTTTGAATTTTTTATTAAAAAAATCGATGGTGTAATCTGTTGAACGATTGTACATCCAATAAATCATTCCTAACGAAAACATATTCTTGCTTCTCGAAATCGATTTAGTATCTAATCCAGCAACATTTTTCAAAGCTTCCTTAGTTAATGATGTCATATCAACTTCAATAACTCTGAAGTTTTCAAGACTTCCGTCTTCTAATGGATTTGTTTTATATTCTGCTTTTTCTAAATTCTTTTTATTAAAGGAATCAGTATCAACTATTAAAGTATGACCTGGTTTCAAAGCATATAAATTGGTTTTCAAAGCGGCTGGATTCATAGCCACCAATAAATCTACGCTGTCACCGGGTGTGCTGACTTCTACACTACCAATATGTACTTGAAATCCGGAAACTCCATATAAACTCCCTTGAGGCGCTCTAATTTCGGAAGGATAATTAGGAAAGGTGGCAATATCGTTTCCAAACATTGCTGAAGTATCTGTAAACTGAGTTCCTGTTAGCTGCATTCCATCACCTGAATCGCCAACAAATCGGATAACAACTGCTTCTAGTTTTTCAGGTTGAGGTTTTATTTTTGTTTCAATCATAATTAAATTTTTTTTTCATTATTAATAGAATAACTCAATAAATGATGAGCCAAATTTAATTTCACTTTTTGTAAAAAAATATGACTATTATCATATAAAAGTAATAAAAAGACATTTAATTTTACAGGGAATTAAAAAATATATCTATTATGGCAATAATTATTACGGACGAATGTATCAACTGTGATGCATGTATTTCAGAATGTCCAAACAACGCAATTTATGAACCAGACACTAATTGGTCTTATGCAGAAGGATCTGCTTTGAAGGGAATGGTAAAAAATCTTATTGGAGTAGAAATTGATGCAAATGAAGAGCACGATCCAATTTCTGATGAGTTTTTCTACATTGTAGCTGACAAATGTACAGAATGTAAAGGTTTTCACGATAAACCTCAATGTGCTTCAGTTTGCCCTGTGGACTGTTGTATACTTGATGAGAATCACGTAGAAACAGAAGCCCAATTATTAGCTAAGAAAGCTTGGTTACATAATGAGTAAATCACGGAACAAAAAAAGCTAAACTGCTACCCGGCACTTTAGCTTTTTTTTGCTCTTTAAATTAAATTCCGTCAAGTAATTTGTAGATTGAAAAGTGAGTCACAAATTCAAGATGGTTTAAAAAAACTTTATAAAAATGAAGAATAAAACTTTCCAAAAAGTAATTTGTGACGGTAATGAAGCAGTGGCTCTCATTGCTCACAAGACCAATGAAGTATGTGCCATTTATCCTATTACCCCATCTTCCCCGATGGGTGAGCACGCAGAACTATACAGTTCAAAAGGTAAAAAAAATATCTGGAATAACATTCCAAGAATTGTGGAAATGCAAAGTGAAGCTGGTGCTGCTGGTACTGTTCACGGCGCTTTACAGGCGGGTGCTCTAACTACAACGTTTACGGCCTCACAAGGTTTGTTGTTGATGATCCCTAATATGTATAAAATTGCGGGTGAATTATTGCCTTGCGTTATTCACGTTGCTGCCAGAACAGTGGCTACTCACGCACTGTCTATCTTCGGAGACCACTCTGATGTTATGGCTTGCAGACAAACAGGATTTTCTATGTTATTTGGTGGTTCCGTTCAGGAAGCACACGATTTTGCCTTAATTTCACAAGTGGCAACATTAAATACGAGAGTTCCTTTTATGAATATCTTTGATGGTTTTAGAACCTCTCACGAAATTTCAAAAATCGATAGTATTCCAGACGATATCATTAGAGCTATGATGCCAGAAGATAAAGTGATGGCACACAGACAACGTTCATTAGACCCTGATAGACCAGTTTTAAGAGGTACAACTCAAAATCCAGATGTATTCTTCCAAGCCAGAGAAGCTGCAAACGGATTCTTTGATGCTGTTCCAGCTGCGGTTCAAAATACAATGGACGAATTCTACCAACACACGGGTCGTAAATACAATTTGTTCGATTATATAGGACATCCAGAAGCAGAGAGAGTAATTATTATTATGGGTTCTGCCGAAGGTCCTGTAAAAGAAGCTCTTGAAGTAATGTTAGAAGAAGGTGAAAAAGTAGGGGTAATTTTAGTTCGTTTGTTTAGACCTTTCTCTATTGATGCTTTTGTTGATGCTTTACCAAAAACAGTCCAAAAAATTGCTGTAATGGACAGAACAAAAGAGCCAGGAAGCATTGGAGATCCACTTTATTTAGACATTGTGACTGCACTTGTTGAAAGCGGAAGAGAAATGCCAATCGTGGTAGGAGGTCGTTACGGATTGTCATCCAAAGAATTTACACCAGCAATGGTAAAAGGAATTTATGACGAATTATCAAATAAAAAACCTAAAAATCACTTTACAATTGGTATCAATGATGATGTAACTTTTAGAAGTTTATATTATGATCCGAAATTTGATATCAAAGGAAAAGCAATTAGCTGTATGTTCTATGGTTTAGGTTCAGATGGAACTGTTGGAGCCAATAAAAACTCCATCAAAATTATTGGTGAAACAACTGATAATTATGTTCAAGGCTATTTCGTTTATGACTCTAAAAAAGCAGGAGCTCAAACTATTTCTCACTTGCGTTTTGGTCCAGACCCAATAAATTCAACCTATTTAGTTGATAAAGCTGATTTTATTGCCAGTCATAAATTCAATTTTATTGAAAAATTCAATATGATTGCCGATTTGAAACACGGTGGTACTTTCTTATTAAACTCTCCTTATTCTAAAGAAGAAATTTGGGCTAGATTACCGATTCAAATTCAACAAGGAATTATAGATAAAGAAGTTAAATTCTATGTAATAGACGCTACCAAAGTGGCTTTTGAAGCTAGTTTAGGAAAAAGAGCTAATACTATTTTACAAACATGTTTCTTCGCTATTTCGGGAATTCTACCTAAAGAAGAAGCTATCGAAAAAATTAAAAATGCCATTGTAAAATCGTATTCTCATAAAGGAGAAAAAGTGGTAAAAATGAACTTTAATGCGGTGGACAAAGCTTTAGAAAATTTACATCAAGTGGATTATCCAAAAGTGGCTACAAGCGAAAAACATTTGGCATCTGCAATGAAAAATGCACCTGATGGCTTTGTTACTGAGGTATTAGAGAAAATATTAGCTGGTTTTGGAGATGACTTACCTGTGAGTGCTTTCACGATAGACGGAACATTCCCAACAGGAACTTCTCAATTCGAGAAAAGCGGTATTGCAGATTTTATTCCAGTTTGGGACGACGAAAATTTATGTACACAATGTAATAAATGTGTGGCTATTTGTCCTCACGCTGCCATTCGTTCTAAAGTAGTAACAAATGATGAATTGGCAAAATTCCCAGGTTCATTAAAAAGTGTTCCAGCAATAGGAAGACCATTTGCCAAAGAAAATGAATCTTATATTTTACAAGTTTCACCAGAAGATTGTACAGGTTGCGACCTTTGCGTGGTGGTTTGTCCAGCAGTAAGCAAAGAGAAAGAAAACTTCAAGTCCATCAATATGCACAGAAAAATTGAAGTGGATGTGGAAGAAAATGTAAACTGGGATCATTTTGTAAGTTTACCTTATTATGATCGTACTTTATTGCCGATAACGAATGTGAAGGGCTCTCAATTCTTGGAACCATTATTTGAATTCTCAGGAGCTTGTTCTGGTTGTGGAGAAACACCTTATATCAAGATGATTACTCAGTTGTATGGCGATAGTATGTTGATTGCCAATGCTACAGGATGTTCATCTATCTACGGTGGAAATTTACCAACTACACCTTATAAAACCAATGAATTTGGTAGAGGTCCAGCTTGGGCAAACTCACTTTTTGAAGACAATGCCGAGTTTGGTTTAGGTCTAAAATTAGGATTGTCCAAAAAACAAGAGATTGCAGTTGATTTATTAAAATCATTAGAGCCAATTGTTGGTAGCGATTTAGTAGCTGCTATTCTGAACAATCCAGAAGATACAGAAGCATTGAAAAACGAAAAATTTGCTCAAATTGATGCACTCAAAAAAATATTGTCAAATCTTGGCGATAACAATGAAAATGCCAAAAAATTAAATCAATTGACCGAATACCTTCGTAAGAAAGCAGTTTGGATTTTTGGTGGAGATGGTTGGGCTTATGACATCGGTTACGGTGGAGTAGATCACGTTTTATCAACAGGAGAAGACATCAATATTTTAGTGATGGATACTGAGGTGTATTCTAACACTGGTGGACAAGCCTCTAAATCGACTCCTCTTGGAGCAAGTGCTAAGTTTACAATTGGTGGTAAAAAAACAGGTAAAAAATCCCTTGCGCTTCAAGCTATTTCTTATGGAAATGTGTATGTAGCTCAAATTGCAATAGGAGCCAAAGATTTACAATCGCTTAGAGCTATTGAAGAAGCAGCGGCTTATCCTGGACCATCATTAATTATTGCTTATTCTCATTGTGGTGAACACGGTTATGAATTGAAAAACGCTATCGACCAACAAGAAAAAGCGGTAGATAGTGGCTACTGGCCATTATTTAGATTCAATCCTCTAGAATCAAAAGGCAAGAAATTCAAATTAGATTCTAAAGCGCCTAGCATTCCTTTGAGTGACTTTATGTATAATGAAGCTCGTTTTACGAGAGTTGTCAAAGAAAATGCTGAATTAGGAGCTGCATTATTAACTCAAGCTCAAGATGAAGTAGATTCTAAATGGGAAAGATTAGAATTGTATAGAGATTTGTAAATATCTTCTATAATTTAAAAACTGTTTAAAAAGCAGAAGATTTATTAAATTGAAAAACCTACTTAGGATTTAAAATCTTGGGTAGGTTTTTTTTATTTATGATTTTTAACTAAAAAAAGATACACACATATAACTAATAAATAAATTCACAATTATCTCATTTCCAAATTAGTTTTTTCTAAATTTATAATTGTATTTTTGCAGCGTTTTTGCAAACCTATTCGCTTGCATTTTCACCAAACAACAACAACTACAACACCATTAAAATGAATCAAACGAAATATATTTTTGTTACAGGCGGAGTTACGTCTTCTTTAGGGAAGGGGATAATTGCGGCTTCATTGGCAAAATTATTACAGGCAAGAGGTTATCGAACGACCATTCAAAAGTTTGACCCATACATCAACGTCGATCCGGGAACATTAAATCCCTACGAACACGGAGAATGTTATGTAACTGATGATGGAGCAGAAACCGATTTAGATTTAGGACATTACGAGCGTTTCTTGAATGTGCCAACGTCTCAGGCGAATAATGTGACCACAGGGAGAATTTACCTTTCGGTTATCGAAAAAGAACGAAGAGGTGAATTTCTTGGAAAAACAGTTCAAGTGGTTCCGCATATCACCAACGAAATCAAAGACAGAATGCAATTGCTCGGTAAATCGGGTGGTTTTGATATTGTAATTACGGAAATTGGTGGAACGGTTGGGGATATTGAATCCTTGCCTTATATCGAATCGGTTCGTCAATTGGTTTGGGATTTGGGCGAAAATAACGCTATTGTCATTCATTTAACTTTAGTCCCTTATTTGGCAGCAGCCGGAGAATTAAAAACAAAACCTACGCAACACTCCGTTAAAACGTTAATGGAAAGCGGTATCAAAGCCGATATTTTGGTTTGTAGAACTGAACACGAAATTTCAGAAGAGTTACGCAATAAGTTGGCTTTGTTTTGCAACGTAAAAAGAGAAGCTGTTATTCAATCTATCGATGCTTCTACGATTTATGAAGTGCCGAATTTGATGCTAGAAGAAGGTCTTGATGTTGTAGCCTTGAAAAAATTGGATTTACCTAAAAAAGCGGCTCCGGATTTAAGACATTGGAATACTTTTTTACGAAGATTAAAAAACCCAAAACATACTGTAAATATTGGTTTAATTGGAAAATATGTAGAATTGCAAGATTCCTACAAATCAATTTTAGAAGCCTTTATTCACGCTGGTGCAGCCAATGAAACTAAGGTAAACGTGGTTTCTATACACTCTGAATTTCTGGATGCTTCGGATGTCGCTGAAAAAATGTCAGGATTGGATGGAATTCTCGTTGCTCCAGGTTTTGGAGGAAGGGGAATTGAAGGAAAAATTGAAGCCGTTCGTTATGCTCGGGAAAATAAAATTCCGTTTTTAGGAATTTGTTTAGGAATGCAAATGGCAATTATCGAATATGCTAGAAATGTGTTAGGTTATACCGATGCCAATTCTACCGAGATGAACCCAGAAACATCACATCCTGTTGTCAACTTAATGGAAGAGCAAAAAAACATCACAGACAAAGGCGGAACAATGCGTCTAGGAGCTTGGAAATGTGATTTGAAATCAGATACATTGGCCTATAAAATATACGGTGAAGCAACAATTTCTGAACGTCATCGTCATCGGTATGAATACAATAGCAGCTATGTTGCTATTTTAGAAAAAGCTGGATTAAAAGCCACTGGTGTCAATCCACAAACAGGTTTGGTAGAAATCGTAGAATTAGAAAACCATCCTTTTTTCATTGGAGTTCAATACCATCCAGAATATAAAAGTACGGTAGAAAATCCACATCCACTTTTTGTGAATTTTGTGGCAGCAGTCGTAAAAGCTAAGAAAAAATAGTGTTCAGTAACAATTTCAAGTGAAACTGGACTAACAAAGAAAAACAATAAACAAAAACGTTCCAAACTAAGCTTAACGCATTGGTGTTGCTCAGAAAAGGATAAAAAATTAAAAATGGAAGAAAAAAAAATTGACCTCAATTCGATTATTGGTTTCGTATTGATTTTTGGAATTTTGATTTGGATAATGTATAATAACAAGCCTTCGGAAGCAACAATTGCAGCCGAAAAAGCAAAAAAAGAACTTGTTGCCAAAGAAGCTCAAGCAAAGGCAATAGCGGTAAAACCTGTTACAGCTCCAACCGTTGCTGTAGCTAGCGATTCAACGCAATTGGTTCAGTTGCAAAAAACCTTAGGTGGTTTTGCTTATTCTGCATCTCTTCCATCGGCAAAAGACAGTTTTACAACTATCGAAAATGAAAAAGTAATTCTGAAAATCGCCAACAAAGGAGGTTATATTGTCGAAGCTACTTTAAAAAATCAAGAGAAATTTGAAAAAGGTTCGGGACAATTGGTACAATTGATAAAAGACAACAATGCCAATTTGAACATTCAATTGCAAACCAATGATAACCGTACTTTAAATACAAAAGACCTTTATTTTGAGCCTACTTTGACCAAAGTTGGAGCAGATCAAATTCTTTCAATGAAATTGAAGGCTGGTGCCAATGAATTCTTGGAATACAAATACATCTTGAAACCAAACGATTATATGATTGGTTTTGATCTTCGTTCTCAAGGCCTTAATAAAGCTTTGAATACTGCCAAACCATTGGATCTGGAATGGAGTTTAAAAACATACAGAAACGAGAAAAGTATTTCTTATGAAGATCGATATACAGATATTCGTTACGAATATGAAGAAGGTAAAAATAATAGTACTGGACTAGGGAAAGATACTGAAGATACACCTGTAAAAGTAAGTTACATTGCTTTTAAACAGCATTTTTTTACTACCATTTTATTGACTGATAAGCCTTTTGAGACTTCAAAACTGCATTCAACAAAGCTAGTTAACGATGAAACAATCGATACGATTTTTACCAAACAATTGAAAGCAAACCTGCCTTTGGCATTTAGTAATGGTGAAATTGATTATAAAATGAATTGGTATTTTGGACCATCAGATTATAAAACTTTAAAACATTATGATAAAAACCTGGAAAAAATAATTCCACTAGGTTGGGGAATTTTTGGCTGGATTAATATGTTTATTTTCATTCCATTGTTTGGATTTTTAAGTACAACTATTGGACTTTCATTAGGAATTGCGATAATTATTTTTACGATTTTGATTAAAATTGCCATGTCGCCAATTACTTTTAAATCATTCTTGTCGCAAGCCAAAATGAAAGTATTGCGTCCGGAAATTACGGAATTGGGTGATAAATTCAAAAAAGACCCAATGAAGAAACAACAGGAAACGATGAAGTTATACAACAAAGCAGGCGTAAATCCTATGGCAGGTTGTATTCCGGCATTGATTCAAATTCCGTTTATGTATGCTTCTTTTCAGTTTTTCCCATCTGCATTTGAGTTGAGGCAAAAAAGTTTCCTTTGGGCAGATGATTTATCTTCATTTGATGCTGTCGTTAAACTTCCATTTCACATTCCATTATACGGAAATCACATTAGTTTGTTTCCGATATTGGCAGCCGTAGCGATTTTCTTTTACATGAAAATGACTTCTGGAGACCAGCAGATGGCAGCTCCTCAGCAAGAAGGAATGCCGGATATGGCCAAAATGATGAAAATTATGATTTATGTTTCGCCAGTTATGATGTTGATATTCTTCAATAGTTATGGTGCTGGATTGAGTTTGTATAACTTTATTTCGAATTTGATTACCATTGGAATTATGATTGTCATCAAAAGATATTTCATCGACAGTGACAAAATTCACGCTCAAATTCAGGAAAACAAATTGAAGGAGCCAAAAAAACAAGGTAAGTTTCAACAAAAACTGCAACAAGTTATGGAACAAGCTGAAGCTGAAAAAGCAAAAAAGGCGAAGAAATAATATAATAAAGCATTAAAAAATCCCGTCTTGTTTATTGAACTAGACGGGATTTTTTTGTTTTTAAAGGAACTAATTAACTCTTCACTTCTTTGTTGAAATAAACCAAGTAGTAATACATTTGTTTTTCTTCGTCCCAACCTTTTTCTACATATTTTTCAGCACTTTCAGGATTGATGAAATCCATTTTGATTTGAATTTGTGTATCTAAGTTGATTACGTTTTTAATCGATTTTCTAGCATCTGAAACCGCTGCATTCGCAATGGGGAAAGTTGTCACATCTTCGATACTGTATTTTTCTCCTTTATCTACTTTGTAGTTTTTGAATTCTGGAATCAGGTCAGGATTGTCCAAAACTTCATTCAAAAAATTGCTTTCTTCAAACTGGTCGTTTTTGGCAAAATAATTCACAGAACGATTCATAAACATCACTTCTTCTTTTTTGTCTTCGGCAGGAAAAACAACATCTTTCGCAAATCCTTGACAAAATTTCAAGTATTTTTTGGTGATAAAATTCTCGTCTTCAAAGGCATCAACCGATAGGAAATGTTCCAACCAATAACGAGCATCATAACGATTGCTATCGACTGTCAGGATTTTGTAACCTTCTTCTTTTTTATAATTGAAAATGATACAGCCTTTGTCCAATTTGCTGAGGTTGATTCCGTGTTGCAAAATCATTTCCAGGTTGGATTCTTTCTCTTCAAACTGCAAGAAATCCGATTGTAATTCGCTCTTGAAAATTCCAATAGCGTCAACCACATTATTATCGATATTGACATTTGTCAAATGTGTTACATAAACCTCTCCGTTTTTGATATGAGGATGGTTCGATTGTTCGAATAAATGGGTAGTTATTTGCTTTGACACTTCGTGTAAACTGCTTGGATTTTCGAAAATCTGAGTTGCGAATTTAAACATATCATTATATTCCAAATCGACTTCGTGGGCAAATTGAAAGTAGTTTTCTTCTTTATCTCTAAAAGGTTTAAAGAAATATTCTTTTATTAAAGGTACAATTTCATCGTTCAGTTTAAAAGGTTCTTCAGATAAAAAAATAGTCTCGTTACGGCTTTTATTCCCCACTCTGTGAATGGATAAGGTGTCAATGTGCGTATTAAATAAGTTGATCATTTTTATATATTTTTTTAGACAAAAGAACCAAGATGCCAGACATTTTCAAGTCTTTCATCTTGGTTCTTGATTTTTAATTTGTTATTTTTTAATTCCAGTTTTCTTCAAAACCATAGTCTTCAAAACTATCGTCGCCTTCAAACATATCGAGGTCTTCTTCGTCTAGGTCATCTTCAAATTCATTGTATTCTTCCTCTTCGTCCTCGGCAATAAAATGCTTTTCCATTGCTTCGGCTGGCATTTCACCAACAGAGAAAATAGTTTCGGGATACGTATTTCCAGCTACAATTTCTTCGATAGCGGCTAGTTCGACAAGGAAAGTCCACATGCTAATGAAATCGTAAACATAAATTATCTTGGTATTTTCTTTATCCAAAATATCCGAAAGCAAGTAATCGCTCATCGTTTTTTGTTCGCCTGGAATATCACCAGTATCAAACATCGGAATTTCGTCTTCTTGATTCCAAGTGTCGTCACAGGTATAAAAAGAAGCTACTTCCATACCGTCAAATCCAAAAGAATTGAAGATGGCGTTGTGTAGATCTTCTAAAGTATCTTCGGCAAGTATCGCAATATCTCTAAAAATGTCCTCTTCGGCATCGAGAATTACTCTGAATTTATAAACCATAATCTTTGTTTTTTTTGAAAGGTCAAAGGTAAAATTTAATTTTAGATTTTAGATTTTAGATTTCGGATTTGTTGAAAATATTTTAAATCTTTGATTTTATAATGGTTTCCCGTTTTGAACATTTGGAGTAGATCATGCTGTGGTTGAATGGGTTCCTTTGAAATTTTTGACAAAGTTGGTGCAAGCTTATAGCCCGTACCTGTTTTAACGTATTGATATTGATTTTGTTGAGGTACAAGTTAGAAAATTAAACTTGCAGAGAATAAACTAACAAAGCCTAATCAATTAATTAGACTTTGGCGTTATTTTTTTTCTTCTGAACAGAGTCCAACAATCTCATGGAAAGTATCGTGTAAAGCAGTAATTAATTTAAAAATGGCATCATCGGTTGCGCCAGAAGTCACTAATTTGTGTAACGCTGCACTTTGTGTTTCTAATTTACCAGCTGAGGCTAAAATGGCTTCTGTTTTAAACGCTGCGGGAATATCTGATTTTTGTAAATTGGCGGCTTTTGTCATCATTTCTTCAGAACGTGCTTTTATCGGAGCAAAATTGCCTTCTTCGGCAGGATGGAAAGTTTGTGACATTATTTCGTGAAATTCTTTTATGGCTGGCCATTTTTCAAAAGTAGATTGCGCCGAAATACTGTTGACTACTAAAATAAAAGTCAATGCTAAAAATGTTTTTAAATGTTTCATAATGTTTCATAATGTTTATTAGTAATTGTTAAAGTGTTCAATTAATTTTTGAATATAAAAATACTTATTTTTCAGGAATTAAATATTCAATTTCCGAATTACTTTCGCTGGATTTCCAACTGCTAATGAATTATCTGGAATATCTTTTGTAACCACAGAACCAGCTCCAATCACGCAACCTTTTCCTATGGTAACTCCGGGACAAATAACGGAATTTCCTCCAATCCAGCAATCGTCTCCGATAGAAATAGGCAAGGCATTTTCGAGAGTTTTTCTTAATTCGGCTTCAAGCGGATGGTTGGCAGTGTATATTTGGACATTAGGCGCAAAAAACACATTGTCACCAATTGTGACTTTTGCACCGTCAAGAACAACACAATTCACATTAAAATACACATTATCGCCGCAAATAATATTGTATCCGTAATCACAAAAAAAAGGCGGTTCGATATACAAATTGGTTCCAGCGTTAGGGATTAATTCTTGGATTATTTCTCTTGCTTTTTTAGTAATTCGATATTCAATGACGTTTAATCTGTGGAGTAAATTTTTTGCTTTACGGCGTTCTTTTACTAAAATAGGATCGCCAGCCAAGTACTGTTCTCCAGAAATCATTTTCTCTTTTTCGGTTTTCATAAAGTTTAATTGGTAATTGTAAATATAATTGAAATAAAGGAAGAACACAATTCATCCTTTGTTTTCTGCAATTCAGTCAGTATAAATTTTAAATTTTTAATAGTCATAATATATTTGCTTCATCAAAAACTAAATATATGAAACCATTTTTACATACCGCCTTTTTCTTATTCAGCATTATTGCATTTTCCCAAACTACAATTTCTGGAAAAATAATTGATATAAAAAACAATCCAATTCCCAATGCCAACGTTTATTTAGAAGGGACCTACGATGGCATTACAACTAGTGTTTTAGGTGAATTTAGTTTTTCTACTTCTTCAATTGGGAATCAAACTTTAGTTGTAAGTGTTTTGACTTTTGAAACAGTTAAAATACCAATAGTAATCGCAGATTATCAATATCAAACTATTGTTTTAAAGCAAAATACGACCCAATTAAATGAGGTAGTTATTACCGCAGGAACTTTGGAAGCTGGAGCAAAATCGAGAGTTTCAGTTTTGAAACCTTTGGATATTTTGACAACAGCTGGAAATCCCGGAGATATTGTTTCGGCTTTGCAAACTTTGCCGGGAACTCAAGTAGTTGGCGAAAGCGGAAAATTGTTTGTTCGTGGTGGCGAGGCAAATGAAACCCAAACCTTTATTGATGGTATTCGAGTGGCGCAACCTTATCTTCAAACTGCCAATAATGTACCTACCAGAAGCACTTTTTCACCATTATTATTCAAAGGAACTACTTTTTCCACAGGAGGTTATTCGGCGGAATATGGCGAAGCACTTTCGAGTATTTTAGTGATGAATACCATTGATGAACCTGATTTAGAAAAAACAGAAATTAGTTTAATGACCGTGGGTTTGGGAGTTGGAAATACTCAAAAATGGATTAAAAATTCTTTTAGTATTAATGCCAATTACATCAATTTGCAACCCTATCAATCGTTGATGCCTGACAACATAAATTGGATAAAACCTTATGAATCTCTTGGAGGCGAAAGTGTTTTTAGACATAGTTTTGAAAGGGGAATGCTAAAGATTTATGCGTCTTTTGCAGCAGCAACTTTCGACTTAGAACAAGAAGATATCAATTTTCCTGATAATTTGCGAAATATCAATACAAATACAAATTTCTACACCAATTCTTCCTATAAAGGCAGATTTGCAAATAATTGGAAAGTTTTTGCAGGATTGAGTTATGGATACTTTCACAACAAAGGATCTTATGATGTTATAGATTATGCAACTTCTGAGAATGCGATTCATTCAAAATTGACAATTACAAAACCAATTTCGGATGCCGTAAAAACTAGTTTTGGAGCAGATTACTTTTATACAAAATTCAACGAAAATGTTTTCAATTTCAACAACCAATACAATTCTAATATTTTTGCTGCCTTCTCTGAAACAGATGTTTTGTTTACCAATAATTTGGTTGCAAAAGTAGGTTTGCGGTTTTCAAAAAACTATTTGTTAAACGAAAGTTCCATTTCTCCGAGATTGGCATTGGCCTATAAAGTGGCCAAAAATAAACAATTTTCATTGGCTTACGGTAACTTTGATCAGGCACCCAAAAGCGATTATTTAAAATATGCCTCTAATTTGCAATCTGAGAAAGCGCAACATTATATTTTAAATTATGAATTCAATAAAGACCGACAAATTTTTAAAGCTGAAATCTATTACAAAAAATATGACAACTTGGTAAAATATGATACAAATTCGCCAGGTTATGCAAGCGATTATAATAATAGCGGTTCTGGATATGCGAAAGGTTTGGAGTTGTTTTGGAGAGATAGTAAAAACATAAAAAACTTTGAATATTGGATTTCCTATTCATTTATTGATACAAAAAGAGAGTATCAAAACTTTCCAAAAGCGGTAACGCCCAACTTTGTGGCTGATCATACTATGTCGTTAGTTTCGAAATATTGGATTCAAAAATGGCGTTCGCAAATTGGAACAACTTATACTTTTGCTTCTGGAAGGCCTTACAATGACCCAAATTCAGCTGATTTTATGAGCGGAAAAACCAAAGCCTATAACAATTTTAGTGCGAATTGGGCGTATTTGATTTCACCTCAAAAGATATTGTTTTTCTCAGTGACCAATGTTTTTGGTTTCGACAATGTATATGGTTACAATTACGCCAATACGCCGAATTCTGCTGGTATTTATAAAAGTCAAGCAATCGTTCCCACTGCAGATCGTTTCTTTTTTGTGGGTTTCTTTTGGACAATAAGCAAGGATAAAAAAGTAAACCAGTTGGAGAATTTGTAAAACTGCCGTGGTGTAACAATTCATCCTCAAAATTCAACAGTTCAGTAAATGTAAATTTCAAAATCATTACAACCACTATATATTTGTTCAAGAATTAATTAATACTCTAAAAACTAGAAATTATGACTAAAATTATTATCGCATTCGTATTTTTCATTAGCAGTTTAGTTTCTGCACAAAATGTAAATTTAACAGTATCGATTTCAGGTCTAAAAAGCAACACTGGATTGGTGCAAGTAGGTTTGTTTAACTCCGAAGGAAAGTTTTTGAAATCTGCTTTTAAAGGAATTTCATCTGAAATTAAATCAAATGCTGCAACAGTAACTTTTACAAATATTCCACCGGGGGAATATGCTATTTCTTTATATCACGATAAAAACAAAAACGGCAAATTGGATACAAATTTCATGGGAATTCCATCAGAAGATTTTGCTTGTTCTAATAATGCTAAAGGATTTATGGGGCCTCCAAAATATCAGGATGCCAAATTTAACCTGGTAAAAGACTCAAAAATAGAAGTTAAATTCAATAATTAAATAACCAGTAAATCAATTTAAAATGAAAACAATTATCACAACACTTGCATTATTTGTATCCGTTATTATAAATGCCCAAGGTCAATTTGAGCAAGGAATGGGAAAAGCGTTCCAACTTTGGGGTGAAGGAAAAAACACCGAAGCATCAGCGATGTTTGAAAGAATAGCGGCTGCGGAACCGACTTCTTGGTTGCCTAATTATTATGTGGCTTTGGTCAACACCACCACAGCTTTTGAAACCAAGGATAAACAACAAATGGAGTTATTATTGACCAAAGCGCAAAATGCGATAGACTTAGAAATGATAAAAAACCCAATAAATTCTGAATTGATAGTCATTCAAGCAATGATTCATACTGCTTGGATTGCTTCAGATCCAATGACTAATGGAGCAAAATTATCTGGAACCGTTATGGAATTATACAGTAAAGCACAAGCTATCGCACCAGAAAACCCAAGAGTTATTTTTGGAAAAGCAGAGTTCGAAATTGGCGCTGCTAAATTTTGGGGAACAGATACTAAGCCTATGTGCGCCCAAATTGAAAAAGCTATCGGTCTTTTTGCTACTTTTAAACCTGAAACACCTTTTTCTCCAAAATGGGGTTTAGAAAGAGCACAAGCTGCTTTTAAAAATTGCAAATAAATTTTAGATTATACTGTAAGAATTTAGACAATGAAAAATAATTATTTAAAAGAATTTCCAAGAGCGTTTTTTATTGGCCTAACTATTTTTGGTGTGCTTAATCTTGTTCAAATTTTTAACGGTGGCACTATTTCTTTTAATGAAAGATTTGGAGAAATGTTTTTATATTGTATGGCGTACACGTTCTCGTTACATTATGCTAACACATTTTTATTTATATCATTAGATAGAATTTTTGCAACGGAGCGATTTTCAAAAAGAAGAATAATAGTCGGTTTTGTATCTTCTTTTTTCATTTCATTAATTGTTATTTTTCTTTTAAGACTAATTATAAATACTATTATTGAAAAGGAGACATTTAGCGATTTTATTGCGAATGAAAACGCATCTGATTACATAGTAACCTCCATTTTTACTTTTATAATTTTGTTTATTGTTCATTTTATTTACATCTACAAGGCGTATCAGGAGAACAAAGTCAAAGAGCAAAAAATCATTGCTGGAACGGCTTCAGCGAAGTTTGAAAGTTTGAAAAACCAAATCGATCCGCATTTTCTTTTTAATAGTTTGAATGTTTTGAGTTCTCTGATTGAAGAAAATCCTGAAAATGCACAACGATTTACAACTTCTTTGTCTAAAATTTACCGCTATGTTTTGGAACAAAAAGACAAAGAATTAGTTTCAGTTGAAGAAGAATTGGCTTTCGCCAAAACCTATATGAATTTGTTAAAAATGCGTTTTGAAAACAGCTTGTTTTATGAATTGCCAACAACAATTATTAATCCTGAAGCCAAAGTAGTTCCCCTTTCGTTGCAACTTATACTGGAAAATACGGTAAAACACAATGTTGTTAGTGAACAAAGACCTTTGCATATTCGGATTTATGTTGAAGGAGATTATTTAGCCATCCAAAATGATTATCAAAAGAAAGAAGTTTTGCAGGAACGCAAAGGAGTTGGGCTTCAAAACATCATCAATCGCTATGGAATTATTACCAACAGAAAAGTATTGATAGAACAAAACGAACAAACATTTACAGTAAAATTACCAGTTTTAACCAAACAAATTACAGTTATGGACACAGCTACAAATTACAATGAAAACACCTCTTATTACAGAGCCAAAAAGAGAGTAGAAGAACTTAAGGGATTTTACGGAAACTTAATATCCTACTGTTGTGTTATTCCAATATTAATTTTTGTGAATCTGACATATTCTCCACAATTTCAATGGTTTTGGTTTTCGGCGGCAGGATGGGGATTCGGAGTTTTGATGCACGCTTTCAAGGTTTTCGGGTATAGTTCCAATTGGGAAGAGCGTAAAATTCAAGAGATTTTGAGTAAAGAAGACAAAAAACAGACGTGGAAATAATTTTTAAATTTTTGAAAATATGGAAAATAATTATCAAGAACAAGAGCGTTATTATAAAGCAAAAAAAAGAGTAGAGGAAATTAAAGGGTTTTACGGGAATTTAATTGCTTATGTTGTTGTAAACATCGGCCTTTTGATACTTAATTTAGTGACTTCTCCAAAACATTTATGGTTTTATTGGCCACTATTATGGTGGGGAATTGGAGTGGTTTTTCACGGGTTAAAAGTCTTTAATTATATGCCCTTTTTTAGTAGAGATTGGGAAGAAAAAAAAATTAAGGAGTTTATGGAAAATGAAAAATCCAATAAAAACAACTGGGAATAATTTAAAAGTTAAAAAAAAATGAGACAATCTAGAAGAATAAGTGAAGAACATCAATCAGAAAATTTTAATCCGGACGAGCGTTACAATGCGGCCTACAAGCGAGTAAAAAGAATCAAAGGGTTCTATGTACACGCTATGGTGTATGTTTTGGTAAATATATTTATTGTTTATGGTAATTACTATGAAAATTCCAATAGAGACTATGATTTTTGGAGTTGGCAAACTTTCTCAACAGCGCTTTTTTGGGGAATTGGTCTATTAGCTCACGGATTATCAGTTTTTGGTCGAAATATATTTTTTGGGCAAAACTGGGAAGAAAGAAAAATTCAAGAATATATGAATAAAGATAAAAGTGAAAAGTGGGAGTAGTGTTCAATAATTAGTTTTTTAGTGTTCAGAATACTTTCAATTTCCAACTTTTAACCTCCAACTTAAAATGACAACAATAATAATCGAAGACGAAAAACCTGCTGCTAGGTTATTGCAACGCAAACTCGAAAAACTTAGTATCAAAGTAGGAGTGTTGCTTCATTCCGTCGAGGAATCTATCGAATGGTTTTCCAAAAATGAACATCCGGATTTAATCTTTCTCGACATTCAGTTATCGGATGGTTTGTCGTTTGAAATCTTCGAAAAAGTGGACATAAAAAGCGCCATAATTTTCACGACGGCTTACGATGAATATGCACTAAAAGCATTCAAATTAAATTCTATTGATTACCTCTTGAAACCTATTGACGAAGATGATCTTGAAGTGGCAATTTCAAAATTTAAAACTCGGTTGTCAATCCCCATTGCTATTGGGGCTGAAAACAACTTGCAGCTGGATTTTGAGCAAATAAAAAAAATGTTCCAAAATCCATTCAACAAGAATTTCAAAAATCGGTTCACAGTAAAAATCGGGCAGCATCTTAAAGTTATTTCCATCGATGAAATCGAATGTTTTTTTAGCGAAAATAAAGGAACGTACATTCACACTTTCGATAACAGAAATTATTTAATTGAATCAACTTTGGAAGTTTTGGAACAAGAATTGGATCCGGCAACCTTTTATCGAATAAGTCGTAAATTCGTTGTTCCATTAAAATCCATAAAGGAAATTGTGGTGTACAGCAACTCTCGTCTGAAGGTTATTTTACCTTCTTATAAGGAAGATGAAGTGATTGTGAGCCGTGAAAAAGTATCCGATTTCAAAGCTTGGATTGGGTAGAAAAACGCATAAAAAAACTGCTTTAAAAACGTGTTCAAAATATCCTGAAAAGGAAGTAAAATGAATTCAGCTATTGAAGCAGTTTTAGTTTTTTTAGAATCTGAAATTATTCAAATAAAGATTTAATTTCTTTTTCTGTTTTTCCAACTTTCTGTTGAATTTTTCCCCAAGTTTCATCCTCTTTTCCTTCTTCAAACAACAAATCGTCATCAGTCAAATCAGCATACTTTTGTTTAAGTTTTCCTTTTAACTCGTCCCATTTTCCATTAATCTCTTTTGAATTCGGCATAACTGTTTAAGTTTTAAATTATTATTTTATTACAACCAAAATTCCGAATAAATACAGCAGAAACTATTATATAATTAAGATGAATTGTTATATAATTCAAGCGAAGTTCTCATAGGTTTGGGTCAAATTTCAATAATTCAACTTAAGTTTTTTATTTAAATTATAAAATTAAATAAAGTTGTTTATAAATACTGGTGTTTAATTATTTACTATTTCCAAATAGATTTAATCTATTGCGATTTTATACCTTAAAATAGGTCTTCCTGATGCCAATCAAGACAAAAACAAACGAAGTATAAACAACCAAAACGGGAACGATATATTCTATTAAATTCAAAGGTAACATAACGGCAATAATTAGCAATTGGAAACCCAATCCGTAAATGGAAACAAAGGTCATAAACCAGTTTGGTAAAGTTTGCACCTTATAAGCATTTGGGTCTAAAGTGTGAATTATTTTGTCGAAAACTCCATAAACAATTGTGTATATTCCGAACCAGATATTGACCCATTTTTGGGTTTCTCCCGGTAAAGCTAATGGTGATTTGTCTTCGAAAATTTTGCTGGTTTTATCTCCGCCAATTGATTTGTTTCTCAAAATAACATAGTAATAATTATATAAAGTTCCTTGTAACTGAATACAAAAAAAGGCTAATAAAGTCATCCAAAATGAGGTTTCGGACACATAACAAATCATCATTAAAAAGAAAAAATTAAGTGTAATATCAAACACACTGTCGAGGTATCTTCCAACATAAGAAGGTGTGTTTTTTAATCTGGCAAGTTCACCATCAACAGCATCAATTATAGATTTTAGAATGATAAAAAAACTAGCTAAAAAGTAGTGATTTTGCAAAATGCAATAAATGGCAATTAGACCACAAATGCCAAAAAGTAAGGTGACGTGAATGGGCGTGAATCTGGTATTTTTTAATTGATTGGCAAATAGTTTTGCAATCGGTCTTCCGTAATCCGACAAATCTAAGAATTTATCTTCGGCAGCAAGTTTGGACATTTTAAGGTATAGAAAAAGAGAAATGTGACAATATAGTCAGTTATAATTTTATCAAATGCCCACGGTTTTAATCGTGGATTGTTTTTTATTTCGACAATCTATGCAAGGTGTAAGTCATCGAAGTTAGTAAAAAGAAAGCCACTACTTGATGCGCTAGGCCCAGCCAAATGGGAACGTGATAAAGTAGGGTGAACACGCCTAAAATAAATTGTAAAAACACAATAGTAATCATTGCATTCAAGCCATTTTTTTGTTGGCTTGTGAGCGTGTATTTTTTGCTTTTATAGAACAAAAGAAACATCAGTCCAACAACTACATAAGCTAAAGTTCGGTGAACAAACTGCACTCCGCTTTTGCCTTCGGTAAGTCTTAGAAACCAGCTATCTTTTTCTAAAATCACACTTTCGTGAAGAAATTGTCCGTCACTCATTAACGGCCAATAATTGTGTATTAAACCCGCATTCAATCCTGCTACAAATCCACCGTAAATGATTTGAATCACCAAAAAAACCAATGCGATGCGGGCTAATTTTCGCAATGGAACTATGGCTTGCACCTTATTTGGATAAATTAAATCCAAGGCTACCCAAAGCGTGTAAGCAAAGGTGATAAACGCGAAAGTCAAATGCAATGCAAGTCTATAGTGACTCACGTCTGGATTATCGATTAAGCCACTTCGTACCATAAACCAACCCAAAAATCCTTGAAAAGCTCCCATTCCTAAAAGTATGAAGCATTTTTTTAGGGTTTCGCTTGATAGTCGTTTTCTAAGGAGGAAATAGATAAACGGAATGATAAAAACCAAACCTATAATTCTTCCTATCAGACGGTGAAACCATTCCCAAAAATAAATAAACTTGTAATCGCTGAGAGTGAAATCGTTGTGAATATTTATTTTTTGATATTCTGGAAATTTTTTATATTCTTCAAATGCTTGTGACCATTTTTCCTCACCTAGTGGTGGAAAAGTATCGGTAACCAAGTGCCAGTCGGTCATAGAAAGTCCTGAATTGGTTAATCTGGTAATTCCGCCAACCACGACCATAATGAACAACAAGGCACAGCCTGATAATAGCCAAATAATAACTGAATTATTCTCTTTTTTCATTGGTTGGAATTAATTTTTGCAAAGATATTTTATATTCAATTAAATTTCAATTCAACAAGCGTTAATCTTTAGTCCTAATTTCGCTCCCCTTTTCAGAACAAAATCATAAGCAGCTTGATATTCATTTGGAATTTCACCTTCCATTATCGCTTCTTTTACCGCTTCTTTTAGAATGCCAATTTCTCGTGAAGGTTGCAAATTAAAAATCGCCATAATTTCTTCACCGGAAATGGGTGGTTGAAAATTTCGAACGTGATCCCGTTCTTCGACTTCCACGATTTTCCTGCGAACAATTTCAAAATTTTGATGGTATTTCTTGAATTTATTAGGATTTTTGGTCGTAATGTCAGCTTCACACAAAGTCATCAAGCTTTCCAAATCTTCGCCAGCATCAAAAACCAAGCGACGTACCGCAGAATCAGTTACTATCTCTTCCGATAAAACTATGGGACGTGAACTCATCATCACCATTTTTTGGACAAATTTCATTTTGTGGTTTAGTGGCATATGCAATCTTTCGAAGATTTTTTTCGCCATTTTTCCGCCAAGGAATTCATGTCCGTGAAACGTCCATCCTTGTTTTTTGTTAAACCTTTTAGTCGGTGCTTTTCCAATATCGTGCAACAAAGCTGACCAACGCAACCAAACATCATCCGTATTCGGACAAATATTGTCGACTACTTCCAAAGTGTGGTAAAAATTATTTTTATGGGTTTGACCTTCAATTTCTTCTACTTGATTTAAAGCAGTCAATTCTGGTAAGATGATATCTAAAAGTCCGGTTTTGTATAGTAGTAAAAATCCAATAGATGGTTTGTCTGTCGAAAGGATTTTATTTAATTCATCGACAATTCTTTCACCAGAAATAATGTTGATTCGGTCTGCATTCTTTTTGATGGATTGCAAGGATTCTTCCTCGATTTCAAAACCTAATTGATTGGCAAAACGAATTCCTCTCAACATTCGTAAAGGATCGTCAGAAAAAGTAATGTCCGGGTCTAGTGGCGTTTTTATGATTTTGTTTTTCAGGTCGTTCATTCCATTAAACGGATCTGATAGTTCGCCAAAATTCTTTTGATTTAATGACAAAGCCAAAGCATTGATAGTAAAATCCCGGCGATTTTGATCGTCTTCGAGAGTTCCGTTTTCAACTACAGGATTACGACTTTCAAGATTGTAGGATTCTTTTCGAGCACCTACAAATTCGATTTCTGTGTCTTCAAAACGCAACATTGCAGTTCCATAAGTTTTAAAAACTTGGACTTTTGGTTTGTTGGGCAATAATTCTGAAACTTTTAGTGCTAAAGCTATTCCGCTTCCCACAGTAACAATGTCGATGTCTTTCTTGAAATCTCTGTCTAAAAGTAAATCTCTCACAAATCCACCAATTACATAACTTTCGAGATTAAGTTCTTGGGAAGCTTGAGAAATGACTTCGAATATTTTATTATTTAGGGCTGATTTGTAATTCATAATTTTACCGCAAATTCGCAAATTAATTTTTTGAACTTATGATGCGTTTGTATTCTAAAGAAACTAAATTGAAATTGACAAGAATTGCCAATTTGTTTTTAGAGACTTTTAAATAATTTAAACATTGATTATAATGACTATTGTTGAAACAATCGACGGTTTTTATTTCGAGAATAATTTTATCGTAAACTACAAAGTCTGCGTAAAATTTATGCTTTAAAGTGGTATCTTTATAATTAACAGAAAACTCTTTTTCTCTTTGATATGGAATGTTTTGTTGTTGCAATTCATATTCAATAGCATCTTTATAGACTATTTCAGAAAAACCTTTTCCTAGATTTTTATGCACTTCAAATAGAATACCTACTATTGTATAATTTTCGTCTTTAAAAATATATTCTTCCATAAAATCTAAAAAATAATAATTTGCGAATTTGCGGTAAAATTTATTTTCGTATCACTTTTACCTGAGAATCGCTTGTCAATTTTATGATTGTCGATGGTTTTCCGGCAATTTTTTCGTGGTGCAAATTTACAACATAGTCCACACCTTTTATAATTTCGGGACTAATATCTTTGAAGGCAATAGGAGTGGGCTGTCCCGAAATATTCGCTGAAGTAGAAACCAATGGTTTTCGCATCTTTTCCATTAATTTGAAACAGAAAGGCTCTTTAACAATTCGGATTCCTAAAGTATTGTCGGTAGCAATCAAATTGGGTGCAACATTTCGGGGTTTGTCCAAAATTAGAGTAGTCGGTTTTTCGGATAAATCCATAATTTGCCAAGCGACTTCCGGAATGTCTTTAAAAACATTGTACATCATTTTCTCGCCATTCATCAAAACAATCATACTTTGAGTTTCGGCTCGCTGTTTGAGTTTGTAGATTTTGGCAACCGCTTCAGGATTTGTTGCATCGCAGCCAATTCCCCAGACAGTGTCCGTTGGGTAAAGGATAATTCCGCCTTCTTTTATTATTTCGTATGCTTTGTGAACTTCTTCGTTTACCATAGGATTACGATTTTTTGTTTGGTTTTTAGTGATTTTGACAATGGAGCGCCAATCAAAATTAGGAAAAATAACGACCAATTTTTAGGTTTTAGAATACTACTGAAAAAGTATTTTAAAATTAGAAATGCCATAACTATTTTATGCCCGAAAAAACCATAATGTTTTTTCATAATATAGAGTAGCGAAATCTTTAATTCTTTTTTGATTGCCAATGATTTTCCGGTACTTACGCCGTGAAAATGTACAAATTCAGCTTCAGGAACCAAGAAAGCAAACTTTGATTTTTTTGCCAGTCGGATGCATAAGTCTGTTTCTTCGTAATAAAGAAATATGTTAGTGTCAAAACCACCAACTTCGTAGAAATCATTTGCTCTGACAAACATGAAACTTCCAGGGACAAAGTTGACTTGCAGCGGATTTGTGTATTTCTTTTTTCGTTTTGGGTATTTTTTAGAATTGATACTTTCCAAAAAGCTTCTACCAATAATTTCTCTCGCTGGAGAAGCAAAATGATCAAGCGAAATCATAAAATCTCCATTCTCTTTAAAAGCTTGAGCTCCTGCAATTCCAATATTTGGATTAGTATCTAATGCGTTTTTTAGAATCGAAAGACAATCATTTTTCAATAAAGTGTCGTTATTTACGAAAGCCAAATACTTGGCATTAGCAAACTGAACACCAAACATGTTTCCCCCGCCAAATCCTGAATTTATGTTGCTTCGATGTAGTTCTAAATTTGGATAATTAACTTCATCGCAAAACGATTTCAGCTTTAAATAATCCTCTTTTTCAGAACAATTATCAGTTATAATAATTTGATAATGAATATTTTTTGAGGTTTTTTCAACAATGGAACGAATACAATTAATGCTGTGTTCGCTAGAACTATAGTTGATTAGAATTACGGCTATGTCAAACATTATAAGTATTGATTAATTCCTTTTTCGATAAAAGTAAGTTTCTTTTCAATAGTTTGTCTCTCGATTTCATTGTTTATTCCCAGATGACTTTTAGATTGTTCTTTGTGGTAAATATGATAAGCAATTCCGGAATATTTTAATCTTTTTCCTTTGATTCCAATGTTGTGTAAACGTTGAATCATTTCGGAATCATCAATTCCCCAACCCACTAAATCTTCATTAAATCCATTAATTTTTATAAAATCTTCTTTCCAAAAAGACATATTGCAACCGCGAAGTTTGCGAGAACGTTTGTCCACACTTTTTGCAAAATTCATTAGGAAAGGAATCCGAATAGTTCGTCCTCTTTTTTTGATTCCTTTGGAAAAAAAATTGAAATCAATAATTTTTTCTGAAAATAATTCCGGTAATATTTTCTCTTGAATATTTACACGGGAACCAAATAAATAATGTCCTTTTGCAGCAAAAGTGAGATGGTCTTCGATGAAATGTTTGTTCATAATTATATCGCCATCAATCTCAACTATATAATCGTATTTCGCTGCCGCAATCGCTTTGTTCATAATTTTTGGTTTTCGGTTTTTTACATCTTCGTGCCAAATATGAATTAAAGGTATTGGAAATTTTTTTTGAAAATGGGCTAATAATTCTTTGGTTTCTTCTCTAGAACCATCATCTGCAATTATCACTTCTTGGGGTAAAACCGTCTGGTTTAATACACTTAATAACAATAGTTCTAATGCTTCGGGCCAATTATAAGTTGGAGTTATCAAGGAACAAGTAGGTTTTTTTTTCATAGCCAAAATTTAACAATGCAAGGTAAGATTATTCAAATGTTTTGTAAAATACTTCGTTCGTTAGAAGGTATTTTTCATTTGTTGATATGAGTTTTCCCAAGTAAATTTTTGGATTAAATTAGTACCAGATTTGGAAATTGTAAATCTTAGCTTATCGTTATTTATTAATTTAATAATTGAATTTGCTAAATCTTCCGGGTTGTTAGGATTTACCATTAAATAATCCTCGTCTTTTGTTCCATAATCGTTATGACCATTCACATCGGTTATTATTGTAGCACAGCCACATTGCATAGCTTCGGCTCTAGGCAATCCCCAGCCTTCGGATAGGCTAGGAGATATAAATATGCTGGAATTATTATATAATTTTCTTAAATTTTTTGGTTTTTCGTGAAAATTCATCCATTCGGGAATAAAATCATTTCTTTTTGAGGTGCTAAAAAGATCAACTTCTAGATTTGGGATTGTTTTTTTTACAATTTTTAAAGCTTCAATTCCAATGTTAGAACCTTTCCATTCCAATTTATGGTAAAGCATTGACACTTTTGAGGGGTTTCTATTTTCTATATTGATATCAACACCGAAAGTACTGTGATCTAAACCATTTCTGATTATTATACATTCTTCGCCAACTTCATTTACCATTTTTTTTAGCCATTTTGCAATTGCAATTTTTTGCAAAGGTAATTTCCAAGTTTGTATAATTCTTTCTTTACTTCCTGACCAAGTTTCAAAGTCCTGTATTATGTAGAGTTTTTTTCCTTTGTTTTGCGAATAATTTCCAATCCATTCTGCGGTTTCCCAAGAGGTTGCGATAGTTACATCCGAATCTCTAATGTATTTTTCCTCTAGGGTGTAAATGAAATTTTCTTTTACTTTTTCATTGAGATTAAACCATCTTCCTGCAAAATGATTTTTAATTTTCAAATATTTAGCAATTTCAAATGCAAATTTATAAAAAACACCTTTTCTGATTTTTTCTGGTTTGAGTCTTTTAGGATAGTAAATCCATACATCGTTGTGATCTTCAGCCATTTTATTTGCATATTCAAACAAGACTTTAAACCCACCTACTGGGTATTTGGGAAGAGCTGGTAAGATAATGTTGATTTTGGTCATGGATCAGTTTTTTTCTAAGACAATAAAACTCCCTTAAGGTTGTGGAAAGAAATGATTTTATTGTTTGCAAATGTAATAATTATATCTTTGTAGGATTAGCACAATTTTGAAAATAAGATAAAAAATGAAAATTAAACAGGTGTTTTCTAAATCGGTTGCCAATTCTAAAGAAGTACTCTATTTTATAAATAATTTCGACTCAAAAGGAATTCTTTTTGGAGACGGACAAAGAAACAAAATCAAACTTTTTGAATTAGAAGGAAAAACCATCAACATCAAATCCTTCAAAATTCCCCATCTCATAAATAAAATTGCTTACAGATATTTCAGGAAATCTAAAGCCAGACGGTCTTTTGAATACGCTACAACTTTATTAGAAAAAGGAATCGGAACGCCACAACCCATTGCTTATTTTGAAAATTATGATGCTGTTGGACTCAAAGATAGTTATTATGTGAGCGAACATCTTCAATGCGATTTGACTTATAGGGAATTAGTTGAAATTCCGGATTTTCCAGATAACGAGAATATTTTACGACAATTTACCCAGTTTTCATTCGATTTGCACGAAAAAGGAATTGAGTTTCTAGATCATTCTCCAGGCAACACACTGATAAAAAAGACTGTTGAAGGAAAATATGATTTCTTCTTAGTCGATTTAAACAGAATGGAATTTCATGATACGATGGATTTTGATTTCAGGATGAAAAACCTAAGTCATTTGACTCCTAAAAAGGATATGGTTGCGGTTATGAGCAATGAATATTCTAAATTATATACTGCTCAAACCGAAGAGGAAATTTTCGAAAAAATGTGGTTTTACACCAATGATTTTCAAGTTCGTTTTGCTAAAAAAAGACTTTTGAAAAAGAAATTGAAATTCTGGAAGTCTTAATTTAAAGATTCTGTTTCAAAAACAATTCAATTTTATCGTCGAACAATTCGGGTTTGAATTCTTGATACAACGAAAGCGCATTTTTTTTAAGTTCTTTCTCCGTTTTTTCGGCCAATAATTCTGGTTTGAAGTCGTTCAAATGTACTGAAATATGATGAATGCCATCTTCAAGAGTGGCCCAGATTTTCTTTTCAATCCAAGGTGAAAAAATAATAAAAGAGGATTTCCCTAAAGCTTTTGCCATATTGATGGCGCCTCCATCGTTGCCAATAATCAAATGACAATTGTTCATTATGGCTATAAAGGAACGCAAATCATTGCCCAATAAATCAAAATATATTTTTTCCTGTGTCGAAGGTTTGCAAGCATCAAAAACGATTTTGGCATCCTTGATTTGTTTTGGAAAATAATTAAAAAGAATGTTTACGTCTTTATTATCGGCAATGAAATCAACCACTTTTGCCATATAGTCTAAAGGATACGTTTTTAAATTTTCGCTTCCTAAAAGGCTTATCATTATTGTTTTTCTGTCTTTTTGTAATTGATAATGTTCAAATTGAGCTATTGCGTTTTGGTTTTCTTTTTCGGTTACAAATAATTTCGGAAAAGGGTCAATTTCAATTTTTAAGTCAAGTGGTTCTAATAACGAAAGTCGTCTTTCGATGGCCAATCCCAAGTTTGTTTTTGGAAATTCGGCAAAAGCAACATTATCAGTATATAAAAAAGTGCGTCCGAATTTTTTGTACGAAATTTTTCTTTTGGCGCCGCTTAATAAAACAATCAGCCAACTTTCCAACTTGGAATAAGCATCAATGATTAAATCGTATTTGATTCCTCGAATTTCGTGTGCTAAATCCAGCAATTCTCTCTTGCTTTTGCGATGTTTTTCTTGAAATAAAAGAACATTGTCAATATTGGGATTGCCTTCCAAGACAGGAATTGTCGATTCATAAACCAAATAATCGATTTGTGCATCAGGATAAGCTTTTCGCAAATTATTGCAAATTATGGTGCTTACCAGCACGTCGCCAATCATTTTTTGTTGTATAACCAGTATTTTCATAGTATAAAAAAACCTCCCTTTTTGAGGGAGGAATGTACAATATTTTTATGATATGGTGTTAAACTGCAACATCATATTCTCGCAACGCGTTATTCAAAGAAGTTTTCAAATCAGTCGAAGGTTTACGAGTTCCAATTATCAAAGCGCAAGGCACTTGAAAATCTCCAGCGGCAAACTTTTTAGTGTAACTTCCAGGAATTACAACGGAACGGGCAGGAACAAATCCTTTTCTTTCAACAGGAGTTTCTCCGGTAACATCGATGATTTTTGTGGAAGCAGTCAGGCAAACATTCGCTCCAAGAACGGCTTCTTTTCCAACGTGAACGCCTTCAACAATAATACAACGAGAACCAATAAATGCGCCGTCTTCAATGATAACCGGTGCAGCTTGCAAAGGCTCCAAAACACCACCAATTCCAACACCGCCGGAAAGGTGAACGTCTTTGCCAATTTGGGCACAACTACCAACGGTTGCCCAAGTATCAACCATTGTTCCAGAATCTACATAAGCACCAATGTTTACATAACTTGGCATCATAATTACACCGCTAGCCAAAAAAGCACCATAACGAGCAGAAGCTCCTGGAACTACACGAACTCCTTTGCCAGCATAATCTCTTTTGAGCAACATTTTGTCGTTGTATTCGAAGATTCCAGCTTCTAATGTTTCCATTTTTTGGATTGGAAAATAGAGAACAACGGCTTTCTTTACCCATTCGTTAACTTGCCAGCCTTCGCCAACAGGCTCGGCAACACGTAATTTTCCTGCATCTAATAATTCGATAACTGATCTGATAGCATCAGTTGTTTTTGTTTCTTGCAACAAAGCGCGGTTTTCCCAAGCTTGTTCTATTATGGATTGTAATTCGTTCATTTTTGATAGGTTTTTGGCAAAGATAATTGGATTTTTTTGAAAACTACTTTGTTTTTGAAATACTAACATTTTTCTTCTTTTTGTTTAAAAAATCCAAAGCTTATATTAGTCTTAAATTGTGTTGTTTCTTGTGTATCTTTGCGATATAATTAAAATAAAATGCCAAGAATCCTCGCCATAGATTACGGACAAAAACGAACTGGAATAGCAGTCACCGATGAACTACAAATCATTGCTTCGGGTTTGACGACCATTCCATCTGCAACAGCAATTGCTTTTTTGAAGGATTATTTTTCCAAAGAAAAGGTCGAAGCAGTCCTCATTGGTGAACCCAAACAAATGAATGGACAACCTTCCGAAAGTGCTTCTATCATAAAGGGATTCGTGACTCATTTTACGAATCATTTTCCTGATATGAAAGTCATTCGCGTAGACGAACGCTTTACTTCAAAAATGGCTTTCCAGTCGATGATCGATAGCGGAATGAAAAAGAAACAGCGCCAAAACAAAGCCCTGATTGATGAAATTTCGGCAACAATAATGTTACAAGATTATTTGACCCGAAAAATGTTTTAAAACTATATTTTAGTTTTGGCTTTCAGGTTCCATTAATAGTTTTGTTGTTTTCAGAATATTTTCAGATAAATTGGTGAGCCAAATTAATTGCTCGATTACGAGTTGGGCTTCTTGCATTTTTAATTGAAAGGCCTCTTCATCCATAGAAATTCCCTCTTTTAATTCTCTGGCTCGGATATTTTTTAATTCGGTAAATCGAAGTGCCAAATCGACTTGATCTGTTTTTTCTGCTTCATCAATAATGTCCTCGTTCAAAAGCACGATGGCGTGGTCAAGATTTTTTGTAACAGTATTCACCACAACATTAAAAGCCTTCGAAGCTGAAGACGTTTTATGGGATTGTATGTAAGTGCCTAATGAGGCTGATGATGACAGTAGAGTGTGATTTAGAACCGCTAGTTTATAAACTTGGGGCAATTGTTTTTGTTTTGATTTTGGCTCCTGTGCCATTCTTTGAAAAGATGCCATAAGATTTCCTATTTCGATAAAAGCATTTTTTCTCGCTAATCGATAGGAAGTGGAAACTTCCCCTTTTTTGTTGTAAAATAGGGAGATTTCTTTCAAGTATTTCTGATTTGCTTTGATAGAATTTTTCAAATAAACCGGGATTTTTAAAAATTCCCAAGAAGGCCATAAAAAGTGGTTGGCAAGAAATGCCAATAGACTTCCAACTAGCGTGTCAACAACTCGATATTGTAAAACTTCGGTGATATTTGGGGTTAATATTCCGAAAATAAAAACAATATACATCGTGACAAAAATGGCACTGATTTTATAATTAGTTTGTGCGAATGAAAAGCCTAATAGAATACAAAGAATGGTCAGTGAGCTAATAATAATGTTGTTGTGAACGAAATAGAGGATTCCAAAAGCAATTAATCCTCCTACAATTGTTCCGAAAATCCTTTCGAATGATCTCTTTTTTGTCAATCCATATCCGGGACGCATAATTACGACTATAGTTAGTAAAATCCAATATTCGTTATGAAAATAGAGTATTTTGTTAATGACAAGCCCAACTAAAATAGTCACGGTCAACCGCAACGAATGCCTGAAAATAGTGGAGGAAAAGCTAAAATTTTCGATTAAGGTACTCCAAAGATAATATTGGGGCGTTAAGAATTTTTCTAAATCTTTATCTCTTCCATTAAAATCAGAAGAGCTAATTTTAGCAGAAAATGCACGTTGTACAATTTTAATTTTTTCAACCTGTTTCTCGGCATATTGCAACATAGTGGTTAACATAAAAACCCCTTCAGAAGCTTCAATTTTACCAAGATTAGAACTGTAATCAGAAATGGAAAGTTCTAATGCGTTCAAATCTTTGATCAAGTTATTTTTTGGAACAAAATTATTCTCTTTTTTTACACTTTTGGAAAGTCTTTTTAAACTTGAAGCAAGATTGTAAGCCAGTGTTTGATAGGTTAGTAGTACTTCGGGATGTTCTTCAAATTTTCTGTGCAACTTGTTATGGTCGAATGAAGTTGATAATGCAAGTTCAAGAATTTCCAACAGGGAAACAAAAACGATGAGCAGTTTCCGGTTTTGATTAGATGAACCTGAGTAATTGCTGATTAAAACCTCCCTAATGTTTTGATGAATTTCATTTATTTCTACCTGAAGATGAAGCTGTTTTTCGATAATCGCCTTTTTATCTGCATAAGGATTCCAAAGATCTCCTCTTAGTTTCAGGTATTTGGCAGTTAGTTTTATACATTCTGCAATTTGTAATTCGAGATAGCGGTAAGGCCAGATGTAATTAAAAATAAGTGAAATTAACAGGTAAAATATACCTCCCGCGAAGAGTAGTAAAACGTGTTGAATCATTCCCCAGCCAGTTCCCAAATGTGCAAATGCCAACGAAACCGAAAGCAAAACTGAAAATGAAACCACTGTAGCTCTTCTTCCAAATACGGACAACATAGACAAGAAAAAAATTAGTACTGCCACAAAAGGATAAAAAATCCAAGAATACGGATGGCTTATGTTGACCAATAAATTTGTGCCAGAAATAAGGATTATGGTAACGAAGATGCCCTGAATTTTGTCTTTGAGACTGCTTGGAATGTCGCTTGGATAGGTTAAAAAAGCTCCGATAGCAATAGTAAATCCTATTTCAAAATCACCTAGGTAGGTAAACAGTAAAACCGGAATAACAGCAGCTATAGTTACCTTTAGTGCATTTGTAAAGTACGAGCTATCTGTAAATTTTTTAATGTGTTCAATCATAGATGATGAGTTGTCAGCAAAGGTAAGAAATGTGCTATATTATTTCTAATATAATCGACTTTGATTTTTAAACTTAATTTAATTATCAATCAAGGATAATTGAATGCACATTTTTTTACTATTTTTGCAAACTGAATTTAATAAACGGAATTCTGATTTTGTAGTAGATAATACTTAAAACAATACTAATGATTTTACCAATTGTAGGATATGGCGATCCAATTTTAAGAAAGGTAGGAGAGGAGATTACCGCAGAGTATCCCAATCTGAATGAGACTATCGCGAATATGTATGAAACTATGTATAATGCCTTTGGTGTAGGACTAGCGGCTCAACAAGTTGGTTTGAACATTCGACTTTTTGTGATTGATACAACTCCTTTTGGCGAAGATGAAGATTTACCAATGGATGAACAGCAGCAATTAAAAGGGTTTAAACGCACTTTTATCAATGCTAAAATGTTGAAAGAAGAAGGTGAATTATGGAGTTTTAACGAAGGTTGTCTCAGCATTCCTGATGTTCGCGAAGAAGTATATCGGAACGAAAAAATCACTATTGAATATTGCGACGAAGATTTCAATTTAAAAACCGAAGTTTTCGATGGTTTGATTGCACGCGTCATTCAACACGAATACGACCATAACGAAGGAATCTTATTTACGGATTTGATTTCGACATTGAAAAGACAATTAAATAAAAAGAAATTGCAAAACATTATGGATGGCAAAGCTAGACCTGATTATAGAATGAAATTTTGCAATAAAAAAGGACGATAAATATTCAATAGTAATAGTAAGTACAATATCAATTTTAAAAAATATAAATTAAAATGAATTTAGAAAAAATATTATCAATTTCTGGGAAACCCGGTTTGTATGCATTAAAAGTTCAAACTCGTACTGGATTTTTGGCTGAATCCTTAGTCGATGGAAAAAAAATATCTGTTGGTTTGAAAGTAAACGTAAGTTTACTCTCTGAAATTTCTATCTACACTATTAACGCGGAAAAACCTTTGACAGAAGTGATGAGAAACATCGCCATCAAAGAAAATGAAGGTCCAGCAATTTCACATAAAGAAGATAATGCAACATTGGTTGCTTATTTTTCAGAAATTCTTCCTGAATACGATTCTGAACGAGTTTACCCGTCTGATATCAAAAAAGTTTTAAATTGGTATAATTTACTTCAAGCTAAAGGAATGGTTTCTAAAGAAGAACCAATAATCGACAACGCGGAGGAAATTAAAGAAAGTGTTGTAGAAGAAGTAATTGCCGAAAAAGCTACAGTCAAAAAAGCAAAAGCTAAAAAAGAGTAATCAAACTTTCTAAAATATATTTTAATCCTGTCACGATGTTTTCCTGACAGGATTTCTTATTTTTACACAAAACACAAATACAATGAACTCCAAAAAAAACCAACTCCAAGCTTTCGAACGATTATTGAATATTATGGACGATTTGCGCGAAAAGTGTCCTTGGGATAAAAAGCAAACAATCCAAACTTTGCGCCATTTGACTATCGAAGAAACCTACGAATTGGGCGATGCTATTTTGGATAATGATTTGAACGAAGTCAAGAAGGAATTAGGAGATTTGTTATTGCACATTGTTTTTTATGCCAAAATTGGAAGTGAAACTAACGATTTTGACATTGCCGATGTGTGCAATGAAATTTGTGAAAAACTCATTCACCGTCATCCGCATATTTATAGCGATGTAGTGGTTAAAGATGAGGAAGAAGTGAAACAAAATTGGGAAAAACTAAAACTTAAAGAAGGTAAAAAATCGGTTCTCGAAGGTGTGCCAAAAAGTTTACCAGCTCTAGTGAAAGCAAGCCGAATACAGGATAAAGTGAAGGGAGTGGGCTTCGATTGGGAAGAACCGCATCAGGTTTGGGATAAAGTACAAGAAGAGTTAGCAGAACTTCAAGTTGAGGTTGAGTCTGGAAATCAAGATAAAATGGAATCCGAGTTTGGAGACGTCTTGTTTTCGATGATTAACTATGCACGATTTTTAAATATAAATCCTGAAGACGCTTTGGAACGAACCAATAAAAAATTCATCAAAAGATTTCAATACCTCGAGAGCAAAGCAGGGGAATTGGGCAAGCCATTAATGGATATGACTTTGGCAGAAATGGATATTTTTTGGGAAGAAGCCAAAAAATTATAATTGAAAATCTATGATTTTCAAATATTTCAATTTTGGGAAGAAGCCAAAAAATTTAATTTAAAATTTCTGATTAAATAAAAAAAAGTCTAAAATGATTTAGACTATATCTGCAATTCTCTTAAGTTTGGCAATATCTTTTATTACTATTTTCTTGCCAATCAATCCAATCAATCCATTTTTATTAAAATCTGAAAGTAATCGAATACAACTTTCGGTTGCTGTTCCAATCATACCTGCCAATTCTTCACGAGACAATTGAATGCGCAGTGATCCATCTTCGTTTTTTCCAAATGTTTCTTCAAGATAAACGAGTGTTTCAGCTAAACGTTCTTTAACCGTTTTTTGAGAAATAGAAATCATATGTTCGCTGGCTTCTTTCAAATCACCACAAATCGTTTTCATCATATTCATTGAAAACTGATTGTTGTTGTCAAACATATTTATTACTTCACTTTTAGGAATAAAGCAAACTTCCATATCTTCTAGAGCCACAGCACTCAAATTCGCGGGTTCATCACTAATCATCGAACGTTGTCCGAGTAACTCTCCGGCTTTTACTAGTTTTATGATTTGGTCTTTTCCGTTAGGGCTCAATTTTGACAATTTGCAAGCACCAGATGTAACACAATATATACCATTAACAATATCTCCTTCTTCAAATATAGGGCTCCCTTTTTTTATGGTGTAAGAGGTTTTACATTCGGCGAGTTTTATTAGTTCATCTTTATTTAACGCTTTCAAAGAGCTAAATTCTCTAACGATACACTGTTCACATTTGCCCATACACAGAAATATTATTTTAGTAATGCAAATCTACAAAATAATATGATAATTATCATATTTTTAATTTATTCACCTATTATATTTGCAATCTGTAAAAACAGAAAAGTTTATGGAGTTAAAATCCTGTTTCCACTGTGGGTTGGACGTTGCAAAAGAAGACCAAATTGTCTTTGATAAAAAAATCTTTTGTTGCAACGGTTGCAAAACTGTATATGAAATTTTCAGTCTTAATGACATGACCTGCTATTATGATTTCGAAAAATCTCCCGGAGCAACACCTCTGGATATTGCAGGAAAATATGATTTTTTAGACAATGAAAGTATTGTTTCAAAACTTTTAGAATTTCAGGAAGACAGAACAGCCATTATTTCATTGAGTATTCCGCACATTCATTGTAGTTCTTGTATTTGGATTCTTGAAAATCTTCAAAAACTACAAAAAGGAATCAGTACTTCACAAGTAAATTTTCCGGAGAAAAAAGTTCGTATCACTTACAATCCCGAGGTTGTTTCACTAAAAGCAATTGTGCATTTATTGAGTTCTATTGGTTACGAACCCTACATCAGTTTAGAAAATTATGAAACAGGAAAAAACAACGTCGATAGAAGCTTGACCTATAAATTAGGCTTGGCCTTCTTTTGTTTTGGCAATATTATGCTACTTTCTTTTCCTGAGTATTTTGAAGTGAAAGAATTTTGGTTAGATACTTATAAACCTTTTTTTCGTTGGTTAATTTTTGCTTTGTCCTTGCCGTCTTTCTTGTATTCAGCAAGCGGTTACTATATTTCAGCTTATAAAAGTATCAAATCAGGAATGTTGAATATCGATATTCCAATCGCTTTAGGGATTATTATATTCTTCATTCGAAGTACTTTCGATATCGTAATGGATTATGGTTCGGGTTTTTTCGATAGCTTGACAGGTTTGATTTTCTTTATGCTTCTGGGTAAAATGTTCCAAATCAAAACCTATAGTTTCCTGAGTTTCGAGAGGGATTTTAAATCATATTTTCCAATTGCAATTACGAGAATCAATACTGATTTTTCTGAAGAAAGCGTTCCAATTTATGATATCGAAAAAGGGAATCGTCTTTTAATTAGAAACCAAGAACTGATTCCCGTTGATGGTATTTTAATCTCCGAAAAAGCCGAAATTGATTATAGTTTTGTAACGGGAGAAGCTATTCCTATTACTAAAAAATCAGGCGATAAAGTTTTCGCTGGTGGAAAACAAATAGGAAAAGTGATTGAAATGGAAGTTTTGCATTCGGTTTCACAAAGCTATTTGACGCAACTTTGGAGTAACGATGTTTTTCAGAAAAATGTAGAGCAAAAATACAAATCCATTACGGATACTATTAGTCATTATTTTACGCCAATACTCTTGATTATTGCTTTTGCGGGATTTGGGTATTGGATTTTTATCGATGCTAATATTGCTTTCAATGTTTTTACAGCCGTATTAATTGTGGCTTGTCCTTGCGCATTGGCTTTGACAGCACCTTTCACGACGGGAAATGTTTTACGAATTTTAGGTAAAAAGAAATTTTACCTTAAAAACGCATTGGTTATCGAACAATTAGCTAAAGTTGATACCATAGTTTTTGATAAAACAGGAACAATTACTACCAATAAAAAATCGAATATTTCTTTTGAAGGTGCTCAACTTTCAGAAGATAATTTAATTATTTTAAAAAACGTACTTCGGGCATCCAATCATCCGTTAAGTCGCATGTTGTATGATTTTTTACCAGAATGTAAAAGGTTGAAAATTATTAATTTTGAAGAAATCACCGGGAAAGGAATTCAAGCCAATATTGATGGAACTCAAATTGAGGTTGGTTCAGCAGATTTTGTTGGCAAAAAGGAGGGAGATAACATTCAGCAAACATCGGTTCACATTAAGATAAATGAAATTTATTTTGGTAAGTACATTTTCAATAATCAATATAGAGAAGGTTTAGCCGAGCTTTTCGAAAAATTAAGTGTCAATTATAAAATCAAGGTTTTGTCTGGAGATAACGAAGGGGAACGTACTTCTTTAGAAGCTATTTTACCAAAAAGTACCGAATTAATTTTCAATCAAAAACCAGAGCAGAAACTAGAATTCATAAAAAAATTACAAGAAAACGGTCAAAACGTGATGATGGTTGGCGACGGGCTAAATGATGCTGGAGCTTTGGCGCAAAGTAATATAGGAATTTCGATTTCTGAAAACGTTAATGTTTTTTCGCCTGCCTGCGATGCAATTTTAGATGCTAGTGAATTTAAAACAATGAATTATTTTTTAAAATTATCTAAGAAATCAATTACAACAATAAAGATGAGTTTTGTCCTGTCGATTTTATATAATATTGTAGGATTATCATTCGCAATTACAGGAAACTTATTGCCATTAGTAGCTGCGATAATAATGCCTTTAAGCACTGTGACGATTGTTAGTTTTGTTACTATTGTTAGTAATTTTTATGCAAATAGATTGAAATAGATTAATTATTTCCTTGTTTTTATCTTACATTTGACTGAACCTTGAAAATATGATAATTATCATAATTTGAGAGAAATCCTTAAAGTATATTTGCTAAATCAAATTGTTTTTATGAGTGTTATATATTTACTTATTTCCATCAGTATTGTTGTGGCTGTATTTTTCTTTTTAGCTTTTATAAGAGCTGTAAAATCGGGTCAATACGATGATGATTATACTCCTTCAGTTCGAATGCTTTTTGACGACGAACTTATTAAGAAAGCAAGTGATGACACTATCCAGATTACTGAAAATAATCCTAAACCTTAAATTTTTAAACCAATAAACAAGTACTATTTATGGAAATGCAACAGTTTTATTATGACAACAAAATTGTAAAGAAGTTCATTTACGCAACCATCGTTTTTGGTGTTGTGGGAATGTTGGTTGGGCTTATCTTGGCCACTATGTTTCTTTTTCCTAACATCACCGACGGAATTTCGTGGCTGAGTTACGGTAGATTGAGACCTTTACATACTAATGCGGTAATTTTTGCCTTTGTTGGAAATGCAATGTTTGCCGGGATTTATTATTCACTGCAACGATTGCTAAAAGCCAGAATGTTCAGCGATTTTTTGAGCAACTTAAACTTCTGGGGTTGGCAATTAATCATTGTTGCGGCAGCTGTTTCCTTACCATTAGGATATAGTACTTCCAAAGAATACGCCGAATTAGAATGGCCAATAGATATTGCTATTGCTTTAATTTGGGTAGCGTTTGGCATCAACATGATTGGTACAATTTTAAAAAGGAGAGAGCGTCATTTATATGTGGCCATTTGGTTTTATATAGCCACTTTCGTAACTGTAGCAGTTTTGCATATTTTCAATAGTTTGGCATTGCCAGTGAGCGGAATGAAAAGTTACTCCGTTTACGCAGGAGTTCAGGATGCTTTGGTTCAATGGTGGTATGGTCATAATGCGGTTGCCTTTTTCTTGACTACACCATTTTTAGGGTTGATGTATTATTTTGTTCCAAAAGTGGCTAATCGTCCTGTTTATTCTTATAGACTGTCTATTGTTCACTTCTGGTCCTTAATATTTTTATACATTTGGGCTGGACCTCACCATTTATTATATTCTGCTTTACCAACTTGGGCACAGAATTTAGGTGTTGTATTCTCGATAATGTTGATTGCTCCATCTTGGGGTGGTATGATCAACGGATTACTAACTTTGAGAGGCGTCTGGGATAAAGTTCGTGAAGAGCCAGTTTTAAAATTCTTCGTCGTAGCTATTACCGGTTATGGAATGTCCACTTTTGAAGGACCAATGTTGTCGCTTAAAAATGTAAACGCCATAGCACATTACACCGACTGGATTATTGCTCACGTTCACGTTGGAGCTTTGGCTTGGAACGGATTTATGGCTTTCGGTATTATTTATTGGTTGATACCAAGAATGACTAAAACTACTTTGTTCTCAACTAAATTAGCCAATTTTCATTTCTGGATTGGAACTTTAGGAATCATACTTTATACAATTCCAATGTATGTTGCTGGATTTTTACAAGCTTCTATGTGGAAACAATTTAATCCAGACGGAACTTTAACTTATGGTAACTTCCTTGAAACAGTAACTCAGATTATGCCAATGTATTGGATGAGAGCTATTGGTGGAACTTTATACCTGACAGGAATGTTGGTTTTGGTTTATAACATTATTCAAACTGTAAGAGCAGGTTCAACAATCGAAGATGAATTAGCCGAAGCTCCCGAATTACAAAAAATTACACCTGGAAGAATCAAAGGCGAAAAATACCACGCTTGGTTAGAAAGAAGACCTATCCAATTGACAATTTTTGCTGTAATAGCTATTCTTATTGGTGGGGTTGTTCAAATTGTACCAACGATTATGGTAAAATCAAATATACCTACTATTGCTAGTGTAAAACCATATTCACCATTAGAATTGCAAGGTCGTGATTTATACATTCGTGAAGGATGTGTGGGCTGTCACTCACAATCAGTTCGTCCTTTCCGTAGTGAAGTGGAACGTTATGGGCCACAATCTAAAGCAGGAGAATTTGTTTACGATCACCCATTCCTATGGGGATCAAAACGTACCGGTCCGGATTTATTGAGAGAAGGTGGTAAATTCAACGACAATTGGCATTTTAATCACTTCTGGAGTCCACAAAGTATTTCAGCCGGTTCAATTATGCCAAGTTATAAATGGTTGTTCGATAACGAAGCAATGGACAATTCTTTACTCCAAAAGAAAATGGAGGTAATGGCTACTCTGGGAGTTCCTTATACAGACGCACAAGTTGCAAATGCTGAAAAGGATTTGAGAGCCCAAGCGGTTAAAATAGAAGAAAGCTTGAAAAATGATCCTGATTTTGTGAAAAGTTATGACAATAGCAAGAAAAAAGCCGAAGCCAGAGGAGAAAAATTTGTTCCAATGAACGAAAGAGAAATAGTAGCGTTAATCGCATATATACAAAGATTGGGAACTGATATTAAGGTAAAAAAATAAAAGTAGTTATGTTCGAACAAATAAAACACAATATGGAGACCATCGCGGGAGTTGCGGTATTTCCAATACTTTCGTTACTAATCTTCTTTGCCTTTTTTGTGGGACTTGGTATTTGGGTATTTTCGTACAATAAAGAAAAAATTACCGAAATGAGCCAAATTCCATTAGACGACGACCAAACCATATAATTTTCAAAACCGATATAAAATGAAAAAATTAATCCCAACATATTTAAGAGTCCTTGTTGTTTTCTTCGCGGTCTTTGCTGCAATGGAATATTTCATCGACTCTGGAGACAAACCAGCATTTATAAAATTCCCAATGGTGGCAGTGTTTTTATTAGTATTTCTCTTTTTGTTAATAGCAATTGAAGTTACTATTAATGCAGTTGATACTATCACTTATCTATTGTTAACTGAAGAGCAAAAAGCCAAATTAGAAGAAATAAAAGATTTGGGTTTCAAAGATAGCGCGATATATAAAAATGTTACTAACTTCTTGATTAAACCAAAACAACAGGACGATGAAGGAGAAATATTGCTACATCATGATTACGATGGAATCAAAGAGTTAGACAACAATTTGCCACCTTGGTGGGTATATTTGTTTTACGCTTGTATTGTTTTTGCTGTTGTATATTTAGTCCGTTTTGAAATAATGGGTGCAGATAATCAAGAAACGGAATTGAAAAAAGAAATGGCTCAAGCCCAAATTGATATTGCAGAATACAAAAAAACTGCTCCGGATTTAATGGATGAAAACACAGTTACTCTGTTGACAGATGCTGCAGATTTAGCCGCTGGAAAAGCTATTTTTACCGCTAATTGTATCCCTTGCCACAGAGCTGATGCTGGAGGACAAATTGGACCAAATCTAACCGATGATCGATGGATTCTAGGTGGTGGAATCAAAAATGTTTTTCACACTCTAGTAAATGGTGGACGAGACGGGAAAGGAATGATTTCATGGAAAGGTACTTTGAAACCAAAACAAATGCAAGAAGTTGCCAGTTATGTGTTGTCCTTGAAAGGCTCTAATCCAAAAGATCCAAAAGCACCAGAAGGTGAAATATGGGTTGATCCAAGTGCTCCAAAAACCGACGCTACAGCCGCAACTGCCACCGATAGTACAGCAGTAACTAAATAATTTTTTTAACAACGAATAAACAGTTATTAAAGCTATAATCTTTGTCAAAGTCACTAACTTTGACAAAGATTTTGTGATTAAATAAATATCCAATAATATGTCAAATTTACCAGACGAAGCTTTTAGAGATACCATCGGAACTATTGATGAAGAGGGAAATAGAAAATTTATTTTTCCTAAAAAACCATCAGGAAAATTTTACGATTATCGAAAGTGGGTCAGCTATTTTCTGCTGATTATTCTGGTAGCAAATCCTTTTGTGAAGATTAACGGAAATCAGTTTATGATGTTCAATGTTCTCGAAAGAAGATTCAATATTTTTGGGTTTCCATTTTGGCCGCAAGATTTTTACTTGTTTGTGATTTCGATGATTGTTGGGGTTGTTTTTGTCATTCTTTTTACTGTAATCTTCGGGCGTATATTTTGCGGATGGATTTGTCCACAAACTATTTTTCTGGAAATGGTTTTTCGTAGAATCGAGTTTTGGATTGAAGGAGATAGAGGAGCTCAAATTCGTTTAGATAAACAAGAGTGGAATGGCGAAAAAATTAGAAAGAAAGCGATAAAATGGTTCATCTTTTTGATAATTTCTTTTTTTATTGCTAATGTTTTCCTGGCCTATCTTATCAGCAGTGATCAATTGCTTAAAATGATTTCTGAAGGACCTGAAAATCACGTTAGCACCTTAATTTCATTATTTATTTTTACAGGAGTTTTCTATTTTATTTTTGCGTGGTTTAGAGAGCAAGTATGTATTATTGCTTGCCCTTACGGACGTTTGCAAGGAGTATTATTAGATAACAAATCCATTAATGTTGCTTATGATTTTGTTCGTGGCGAAAAAGAAGCTGGAAGAGCTAAATTCAATAAACAAGAAGATAGAGCAGCTTCCGGGAAGGGAGATTGCATTGATTGCAAACAATGTGTTCACGTTTGTCCAACAGGAATCGATATTCGAAACGGAACTCAGTTAGAATGTATTAATTGTACGGCTTGCATCGACGAATGTGATACTATAATGGAAGGCGTTGGTTTGCCCAAAGGACTCATTAGATATGCTTCAGAAGATGAAATTGAAAAAAATTCAAAATTCAAATTCACAGCCAGAATGAAAGGTTACTCGGCTGTCTTGTTTATTTTGATTGGAGTATTAGCTGGCTTATTGTTTTTGCGAACCGATGTTGAAGCTGTTATTTTAAGATTGCCGGGCGAATTGTTTCAGCATAAAGGAGATAACATAAGTAATATTTATACTTTTAAGGTTATAAATAAAACCAACAATGATTTTAATGATATACATTTCAAATTGGTTGGAATAAAAGGAACACTTAAAGTAGTTGGTGAGCAAGATTTAAAAGTTCCCAAACAAGGAATGAAAAGCGGTACTTTGTTTATAGAAATAAACCAATATTTATTGGAATCAGACAAAACCAAATTAGAGATTGAAGTATATGATGGAAATGTAAAAATTGAAACAAGTACGACAAATTTCTTAAGTCCAAGGAGTTTTGATTAGCACTATTTAAAAAAATACAACGGAATGAAAATTAATTGGGGAACTGGAATTGTAATTGCATTTGCACTATTTATAACATTTATTTTATATTTTGTTTTTAGTGTACAATCTAATTCTAAATATGACAACGAATTAGTTGTTGAAGAATATTATAAGCACGATGCGAAATTTGGTGATGAAATGGCAAGAGTTCAAAATGCGCAAGATTTACCGCAGAAGCCAGAAATAAAGAATAATTCTGAGGGAATTACTATAGTTTTTCCTTCCGTTTTTACGGCAAATGAAATCAAAGGGAAAGTTTTTTTTTACCGACCATCAGACAAAAAATTTGATTTTGAAGTTCCTATTTTGCTTACGAATTCTTCTTTGAATGTACCCAACGAAAAACTTTTAGGAGGTCGCTGGGACATCAATATGGAATGGCAATATAAAGGGAAAAACTATCTTACTAAAGAGGTTATTTACATCAAATAAGTGTCAAGTTAGATTTTAGATTGTTAAACTTTCAACTTTCAACTTTAAAATGCTTTTTACAGCTTTTATCTTCGGTTTAATAAGTAGTTTTCACTGCATCGGAATGTGCGGTCCAATTGCTATGATGTTGCCTGTAGACAGAGAGAATCAAGCTAAGAAAGTCACTCAGATTTTGACATACCACATAGGTCGTTTGACGGCTTATGCAACTATTGGCTTAATTTTTGGGTTGCTGGGAAGAGGTTTGTATTTGGCTGGACTACAACAAAAAATGTCAATATTCATTGGTGTCGCTATGATTGCGGTAATTCTTATTCCAGAGAAAGTTTTTGCCAAATACAATTTTTCGAAACCCGTTTTCAAATTGATTTCAAAAATCAAAACAACTTTAGGTAGTCAGTTCAAAAATAAGAGTTACAAGTCCTTATTTACTATTGGTGTACTAAATGGTTTTCTTCCTTGCGGAATGGTTTATGTTGCGCTGTTTGGTGCAATAGCCATGCAAAACGAGTTTTATGGAGTATTATATATGATTTTGTTCGGATTGGGAACAGTTCCTATGATGAGTAGCGTGGTTTATATCAACTCATTTTTAACGATTTCGATGCGAAATAAAATTCAAAAAATCATTCCTTTTGTTGCTGTTGTTATCGGAATATTGTTTATCTTTAGGGGGTTAGGACTTGGCATTCCTTACATATCACCATCCGATATGAGTTTGTTTGTTCAATCAAGTCCAAATTGTCACTAATTATTAATTAATTCTTATATAATTATGGAAAACCAAGATTTGCTGCACGTGTCTCCTGATGTTCAGGAAAAAATTGAGAAATTAATAAAAGAAAATGATCATTTCGCAGCCTTATTCGAAGAATACCGCAAAGTTAAACATGAGGTATCTTTAATCAAAACAGAAGAAGTTGTAACTACTGATGAGCATTTGAAAGAATTAAAAGTAAAAATTCTTCATTTAAAGGACGAAATATATTCTATAATGAGAAGATAAAACAAAAAAATCACGCTAATTACTTAATTAGCGTGATTTTTTTTTGAATTAATATTACTTTAAATAGTCATTGAAAACAGTTTTGTTTCTGGTGCTTTCCTTTTCAATCGCAGGTCAAATGCCATACAAATGTTGCGCACAAAAGGTTTTCCTGCATTGGTCACTTTAATACCATTTTTTTCGATAATGACCAATCCATCATTTTCCATTTCTTTCAATTGGATAATAATTTCCGGAACTTCTTCAAAATAAAGTGCTTTATCTTTCCAGGAGGTTTCAAAATGGCACATTAAATTCAAAATGTGTCTTCGTATGATGAGGTCTTCTTCTGTCAATAAATGGCCTCTGAAAATTGGTAATTTATCCGTTTTCAGAATTTTATAATAATCTTCCAATTCTTTTACATTTTGGGCAAAACTATACCAACTATCACTTATCGAAGAAACGCCAAGACCTATCATTAATTGGGTTTTAGACGAGCTGTAACCCATAAAATTACGGTGTAGTTTCCCTTTTTCGAAAGAGTCATACAAGCTATCGCTTTTTAATGCAAAATGATCCATTCCTATTTCGTAATATTCATTTTCGAAAAGCAAATCTTTACCTACTTCATAAAGTTTACGTTTCGTTTCATCTTTAGGAATATCTTCGTCATTAAAGCCGCGTTGTCCGTTTCCTTTAATCCACGGCACGTGAGCATAACTATAAAATGCCAATCTATCGGGTTGCAAAGAATTAGTTTTTTCGATAGTATCAATTACGTCGTCAATTTCCTGAAAAGGAAGTCCAAAAATAATATCGTGACCGATAGAAGTATAACCAATTTCTCTTGCCCAAAAAGTAACTTTAGCTACATTATGGAAGGGTTGGTAGCGGTTAATCGCTTTTTGAACTTTTTCTGAATAATCCTGAACACCAAAACTTACTCGTCTGAATCCTAAATCATATAGTTTTTGTAAATGGGCACGAGTCGTATTATTAGGATGACCTTCGAAACTAAATTCGTGATCTTTAGCTTTTTCGGCATAAAGGAAAATACCATTTATTAAATCCTCTAAATTTTTTGTAGAGAAAAAAGTAGGCGTTCCACCACCCAGGTGAATTTCTTTTATAATTGGTTTTTCTTCAAGAATGTTGCAGTAAATAGCCCATTCTTTTAAAATCGCCTCTATGTAAGGATGTTCAACATCGTGGTTTTTTGTGATTCGTTTGTTGCAGCCGCAAAAAGTACACATGCTTTCGCAAAACGGCAAATGGATGTATAAGCTTAGTCCTTCTTCCGAATTACTTTCAGCAAATGACCTTTTTAAAGTGTCAATCCAGTTTTGATAAACAAAATCAGACTCATCCCAATATGGGACTGTTGGATAACTTGTGTATCTTGGTCCTGGAACATTGTATTTTTGTAGGATTGAGTTTTTCATAGAAAATATTATTTTTCGATAATCAAAAGTAGTATGGAATTGTTAAAATTAAAATGATAATTATCATATTCCATTATTGCGTAAAAAAAACCTCATTCACTTTGTTTTGAATGAGGTTTAATCACTTGATTTTATGCGGTTCAAACCTGATTTATCTTTCTAATTTGTTTGAGTTTATCTTTCAAAAGTTCCATTTCTTCTCTGTGCTTTTCGATGTTTTTACGAACTTCAAGTACAATAGAATTTTCTTTTTTAGCATTTCTTGTATTTGTAAAAAACTGAATATTATTTTCCAGTTGAAAAATTTCATTCTTGATTTCATCAATCTTACGCATCAAGAAAATTTTCTCTCCTTCGAGTTTTCGGGTGTCATTATTCTCCGATAATTGATCCATTCTGTTCGAGAAACGCATCATTTCAGAATCCTTTTTACTCAAACTTAATTTTTCGAACAAGGCATCAAGCACTTTATTGAATTTACCTTCTATATGTCTTCTTGTGAAAGGGACTCTACCAAACTTTTTCCAAGTTTCGATATGCAGTTTTATAGCTTCTAAATCGGTTTTATGATCACCAGACATTTCAAATGCTCTCAAGGTTTCTAGGTAGGCTTTCTTGTTGTCAAAAGCTTCTACTTCTTCACTGTTTTCTTCATTTTTTTGCTCTTTTAATTTGTCAAAATAATGATTGCACGCGTCTTTAAATTCAATCCAAATTTTGTCGGAATATTTTCTTGGTACATGACCTATTTGTTTCCATTCTTCCTGAATTTGCTTCATTATTGGTGTAGTCAAAGCAAAATCGGTACTTTCCTGAAGTTCTTTGGCTTTAGCAACAAGAGCTGTTTTACGGCTTAAATTGTTGTTTTGGTCTTTTTTGATGTCTTTATAAAACGAATTTTTAAAAGAATTAAAATTTCTTACTGCTGTTTTAAAAGCAGCCCAAGTTTCTTCATTCACTTCAGATGGTACTTTTCCAGCTGAGAAAAAAGCAGTTCTCAAAGCTTCCACTTTTTCAATTTGGTTGAGCCATTGGGAGTGAGCGTTTACTTTTTCGGTAGCCAAAACTTCAATTTTGGCAATTATTTCTTTTTTCTTTTCTAAATTTTCAAGTTCTGTTCCTCTCATTTTTTCGAACAAAACTTCACGTTTGTCGTGCATTTGTTTGGTTAAGTCGCTAAACTTATTCCAAATTTCGTCACGGTGTTCTCTTGAAACGGGACCTATATCTTCCTTCCAGATTTTGTGTAAATCCTGTAATTCTCGGAACGCTTTGTTGATGTCGGCTTCGTTTACCAATTCTTCTACACGGGCAACAATTTTTTGTTTTTGCTCTAGATTGTGTTTAAAATCAAGGTCTCGCGCTTCTCTGTCAAGGTGCAAATAATCATAGAAATTTTCTACGTGAAAATGATAATTGTTCCAAACGTGGTTGTATTTGTCTTTCGGAATTGGTCCTGCATTTTTCCATCGCTCTCTCAAATCATTAAAATGCTTCAAGGTATCTTTGATGTTTTCCTGCGGATTGATAAGCTCTTTTAGTTCCTCGACAATTGCCAGTCTGTTTTCTAAGTTCGTTTTCAGGTTAGTTTGCAAACTTTTAAAATGGGCATTTTTATTGTCTCTGTACAACGAATAAAATTGATCAAATTCTGTTTTTAGAGGCGAATGATAAGCGAATTCTTCAGTTGTATCTGGATTTTCAGCAAGAAATTCCTCTTTTTTCTCTTCTAGAAGATGGTAGTATTTGGATAAGAATGATTTTTTAATTTCTTCAACATGATCTTTAACCGACATCACTTTTTCATTGGTAACCAAATTTTTCAATTCGACAATAAGTGATTCTAATGAAAGCGCGTCATAATCCAGCATCGGGATGTCGTGGCGTTCTTTCAGGGTTTCATCTTCGCTTTCTTCGGCATTATTATCCGCAATGGCGTCGATAATGGTTTCTGTTTCAGACATTTTTGGTTCAGCAATAGTTTCGATTTCCGCTACAGCAGGTTCAGCCGATTCCGTTTCGATAGTCATAGGAACTTCAATTTCATCTGCAATTGTACTTTCATGTGATGCAACTGCTTCAATTTCAGTTTCTACGATGCTGTCGGTAACTGTTTCAACATTTTCTTCTGCTAAATCGCTAGATTCAATTGCTTGAACTTCTTCTAAAACTATAGGGTCAGCTTGTGGCGTTTCAACCAAATTGTTTTCTAAATTTCCATCTGCTTCAAGCAGGTTATCATTCTTTTCTTCTAACATTTTTTCAATGTTTAAGGGTTCATTTTTTTTTTGAATGCGAAAGATACTAAAGGTTGTTCAAAATTCAAAGGAATTCCCTTATTTATAGTTGTTTTATGTTGATGGCGGAGATTGTTATAAAGCCATTTCCTACTTATAATTGCTAATTTGAAGCCAAATAGCTGTGGATTTGTAAAAATAGTGATGTTAAATTTAAGGAAATGTAGATTTTGTTGAGAATTTATAAATTAATATAATTCATAAAAAAATCAGTAATAATGACTTTTTTACGGATTAAGTTTGTAGTATTATTTCCTGAAATTTTTGGGATAGAGTGTTCAAGAGGGTTTTGATGTTCGATAATTGATATTCATTTATAAAATCAATTGTCAAGCGGGATGACTATTTATTTTATTGCTATCGTGAATAAATAAAATATACGGATTTGTTCGAGATTAGGAATATTTGCAATGAATGGCGAGTAGCCATAAATGTCTTTTTTTGCCAACGTTTTGCTGCTTCAAGATGCTTGCGGAATTGATAGCAGAGTAGTTTTGGTTGTGCATATTTATGATGATAGCACGTAATCCCAATCGCTCGGATATATAAAATAGTTCTTGTAGGGATAGCGCGGATTTGCAATCCGTGCCCACCCCAACAATCCACTAAAACAATTCTAACAAAATGACTTCTAATTCATAATCCAATCCTGCATAATTTCTTGCTGAACTAAAATAATAGTCTTCTGGAAGAGTTACAATTTTTTCTTTTACAGGGTTATTGTGGATGTAATTTATCTTTTGTTTAATGAACCAGTTACTTTGGACAATTTCAGCGTGATACCCGCCTTGCCAAACTTTATATTTTTGGTCTTTTTTGAGATGTTCACAAGACTTTTGAAAATAATCCAGCATCCATTCTCTTCTGCTCTCAGGCTCTTCTTGTATGGTTTTTACAATTTGTTTAGAAGTAAATTTCTTGAAATCACGCATAATATCCGATAGAATAAAACCATCTGTGCCCTTGCAAAATAAATGCAAATGACTAGACATCAAACAATAGGCGTAAATTTCTAAACCTTTCTTTTCTTGGCAATGTTTCAATGCATTGGTGATAACGTATTTTTGGTTTAATCTTGTAAAAACATCCAGCCAGCCTACTGTTGTAATGGTTATAAAATAAGCTTCATCTGTGGTTGTGGCTTTGTATTTTGTTGACATTTTTTTGTTTTAAAGATACAAAAAAAGCTATATGTTAATATATAGCTGTTTATTGATTTGTAATACTTGAGTTTCTATGTGGGCACGGATTGCAAATCCGCGCTATCCACATGAGGATGTTTATTACATATCCGAGCGATCGGGTTTTTATCTATTTTTCAACTGCTTTTCGGGAAACAAAATCATTTTATTTTCATTTTCTAATGGTTCAAAATAAAAGTTCATTAATTCGGGTTCTTTTTCAGTATTAAAAGACAAAATGAATCTTAAGCTATCACACTTTAAATAGTATTCATATATAAATGCATTTTGGTCAATTCCGCCAACACTTTTTTGAGTAAAGAAGTCAACAAACTTTCCATCTTTGCTTTTCCAATCACATTTTTCTCTAATTCCGATAAGAACTGGATCTAATTGTTCTTTAGGGAAAAACTTAACGGGAAATTTTTCAGCAATATTTGGGTTGTCTAAGTTATTTATAATGTAATCTGCTTTCTCTTTAGCTAAGTTAAAGTTTTGCATCTTTCTGTAACCATAAAAACTAATTACGCCTACAATTATAATTAATACTCCGGCTATGATTCCAATAATTTTCAATGCTTTTTTCATTTCTGTTATGTTAGGTTTAGGTTTTACGATTCGTTCTGAAAATGGCTACTAACGTTCCGCCTTTAGTTTGCATTAATAAATAATTTAGTATTTTTCCGAAGAAGAAACGGGTGAACTAAAACGTTTCGTAGGGTAGTGACCTAAAAGCGGCATAAGACCCGTTTCTACTTTCGGACTTGCAAGTACTACTTGGAATG
>CAMAQD010000021.1 GCA_945860385.1 Flavobacterium psychrophilum
TGCTTTCAGGTTTCAGGTGTTCCAGTTCCAAAGGTTGCTCCAGTGCTAATCCAATAACGCATAAATGAGTTTTCAAAATCAGTGTTTAGGATTGTGATTGTGACCAAAGGTTGCTCCAGTTGGATGTTTTCGGGTTGAAGGTGTTCCAGCTCCAAAGGTTGCTCCAGTGTTTAACCATAAAAAAATAGGAAAATCAAAATTAAGATTTTCCTATTTAATAACTCTTTTAAGCAATTTTATAAAAGTTAATAATTTTTTTAAATTGTAAAAAATTACTATATCTATATTTACCAAAAAGGCTAAAATATAAATCATTTGATTTATTAAATGCCTCTATTTTAGTTTTAGAAGTTGATAAAAAATTAAAATACTGCTTATAAAATCCTTTTCGAGTTGATAATTTTTGCATAATTGCATTTTCTTTTTCGAGCTTTGCAATGTAATTTTTTAAGGTGTTTTCTTCAATTTGTGTCATAATTTTTTTATTTAGCGATTTTTAAAATAGTTTTTTTGTCTTTAATTTGCTCTAATTTATTCCAATAGGTTCTTAATATTTCAGCATTATCAATAGAAGATTTTCCAATATAATTTAAAAACATTTTTTCCGTAGTGTGACCAGTTGCCGACATTAAAACGGGTGTTGGTAATTTTCCGTAATGGTTTGTGGCAAAAGACCGCCTTCCAATGTGAGTAGAAACAAGCTCCCATTTTTTATAAATGCTTTTTTCTTTTCTAAAAATTTTGGGTTTTTTTGGTTTGGTTTTGTCTTTATTGTTCACATCAACACTTTTTGCCCCTTCAATCATTTCATTTAATCCCACTTCTTTACATATTAATTTTATGTAATCATTGTATTTTTGAGTAGAAATTTTATGAGGTAATCCGTTACACTTTTCCATAATTGCTTTTACTTGCCAGTGTAACGGTAAAACTATTTTTTGGTCGGTTTTTTGTGCAACATATTCTATAAATTCCGAGTTAATTTTTTTTGTTGTAAGGTTTAATAGATCCCCAGCCCTTGCACCAGTCCAAACACCAATAATAAGCCAGTTTCTTGCATTGTCTAAACTTGGTTTATCACTAAAATTATGATTAAAAATTAAATCAATTTCATTTTCAGAAAGTGTAACAAAGGTTGTTTTTTCTCTAATTGGTTTAAATTCCTTTTTTTCAATTTCTGAATTAATATTAAAATCGTGGTTTTTTGCATCATAAACAATCGTTTTTACAAATTGTATGTATTTACCAACTGTACTAAAATTTAATTTTTCGACATTGTTTAAATAGAAAATAAAATTTTCGTGAAATTTCAAATTAATATCAGTAATAAGTAGTTTTACTTTATAATGCTTTTCGTAATTAGTAACTTTTGTTATTACGGTTTGAATTTTTGACAAAGTCGCTTTCGTAACTCCCATTTTCCCATCATACCTTTTTGTACTTGGTAATTTTTCTAAATACTTTTCAGCATAATTAACAAAGTAGTTTAAATCCGTTTCAATTTTTCGGTTTAAGTTTTTGTTGATTTGTTTTTCTAACCATTCAGAATTTATAATTATTCCGTTTGAGTAATCAATATTAAAGTTTTCTATAATATTGCTTTTTAAATCAGTTAATTTTTTTTGAAAATTAATTTTATCGTCAAATTCAGTTATTTGTTTAACCAATCCTTTTGCATTATTCCAAAATTTAGGATTTATCAAAAGTGAAGTTGATTTTGTAAAATCAATTTTTCTACCATGATAAAATCTAATGTAAATTACTGAAGGATTACTAATACTATTTTTAGTTAAAAATTTAATTGAAGCCATTTTTATTGATTTAAAATATATTCAAATGTAATATTTTTTTTTTATTTTCCCGACATAGTCCCGACAAATATCTAACTAACCTATTAAAATATTTTCAATAAAAGTGATAAAATGATTAAAAATCCTAATTAAATCAATACTTTACAGTCTTTTTATAAGTGTTAATAAATTAGATAGAATTATATAGAATAGTATAGGTTGTGTTCCCTTCCTCTCTGCTGATTATTTCAAAAATTCTATCAAAACCCTTTAAATCGTATGATTTACAGGGTTTTTTATTTTAACACCCTGTCAAATTATTCATTCTTCAGTATATAAATCAAGGTGCTAAATCGAGACCCACTAAATCGTTAATTTAATTCTTTTTATAATTTCTAATATCGATTATTAGTACGGTGTTTACAGGTAGTAAATATCTTAACTATATATTTAAAAACTCCTTTCTCTATTTGCAATTGGCATAACTATAGAACCCCATTTTTTTTGCTCAATGAAATATATTAGTACTAAGCGATTGTAGTAATTTTATAAAAAGTTATGTATATTTGATTCCCTTCAAATATTGTGTATGAAGTATCTTTTAAGTTTTATAATTTTTATATCCGTTATGAATAAGCAAATGATTTTTGATTTTGACAAAGATTCTAATATTCAAGACTGGAAAATTGTTGATGATGTTGTAATGGGAGGTCGTTCGTCAAGTAGCTTTGCATTAAGTCCTGATCATTTTGGGGTATTTGAAGGTCAAATCTCATTGGATAATAATGGTGGATTCTCCTCTGTCCGGTATCAGTTTAAAAAATTGAAAGTAAATAAGGAAAGTAGCATCATCATTAAACTTAAAGGCGATGGTAAGAATTATCAATTGCGAATAAAAGAGGATTCAAGCAGCTATTATTCTTATATTATTCCGTTCTCAACTTCTGGTGAATGGCAAGAAATAAGAATTCCACTTATAGATATGTATCCTTCTTTTAGAGGAAGAAATCTTGACTTGCCCAATTTTTCGCATGATCATTTCGAAGAAATAGTTTTTTTAATTGGAAATAAAAAACAAGAAAAATTCAAACTATTGATTGATAAAATAGAGTTGGATTAAAGTACATTTAAATTTTAATTAATTGGTGGCTAAACAACAAAATCAACATTATCTTTTTGGTCAATTTGAAGTAATTGAAGAGTTATGGTTTCCACAAAAGCCTATTTTCTCTTCTGAATAATACCGAAATAGTTAAACTTATTTTATTCACCAACTATTTTTGACCGTAGTAACTTTTAAAAGGAATCAATAGAAGATTCGAAAGCAAAACGTAAAAATATTCTTTTCGTTTACTGGCAATAAGGAGATTCATTATAATGGTTGATGAAATTTCTAACATTCCTAAAAACCGGAACCCTTATTTCAAAACCAAATCATATTTTGTAGAAAGGAGGAGCCATCACATTAAGATGTTAAAGCGCTGATTTTGTAGTTATAGGACATATATTCAGCACGAACTTTTTCCAATACAGAGAAACTCTCGGTTTTCAGATGCATAGAGATTTTTTTTCGATACGAGCTACAGTCATTAAGACGAATATACAATCGGTACCGCTTATAATTGATAACGTGTAAAAAAGCAGGTTGTGTGTCTACTATACTTATAAAAATCAATAGGCTAGAAGGGAAGTATTGTACGACCAAATATACGATCAAAAACGGAATGGTAATTCCTATAAATTTTAAAAAGAGATTTAGTTTGTGTTTTTTAATGTAAATCTTCTCTACAGCAGCAAAAGGAATTTCTATTTCCGGATTGTCTTGATACTGCAAAATCACCCCATTACTCGAATAGGTCAATTGATCAAATTTAATGGTATCGTTAGTCACTTTAGATTTTCTAAAATAGGTGATTTTACTTCCAGAGAAAAAGCAATGGGCGATTTTGACAATGAAAGACCTTGGGAAAAATGTGGTACAATATCCGCTGGTTTGGGTTATATGTCAGTAAGAACCTAACCACTTCCGTTAAAGAAAATCCTCGAAAACCTCTCTAATATCGTTTGTAGTGACGGTAATTATTTACTCAATGTTGGTCCACGAACAGAAGGACAAATCGAACCATCGCAAGTAGCAAGATTAAAAGAAGTGGGCGATTGGTTAAAACTATATGGGGAATGTATTTACGGAACAAAAGGAGGGCCAATTTTACCTACTATAAACTATGGAGCAACTTCGACTTCAAAAGCGGTTTATATCCACGTTTGAGAATGGCCAGTCGATGGGAAATTTACAATTGAAGGTTTAAAGGGAATCAAATCTGGAAAACCATTAACGGCTGACAACGTTTCGGTTTCTGTAAAAGATGGAAAAGTACTATTGAGTTGTGATAAAATCAATACGGAAAATCCTTTAATGGTTATTAAATTAAAAATCTAGTTGCAACAATTCGAGAAAGCTTTTGAAAAGTAGTGAATTTTAAAAATCCGAATATTTTTCTAGTTAAATAAATTGTATTCAAAGAGCCTCGTTTGGGTCTCTTTTTTTCGTACTTTTAGGCCACAAAAAAAGACCATGCGATTATTTTTGAAAATATTTCTTTTGTTTACTGTTTGTAATGTCTTCTCTCAAAACATTGAGGTTGAAAACTCAACTAATATAAAAATAGATTCATTATATAGAGAAGATCAATTTTATTTTAGTTTTACTCTCAACACGCTGCAAAAAAAACCCTTGGGCTTAACCCAAGATAAATTTTCGTCTGGATTTTCTCTTGGGTTTCTTAGAGATTTTCCTGTCAATAAAAAACGGACGGTTGCAATCGCACCAGGAATAGGACTTTCATATAATAACTACATTCAGAATCTTAAGATTACAGAATTAAATCAAGTTCCTGTTTATTCCATTATTGAATCGGATGTTACGTACAACAAAAACAGATTTAGTCAACTGTTAGTCGAAGTGCCAATTGAGTTTAGATGGAGATCGTCCACTTTTGAAAGTCATAAATTTTGGCGGATTTACGGTGGTTTCAAAATGGGTTATTTGCTGTACGACAAATCAATTTATGAGGATTCTAATGGTGAAATCACAGTAAATAATAACAAAGACTTCAATAAATTTCAATACGGAACTTATATTTCGGCAGGATACAATTCGATAAATGTATTTGCTTATTATGGTTTGAATTCACTTTTTCAATCGGCAAAAACTACCACCGAAACGATTGATATGAATACCTTCAATGTTGGAATTATGTTCTACATTCTATAACCAAAAAGACAATAAAAACAATTGCGGAAGCGCTCCTGACAAAAATCCGATAACCAATTCTTTTGGTGTATGTGCCTTTAATTCTAACCTCGAGGAAGCCACGAAACCATTTATAAGTACGAGAACGGCAATCATATTTAAATTCCGATGTTGATTGTGAATACTCAAGCCAATTATGAAAATCGTTAATGCGCTGATAGCAACCATATGAAGGCTAGCTTTTGTTTTAAAGAATAACAAAATTAATGCTAGAATAGTGCTTGACAATCCTCCTAAAAAGAAAAAGTAAAATTCTGGAAAATGCTCTAAAGTGATGCTTTTTCGAAGGAGCAAAATGGTCAAAAAGCACTGTATTACTAATGGTATTTTGCGTTGTGAAATATCAGCAACCATTATAGACGTTACTTGTCCGGTGGCACGCAATATGAAAAAAGTGAGAATAGGAAGGACTATCGTGATAACTACAATTTGAAAAAGTGCAAAGTATTTTTCAAGATTAGTATAATAGGAATCATTCAAAAAAAAGTACAACAAAGCGGCATACACCGGAATAAATATCGGGTGAAATATATAGGAAAAAACGGGAAGGATTTTTTTTAAATTCATTATAAATTGCCCTGTTGAGGGATAAAGGGATTTACATTTTCTTCCTCATTCTCGCCACAGGAATGTCCAATTGTTCTCTGTATTTCGCAATAGTTCTTCTAGCGATAGGATAGCCTTTTTCTAAAAGAATTTCAGCCAATTGATCGTCTGGAAGTGGTTTTTGTTTGTCCTCATCTTCAATCACATTTTGTAAAATTTTCTTGATTTCGAGAGTTGAAACATCTTCGCCCTGATCGTTTTTCATCGCTTCCGAGAAGAATTCTTTAATCAGTTTTGTTCCATAAGGCGTTTCTACATATTTGCTGTTCGCCACACGGGAAATTGTCGAAATGTCAAGTCCAACTAAATCCGCAATGTCTTTCAAAATCATTGGTTTGAGTTTGGTTTCATCGCCTTCCAGAAAATAGTCTTGCTGATAATGCATAATGGCATTCATCGTCACATAAAGTGTTTCCTGACGTTGTTTGATGGCGTCGATAAACCATTTAGCCGAATCCAGTTTTTGTTTGATAAACTGCACAGCATCTTTCTGCGCATTCGATTTGTCTCGGGAACTTTTATAAGTCTGCATCATTTCCTGATAATCTTTGGAAACGTGAAGAGAAGGAGCGTTTCTGCCGTTGAGGGTCAAAACCAATTCTTCTTCTACAATACGAATGGCAAAATCGGGCACAACATGTTCAGTAATTTTGTTGCTACCCGTGAAGGAACCACCTGGTTTCGGGTTCAGTTTTTCTATTTCGTGAATGGCAGTTTTGAGTTGTTCATTAGATACAGCATATTTTTGCAACAGTTTGTCGTAATGTTTTTTGGTAAAAGCATCAAATTGGTTTTCGATAATATCCATTGCCAAAGCCACATATTCAGTAGGTGTTTTGTGTTTCAATTGCAACAACAAACATTCTTGTAAATCGCGTGCACCAACTCCAGAAGGTTCCAATTCATGAATGATGTGCAACATTCTTTCGACGGTTTTCTCATCGGTATAAATGCCTTGGGTAAACGCCATATCATCTACTAAATCAGGAATACTTCGTCTAAGATAACCCATATCATCAATGCTTCCGACCAAAAATTCTGCAATTTCACGCTCGGAATCATTCAATATAAAAGTATTTAACTGATTGATTAAATCCTGATGAAAACTTATCGGAGCCACCAATGGCGATTCGCGCTCTTCATCGTCATCACTGTAATTATTAGCTTGAGTTTTATAATCGGGAGTTTCGTCGCTGCTTAAATATTCGTCAATGTTGATGTCGCTCGTATCTTCGCTGTCATTATCATCATAATCGTCGAATTCGTCATTGGCATCATCATTATCGAATTCATCTTTTTCGTAATTTTCTTCTTCCTCGGTTCCTGTTTCCAAAGCCGGATTCTCGTTCATTTCTTCCAACAAACGTTGTTCGAATGCCTGCGTTGGCAATTGAATTAACTTCATCAACTGGATTTGTTGAGGAGATAATTTCTGGGATAATTTTAGATTTAGAAATTGTTTTAACATTTATATATTTTAAAGTTTAAGGTTCAAAGTTTCAAGTTGCCGACTGACAATAACCTAAGACTTTAAACTTGAAACAAATTTTTAAAAATCTGCATTTTGTGGAGTTCTCGGAAAAGGAATTACGTCACGAATATTGGACATTCCGGTTACAAAAAGCACCAATCTTTCGAACCCAAGTCCGAACCCAGAGTGAACGGCGCTTCCGAATTTACGGGTGTCTAAATACCACCACAATTCTTCTTCATCAATTCCTAGGGCTTTCATTTTTTCAACCAAAACATCAAAACGCTCTTCCCTTTGGGAACCTCCCACGATTTCTCCAATGCCTGGAAAAAGAATATCCATAGCACGAACTGTTTTTCCATCTTCGTTCAAACGCATATAAAATGCTTTAATATTCGCTGGATAATCAAACAAAATCACAGGACTTTTAAAGTGTTTTTCCACTAAATAACGTTCGTGTTCACTTTGTAAATCAGCGCCCCATTCGTTGATGATGTATTGAAATTTTTTCTTTTTGTTTGGTGTACAATCTCTTAGAATATCAATCGCTTCAGTATAAGAAACACGTTTGAAATTGTTTTCTAGCACAAAGTTTAGTTTTTCCAGCAAAGTCATTTCGCTTCTTTCGGCTTGTGGTTTTGACTTTTCTTCTTCCAATAAACGACCTTCTAAGAATTTTAAATCATCGCCACATTTGTCCATTGTGTATTTAATTACATATTGGATAAAATTTTCAGCCAAATCCATATTGTCATTCAAATCATTGAATGCCACTTCGGGTTCAATCATCCAAAATTCTGCCAAATGACGTGAAGTATTCGAGTTTTCGGCTCTAAATGTTGGTCCAAAAGTATAAATCTGTCCCAAAGCCATCGCAAAAGTTTCGCCTTCTAATTGTCCTGAAACAGTTAAGTTAGTGTGTTTTCCGAAGAAATCTTTTTTGTAATCTATGTTGCCTTCTTCGTTTTTAGGTAAATTGTCTAATGGCAAGGAGGTTAACTGAAACATTTCGCCAGCACCTTCCGCATCGGCTCCGGTTATGATTGGTGTGTTGACATACACAAAACCTTTTTGTTGAAAATAGCTATGAACTGCAAAAGATAAAACCGAACGCACACGCATAATCGCTCCAAAAGCATTAGTTCTCACTCTTAAATGCGCATTTTCTCGCAAGAATTCCAAAGAATGTTTTTTGGGTTGCATTGGGAATTTCTCCGCATCTGAATCGCCAAGGATTTCCAGTTTTTTAACCTGAATTTCATATTTCTGTCCTGCGCCTTTACTTTCAACCAAATTTCCTGTAACTGAAATTGCGGCTCCAGTTGTAATTCTTTTCAGCGTTTCTTCGGGTGTGTTTTCGAAATCGACCACACATTGTATATTATTGATGGTTGAACCGTCGTTCAACGCAATAAACTGATTGTTCCTAAAAGTTCTTACCCATCCTTTTGCGTTTACTTCGTGAAGCGTATTAGTGCTGTTAAGCAATTCTTTAACTCTGGTATGTTTCATTTTAATTGTAGAATTTATAGCGTAAATTGTATTATAATTGAATTACAAAGATAATTGATTTGTTTGGAAAAGCCATTGTAAGAAATGGTCTAATCAGGGGCTATTTTCCGCTATTTGCTGCATCCAAGCCCAAAAGCGTGGGATGCCTCTGCTATCGGGGCTCAACCTATGGGACTAGTTAGGAATTTTCAGAATAATTGGAGCCAAAAAAAGGTTTGCCAAAAGTTAAAGAGATTTCAATAATTGATGAGTTATTATGTCTCCGTTTATTGTCACAATATAGAGATTTCCGAACGTCATGTCTTCAATATTAGGATATAAATTTTGGTTTATTAGTTTGTTTACGAAATCAGGAATTGTATTACTGTGACCAACGACCAAAACTTTTTTCCCTAAATTATCGATTTTAAATTTTTGGAAGTCAATGTTTTTGGCGTCATAAAGGGTAATATTTATTTTTTTATTTGTTGCTGTTGGTTTAGCGGTTTCCTTGGTTCTTGTGAAATCGGTGCTATAAATGCCATCAAAAGGAATTTCTGAAAATATTTCGCCCCAATGTGCAGCCCTTTCCAAACCAACGGTTGATAGATTGGGATTGTTGGAACTATCTACTTTTTCAGCGTGACGAATAAAGTAAATAGTTGTCGATTTATCCTGTGCAAAAGATAATTGAACGACTAGGAAAAGTAATAAAAAATATTTTTTCATCTGGTTTTTCTTCTAAACAAATATATTTATTCTTCTTTAAAATATTAATTTCCATCTCTTTTTTTTAGGATGTCGCAGAATCTACTCCTTTTTTTTCTTCCCTAAATTGTCAATTTCCTCATCCGTTGGTTCGATGATGTCAATTTTTGGTTCGATGAACTCTTGCTCGTTGGCCAAAGATTTGTTCAGTGTTAAAACCAAAGCTGGCAATAACATTAAATTGGACAACATTCCGAATAATAAAGTCAATGAAATCAAGCCTCCAAGGGCAATGGTGCCTCCAAAACTAGACAACATAAAGACCGAAAATCCGAAGAATAATACGATAGAAGTATAAAACATACTTAAACCAGCATCGTTAAAAGTGGCGTAAACTGATTTGCGGATTTTCCAGTTATTTTTCTTTAATTCCTCTCGATATTGCGCCAAAAATCGGACGGTGTCATCGACAGAAAGTCCAAAAGCGATTCCGAAAACCAATATGGTTGATGGTTTCAACGGAATGTCAAAAAAGCCCATAAGTCCTGCAGTTAGCAGCAACGGCAATAGATTTGGGATTATAGAGACCAAAATCATCTTGAAGGAGCGGAACATAAATCCTATTAAAAGTGCGGTCAGGAAAAAGGCAAAAATTAAAGAAGAAAGTAAGTTGTCCAGCAAATAGCCTGTTCCTTTTTGGAATACTAAAGCTTTTCCGGTAATAGATACATTATATTGATTTTTCGGAAAAATTTTATCGGCTTCTTTTCGGATTTCGACTTCAATTCTTGGGATGGCATCGCCATTTTCGTCCCGCATAAAAGTGGTAATTCGCGCAAATTGCCCTGTCGAATCGACATAGCTTTTCATCAGATTTTCTTTCGAGTTTTTGGTGGCATTTTTGGCATAACCTAAAATAAAAGATTGCTCTTGCGAAGTCGGTAATTCGTAATATTCTGGGTTTCCGTTATAATAAGCTTGTTTAGAATATTTGACCAAATTGACAATCGAAATAGGTTTCGACAATTCTGGAATTTCATCAATAGCTTCTTCCAATTCGTCCATTCGCTTGAGCGTAGAAAGCTTCATAACGCCTTTTTTGCGTTTGGTGTCAATCATAATTTCTAATGGCATAATGCCATCAAACTCTTTTTCGAAGAAAAGAATGTCCTGAAAAAAAGGAGCTTTTTTGGGCATATCTTCAATTATGCTACCCGAAATTCGCATTTTGTAAATTCCAACAATACTGATGACAAGTAGCGAAATGGCAACTACATATATTGAGAATCGACTTTCTTTGACGTTTCGTAGAATCCAATCCATAAACGATTTTACATAACCACGATCCAAATGTTCGATGTGGCGGTCTTTGGGTGCCGGAACGTAACTATGGAAAATGGGAATTACTATGATGGACAAAAAGAACAATGCCAAAATATTAATGGAAGTCACATTTCCAAACTCAATGAGCAGCTTGTTGTTGGAAGAAATAAAGGTAAAAAAACCAATTGCAGTGGTTACATTAGTTAGTAGTGTTGCCATACCCACTTTGGTTGTAACTCGTTGCAGGGCTTTGACTTTGTTTCGGTGGACTTTGTATTCCTGATGGTATTTGTTGGTGAGGAAAATACAATTCGGAATCCCGATTACTATTATTAAAGAAGGAACCAAGGCAGTCAAAACAGTGATTTCATAATTCAACAATCCCAAGAAACCAAAAGACCACATCACGCCAATAATCACGATAATTATCGAAATCAGAGTAGCTCTAAAACTTCTAAAAAAGAAAAAGAAAAGCAGGGAAGTTACCAATAGTGATGCGCCAATAAAGATGCCGATTTCTCCAATAATAGTTTGTGCATTGAGTGTTCTGATGTAGGGCATTCCAGAAACGCGAAGATCAATTTTAGTCTCTTCTTCAAATGCTTCTACAGCAGGAACTAATTTATTTAGGATGAAATCCTTACGGGCAGGAGTATTTACAATTTGCTTGTCTAGATAAATGGCAGAGCGAATAGTTCCTGATTTTTTGTTAAAAAGTAGGCCTTCATAAAAAGGCAAATCATTGAAAAGTTCTTTTTTTATTTTCTCTAGATAAACCTTATCGGTGGTTTTATTTTGATCAACAAAAGGGACCAATTCGAATTTTTCGAGAGTCTCGTTTTTTTGTAGTTTTTTTAAATCATTTATCGAGATAATTAAATCAACGCCTTTGTCTTCTTTGAGGCTGTTCATTAATTTTTCCCAAGCGGCATAAGCCTTTGGGGTAAAAAATGCCTTATCTTTGACTCCGATGACCACTAGGTTTCCTTCTTCGCCAAATTTATTTAAAAAAGCATTATACTCAATATTGACGATGTTATCGTCGGGCAACATATTGGCTTCTGTTTGGGTAAAATGGATATTTTTCCATTGCAGTGCCAATAAAACTGTTATCGCTACAATAATCGACAACATTAAAATTCTATTTCTTAGGACCACGCGGGCAATCAATTCCCAAAATCCCAAACTAAACCACTTGATCATATCAATTTTTAAGTTTCGCAAAGGTAGCTAATAGACCAATCATATATTGGTTTTAATTGAAAGTTTTTGTTAATTTATGCGTTATTTTTCGTTTTTATTTTACAATAAAATAAATCTATGAAATGAAATTTATATATTTGGATTTTGCATCTTTGTATGGAAAATATTGAAGCAGTACCTTATGAAAAACCACAGAAATACCATATTTTATTTAGTAGTTACAGGCGGTTTTTCGGCTTTGATTTATTGGATTTTGAGTATAGGAAAAGGACTGGAAGTTCATAAAAAGTACTTGCGTCCTGTGATTGAAAATGGGCATTGGAATGACTTTGTTGATTCGATGTCGCTCAATTTGCATCATCCGTTAGCCATTCTTTTGGCACAAATTGTCACCATAATAATCGTTGCACGATTTTTTGGTTGGGTTTTTAGAAAAATAGGTCAGCCTTCAGTAATAGGCGAGATAATTGCTGGAATTGTGCTTGGACCATCCTTGTTGGGATTGTATTTTCCTGAATTTTCTTTGACGTTATTTCCGGTTGCTTCATTAGGAAATTTGCAGTTTTTAAGCCAAATAGGATTAATTCTTTTTATGTTCGTCATTGGTATGGAACTCGATTTGAAAGTTCTGCAAAACAGAGCCAAAGAAGCCATCGTGATTAGCCATGCTAGTATTATATTTCCTTTCGCACTGGGAATTGGTTTGGCGTATTTCGTTTATTTTAAATTTGCTCCAGAAGGCGTTGCTTTTTTGCCCTTTGCTTTGTTTATGGGAATTGCGATGAGCATCACTGCCTTTCCTGTTTTGGCAAGAATTGTGCAAGAAAGAGGGATTCATAAAACCAAATTGGGAGCCATTGTAATTACGTGCGCTGCTGCTGATGACATTACTGCGTGGTGCCTACTTGCCGCAGTAATTGCCATTGTAAAAGCGGGAACTTTCGTGAGTTCTTTATACATAATTGGAATGGCAGTTGTTTATGTTCTTGCTATGCTTTTTGTAGTAAAACCATTTTTAAAGAAAATTGGAGAATTATATGCAACCAAGGATAGTTTGAACAAACCTGTAGTTGCCATTTTCTTTTTGACATTAATTATTTCCTCTTACACTACTGAAATCATTGGAATTCACGCTCTTTTTGGTGCTTTTATGACGGGTGTAATAATGCCTGACATCACCAAATTTAGGAATCTTTTTATTGAAAAAGTCGAAGATGTTTCAGTGATATTATTGCTTCCTTTGTTTTTTGTTTTTACAGGTTTACGGACAGAAATAGGCTTAATAAACGATCCTTATCTTTGGAAAGTTACTGGATTTATTATTCTCGTTGCTGTTATTGGTAAGTTTTTTGGAAGTGCTTTAGCAGCAAAATTCGTAGGTCAAAGTTGGCGTGACAGCTTAACTATTGGTGCTTTGATGAACACAAGAGGATTGATGGAATTGATAGTTTTAAATATTGGTCTAGATTTAAAAGTGCTTACGCCTGAAGTTTTTACGATGATGGTAATAATGGCATTAGTCACTACTTTTATGACCGGACCCACGTTGAATATCATTAATTATATTTTTAAAACCAAAGATGACAATGTTTTAGAAGAAGTTTCTACTGTTGAAAAATATAAAATCTTACTTTCATTTGGAAACAACGAAAAGGGGAAATCGCTTTTGAGGCTAGCCAATAGTTTAGTAAAAAAGCAAAAAGACCAATCAACCGTAACAGCTATGCACCTAACATTGAGTGACGAAGTGCATGCCTACAATTTAGAACAATACGAAAAAGACAAATTTTTACCTTTAATTGACGAATCAAAAATCTTAAATCAAGAAATTACTACATTGTTCCAAGCGACAGTAGACATTGAATCTAATATTGCTGAAGTTGCCAACAATGGTGAGTATGATTTGCTTTTGGTTGGTCTGGGAAAATCTATTTTTGAAGGTTCTTTGCTTGGAAAAGTGCTAGGATTTACCACTCGAATCATTAATCCAGACCGTTTGATTGATAAATTCACAGGAAAAGAAGGCTTGTTCGAGAATTCGCCCTTTGATGAAAGAACAAGACAAATTATTGCGAAAACTAAAACTCCTTTAGGAATTTTGATTGACAAAGAATTAAATCAAGTAGATCAGGTTATTATTCCTATTTTTAGTCCAGAAGATACATTTTTATTAGATTATGCTCAAAAATTGATTTACAACAACGATTCTCAGATCATGATTTTAGATGTAAACGAAAACATAAACACTAATTTTGTTCTCAAAAGTGCTTTGGATTCCTTGCAGCAAACTTACCCCCAAAATGTCACTTTAATCAATAACAAAATTATTAAAAAAGATTTTTTAGCAAAGTTAGATCTAATGATTATAAGTGTCGAAAGCTGGAAAGTGCTTTTGGATAAATATAGTATTTGGCTAAGGAGAGTTCCTTCGGTATTGATATTTAAGCATTAAACTAAAAAAATCCGCAATAGCGGATTTTTATTGAAAATTAGAAAGGTTTTTACACCTTCATAATTTCAGCTTCTTTGTGAACGAGATGTTCGTCAATTTGTTTTATGAAACTATTGGTCAGGTTTTGAACTTCTTCTTCTGCACTTTTGCAAATGTCTTCAGAGGTTCCTTCTTTTTCTAATTTTTTTATCTCGGTATTGGCTTCTTTACGAGCATTTCTAATTCCAATTTTTGCATCTTCGGCTTCTGATTTTGCTTGTTTTGCTAAATCACGTCTTCTATCTTCGGTCAATGGAGGAACACTGATGATGATTAAATCTCCATTATTCATAGGATTAAAACCAAGATTAGCAATCATAATTGCTTTTTCAATTGTATGAAGCATATTTTTTTCAAAAGGTTGCAATGTTATGGTTCTGGCATCAGGAACACTAATCTTTGAAACTTGAGAAAGAGGTGTTGCAGAGCCGTAATAATCAACAAAAACACTTCCTAGCATTGCTGGCGATGCTTTCCCGGCACGAATATTTAAGAATGATTTTTCTAAATGTGCAATAGAACCCTCCATAGATTCTTGGGTGCTATCTAAAATAAATTCAATTTCTTCAGTCATAATTCTCAGATTTTAGATTTTCTGTTGTCTGCAAACTGCTGTCTGCTTTTTATATATTTACTTCTGTTCCAACGTTTTCTCCTTCGCAAATTTTCAATAAATTTCCCTCTTTGTTCATATCAAAAATCACAATAGGAAGTTTGTTTTCTTGGCTTAATGTAAAAGCAGTTGTGTCCATTACATTCAAACCTTTTTTTAATACATCATCAAACGAGATGTAGTTGAATTTTGTTGCAGTAGCATCTTTTTCAGGGTCGGCTGTATACACACCATCTACACGGGTCCCTTTCAGGATTACATCCGCGTTAATTTCTACTCCACGCAAAACGGCAGCGGTATCTGTGGTGAAATATGGATTTCCTGTGCCAGCTCCAAAAATTACGATTCTTCCTTTTTCAAGATGACGGTCGGCCCTTCTTTTGATGTAAGGCTCTGCAATCGATTCCATTTTAAGTGCAGTTTGCAAACGAGTTTTCATTCCTTTGTCTTCTAATGCACCTTGCAATGCCATTCCATTAATTACAGTTGCTAACATTCCCATGTAATCACCTTGAACCCGATCCATTCCATTGCTTGCTCCGGCAACTCCTCTAAAAATATTTCCTCCTCCAATTACAATAGCAATCTCAACTCCTTTTTCGTGAATTTTTTTAATTTCATTAGCATATTCAGCTAATCTCGCTGGATCAATTCCATATTGTCTCTCGCCCATTAAAGCTTCGCCACTTAATTTCAGAAGAATTCTTTTATATTTCATTTTTAATATTATTTATAATTTGGAGTCTTGCTTCCGCAAACTCAAGACTTGGTTCGTTGAGTTGTGCAAATATAGTTATATTCTGTTTTTTTAAAATAATGTTTTTAGTAAAATTGTTCATATTTTTTTGGAGTATAATGATAAAATATTTTTTTATTAAAAAATAAATTGTAGTTTTGTAATCTCAACCAAATCTACTATTTCAATTTACTTTTTTTATTGGTGCCTAAATATTGTTTAACAATTTAAAAGACATCCAAATGAAAGATTTATTTGAAAAATTTTATAATTATGTTTCTACTATTCTTTTTGGTGGTAAAAACACAAGTCATTATTAATTAATGTCGTTGTATATTAATTACAAAAAAATTTAAAGTATGGTATAAAAATACTTTAAATTTAGAAGAACATATTATTATGTTTTTTATATTTTGGATTGCAATTTAGTGTGTCAAGCTTTGTTCAAATAAAGTTATGTCAATCGCTTTGTCAACTTCATAGTTGCCAATTTTTGTTCTTCGCAATGCTATTAAGTGCGAACCAGAATTAATCGCTTTGCCAAAATCGTAAGCCAAAGAACGTATATAAGTTCCTTTGCTGCAAACGACTCTAAAGTCGACTTCAGGTAGCGCAATTCGGGTGATTTCGAATTCGTGAATGGCAGTTTTTCGGGTCGATATTTCTACAAATTCTCCAGCACGAGCGTGCTCATAAAGACGGATTCCGTCTTTTTTTATGGCCGAAAATATAGGTGGCTTTTGGTCTATTTCTCCCAAAAATTGATACACCGTTTCGTGAATTAAAGATTCATTAATATGTGAAATGTCGAATGTTTGGTCAATTTCAGTTTCTAAATCATAAGATGGAGTAGTGGCTCCAATGAAGAAAGTTCCAGTATATTCTTTGGCTTGACCTTGCAATTCAGTGATTCTTTTTGTGAATTTACCTGTGCAAACCAGTAACAATCCACTTGCTAAAGGGTCTAAAGTTCCAGCATGACCAATTTTAAATTTTTTAGGAAGTCCGGCCTTATTGATTAATGCATATTTCATTTTATTGACCGCCTGAAAAGAAGTCCAATGCAAAGGCTTATCAATTAAGATAATTTGTCCGTTTTGATAATCTTCGGCAGTTTTCACGGTGATTTATTTTATATATGAAAAGTAAATCAACAAGAGAGTACCCATAATAATTCGGTACCAACCCCAAGGTTTGAAACCAAATTTATTAATGATTCCAATAAAAAATTTAATGGCTATAATGGCAACTATAAAAGCTACTACATTACCAATTAAAAACATCATGATGTTATCATTTGATTTTAAAATCAGTTCATACCCTTTCATTTGGGAGGTTTCATAAGTTTTCAGAAACACGGAATAACAAGTAACCGCTAACATTGTTGGAACCGCCAGAAAAAACGAAAATTCCGCAGCGGTATTCCGCGACAATCCTTGCTGCATCCCACCAATGATGGAAGCTGCTGACCGACTTGTTCCAGGCATCATAGCCAAACATTGCCAAAAACCAATGGCAACGGCTTTTTTAATAGTAATGTCTTCTTCGTTTACAATTGTAGTTTTGTCTTTGAAATATTGGTCAACAAAAAGCAAAACGAAACCGCCAATTATTAATACAATGGCTATTGGAATTGGGTCTCCAAGAACGGCTTCAATTTTGTCGTCGAATAATTTTCCTAAAATCAGGGCCGGGATTACGGCAAAAGCCAATTTGGTATAAAAATTCATCCCAATTTTCAGTGTTGGGAAAGCCAAGAATTTCTTCCAATACAAAGCTACAACAGCTAGAATAGCGCCAAATTGAATTGAAACCTGAAAAAGTTTTACAAAATCGTCTTCTTGAATTCCAAAATAGGAACTAGTAAAAATCATATGGGCTGTGGAGGAGATTGGAAGATATTCTGTTAATCCTTCGACAATAGCAATAATAATAGCTTGGAGTATATTCATTTTAGATTTTAGATTTGCTTCGCCAGTTCGCTGACTCTAGGGTCAGATTGTAGATTTCAGATTTCATTTGTGCTAATTGAACACTAAAACTGAATGCCGGTTACTATTTTTTCGGGTTTTTAAGAATAGCATAAATAGTGATTCCAAATCCAATTAAAACGGTTGTTGGAGCCAATCGAATTCTTCTAAAGTTAAAAATTTCTTCGTTAAAAACATTTGGATCATCGCTACCACCGCCAGACATCAATATAAATCCAAGTGTAATTACGGCAAGACCAATAAGTAGAATAATGTAATTTGCTTTCTCAAAAAGAAATTCGTGTTTTTGCTCTTGTTTTTGTTCTTGTTTTTTCATTTTGTCATTGCGAGGCACGAAGCAATCTCATCCGCATAGTTAAATTAATATAAATCGTCTGTTCTTAAATTCAAAAATCGTTGGGTTGCAAAATAAGTGCTAATCCAGGTAATCAAAACGCCTAAGCCGAAAACTAATAATAGCACCAGGGCAACAAGCAATTTGTCGTCCAGAATTCCTAAGTCAGGAAAATTTGTTTGAAGATAAATTAAAACACCAATTAGCGCAAAAATAGCTAATCCCGCACCCATCATGCCCAATTTTATACTTCGTATTACAAATGGTTTTCTAATAAATGCTTTTGTAGCACCCACCATTTGCATAGTTTTGATTATAAATCGATGTGAATAAATCGATAAACGCAAGGAGCTATTTATTAATAATACAGCAATAACGGTCAAGAAACCACTAATTATCAAGATCCACATACTCACTTTTTTGATGTTGTCATTGACTAAATTCACCAATTGTTTGTCATAAACTATATCCGAAACCATTGGGTTTTTATGCAAATGACTTTCAATTTTTGCAATACTGTCTTTTTCTACATAATCAGCTTTCAAATGAATATCATATGAGTTTTGCAAAGGATTTGTTCCTAAAAAGGTCATAAAATCTTCGCCAATAATATCAGTATGTTCTTTTGCGGCTTGTTCTTTAGAAACATAAACAAAGGATTTAGTGAACTTAGCTACTTTCAAATCTTTTGCAAAAGCTTTAAGAATAGTGTCATTTGCATCGTTCTTGAAAAATACGGTCATAGCAATTTCTTCCTTAAAATTGTTCGCCAGTTTTTGAGAATTTATAATAAAAAATCCTAGAATACCTAAAAGGAACAAAACTAAGAAGACACTTAGTACAACTGAAAAATAGGAGGAAATTAACCTGCGTTTTTGAAATTTATCAAAGTTAGAAGCCATAGTTTATTGGAATTATGGGGTAAAAATAACAAACAATTTCTTTATTTAAAGTTAATAACGCTCAAACTTTCAACTTTCGTACAATAAATGTAAATTTGCCACTCAATTTTTACAGCCCTTTTAGGATTCAAACCATACAATGGGTTTAAAATAAAATATACAATGAAATACAATCCGAACGAAATCGAAGCCAAATGGCAAAAATATTGGGCCGAAAATCAAACTTTTGCAGCCTCAAATACTTCCGAAAAACCAAAATATTATGTTTTGGATATGTTTCCTTATCCGTCGGGAGCGGGATTGCACGTAGGACATCCACTAGGTTATATCGCTTCGGATGTGTATTCGAGATACAAAAGACATCGTGGATTCAATGTTCTGCATCCAATGGGGTACGACAGTTTTGGATTGCCAGCTGAACAATATGCGATACAAACGGGCCAACGTCCGGAAGATACTACTTTGGTAAATATTGACGGAGGCGTGGACAAAGAAGGAAACAAAATTGCTGGTTATAGAAAACAACTCGATAAAATTGGGTTTTCATTCGATTGGAGCCGTGAAGTACGTACATCGAATCCTGATTATTACAAACACACGCAATGGATTTTCATCCAATTATTCAATTCCTGGTACAATAAAAACAAGGACAAAGCCGAGGATATTTCGACCTTAGTTTCGATTTTCGAAAGCGAAGGAAATGCCAATGTGAATGCAGTTTGCGACGATAATATAGTTGGTTTTTCGTCAATCGAATGGAACGCATTTTCGTCAGAGGAACAACAAAAAATACTATTACAATACCGATTAACCTATTTAGCGGAAACCGAAGTGAATTGGTGTCCAGGATTAGGAACGGTTTTGGCCAATGATGAAATCGTAAACGGAGTTTCAGAACGTGGAGGATTTCCTGTTATTCGCAAGAAAATGACCCAATGGAGTATGCGAATTTCCGCTTATGCGGAACGTTTGTTGCAAGGTTTGGAAACTATTGATTGGAGCGAAAGCATCAAAGAAAGTCAAAGAAACTGGATTGGGAAATCCGTTGGTGCGATGGTATCTTTCAATATCATTCCAAATGCAGTTGAATTGCGAGCAAATCCAACCGAAGCCGAAGAAATTTTATGGTTAAATTTAAAAGATCAAGGATTAGCTTCTGAATTTACACCACAACATTTAATAGACAATTATGTTGTAGATTTTGTTTCGCTGTCTAAAAAATTAATTATCGAGGTTGATGGTGGTATTTTTTACACCACACAACAAAAAGAAGATATAGAAAATACAAAAGTTCTTGAAGAGAAAGGTTTTAAAGTAATCCGTTTTAACTCCAATCAAATTTTAAATAATATTGATAGTGTTCTAAATATTATTAAACACGAATTGCACAATGCTACTGTTGTTTCTTCGGAATCTAAAAGTATTGCTGTTTTCACGACTCGTCCCGATACGATTTTTGGAGTTACTTTTATGACATTGGCACCGGAACACGAATTGGTTTCACAAATCACGACTCCAGAACAAAAAGCAGCAGTTGATGCTTATATCGAAAAAACTGCAAAACGTTCCGAAAGAGAGCGTATGGCGGATGTAAAAACCATTTCGGGCGTTTTTACAGGAGCTTTTGCCGAGCATCCATTTACCAAAGAATCGATTCCGGTTTGGATTGGCGATTATGTTCTCGCAGGTTACGGAACTGGTGCTGTTATGGCCGTTCCTTGCGGCGACGAAAGAGATTATGCTTTCGCGAATTTCTTTAAAGGACAAAACGGAATGCAGGAAATCAAGAACATTTTTGCGAATGTGGATATTTCCAAAGAAGCGTATGGTTCGAAAGAAAATGTTGTTATTGCTAATTCAGATTTCCTAAACGGATTGAACTACAAGGAAGCGACCAAGAAAGTAATCGCTGAACTCGAAAAAATAAACCAAGGAAAAGGGAAAATCAATTACCGTTTGCGTGATGCCGTTTTCTCTCGTCAAAGATATTGGGGCGAACCGTTTCCGGTATATTACGTGAATGGCTTGCCACAAATGATTGATGCGAAACATTTACCAATCGTTTTGCCGGAAGTAGAGAAATATTTGCCAACCGAAGACGGATTGCCTCCATTAGGAAATGCTTTGGTTTGGGCTTGGGACAATGTAAATAATAAAGTTGTCAATACAAATTTGGTTGACAACGCGACTATTTTTCCATTAGAATTGAACACAATGCCAGGATGGGCAGGAAGTTCTTGGTATTGGATGCGTTATATGGATGCACACAATGACGGAGAATTTGCTAGCAAGGAAGCGTTGAAATATTGGGAAAGCGTGGATTTATACATTGGCGGAAGCGAACACGCTACAGGTCACTTATTGTATTCCCGTTTTTGGAACAAATTCCTAAAAGACAAGGGCTTTGCACCAACCGAAGAACCATTCGAAAAGCTGATAAATCAGGGAATGATTTTGGGAATGAGTGCGATTACTTATAAATTTTCAAATAGCTTTATCTCAGGGGATGATTTTGATCAATCTATTTTCCCTACAGTCTTTATTTCTAAAAAAAGACATCATAAAATTGTTGAGGGAGATATGAATGAAATTGAAATTTTAAAGTTAGAAATAAGCAGTTTAATTAAAAAATCATATCCTGAGAGGAGTGATATAACCTTTTGGAATCCAAGTTTTAACACCTCACATGTTCTAATAGATTACGTTAATACTTCAGACGAATTAAATGTTGAAGCTTTTAAAAAATGGAGACCTGAGAATAAAAATGCAGTTTTTCTTTATGATGAAAATAATAAATTTATTGTTTCTCGCGAAATCGAAAAAATGTCGAAATCCAAATACAATGTGGTAACTCCAGATGATATTTGTAATGAATACGGAGCTGATACTTTGCGTTTGTATGAAATGTTTTTAGGGCCATTGGAACAAGCAAAACCTTGGAACACGGCAGGAATTTCTGGGGTTTTTGGTTTTCTTAAAAAATTATGGCGTTTGTATTTTGACGATAATGGTTTGATTGTAAATAATGACGACCCAACAAAAGACAACTTAAAATCATTACACAAAACCATCAAAAAAGTGGCAGAAGATATCGAAGGTTTTTCTTTCAATACTTCGGTTTCGCAGTTTATGATTTGCGTAAATGAATTGTCAACCCAGAATTGTCATTCTCGTGCGATTTTAGAACCATTGGCGATTTTGATTTCTTCCTATGCACCGCACATTGCCGAGGAATTGTGGAGTCAATTAGGAAATTCTGGTTCGATTTCGACAGTTGCATTTCCAACATTAGACGAAAAACATTTGGTGGAAAGCAGCAAGGAATATCCGGTTTCTTTCAACGGAAAAATGCGATTTACAATAGAATTATCTTTGGATTTGACCGTTCCTGAAATTCAGGAAATCATTATGAAAGATGAAAGAACTTTGAAACAATTGGACGGAAAAACACCAAATAAAATAATCATAGTTCCCGGAAAAGTGATTAATTTGGTAGGATAACATAAAGGAAATTCCAATAGTGAAAATTCCAAATTCCAATTCAAATTGTTGGGATTTGGAATTTTTTTATGCAAAAGAATGTAACATTTTTTAGATTTTGCGTATAATAAGTAAATTGTAGCAAGATGAAAAAATATGAAGTGCATACGTTAAAGAAAGGGTTTAGTTTTTCAAGTATGAAAGAAGAGTTGGCACAAGAAGTTGAAGCGTTTTTGAATCAAAAATCGAATGAAGGTTTTGAGGTAATTAATGTTTCTTTCACGTATTATGAAGCTTCAGAATTAATTGCTTTTGTAACAATATGCAAATAGTGATAATGTCAAAATGACATTTTCTAAAATTGGTTTAGAATTTGATAATGTCATTGAACAAATAAAAAAATATAAATTATGGGAATGAGTTATTTAGTTTTGGCCGGCGCAATTATGCTAGCCAGCTGGTTAGTAAGTTCAAGATTGAAAAATAAATTTGAACTCTACTCCAAATTGCATTTGCAAAATGGAATGTCAGGAAAAGAAATTGCCGAAAAAATGCTTGCCGATCACGGAATTCGAGATGTAAAAGTCATTTCGGTAGAAGGACAATTGACAGACCATTACAATCCAGTGGACAAAACTGTGAATTTAAGTGAAGCCGTTTACAATCAAAGAAATGCGGCAGCAGCAGCAGTCGCTTCTCACGAATGTGGTCACGCCGTGCAACACGCGACAGCTTATAGTTGGTTGACTTTGCGTTCACAATTGGTTCCGATAGTTAATGTGGCTTCGTCTTATATGCAGTGGATTTTGTTGGCCGGAATCCTGATGATTAAAACTTTTCCATCGTTATTGTTGATTGGAATTGTAATTTTTGCAGCCACAACTTTGTTTTCAATAGTTACTTTGCCGGTAGAATATGATGCGAGTAATCGTGCTTTGGCTTGGCTAGAAAACAAAAGAATGTTGACACAGCAAGAGCAAGCTGGTGCAAAAGATGCATTGAAATGGGCCGCGAGAACTTATGTAGTTGCTGCTTTAGGCTCTATCGCCACTTTGTTGTATTACGTTTCAATTTATATGGGAGGAAGACGAGACTAAAAATGACTTCTAAATAAAAAATCCCAAATTCCAATTATATGGAGTTTGGGATTTTTTTTATGTTTCTTGAGTTTTATTTTCCTTTGTTGGCTTCTGAAATATATTTTTCTAATGCCATTGTCATCGAAGGTGTTTCTGGAGTTGGCGCAAGAATGTCAATTCTTAATCCTTTTTCCAAAGCCGCTTTTTGAGTTGTGCTTCCGAAAACTGCAATTCTGGTATCGTTTTGTTCAAAATCAGGAAAATTGCTAAATAATGATTTTATTCCTGAAGGACTAAAGAATGCCAATACATCATAATAAACATTGGCTAAATCGGATAAATCGCTAACAACCGTTTTATAAAAAACAGCCTGAGTCCAATCTACTTTAAGATTGTTTAATGTTATTGGCGCATCAGCATTAAGTTGGTCTGAAGCAGGCAATAAGAATTTTTCGTCTTTGTATTTTTTTATCAGAGGAGATAAGTCTGCAAAATCTTTTGGGCCTACATAAATTTTACGTTTACGATACACCACATATTTTTGCAAATAAAATGCGATTGCTTCGGATTGACAAAAATATTTCAAACCTTCTGGAACTTTGTAGCGCATCTCATCGGCTACTCTAAAGAAATGATCTACAGAGTTTTTACTCGTCAAAATGATGGCTGTAAAATTATTCAGATCAATTTTTTGAAGTCTAATCTCTTTAGCATTGACTCCTTCTACGTGGATAAAAGGTCTAAAGTCAACTTTTACTTTATGCTTATTTTGAATTTCAAAGTAAGGGGAATTTTCCACTTTAGGCTCGGGCTGTGACACCAAAATTGTTTTTACTTTCATATTTGACATTTTCTAAGCAATACCTTTTGTGAACCAATAATACATGAAATAGTACGGTCCTATTTCGAGAGCGCAAAGATATAAAATAAAATAAAACAACTTACTAAATATTATATTTTGATAATTTTTTATTGACACTAGATAAGTTAAAATGCACGATATCAACACTATAGAAATAAGTATAGCCATAAAGTTTCTTGAAACAGCATCATTATAGAACAGAATAACGTTAAATGGCAATAAGAATATGCCTATATAAGTCCTAAAAACAACTTTTTGAAGGTTGAATTGTTCAACAACCTCTTCGATATCGAATGCATTAGCAATAATTTTTTCAATCAAAAATTTTGATAAAACGAAGTAAATCAGGAATGTAATTATCTGAATAAACAAAATCCAATCTGTTTTTAAAGCGAGGCCAAATTGAGAAAGTGAAATTTGAATAAAAAACGCAAATGAAATAAGTTGCACCAAAAATAACGCCACGGTAAAACTGCTATTAAGATGACTTCCGTCCTTGTAAATATTGGTGTATTTATCGGAATAAATTAATTTCACAAAATCAGCAAATCGATTTTCAAAAGCCGATTTTGTTATTGCAATGGTGGCAAATGAAATGACAAACAAGATTGTTGCCCAATCTTTATTCTCGATTATCCTTAAATGAAGTAAATTATCAATCATATTGGCGCAAAATTACTAATTTTTTATTTCATTATTTTCAATATAAAATAATTATAAAATCGATGTGAATTAAAAACCCAAATTGTTGTGAAGAATGCTGCTCAATAATCCTAAAAATATATAAATATTAGTAACTCTTATGAATCAAATCGTATAAAAAGTTTACTTTTGCGGTGAAATTAATCGAAATATGAATGATTGTATTGTTATAATTCCTACCTATAACGAAATTGAGAACATCGAAAGCATCATTAGGGCTGTGCTTTCTCAACATAAACCATTTCATGTCCTAGTTATTGACGACAATTCGCCAGATCATACTGCAGAAAAAGTAAGTTTGCTTCAATCTGAATTCGAGGGTAGATTGTTTTTAGAAAAACGAATTGGAAAATTAGGTTTAGGAACAGCCTATGTACACGGTTTTCGCTGGGCTTTGGCGCATAAATATAATTATGTTTTCGAAATGGATGCTGATTTTTCTCATAATCCAAACGACTTAGAAAAGCTGTATGATGCTTGCCATTTTGGTGGTGCAGATTTAGCGATTGGTTCCCGATATGCTACAGGTGTAAACGTAGTAAACTGGCCTTTAAGTCGAGTTTTGATGTCTTATTTTGCATCAGTTTATGTTCGATTTATAACTGGAATGAAAATTCACGATGCCACAGCAGGATTCATTTGTTATAAAAGTGAAGTTTTGGAGGGTATCAATTTAGATAAAATAAAATTTGTGGGTTATGCGTTTCAAATTGAAATGAAATACAGAACTTTTTGCAAAAATTTTAAAATTGTAGAAGTTCCAATTATTTTTACCGACAGAACAAAAGGGCAATCCAAGATGAGCAGCGCCATTTTCAAAGAAGCTGTTTTAGGAGTAATTGCTCTTCGTTTGAAAAAATTATTTAACGCCTTATAAAGGAAACTCAAGATGAATAAGGTTTTAATCAAGAATGCCAAAATAGTGAATGAAGGAACTATTTTTGAAGGAGATGTTTTAATCGAAAATGACATAATTGTAGAAATTTCGGAAAGCATTAGTGCAAAATCTTCTGAATGTAAGATAATTGATGCCGAAGGAAATTATTTAATACCAGGCGCCATTGACGATCAGGTTCATTTTAGAGAACCTGGATTGACACACAAAGGAGATATCGAATCGGAATCCAGAGCTGCGGTTGCTGGAGGAATCACTTCGTTTATCGAACAGCCCAACACGGTTCCCAATGCGGTAACTCAGGAAATCCTGGAAGAGAAATATCAAATTGCCGCGCAAAAATCCTATGCGAATTATTCGTTTATGATGGGTGCAACCAATGATAATCTCGAAGAGGTTTTAAAGACAAATCCGAAGAATGTCGCCGGAATAAAAATATTTTTAGGGTCATCGACAGGAAATATGTTGGTCGATAATGAAGAAGTTTTAGAAAAAATATTTTCAAGTACACCAATGCTTATCGCGGTGCATTGTGAGGACGAAAACACCATAAAAATCAATTTAGAAAAATTCAAAGCTGAGTTCGGCGAAGATATTCCTGTAACGGCTCATCATCTCATTCGAAGCGAAGAAGCTTGTTATATTTCGTCTTCCAAAGCGATTGCATTAGCCAAAAAAACAGGAGCAAGATTGCATGTTTTCCATCTTTCGACAGCTAAAGAAATGGATTTATTTACCAATAAAATCCCATTGGAAGACAAGAAAATTACTGCCGAAGTTTGTATTCATCATTTATGGTTTACCAATGAAGATTATGCTACCAAAGGCAATCTAATCAAATGGAATCCTGCGGTAAAGACGGCTGCTGATAGAGAAGCTTTGTGGGAAGCCCTAATCGATGGCAGAATCGATGTAATAGCAACAGATCACGCTCCTCATACTTTAGCAGAAAAAAATCAAACTTATTTGAAAGCACCATCTGGAGGGCCACTTGTGCAACACGCCGTTGTTGCCATGTTTGAAGCCTTTCATCAAGGAAAAATAAGCATTGAAAAAATCGTGGAGAAAATGTGCCACAATCCAGCTAAAATTTTCAAAATCGAAAAACGAGGTTTTATTAAAGAAGGCTATTTTGCAGATTTGGTTATTGTAAATTCTGGCTTGCCGTGGAGTGTCAAAAAAGAAAATATTTTAGCAAAATGTGGCTGGTCACCCTTTGAAGGTTTTACTTTTAAATCTCGAATTACGCATACTTTTGTAAACGGACAATTAGTTTATTCTGCTTTCAAAGTAAAAGAAATTCGAGCAGGAAAACGATTACTGTTCAATAGAAATTAAAATTGAGATGAAAAAAATAATACCATTTATTATTGTTTTGATTATTCTTTCTGGCTGTAAAAAAGAGCTGGTCAACGAACCAAAACGACTAATCGAAAGAGAAAAAATGGTAAATATTATGTATGATTTGTCACTTTTGGAAGCCATGAAAGTGGAGAATCCTGCTTTAATGGATTCTATTAAATACACTTCGAACCAATACATTTATAAAAAATATAAAATTGACAGTGTTCAATTTGCACAAAGCAATATCTATTATGCTGCTGATTACAAGGAATACGAAAAAATGTACAAGCAGATTAAAACTCGATTGGATAAGGAAAAAACACATGTTAATTCTTTGATGAAAGCTATAGCCAAGAAAGAAATGTTGAAGGCAAAGACCAAGAAAAAACTGAAAGAAAAAAAGGAAGCGGATTCTATTAAAAAAGCAAAGCAAAATTTGACCTTAAAAAAACAAACCGATTCAATTAAAGCCAGCAGAAAATAATGCGCTACAAACTTGAAATTTCTTTAATATAGTTGTGAATATCCAAAAAATTTATTTTTAAAGCATTTTTAATTTTTTCGTTTGAGTACAAATTTGTTGAATAAGATGCGATTGCGGTTTCTTTATCTAATATTCTTTTAGTCCTAAAAAAAGCCGAAAAAAACCAATCTATTCTCCATAAAATCCCTGTTACAAAAGGGCTAATATACACAGAAGGTCTTTTGACTTTGAGGGCGTCAGCCATTGAATTAAACAATTCCTGAAAGCTAATGGTGTTGGCAACCAAAGCAAATCGTTCGTTTTTTACTTCGCTTTTCATTAGTTGCACCATAATTTTTACCACGTCAGTCACGGCTATGAATCCGGTAGTTCCTTTGCAATAATATGGAAATCCATTTTTAATTTTCTTAAAAAGTATTCCGCTTCCTTCTTCCCAAATTCTAGGTCCAAGAATGACTCCTGGATTAACAATTACGCTATTTAAACCTTCCTGTTGTCCTCGCCAAATTTCCATTTCGGCGCCAAATTTAGAAATACCATAATCACTATGTGATTTTTCGGGATTCCATTCGGTTTCTTCGGTAATGATTTTTTCGTTTTCCTTCAAGTCGCCTAGAGCAGCAATAGAACTTATAAAGCAAAGTTTTTGTACGTTTTTGGCAAGGCAAAAATTGACCACATTTGCCGTTCCTTCAATATTTGTTTTCCGAATTGCATCTTCATCTTTTGGGTCGAATGAGATAAAAGCAGCACAATGGTAAACGTATTCCACATTTTCGAAAGCTATTTCCAGAGAAGGAACATCAAGGATATCAGCTTCAAGCCAATTTATTTTTTCGAATAAATTTTCTTTTTTATAGTATGAAAAGAGGTTTTTAGTTTTTTGGATAGTTTCCAATTTGCGATAAATGGCACGAACTCTTTCTCCATTTTCAATTAAATGAAGCAGCAAATGCGAGCCGACTAAACCTGTTCCTCCTGTGACTAAAACCATCTTGCGAATTTACGAATTAGGAGTTACGAATTACGATTTTTTTTCTCAATTAACCGTATAAACAATTAACCGAATCAACTTTAAATTTTATCTTTGCGCAAATTGATTAAAAAAGATGAAGAATTTTATTGAAGAAGTGACTTGGCGGGGAATGCTCCACGATGTTATGCCTGGCACAGAAGAACATTTGATGGAACAAATGCGTGTGTCATATGTGGGTATTGACCCAACTGCAGATTCATTGCATATCGGACATTTAGTTGGTGTGATGTTGTTGAAACATTTTCAGCTATCCGGGCACAAACCACTAGCTCTAGTTGGCGGTGCGACAGGAATGATTGGCGATCCATCAGGAAAATCAAATGAAAGAAATTTATTGGATGAAGCTACTTTGCGACACAATCAAGAAGCCATAAAAGGACAACTATCCCGATTTTTAGATTTTACTTCCAATGCACCAAATGCAGCGGAGTTAGTGAATAATTACGATTGGATGAAGAACTTTTCATTTCTGGATTTCATTCGTGACGTTGGAAAACATATCACGGTAAATTATATGATGGCAAAAGATTCCGTAAAGAAACGTTTGTCGTCTGAAGCTGCTGAGGGAATGTCATTTACCGAGTTTACTTATCAATTGGTCCAAGGATATGACTTTTTGCATTTATACAAAGAAAAAAAGTGTACGCTTCAAATGGGAGGAAGTGATCAATGGGGAAACATCACCACGGGAACTGAATTGGTTCGAAGAATAGCCGCCGGAAAAGCCTATGCATTAACTTGTCCGTTAATCACCAAAGCTGATGGAACCAAATTTGGAAAATCAGAAGGTGGAAATATTTGGTTAGATTCGGCAAGAACGTCTCCATATAAATTTTACCAATATTGGTTAAACACTTCCGATGTTGATGCTGAAAAATACATCAAGATTTTTACATTTTTATCGAAAGAAGACATTCAAGATTTGACCGAAAAACACAGAGAAGCACCGCATTTACGTTTGTTGCAAAAGCGTTTGGCCGAAGAAATTACCGTTATGGTTCATTCTAAGGAAGATTTGGAAAACGCTATTAAAGCTTCGAATATTTTGTTCGGAAATTCTACTTCAGAAGATTTGAAACAATTGGATAAAGCTACTTTCTTGGACGTTTTTGATGGAGTGCCTCAAGCGGAAATTTCCAGAAACGAAATTGAAGTTGGAATCAATATTGTTGACGTTTTAAACGAAAAAACAGGCTTTTTAAAATCCAATGGTGAAGCCAGACGTGCTCTGACTGCCAATTCTATATCAGTAAACAGGGAAAAAGTAACCGAAGAATTTGTGCTTTCGATCAAGGATTTAATCAACAACCAGTTTGTTTTGTTGCAAAGCGGCAAGAAAAATTATTTTGTGTTGAGAATTGTTTAACTGCTTAATCGTTTATTCGGTTAACCGATTAAACAATTAACCTTTATTAAATCAAGATCAAATTACAACCTCGAATATCAAATTTATTAAAACGTCCCAAAATCTCGAAAGAGTTGTTGGGATTTTTTACGACCGAAATAATAGTTATTTTAATGTTTACGAGTGTTTTTATATATTGATTCAAATAGCTGTTTGTAAATTCATTACCATTAAAAAAAACATCAAATACGTTTCAATTGTTTATATTTGTCGTTTAGAACAAAATTTTTGAAATAGTTTATTTGTCCTAAAAAACATTTCAATAATTCATTATCGAAATCCTTTTAATTCGAATTTTGCTTTGAAATCAAAATTAATAAAGCCTGTTTTTACCCTATTTTTTCTTTTAATAAATGCTGCTTTTACTCCTTGTTATAGCCAGTCGCAGGTTGTATTTAGTAAAATAAATCAAACCAATGGATTGTCTAACGATAGAGTAAGCAGCATTGTAAAAGAGAAAAATGGTTTTGTTTGGATTGGTACCGAGAACGGATTAAATCGGTTTTTAATTTTATAGAACTGTTAATGTATATCAAACTGTTTTTTAGCGAAACGTAATTAAGCTGTTTTTTATTTTGATTTATTGAATAAATGTTAGTGAATAAATCAATTTAAAAAATGAGGTACGATAACGGCCTTATAAATTTTTAAAACAAACGTGAAACTAAGTTTTACAACCTTTTACAAATATTCATGAAAAAAATAATCCTACAATTTCCACTAATATTAATTTCATTCTTGACCATAGCGGTTAGTTATTTCAGTAATGCACAAACGGTCACAACTCCGGCCTTTTCAAAAGGAGCTGACGTAAGTTGGTTGCCACAAATGGAAGCTACGGGATACAAATTTTATGATAGTGACGGCACGGAAAAAGAGGGTTTGCAACTGCTGAAAGATAGGGGAATGAACACCATTAGACTTCGTGTTTTTGTTAATCCATCAAATGATAAAACCAACGGTCATTGTAGTCCAGCAGAAACTGTTGCGTTAGCGGTTCGTGCAAAAAATATGGGAATGCGCATCATGATTGACTTTCATTACAGCGATTCTTGGGCTGATCCGGGACATCAAACCAAACCAGCCGCTTGGGCGAGCCATTCCTTTGCAGACTTACAAAATGATGTTTACAATCATACTTATGAGGTGTTGAATGCGCTAAAAATAGCTGGGGTAACTCCAGAATGGGTTCAAATTGGCAACGAAATTCCGGGCGGAATGTTGTGGCCGGAAGGAAGCACTTCCAATTGGAATCAATTGGCTCAATTATTAAATAAAGGATACGATGCAACAAAGGCGATTGATACTGCTATCAAAGTGATTATCCACATTGATCAGGGCAATAACAATGCTAGATTCAGATGGTTTTTTGATAATGTCAAACTCAATAATGTAAAATACGATGTCATCGGTATGTCATATTATCCGTATTGGTTGAACAGCGATTACACTGTAACGATAGCCAATTTAGAAAATAATTTAAATGACATGGTTGCAAGATATGGCAAAGAAGTGATGGTTGTAGAAGTTGGAGGCGATTATACCATGGTTCAAAACACTTATGATATGTTGCAAGCGGTAATTGCAGCCGTAAAAAAAGTGCCTGAGAACAAAGGTCTTGGTGTAATTTATTGGGAGCCACAGGGAGAAAAAAGTTGGAGTGGCTATCAATTAAATGCTTGGCAATCCAATGGGAAACCTTCACTTGCACTAGATGCTTTTAAAAACGATTTAGACTTGGTTATCGAACAAGTGAAGATTGATGGATTCGCTGTTAATCCTGTTGAACAGGGTAAAAATGTCACCACAAATTTAACTTATACAGCAAACACTGCAACCGATTATTTTTATGTAGGATTATTTAAAAGAAATGCTAGCGGTGGTTGGTTACAAACAATTGCGGAAAGTGCAGGCAATCAATTTTTAGTGCCTTCAGTAGGAATTAATGTTGCCAGTCAGGTTAATCTGGCTATACCTTTAAATACAACTCCAACAGCGAATTTAAACAATGGCGAATATTATGATATGTATGTAGAGCTTTGGACGGCGAATTGGGGACTAAAACTAGGTTCTAGTTTATCTTCGAAATTTACTATTGCGGCAACAGGATCATTAGGTATTGGCGAAGTAAATTTGGAAAAACAATTTGTGTTGTATCCAAACCCAGTTTCCAATATTTTAAGTTTTAAGAACGCTAATGGTTTAAAAATTGAAGCAGTGAAAATCACCACTATTTTAGGAGAAACTTTTTATTATGATGTCAATTTAGAGGACAGAAATACCGTCGATGTGTCTAAATTAAGTTCCGGCATTTATATTTTATCTATTGTCACACACGATGAGACAGAGCAGTTCAAATTCATCAAAAAATAAATAGTAAATAGCTTATTATATGGTTATTGAGGAATTCTTTAACACCAAAATACAACAACAATAACTAAACATGAAGAAATTTAAAGTACAATTTAGATTCATATTAATGGCAATAATCCCAATGCTAATTACTTCTAATAGTATCGCACAAACAACTGTACCAAAAACTTTTGCTTTTTCAAAAGGAGCTGATGTAGGTTGGTTGCCCCAAATGGAAGCTACAGGATATAAATTTTACGACGCTGACGGAAAAGAAAAAGATTGTCTCCAATTGTTGAAAGATAGAGGAATGAATTCCATTCGGCTTCGAGTTTGGGTGAATCCAAATGATGATAAAGCCAGCGGACATTGCAGCAAGGAAGAAACCGTTGTTATGGCATTACGGGCTCAAAAAATTGGAATGAGAGTAATGATTAATTTACATTACAGCGATTCTTGGGCCGATCCTGCGAAACAATTCAAACCAAAAGCTTGGGAAAATCACTCCTTTCCAGAATTGTTAAACGATGTTTACAATCATACTTTTGATGTGATTTCAGCTTTAAAAAAAGCAGGAGTAACTCCGGAATGGGTACAAGTTGGAAATGAAATACCAGGTGGAATGATGTGGCCAGAAGGAAGTACGAACAATTGGAATCAACTCGGTCAATTATTAAACAAAGGTTACGATGCTGTAAAAGCAGTTGACAAAAACATCAAAGTTATCGTTCATGTGGATGAAGGAAATAATAACGCTAAGTTCAGATGGTTTTTTGATAACGCCACAGCACAAAAAGTAAAATATGATGTTATTGGGTTGTCTTATTATCCATATTGGATAAAGAAAGACTATTCAGAAACCATTGCCGATTTAGAATTCAATCTGAATGATATGGTAAAACGCTACAATAAAGACGTGATGATTGTAGAAGTTGGAGGCGAAGATGATAAAGTTCAAAACACTTATGAGTTATTAAAAGCTACTATTAATGCAGTAAAAAAAGTTCCAAACAATCGAGGTTTAGGGGTTATGTATTGGGAGCCACAAGGCGCAAAATCTTGGAGCGGTTATAGTTTAAGTGCTTGGCAATCGGATGGAAAACCTTCGCCAGCGTTAGATGCTTTCAAAGATTAATTTAATAAAATAATGAAATTCATTATGAGAAATATACTTTTTTTAGTATTCCTTTTTTCAATCGGAAATATAAATTCACAATCGAGAACCAAAGTTAATTTAGGCTCGGACTGGGAATTCAAAAGAGAAGAAGCAAATGCCAATTGGGAGATAATTACCATTCCGCATACGGCAAAAATTGAGCCTTTGGTGGTCAACAATCAGTTTCAAGGGAACTGTTGGTATCAAAAAAAGTTTACTGTTTCCAATGCCAAAAACAAGAAAGTCTTCCTTTATTTTGAAGGTGTAATGCAAGAAGCCGATGTGTGGATAAACGACCAAAAAGTGACCAATCACAAAGGCGGATATTTACCTTTTACGGTTGATATTACTCCTTTTTTGAAATCGAAAGGCAATACAATCAAAGTCAAAGTCAACAACGAAGACAATCCCGAATTTCTTCCCGGAAAGCCATTGAAGGATTTGGATTTTAATTATTACGGGGGAATTTACAGAAATGTTTATCTCATCACAACCAATAAATTATATATTACCAATCCGATACAGGCCAATAAAAAAGCCAGTGGCGGGATTAATGTCAATTTTAATGACATCAACAAAAACAAAGCTTCGGGGACGGTTCAGGTGCATTTAAAAAATGAATTTGCGGTCGAAAAGAACGCTTCTCTAAAATTCATCTTAACCAATAATGAAGGCAAAAAACTTGAATTTAAGTCGGAACCGTTTACTTTAAATGCCAATTCAGATAAAAACATTACGCAAAATATCGTAGTTAATACCCCCAAATTATGGTCGATTTTTAAACCTAATTTATATCATTTAGAAGTTCAAGTAATTGTCAGCAATAAAATTCTTGACAGCTTTCGGGGAAAATTGGAATTAGAAAATCTGAAATAAAAGAAGATGGATATTATCTCAACGACGAGAAAATTTACATTACCGGAACGAACGAGCATCAGGAATATCCATATTTAGGCTATGCCATTTCGGACGAAGCCCAATATCGCGATGCGGTTAAAATTAAAAATGCAGGTTTCGATTTTGTGAGAATGTCACATTATCCTCACGCCGAAGCTTTTCTAAACGCTTGTGATGAATTGGGAATTTTGGTAATGAACAGCTTAACGGGTTGGCAGTTTTTTGGCAACGAAACCTTCCAGAAAAATGCCCTTCAGGATATTCGGGAAATGGTTAGAAGAGACAGGAATCATCCCAGTATCATTTTCTGGGAAGCCTCTTTGAACGAAACTCAAATGAGCGAAAACTTTATGAAAGAAGCGGCAAAAGCTTTGAAAGAAGAGTTGCCTTTTTCCCACAATTACAGTGCTTGTTGGATTGATAATGAAAATTATGATATTTTTATTCCAGCACGACAACACGGTAAAGCACCTGATTATTGGACAAAATACGCTAAAGAAAACCGTAAAATTTTCATAGCAGAATATGGCGATTGGGAATATTATGCACAAAATGCGGGCTTCAATCAAACCCAATTTGCAAATCTGAAAGAAGAGGAAAGAACCTCGAGACAATTGCGAGCCCACGGCGAAAAACGATTGTTGCAACAAGCTTATAATTTTCAGGAAGCGGCCAATTCGAACAGAAAAGGCAAGCAAACTATTGGCGAGGCCAATTGGTTAATGTTCGATTACAACCGAGGTTACAGCAATGATTTAGAGAGTTCAGGAATAAGCGATATTTTTAGAATTCCAAAGTTTTCGTATTCTTTTTACCAAAGTCAGCGAGATGCCAATGTGGCTTTGGATAAAAAATTGACCTCAGGTCCAATGGTAAAAATTGCCAATAATTGGACAGAAACCTCGCCTTTGAACGTGATGGTTTACAGCAATTGCGACGAGGTCACTTTGTATTTGAATGATGTTTTGGTTGCCAAACAAAAACCGTTAATCAATGCAAATAGTGACCAATTAAAACACCCTCCATTTGTTTTCATAATGGATAAATTTGTTTCAGGAACATTGCGAGCCGAAGGATTTATCAATGGTAAAAAAGTAGTTTCGAACTTGGTTAAAACTCCTGAAAAATCATCCAAAATTGAATTGACTTATGATATTTCTTCTACACCAATCAATCCTGATTTTCCGGATATGATTTTTGTATATGCTAAAATCACGGATTCAAACGGAACTATAATCCCTACAGCAACCAATGAAGTAACCTTTTCTTTATTGGAAGGAAATGCCGAATTAATTGGAGAAAACCCAGTTAAGGCCGAAGCAGGAATTGCCACTATTATTCTTAAAACGACCCAATTCAGAAAGCCAATAATTATAAATGCTTCTGAAACAAATTTGCAAAATGGAGTTCTGGAAATTAAGCCATATCTAAAAAACAACAAATGAGAATACGATTTATTTTAGCCATAGTCTTGGTCAGTTTAAATTCTTGTTCATCACAAGTAGATAGTACTAAACTTTCAATTGTAGATACAAGCACTCTCTATCCTTCGCCCAATGTGGTAATTCCCTATCATTCAGAGTGGACAAAAACACATTATAGTAAAAGAATAGCCGAATTTAAAGCCAATCCGCTTCAATTTGGGGATATTTTTTTATAGGCAATAGTATTACGGAACAAGGCGGAAATTGGGGACAAAGGTTCAACAATCCCAAAGTGAAAAACAGAGGCATTGCAGGAGATGTTACAGCAGGGGTAATTAACAGATTAGCAGAAATTTATTACTACAAGCCGAAAAAAGTATTTTTAAAAATCGGAATCAATGATTTATTTCACGACGAGTTAACTCCTGAATATGTAGCCAACAATATTAAATTAATTGTGAACAAAATTCATTTAGAATCGCCAAGCACCAAAATTTATGTTCAAACTATTTTGCCAACAGCCAATAATAATCCTCCCAAAGAAAGAATTGCTGCTACAAATACCATTTTGAAAGCAATGCTGCCTACTAATTATCTTCAAGTAATTGATTTGCATTCGAGATTTGCAGATCAAAATGATTTGATGATTAGCAGTTATACTAACGATGGACTGCATTTAACCGAATTAGGTTATCTTGCTTGGCAATATTATATCATAGAATTTGTCAATAATTAAATTATTTATCGACTTGAAACCTTTTTTGAGAATTAGCTGTGTTTTATTAATTTGTGTGTTATCCAATAGTTGTAAAACAAGTGGGAATAAAGCATTGGTCGCTATAAGCTCGAAAGTTTATTCGCAACAAACAGACAGTCTTCCGTTAATTCCAAAGTATTTTTTAGAACTTGAAACCAATAGCGCTGGCAAATGTTTAGTCCGTGGAAAATCAAATCGAAAAGTAGTTGCTTTGACATTTGATGATGGCCCAACAAATTTATCCAACAAAATTTTAGATGTTTTAAATAAAAATGGAGTCAAAGCCACTTTTTTTTGGCTGGGAAAAAATCTTGTGGATAAAAGAGAAATTATTGAAAAAGCTAAAAAAAGCAGACATCAAATTGCGAATCATAGTTGGGATCATACAAACGGATATGATTTAGATGAAAATTTGATTTGGGAACAGCAAGTAGTAAAAACTTTTCAAGAATTAGAAACAGTAGCAGGTGTTCAATCCAAATATTACCGACCCCCTTTTGGAGGAATCACCCAAAAACAAATTGATTTTCTTGGAAGTAAAGGTATTACAACTGTGCTCTGGTCTATTACAACTATGGATTGGGACAAGAATCAAAACGATGGAATTGATTTAGAAAATAAGTTTAAAGACTACCTTCAGCCCGGAGCCATAGTCTTGATGCACGATTATGATTTCGGAAAATCAGAACAAATGTTAGTTGCCTTAGAAAAAATGATATTGTATGGCAAATCACAAGGATATACTTTTGTTACAATTGAGAAGATGAAATAATGTTCTTGATAGGTATATTTATTCTTTGTGAACTTTGTGCCTTCTTCGTGTCTTCGCGGTTAAATCACCATCAAATTACAACCCCGAATATCTGAATTATCAAAACGACCCAATACTTCAAATGAATTGTTGGGATTTTTTTTGCCCAAATCCTGCGTGGCGATAAACGAACAGGAATTCATATTAGCCAAATCTATTACATTGATTCCGCCCGTTTTTCCTTCAGGAACATAAGTCAAAGCATCTTCGGTGTCGCGAATGAGAATTTGCATCCAAGAAGGACATTCAAAAACCCCATTTCCCAGTGAATAGGCTTGCGAAAGTAATTCAGTCATCCCATATTCAGAATGTATGGCATTGACACCAAAACCTTGACAAAGTTGTTCGTGCAATTCTTCGCGAATCATTTCTTTGCGTTTTCCTTTCATTCCGCCGGTTTCCATAATGATGATGTTTTGCAATTGGAAAGGACATATTTCGATTAAATCCAATAAAGCATAAGTGACACCAATCAAAATCACGTTTTGACCGGAAGTATCTAACCTGACTAATTTTTCGATGAGTTCATCGTGATTGTGCAAATAAAATCCGCTTTCGGGACTTTTGGTCATTTGAATCAAATCATCAATCATGTAAATCAATGACGAACCCTCTCGCTCCAAATAGGAGGGAAGCAAAGCTAAAATTACATAATCTTCTATATTTCCATAAAATTGAGCGAAACCTTTTCGATAGCTTTCTTCGTATAAAGAAGTATCGGTAACCAAATGCTTGCTGGTTGCCATTCCGGTTGTTCCGCTACTGGCAAAGGTTTCTTGAATAGGATTTGAATTGGAAACAACTGTATGACTTTTAAAAAACTGGATTGGCAAAAACGGAATTTGCTCCAATGATTTAACTTTTTGAACATCGATTTTCAAAAAATCGCAAAATTCTCGATAGACTAAATTGTTTAGATATTGGAAACGAAATACTTTAAGCGCTATTTTTTCAAATTGCTTTTGGCTCGAAATGGAAAATATGTCAGGAGTTGGAGTCAAAATTTTTTTGCAAAAGTAACTAAATAAAAAAACTCCAACTTTACAATTGGAGTTTTTTAGAAAAATGGGTTGAAATTATTTATCGAATAATAAATTTTCTAGTATCAGTTTTTCCGTCTTCGGTGATTCTTACGATGTATGCACCTCCTTTTAGATTTGAAACATTTACGGCATTGTTTATAGTTTTAGCATTTAAAACTTGTTTCCCTAAGATGTCATATACGCTAACAGTTTTTGCTTCACTACTATTTGAGGTAATGAATAAATTACCGTCAATTACCGGGTTTGGATAAACGCTCAAACCAGCTATTGTGTTTTGTTTAACGGATAATGAAAGAACAGAAGTAGTAACATAAGCCCAATTGTCAGCAGCTCTAACATCATCGAATTCTACATTTCCTGTTCCAATTGTAGTATTACCAGCTTGTCTAAAACAAATACTTGCAATTGATGTAGGAGCAGCAGTTGTTCCTGTTACATTTGTCAAACTCGCTGCAGGTTCTGTACTATCTAATGCAGGATTAACAAATAAATAGGCTGTGTTGTTTGATCTGTCATACTTAACTACAACAAAAATGGGTGTTCCAATTGGATAATCAGTCGCTAAATAAGTTGGTGTAGTTCCTGTACCACTTGTATTTACAATACCGATATTAAAAGTATTTGCTGTAACTCCAGTTTTAAACATCAATCTTCCATATAATGAAGTTACTGAAGCACCAGTAGTTGCTCCAAAAGACATAGAATAATCTCCAGTAGTTGTTAATCCAGTAATGTTTGGGAAATTCACTACAGCAGAATAGTAAGCTGCAGTTGTAATTGCAGTACCAACGCTTTTGTTTACGTCTTCAGCATTTCCTGCAACTAGAGCAACTTTATTCCCTGTAGGAGTCAATGGAGCATAAGTTAGAGAGCCAGCTGAAATTGATATAAAACCTGTAGTTCCACTATGGACAGTCCAACCGTTAGCACTTAACAAGCCTGTTCCACTAAACGTGTCAGTTATTTGTCCAAAAGACAAAGAAGCCAATAAAATAAAAGATAAAGTGTAAAATTTTTTCATAACATTTTTTTTAAATTAGTTAGGCAAATATAACAATACTTTTACTCCATTTGAAAGTGACAATGTAAAAAAATCATTAATTTAACAAAATCAATAAGATTTCTTTATTTGACAATAAGTTTTCTTGTAGCTGTTGCTTGTTCTTCGTCTATTTTAATAATATAAACGCCTGGAGACAAATTAGATATGTTGAGTTCCTTTGAACTCATTGTAGTTTGAAGGACTTTTTTTCCAAGAACATCGAAGATAATGATGTTTTTATCTAAATCATTTTTTGAGGTAATATAAACTTTACCGTTACTTACAGGATTAGGGTACAGGTTTAATCCTTCAATAACCGTAGTTTCTTGAAGTTTGGCATTTTGTTTACCATCTTGTGCCGAAACACTCAAAGTAAAGAAAAAACCCAATAAAAGTGTAATATAAAAGTAATTTTTAGCCATCATTTCGATTTGGAATTGTAAAGATATAAAAAATAGTTTTCAAAATCTATACCATAAACTTTAAATTTACGTTAATGTTGATTTTTTAGAAGAAAATTAGTAAAAAGGCTCAAAGTTATTTGTCTATTTTAGTAATGTTTAAAGTTTTACCAACAAAATTTATCGAGATACACTTTATAACGATTTAAAAATTATAGTTGCTGTTTTCATTTGACGATTGATACAATCCACGCCATAAAAATCCGAGATTTTTTAGGTTCTTTCGCTGCTTAATCAGTTGAATACTGCAATTGTGTTTATTTAAAACATCAATATAAAATAAATTACTATGTATTACCAAATTGTTAACTTATAAAAAACAGTTTAACACATACAATGGTTTTGTTTTATATTTACCTTTATAAACTTATAAGCTCTACTGTTCCATTATGAAAAAACGAAACACCAAAATTTTATTAGTTGACGATGAACCGGATATTTTAGAAATTGTTGGTTATAATCTTGCACAAGAAGGCTATCAAATCTCCACGGCTTCAAACGGAAAAGAGGCAATAATAAAAGCTAAAAAAGAACTGCCTGACTTAATCATTATGGATGTCATGATGCCCGAAATGGATGGAATGGAAGCTTGTGAAATGATTCGGAAAATACCTGAATTAAATAATGTGATTATTGCTTTTCTGACTGCTAGAAGCGAAGATTATTCTCAAGTTGCGGGTTTTGATGCCGGAGCAGATGATTATATAACGAAACCTATCAAGCCGAAAGTACTTGTAAGTAAAGTTAAGGCATTGTTAAGAAGGCTGAAAGAACAAGAAAAAAATAGCGAAACCCTTAATGTGGGTGGAATTGAAATCAATCGTGAAGAATATCAAATTGTAAAAGATGGTTTAGTAATTGCCTTACCTCGAAAAGAGTTCGAATTATTCTATTTGTTGGCATCAAAACCTGGAAAAGTTTTTAAACGCGATGAGATTTTGGACAAAGTTTGGGGTAATGAAGTGGTAGTTGGCGGAAGGACAATAGATGTTCATATCCGAAAACTTCGAGAAAAAATTGGTGATGATTTCTTCAAAACCATAAAAGGCGTTGGGTATAAATTTGAAGTGTAATTTTTGTGTTAAATTTGCACAATACTTCAAACTCAAAAAAAATGAAAATTAGTTTCCAAAAAACCTATAAGTTTGCTGTAATATCTGCTTTATACCTTAGCCTTTTCGCTACTTTTTTTGTGATTTTTTTGGTAAAAGCAATATATAATCCACTCCAAAATGTGTTCTATTTTGGAGTTATTTTTTTTAGTATTGTTTATATTTTCTCCTTTATCCTGCTTCAATACCGAGTTGAAAAATTTATTTATCGTAGGGTCAAAAAAATCTACGACGATATTTCCTTATTAGAATCCAGTACTTTTTTAGACCAACCCATAACAACGGATATGGAAGCCTTGACAAGAGAAGTTAAAAAGTTTGCCACTGACAAAAAATTGGAAATTGAAATGCTCAAAGTTCGTGAAAAATACCGTCGAGAATTTCTGGGTAATGTCTCTCACGAGCTTAAAACACCATTGTTTACCGTTCAAGGTTATTTGTCAACGCTTATCGACGGTGCGATGGAGGATAAAAACATCCGAAAAAAGTATTTGAAACGTGCCGAAAAAGGGGTTGAACGTCTAATTTATATCGTTGAAGATTTAGATATGATTACCAAACTCGAAGTAGGTGATTTGAATCTGGAATTTTCTGAATTTGATATTTTCGAATTGATTCAAAATGTTTTTGATTTATTAGAAATGAAAGCAGATAAAAAGAAAATCACTTTAGCTTTCGATAATCGTCACATGCACCCTATTCTTGTCAAAGGCGATAAAGACAAATTGCAACAACTGGTAGAAAACTTGATAGTAAATTCCATAAAATATGGAAAAGAAGGAGGCCTGACCGAAGTAAGCGTGATAAATCTCACCAAAAGAAAAGTTTTAGTTCGTATAACCGATAATGGTGAAGGTATAGAAAGTCAAAATCTTCCCAGGATTTTCGAACGCTTCTACCGCGTAGATAAAAGTGGAGCTCGCAGCGAAGGAGGCTCAGGATTAGGACTCGCCATAGTAAAACACATTGTGGAAGCTCATAAAGAAAAGATTTATGTAGAAAGTGAATTTGGTATTGGCTCCGAATTTTCTTTCACATTGACCAAGGCTAAATGGAATAACACAAAAGATTAATTAACATTTTGCATAATTTCATTTCGATTAATCTTTTAATAAAAAGACTAAATACTTCCTTTTTTCTTATCGTCTCTCCAAGTAATATAGCCAAGAATGGCATTGAAAAAATAGAAAGTATATTTGGCAACATTCGCAATATTCATGAGCATTAGGTTTTGAATCGCTTTTGTTAAGTTATAAAATTGCCACATAAACCAGTTGTCAGGATACATTCTCGCAGTGTTAAAGGTTCCTCCAAACGTTATTCCTGCTGGAATGGTTATGGCGAAAAATAATTTCCAATCAATAGCTTTTTCAGATAAGTATTTGAAGGCGATATAATTTAAGACAAAAGAAAAGAGAAAGCCTAAAATGATGTTTCTATAAAAGATAAAATCAATAGAACGCAGTATTTTGCTTTTCTTCCAAGCTTTGAAAACGAGATAATTTCCAATGAATGACACTGGGTAAGTAAGAATTGCCCCGGCATTTCCAAGTAAATAATCAATAGAACCGCTTAGGAATGTATTGCAAGTGGTAATGAAATTCCCAATATTATTTTTCTTAGTGACCAATCGATTTCCCATCATCGAAAATCCAGTATTCAAGATGGAAAGATACCCCAAATAAAAAACATATTTTTGTTGCTGAAATGTAAAATTGAAAACCGTTTTATGATAATCCAAAGCCAAAGAAGCCGAAATAACTATTGTCAAACCAATAACATCCAAATAAGTGCTATTGGTAATCGATTTAATCGTTTTTATTGATTTTTCAGAAAGCGAAAGTGAGTTCATCCAATAGTGTTTGGGCAAATATATAAAGATTATTATTTGATATTCATTTATTAAATATTATCAATGTGCTTCCAGCCAATTTTTCCCCGAACCAATTTCAACCTCCAACGGAACATCCATCTTAAAGGCATTTTCCATTTCGTGTTTAATCATTGGTTGAATTTTTTCTAATTCGGAGTTGTGAACATCAAACACAAGCTCATCGTGTACTTGCAACAACATCTTCGATTTCCAGTTTTCTGAAACTAATTTTTTGTGAATATTAATCATCGCAATTTTGATGATATCAGCTGCTGAACCCTGAATTGGTGCGTTTACCGCATTTCGTTCAGCACCACTTTTCACCATCATATTGGCAGAATTAATATCTTTCAAATAACGTCTTCTTCCCAAAACCGTTTGAACATAACCATGTTCTCTGGCAAAATCTACTTGATTGGCCATATAGGATTTTAGTTTTGGATAAGTGGCATAATAAGCATCAATCAATTCGGCACTTTCTTTTCGCGAAAGCGCGGTTTGATTAGAAAGTCCAAAAGCAGAAACCCCATAAATAATTCCGAAATTCACGGTTTTGGCATTGCTACGTTGTTCTTTGGTCACTTCTTCCAGCGGAACATTGAATACTTTTGCGGCTGTACTTCTGTGAATGTCTTCGTGGTTTTTGAAGGCTTTTATCATATTCTCTTCGCCAGACAAAGCGGCAATGATTCGCAATTCTATTTGGGAATAATCCGCAGAAACTAAGGTGTAATTTTCGTCACGAGCAATAAAAGCTTTTCGAATCAATCGGCCTCTTTCGGTACGAATTGGAATATTTTGCAAGTTCGGATTATTAGAACTCAAACGACCTGTTGCAGCCACTGTTTGCATATAATCAGTGTGAACACGGCCTGTTTTTTCATCAACTTGGTTCGGCAAGGCATCAATATAAGTGCTTTGCAATTTCACCATTTGTCGCCATTCGAGAATATCTTTTACAATAGGATTGTCTTTTTCTAGATAACTCAAAATTTCTTCGCCAGTGGCATATTGACCGGTTTTGGTTTTCTTTTGTTTCGCTCCGCCAATTTTCAATTTATCAAATAAAATATCGCCCAACTGTTTTGGTGAAGCCAAATTGAATTTTTCACCAGCAGTTTCATAGATTTTTTGTTCTAATGCTTTACTTTCGATTGCCATTTCTACCGACATTGATTTCAGGAATGGAACATCAAGATTAATTCCTTCTAATTCCATTGCTGCTAAAACTGGAATTAACGGAATTTCGATTTCGTCAAACAATTTTTTGGTTTCGGCTTTGTCGAGAATTGGGCTGAAATTTTGTTTCAATTGATACGTAATATCGGCATCTTCGGCGGCATATTCTTTGATTTCTTCTAAAGGCACATCTTTCATAGAAAGTTGATTTTTGCCTTTTTTGCCAATTAAATCTTCAATAGATTTTGGTGAATATTTTAGGTAAGTTTCACTTAAAACATCCATATTATGACGCATATCTGGATTAATCAAATAATGCGCAATCATTGTATCGAATAACTTTCCTTTGATTTGAACTCCGTAATGCGAAAGAATTTTTAAATCATATTTGATGTTTTGACCAATTTTTTCAATCGTTTCACTTTCAAAAAATGGTTTGAATTTATCAACCAAAACTTGTGCTTCTTCCTGATTTTCTGGAAACGGAACGTAAAATGCTTTTCCTTTTTCGAAAGAAAATGACATTCCAACTAATTCTGCATTCAAAGCATCAATTCCTGTGGTTTCGGTGTCAAAACAAACCGAAGTTTGATTCATCAAGTTTTGCATCAATAATTTCACGGCAAAATCACCTTGGATACTTTGGTAAAAATGTTCTGTATTTTCCAATGTTGCATAATGGGAACTCGATTTTACTTCGCCACTTTCTTCATCAGAAAAGCCAAATAAATCAAATTGATCTTCATTAGATTTCTTTGTAGGAGCTTTTTTGGCAGGTTGCGGAGCCTCGCTTTGAGTTCCATTCCCATTCGTGTCGATTTCGTCGTATTCTTTTCCTGTTCCAAAATATTTGTCGAACTGCGCTTTCATTTGGCGAAATTCTAATTCCTGAAATAATTCGTCAGTTTTTTCGACGTCAGGTTTCGATAATTCATAGTCGCTTTCATTAAATTGAACTGGGCAATCTAAAAGAATTCGAGCTAATTTTTTGGATAAAATTCCTAAATCTTTATTGTTTTCAATCTTGTCTTTTAAAGCGCCTTTTAGTTTGTCTGTGTTTTCCAAAAGGTTTTCCATTGTGCCAAATTCTTTCAGTAATTTTTTGGCGGTAACTTCTCCAACACCTGGAAATCCTGGAATATTATCGGCAGAATCGCCCATCATTCCAAGGAAGTCAATTACTTGTTCTGGGCGCTCAATTTCAAATCGTTTCAAGACTTCGGGGATTCCCCAAATTTCGATGTCATTGCCCATTCTAGCGGGTTTGTACATAAAAATATTTTCGGAAACCAATTGGGCAAAATCTTTATCAGGTGTAACCATAAACACTTGGAAATTTTCCTTTTCGGCTTGCTTTGCCAAAGTTCCAATTAAATCATCGGCTTCAAAACCTGCTACTTCAATAATAGGAATGTGCATCGCCTTCAATAATTCTTGAATGTATGGCACAGCTATTTTTATGGCTTCGGGCGTGGCATCGCGATGTGCTTTGTATTCTTGGTACATTTCGTAGCGGTAATCGCTACCACCTTTGTCAAAAGCTACTGCTAGATGGTCTGGTTTCTCTCTTTTAATAACATCCATCAAAGCATTCATAAATCCCATAATGGCGGAAGTATCCATTCCTTTAGAATTGATTCTTGGGTTTTTTATAAAGGCAAAATAGCCGCGAAAGATTAAGGCGTATGCATCGAGCAGGAAAAGACGTTTTTGTGACATAGTAAAATAAATTATTGAGCGTAAAAGTAACGAAAGTTTGAAACTTTTCGAGATGTTTGTTTTGAACTTTCTGGTAGATTTTTTTGCTTTTCAGGAATGACAGTTTGAAAAAGGGTTTGTTAACCTTTTGATAAAAATACTTTTTGAAATTATTTTGGCATGATTTTAGTTAAATTTCAATTAACAAAAATCTTTTTAACTTAATTTAATTGTTATTTTGCACAAAAAATATATCCCGATGGTTTTACGTTTTTTGATTTTGTTTTTGATTATTTTTCTTGTTGAATTTTATGCCTATCAAGCATTAATAACAGCTGTAAAATCAAAACTTTTTTTAAATATTTATCTAACAATAAGTGTGCTAACAATAGCATACATTATATATTCTTTTTCACAATTTGATCGTAGAGTAGGACAAACCAGCCAATCAATGTATACTACAGCTTTAATGCTCATGGTTTACATTCCAAAGATAATTATTACTATGATTTTGTTTGGAGAAGATATTTTCAGAGTAGGTTTTGGTTCTGTCAATCATTTTGCAAAAATTGTTGAAACGAATGGGTTTCTTGGATCAAGACGAAAGTTTATTAGCCAAATTGGTCTTGGGATTGCCGCAATTCCTTTTTTGTCTATTATATACGGAGTTACTAAGGGGAAGTACAATTATAAAGTGATCAAGCAAGCCATTTTTTTTCCTGATTTGCCAGACTCATTTGACGGCTTTACTATTACACATATATCAGATGTTCATAGTGGAAGTTTTGATAATCCCGAAAAAATTAATTATGCCATCGACTTGGTCAACGCACAAAATTCGGATATGATTTTGTTTACTGGGGATATTGTCAATACTCATGCGAAGGAAATGCATCCTTGGATTGATACTTTTAGAAGAATCAAGGAACATAAATACGGTAAATTTTCAGTTTTAGGAAATCACGATTATGGGGAATATATTTCCTGGCCCTCTGAAGCAGCTAAAGATGAAAATTTTAAAAACATCAAAGATTTACATCGACAAATAGATTTTAAATTGATGTTGAACGAAAACACTAAAATTAAAAAAGGAAGTGATGAAATTGCTTTGGTTGGAGTTGAAAATTGGGGAACTAATTTCAAGAAATTAGGAGATATCAATTTAGCTTCTGAAAATCTGACTAAGGAAGATTTTAAAATTCTGATGAGTCATGATCCAAGTCATTGGGATTCAGAGGTGAAAGATCATCAAAAACATTTTCATTTAACACTTTCTGGTCATACTCATGGATTTCAATTTGGTATTGAAATTCCTGGAGTAATCAAATGGAGCCCAATTCAGTATGTTTACAAACAATGGGCTGGTTTGTATGAAAATATGGGAAGATATGTATATGTCAATAGAGGATTCGGTTTTCACGCTTATTCTGGAAGAGTTGGAATTATGCCTGAAATTACTGTGATCCAACTAAAAAAAGCTAAGAATGTGGCATAATTCGTTTAAAATGCTACATTTGTAAAATAATATCTCTTTTCAATAGATTTAGAAAAATTAAATTCATTGGTTTTATGTCAAAATTTGGAGAACTTATAAGCACTCAAGTCCCTGTGTTAATTGACTTTTACACAGATTGGAATGAATCATCTGTATCGATGCATCCAGTAATTAGAGATGTTGCTGCTGCTTTGGGCGATAAAGCAAAAGTAATTAAAATAGATGTCGATAAAAATCAAGAACTAGCCGAAGCATTGCGCATCAAGGGGCTTCCAACTTTGATGATTTACAAAGGCGGTCAAATGATTTGGAGACAATCAGGAGAATTAGATGCCAATTCAATAATCAATTTGGTTCAAGAATATCTTTAGGCCAGTTTTTCAAAAACAAACCCTTTTTCTTTAAAATAGTTCAGCGCTTTTGGCAAAGTATATTCCAAATGTGTAAATGCTTTTATGCTGTCGTGAAAAACGATGATGCTACCTGATGTGACATTTTTTGTTGCGTTATGCAAACATTTTTCCGCTGAAATAGTCGCGTCATAATCGGCGCTCAAAACATCCCACATAATTATTTTGTAGCCTAGTTGTCGCAGCTTTTTAGCTTGTGAAGCTTTGATTTTTCCATAAGGAGGACGGAACAGATTGCAGATTTCAGATTTCAGATTGCAGATTTCAGTTTCACAGCGTCTAGAATTGTCTAAATATTCTTCGGTTGATGTTTTCCAACCATTCAAGTGATTGAAAGTATGATTTCCTATAGAATGGCCTTTAATAATTACTTTTTCGAAAATTTCAGGATGTTTTTCGATGTTGTTGCCTATGCAAAAAAAAGTAGCTTTGGCATTGTATTTTTCTAATTCTTGCAAAACCCATTCGGTGATTTCGGGTGTTGGGCCATCGTCAAAAGTTAAGTAGATTTTGTTTTCAGTATTGGGAATATCCCAAATATAATTGGAGAATATTTTTTTAATAAAACGATTTGTTTTTATCCAATAGAAATTCATTGTACGGGTTTTATTAAATGAAATAAAAAATGTAGCGAAATTTTTCAATAGCGCTACATTTTTGGATTTTTTAAATCTTAAATTTATTACTCTCTTTCACGTTCAAAACGGTCAAACATTTTGATATAAGTGTTGAATGCAGGTCTGCTTTTATTGTAAAATTGAGCATCGCCACTTTCTTTCATTACCGTCAATAAACTTCTGTATCGTTCAATATCAGTTATGATATCAATAGCTAAATCAACTTGATCCGAAGAGCGTAAAGTACCGTAATAGTTTAAGTTTTCCTTGTATTTGCCAATTAGTTTTTCGAGAAGTTGCTGTGCTTTTTTTGGTTCACCTACTTTATAATAGCCTTTTGCAAAAGGTTCTACCATAGAATAATATCCAAATTTTTCTACTGGCATTTCAGTCAAAGACAATTCGATTACCTTTTTCGCTTTGTCCAGTTGTCCTTCGGCGATTAATTTATCCATTAATCTTGATAAGACAGAGCGATAGGAAATACTATTTTTTCTGGTTTCAGGATCGTGATAAATATCGCCACGGCTGTTTCCCCAATCCCATTTCATAACGATAGAATACATTTTGTCGGCATCAAGTCCGCCCATATCCATTGGGTTAGTGTCTTTATCAACTTTGGTTTTTATAGGAACCAATTTGTAAATCATTCCTTCCAGTTGAAGGTAGTTTTTCATCCACAAATAATCTTCGTCTTCAAACGCACCTGGACTGAAATAAACAGGTCTTTTCCAATTGTTATTGGCAATTAGGTCAAGCATCATCAATCGGTTTTTGTATAGTGCGTTTCCTTTGATGTCAATGTCGATATAAGAAACAATAGAATCATTGTATTTTGCAGCCACCACTTTATTTTTGATAATGTTGTTTTTGTCAACAGGAATTCTGATTTTATTGGTTGGGTAAAAATGAATGGTTTGCCCATTTTGCATTTCAACGGTTGATTTTGGATTTTTAATAAAATCGATAAAATCTTTAATTTCCCAGCGACTTTCCACTTTTGGAATATGAGCGGTGTAATCTAATTTATCCCCAACATATTCATCGTGAACAAATGAGATAGGCAATGGATTGGATTCATAAGATTTGCTTTTCATTTGGTCAATATACCAGTCCGTCATAAAAAGGCTTGTGTTTACAATCTTTACATCGGTTCTGACGTGTTCAATTTCTTGAGCATACCAAAGCGGGAAGGTGTCATTATCGCCAATGGTGAACAAAATAGCATTCGGATCACAAGATTCTAAATACGATTTTGCCAATGCTGTTGCGGTATATTTCCCTGAACGATCGTGATCATCCCAGTTTTGGAATCCCATTAAAACAGGAACTGCCAGTAAACTTGCGCCAATAATTAGTGGTCCAGCTATTCTTGGAGCCAAATATTTCTGAAGACTTTCATACAAGGCATAAACTCCAAAACCTATCCAAATGCCAAAAACATAAAACGAACCGACCAAAGCATAATCTCTTTCACGTGGTTCAAAAGGTCTTTCGTTGAGGTAAATTTTCAAGGCAAGCCCCATAAAAAGGAACAAAACTAAAAGAACGTAGAAACTTTTTCGGTCTCTACTAGCGTGATACATTATACCTATGAGTCCTAAAATTAAGGGTAGAAAGAAATAAACATTTCGTCCTTTATTATTCAATACATCCGAAGGTAAGTTTTGTTGAGTACCCAAATGCAATTCGTCTATAAAAGGAATTCCGCTAAGCCAGTTTCCGTCTTGATAGTCATATTTTCCTTGAACATCATTTTGACGTCCAACAAAATTCCACATCAAATATCGGAAATACATATAGCCAAATTGATATTCAACCATAAATCTCAGATTGTCAATAGTGGCGGGTTTTTCTATAATTAAATAATCGCTGTAAGTCCTTAAAAATTTGACGTAATCTTCGGTGTCCAATTGTTTTTGAGCATACGCTTTTCTAAATTCAACAACCGTTTTTTCAATTTCGTTTCTCAATTGTGCTGTAGCTTGAGCTAGATCTTCCTCCGACAATTGTTCTGGATCTACACCATATTTAGATAAATCTTCTTCATAAGGATAATTGGGATTTAGTCTAAACTCTGGTGGATTTGTGAAGCTGATGTAACTCACAATATTGTCGCCGCTCCACAATCTTGGTAAAAAAGTTTTTTGATTGTCATCACTGTTTTGTTCTGCATTTTTGAAATTATTTACAATAACATATTTTCCTGTTTTGTAATCTCTTTCATAATTGGGAGCTTTGTCTAAATAAGGATTTTTTTCATCCAAACCTGCAAAAGCTTCAGTGTATTGCGGACCGTAAAACAAAGGATTTGAACCGTATTGTTCTCTATTATAGTAAGCCAAAACTTCGCGAGCATCAGAAGGTTTATTTTCGTTAATTACCGTATTGGCATTGGCACGAATAGGCAACATCATCCAAGTCGAAAATCCTATCAAGATGAAAAGAATACATAATATTAAGGTATTGTATTTTATTAAACCTTTGGCACGAGTGTATTTTAGGCTAAAATAAAAGAAAGCTATAAGAATCAACACCACGAAAATGGTTCCCGAGTCAAATGGCATCCCCAATTCGTTGACCATAAAAACTTCGGTTTTACCGAAGAAAGCCATCGTTAAAGGCAATAACAATTTGAAAATAAACAGCAAAACGGCAACAACTACAATATTCGCAATTATAAAATTTTTGATGGTAACTTCTTTATAATGTTTGAAATAATAAAGAAAACCAATAGCCGGAATAGTTAATAATGCCATAAAATGGACACCAAATGTAAGCCCGACAACTAGGGAAATAACTAACAACCATTTATTTCCTTTTGGCGAATCCATATCTTGTTCCCAGCGTAATCCGAGCCAAAAAAGCAAAGCTATAAACAAGGAAGCCATTGCATAAACTTCGGCTTCTACAGCACTTGCCCAAAAACTATCAGAAAAAGTGAAGGCCAAAGCACCTACAAAAGAACTACCAAGAATTACTATTGAATTATTTTTATTTATCTCAGAATACTGCGAAATTATTTTTTTCAAAATCATCGATGATGACCAAAACATAAATAAAATGGTAAATGCACTCGAAAAAACCGACATCATATTTACCATCAAAGCAATATGTTTGTCATCCATAGCGAAAATTGCAAAAAAAGCACCTATCATCTGAAATAATGGCGCTCCAGGAGGATGTCCCACCTGAAGTTTTGCTGATGTAGCAATGTATTCTCCGCAATCCCAAAAACTCATAGTGGGTTCAACAGTTAATGTATAAGTTATTAAAGCGACTGCAAATGCACACCAGCCGGTAATTGTATTCCATTTATTGAAATTAAATGTTGCCATATTTATATTCTAGAATTTATTTTTTTACAGATACAAAGAAAATGTTTTTTTGCGTAACGACACGGGCATTAACAAAAATTTCCAAAAACAAATATGCAGTCGTTTAAATCGTTTTAAAAGAGCTTGTTTTTTGATTTTGATTTTTAAAAATTTGAAATAATATCATAATGATTATTGCTGGCAGGTGTTTATTTTTTTCTGTATCATATTTAACACCTTTTTGTCCTCTTTTTCTTTACACCTATAAAAGAATTATTTTCTAAAAATCTAACAATAAATAGATAAAAAAGCACTTTTTATGCTTCGACTATTCAATAAATTGTGTAAATTTGGGTGTGTTTTTTGATTACACGTTTTATTAGTTTGGTTTTTTTGATTTTGATTTTAATTCTTCTTAAATAAATAGTTTTATGAAAAACAAGTATCCAAAACAAATCGTTACAAAATTTGCCTTCATTGTAATTGCATTCTTGTATGCATCTTTTGCTTCCGCTCAACATGAAGCTCCTTCAAATGCTCCAAAAATTGCTGTAAAAATGAAGAATCCATTTCCTGCAGATGAATACTCCCTTGAAAGGGGTAGACATTCTTATCAGTTAGATTGTGTTCGATGTCACGGAAAAGAGGGTAAGGGAGATGGCACTAAGTCCGAGAAAGTTCAGCAAGTAGTATCGGATTTAGGTTCTGATGCGATCCAAAAACTAACAGACGGTGAACTATTTTGGAAAATCTCCGAAGCAAGGCGACCTATGCCATTAACTGAAATAACAGATGATCAGAGATGGGATATTGTGAACTACATTCGTACTTTTAATAAAAAGTAACGCATTGAATAGCGTATTAATTAAAAAATGGGGTTTAAAAACTCCATTTTTTTTTGTTTATTTTTGAAATTATCTATTGTTATAAAAAAGACAAATAAATTAATACTTCTTAGATGCTCTTTTTGTAAAATAATTATTGGCGCCTATTTCAATCATTACCAGCGATTTATTTATTTTAAAGTCAAATTCTAAATAATGTAAACTGCGTTGCAATGGTTTATAAATTCCTCAATCAATCTGAATAGAAGAAGTTTTTTCAATAAAAAGAGATTAAAAATTTGTAAAAATTAAAATTTGTATTAAATTTGCACTCGCTTAACAGCAACGGTATTGGTCTATGGTGTAATGGTAACACAACTGTTTTTGGTGCAGTCTTTCAAGGTTCGAGTCCTTGTAGACCAACAAAAAACCCCTCAAAGTTTGAGGGGTTTTTTTTATGTAAAATTTTCAATTTAATATTGTTTTTCACTATTAAATAGAATAAAAACATCAGATTTTAAAAGTCAAAACAGGTTTTGAAGCATGATTAACCAGATCTTCGCCGATACTTCCATTATAAAAATGAGCCAAACCTGTTCGGCCATGAGTACACATTCCTATTAAATCTGCATTTACACTATTCGCAAAATTGATGATTCCGTTTTCTATATTTGTGTCATTATAGATATGTGTAGAGTAGTTTTCAATGTCGAAATTAGCGATGAAATCCTCCATAATCTTTTCAGTAGCTTTTGTAGTTTTGAAGCTCGAAGGGGTGCAAATGGTAACTAAAGACAGGTTGGAATTGAAGATTTTTGCAAATTCAAGCATTTTTCTAAATGGTTTTTTAGTTTCTCTTGAAAAATCTGAAGCAAAAACAAAATTTGTTGCTGTAAATTCATTTGTCCCTTTTTTGACTACTAAAACTGGAATTGTGGAATATCGTACGATTTTTTCGGTATTAGAACCTACAAGTAATTCATTGAATCCCGATGTCCCGTGTGACCCAATTACTATTAAATCTACATTATTTTTAATGCTTGCATCAATAACCCCCATATCAACTTTGTTAAACTCGATTGATTCGAATATATTAATTCCTTTCAAAAAGGTTGATTCCATTAATTCTTCCAGTTTTTCAATCGCCTTATTTTTAAAAAAAATAATCTCAGGAATACTAGTGCCTTTTCCATAAACATCAGTAGATTGCTGTGGTAATTCCAATAAATGCAAAAGGATAATTTCGCAATGGTTCTTTCGGGCAATTTGAGACGCTACTTTTAAAGCTTCAACTGAATAATCAGAAAAATCGACAGGTACTAATATCCGTTTCATAATTAATAAATTTTAAAATTATTTGACAAAGAGCAGATGAAATTTAGATGATTAAAGTTACAAATTTTTTTTAACATAAAACAATCATTTTTGATTTATAAAAAATAACACTATATTTGCACAGTTATTTATTAAAAAACTAGATAATGAGGCACGCATAGCGTGCCTCTTTTTATAAAATATGACATTTAAAGATAAAGTAAACGGCTTGGTAGTTCAAGGATTATTGGAAAAACCTTCTATTTTTCTAATTGATTTGATAATAACAGATAGTTTTAAAATTATCGTGAATTTAGATGGCGATAATGGTGTAGCTTTGCAGGATTGTATTGACATAAGTCGAACGATCGAAAATAATTTAGACCGAGAAGAACAAGATTTTTCCTTAGAAGTAGCCTCAGTAGGTGTTGGGTCGCCATTAAAAATGGTAAGACAATACAAAAAAAATGTAGGCAGAACCTTGATAGTAAAATTAGCAACAGAAACAATTGAAGCAGAATTAGTTGAAGCTAATGATAATTTTATAATTTTGTCATGGAAAGCAAGAGAGTCCAAAAAACTTGGAAAAGGGAAAGAAACGGTTCAAAAAAGACAGGAAATACCGTATTTAGAAATAAAAGAAGCAATTGTTACAGTAACATTTTAATTAAATAGTTGGCATGGAAAATTTAGCATTAATCGATTCATTTTCAGAGTTTAAAGACGATAAACTTATTGATCGTGTAACGCTTATGGCGATATTAGAAGATGTGTTTAGAAATGCATTGAAGAAAAAATTTGGATCAGATGATAATTTTGATATTATTATTAATCCTGATAAGGGAGATATGGAAATCTGGAGAAGAAGAGTTATCGTTGCTGATGATGATTTGGATTTAGAAAATGAAGAAATTACATTGACCGAAGCACAGAAAATTGAACCTGATTTCGAAATTGGTGAAGAAGTTTCAGAAGAAGTGAAGTTGATAGATTTAGGAAGAAGAGCTATTTTAGCCCTGCGTCAAAACCTGATTTCTAAGATTCACGAACACGATAACACCAATCTGTACAAACAATTTAAAGATTTGATTGGCGAAATTTATACTGCCGAAGTTCATCATGTTCGTCCAAGAGTTGTAATTTTGATTGACGATGATGGAAATGAAATCGTTTTGCCAAAAGAAAAACAAATTCCATCTGACTTTTTCCGCAAAGGAGATAACGTTCGTGGAATTATTGAAAGCGTAGAATTAAAAGGAAACAAACCTCAAATAGTTATGTCTAGAACTTCCGAAAAGTTCTTAGAAAAATTATTCGAACAAGAAATTCCTGAAGTTTTCGACGGATTGATTATGGTTAAGAATGTAGTGAGAATTCCAGGCGAAAAAGCAAAAGTAGCCGTAGATTCTTATGATGATAGAATTGACCCTGTTGGTGCTTGTGTAGGAATGAAAGGATCTCGTATTCACGGAATTGTTCGTGAATTAGGAAATGAAAACATTGATGTTATTAATTATACTAGCAATATTCAATTGTACATAACAAGAGCATTAAGCCCTGCAAAAGTTTCTTCTATCAAGATTAATGAAGATACCAAAAGAGCTGAAGTTTTTTTGAAATTAGAAGAAGTTTCTAAAGCAATTGGTAGAGGTGGACACAATATTAAATTAGCAGGTCAATTAACGGGTTATGAACTCGATGTTATCCGTGAAGGAGATGTAGCTGGTGCTGTTGCAGATGAAGATGATGTTGAATTAACAGAGTTTTCAGATGAAATTGAAGAATGGGTTATTGAAGAGTTTGCGAAAATTGGATTAGATACTGCAAAAAGTATTTTGAAACAAGACGTAAATGATTTAGTTAGAAGAACCGACCTAGAAGAGGAAACTATTCTAGATGTAATGAGAATATTAAAAGAAGAATTTGATAGCTAGTCAATTCTTCAAAAAATAAATTTTAAACCTTATTTTTCCTCTCCCGATGAGAGTTAGTGTGAGGAAATAATAAAAAAAATCATACGTATTCCTGTCTTATTGAGAGGGCTAGGGTGAAAAAAAGGTAATATAAAAAGGTTTTATGTCTGAAGAGAAAGTTATTAGAATAAACAAAGTTTTAAGGGAATTTAATATTTCTTTAGAAAGAGCTGTGGATTATCTTAAAGATAAGGGTATTGTTGTGGAATCAAACCCAAACACAAAAATTTCTGAAGCGGAATTTAATATCCTGCAAAATCAATTTGCTGGCGACAAGGGGAATAAGGACGCTTCAAAAGAAGTTGGAGAAGAGAAAAGAAAAGAGAAAGAAGCTTTGCGCATTGAACGAGAAAAAGAAATCGAAGACAAGCGTAAGCATGATGAAGAAAGGCTAAAAAGTCAAGAAGTTATCAAAGCTAAAGGAACTATTTCCGGGCCAGTTCACGTGGGTAACATTGACCTAAATCCTAAGAAAGTTGTTGCAACTCCACCACCAGCACCAGCTCCAATAGTTGAGAAAATTGAAACTCCCGTTGCTAAAACTCAAGAGGAGAAACCAATTCAAAAGGAACCAGTCCAAATAGTTTCTCTTCCTAAAGAACCTGTGCAGGAAAAAGTGGTACTAGAGAAAAAAGTGGTTAAGCCTATTGCAGAGATAAAGGAAATTATAAAAGAAGTTGCCCCTGTCAAAAAGGAAGTTCCTGAAGTAGTGCAAGCGCCCGTTGAGGAATCTATTACAACAAAATATACTAAATTATCTGGTGCTACATTGACTGGTCAAACTATTGATTTGTCTCAGTTTAATAAACCTAAAAAGAAAAAAGAAGAGCCTAAAATTACGCCTAACAAACCTGGAACTCCTGGAGCTCCCGGAAGTGCGGCTAGTAATGCTAATAAGAATAAAAGGAAAAGGATTGCCCCAAAACCGGGTGCTCCAAGACCACCTGCTATCCCTGGAGTTCCGGGTGCGCCTAATCCAAACAAAATCACCCCAAACACTGGCGGTGGTGGATTCAATGCCAACAGAGGAGCAAGACCAGGCTTTGTTAAAGGAGCTAGACCCGCAATCACTGCAAAAGTAGAGCCTACTGAAGAAGAAGTTAAAAATCAGATTAGAGAGACTTTAGAGAAACTACAAGGTAAAGGTGGTAAATCGAAAGCAGCTAAATATAGAAGAGACAAAAGAGATACTCACCGTCAAAAATCAGATGATGAGCAAAGAGTATTAGAAGAAGGTAGCAAAACTATTAAAGTTACAGAGTTTGTAACCGTTGGTGAAATTGCCATAATGATGGATGTGCCAATTACTAAAGTGATTGGAACTTGTATGTCACTTGGAATTATGGTTACCATGAATCAGCGTCTTGATGCAGAAACATTGACCATTGTTGCCGATGAATTTGGATACGAAGTTGAATTTATCACAGTAGATATCGAAGAAGCGATTCAAGTTGTTCCTGATAAAGAAGAAGACTTAGTTTACAGAGCGCCTATCGTAACCGTAATGGGTCACGTCGATCACGGTAAAACATCTTTACTGGATTATATTCGTAAAGAAAATGTTATCGCAGGTGAATCAGGAGGAATTACGCAGCACATTGGTGCCTACGGAGTAACTTTAGAAGACGGTCAAAAAATAGCTTTCCTTGATACACCAGGTCACGAAGCGTTTACCGCAATGCGTGCTCGTGGAGCTCAGGTTACCGATATTGCTATTATTGTAGTAGCTGCCGATGATGATATTATGCCACAAACCAAAGAGGCAATTTCTCACGCTCAGGCTGCAGGTGTTCCAATTATATTTGCTATCAACAAAATTGATAAGCCAAATGCTAATGTTGAGAAAATCAAAGAAAAATTGGCAGGTATGAATTTACTTGTTGAAGATTGGGGTGGAAAAATTCAATCTCACGATATTTCAGCAAAATTCGGAACAGGAGTTAAAGAATTATTAGAAAAAGTATTATTAGAAGCCGAACTTTTGGATTTAAAATCCAATCCAAACAAAGCCGCACAAGGAACTGTTGTAGAAGCATTTTTGGATAAAGGAAAAGGATACGTTTCTACCATATTAGTACAACACGGAACCCTAAAAATTGGGGATTATATGTTGGCTGGAAAACACCATGGTAAAATTAAAGCCATGCATGATGAAAGAGGAAATATTGTGACCGTTGCAGGTCCATCAACTCCGGTTTCTGTTTTAGGTTTAGATGGTGCAGCGACAGCTGGTGATAAGTTTAATGTTTTTGAAGATGAAAAAGAAGCCAAACAAATTGCTTCGAAACGTTCTCAATTGATGCGTGAACAATCAGTTCGTACACAACGACACATTACATTGGATGAAATTGGACGTAGAATTGCATTGGGTCAATTTAAAGAATTGAACATTATCCTTAAAGGTGACGTGGATGGTTCTGTTGAAGCCTTGTCTGATTCGTTCTCTAAATTGTCTACCGACGAAATTCAAATCAATATCATTCATAAAGGTGTTGGAGCGATTACTGAAACTGACGTAATGTTGGCTTCTGCTTCAGATGCAATTATTATCGGATTTAATGTTCGTCCTGCTGGAAATGCAAGACAATTAGCCGATAAAGAAGAAATCGACATCCGTTACTACTCTATCATTTACGCCGCGATCGACGACTTGAAAGACGCAATGGAAGGAATGTTGGCGCCAGAAATGAAAGAAGAAGTTCTTGGAACTGCCGAAGTTAGAGAGTTATTCAAAATTTCTAAAGTGGGTACAATTGCTGGTTGTATGGTTATGGATGGGAAAATTGCCAGAAACGCCAAAATCAGAATCATTCGGGAAGGTGTTGTGGTTCACACAGGTGAACTAATCGCCTTGAAACGTTTCAAAGACGATGTCAAAGAAGTTGCCAAAGGTTACGATTGTGGTATTCAAATAAAAGGATACAACGACATCGAAGAAAGAGACGTTATCGAAGCGTTCCACGAAGTAGCTATCAAAAAGAAATTGAAATAAAATTTCGATATATTTACAAGAAATCCCGAGCTATCGGGATTTTTTTTGTTTAGCTTTGGTTGATAATAATTTAAAGCATGAAAAAATTAATTTCTATTGGTCTTTTGTTTTGTCTTACCAGTTGTTACAATCAAGAAACACTAGTTGATAAAAGTAAATTAATGGGCAACGATTACAGATTGTTTCAAAGCACTCCTGCTTGGTCTCTTGCCAAAGCAGTCGAAGCTGGTGATGTCATAAAAATAAAGGAAGAAGTGCTTCAAAAAAAGGTCTCGGTAGATTATCAAGAATCTCGGTTTGGTCAGACATTACTGTTGCTAGCTATATTTAATAGTGATTACGATATAGCAAAAACACTATTAGAATTGGGAGCAAACCCTAATCTACACGATACATATAAAGGTGAAACGGCAGTAATAGTAGCCGCAGGAAATGATGATCCGAAATATTTAAAATTAGTATTAGACTATAAAGGCGACCCTAATTCGATAGAGAATGTGTCTTCTGGACCCCAAAAGAGAATTGCTTCACAAAGGAATTCTGCTTTAACTAGGGCTGTCTTACCTTCTATAATAGGTAAAAAAAATCTTGAAAAAGTAAAATTATTGGTTGAGGCAGGAGCTGATATCAATTATACTAAAAAAGGAATTATTCAAACTGCTCTTGGAGAAGCTTTAACACAAGGGCAAATGGATGTAGCTTTATATCTTATAGAAAAAGGAGCGGATTATACTAAACCGATCACTTCGACAGTACTTGAAGGTGGGGAAGATGTTTCAGTTTTATACATATTGAGATGCTCCATAATAGATTTAGATTCTGAACAATACAAGAAAAAAATGGAGGTTATTGCTTTTTTAAAAACGAAAGGGCTGGATTATGACGAAGAGCCTATTCCTGAAGGAACTATAGAATATATGAAAAACATGTTTCCTGACAATTGGCAAGAGTATGTGAAGAGATATTAATTAAGTTTAACAAAAAAGTCTAATTCAATATAAGGCAATTGTTCGGTTCAGTTTCTATTAGTAACAATAAACACAAACAAAAAAGCAACCCAATTGGAGTTGCTTTTTTGTAAGAATTAAAAATTAATAGTTACCTACTCGGTTTTATCAAAAGCACATTTTTATATCGATCTTTAATATTTACTAAAGTTTTTTCGGCTTCAATGCGGGTTCTAAAACTTCCAACCCAAACTTTATAATTAGGAGTGTTAAAAACTATTGTAGCATCAATATCAGTAAATTCTTGTCTAAATTCGTTTAGTGTTTTTTTAGCATTTTCACTACTGCCTGTGAAGACCTGAATTTTAAAAGAATCATTCACGGTCAGTGAGGTATTTATTTTTCGTTTTTCGTTTAACAATTGTTCAAATTTTGGATCTTGATCTATCGTAATTTTTTGGTCTTGAGCACATACATAACAAGTCGAAAAGCCTATTAATAAGAAGGATAAAATAATTTTTTTTAGGGTTGGAATTTTCATAACACGATTTATTTTTTACAAAAATAGTGTTTAAAGAATTAAACAGAAACACTGTCATTATTTAGAATGAATATAAATTATATTTAAGACTATTTTAAGGTTTTGAGAATAGTTCTTAAAGTGTATTTTTGTCGGATATTTTAAATAAAGTGATTTTTGTCATATTTTAAATTTGTAAAAAATCATATCAATATTGTAGATAATTACTATACTATATGAAAAAGATGGGTAACCATAGTTCGATTTCAAGGAAATTATATGTCGGTTTAGCAGTAATGCTTTCCTTATCATTAACTTCTTATGCACAAGAGGCACCAGCGGCGGCAGCTCCGGCTGCAATTGTAACTCCAGCCGCAGCAACAGCTCCTGCTGTTACACAAGGTGGCGACCCTGTTAAGGGAAAAGAAATTTTCAACGCAAATTGTGCTGCTTGTCACAAACTAGATGCAAAAGCAACTGGTCCAGCACTAAGAAATGTTGGAGCAAAGTACGATAAACCTTGGTTGTATAAATGGATTCACAATAGCGCTGATTTAATCAAATCAGGAGATGCGCAAGCTGTGAAAGTTTATGAAGAAAACAATAAGGTGCAGATGTCTGCTTTTCCTCAATTGTCAGAAGCTGATATTGATAATGTCATAGCTTATACAATGGAACCGAAAGCAGCAGCTCCAGCCGCATTGGTGGGGGAAAAAGTTCCTGGTACAGATGCAAACTCTGGCGGAGTTTCAAACAATGTAGTTTTAGGCGCTTTATCATTAGTAATGGCAATCCTTGTTGTTATGCTAGTTTTGGTTAACAATGTACTAAGAAAAGTAGCTTCATCAAAAGGAATTAGTGTTGAGCCTAAAGAACCTAGATTGTCTTTATGGAGAGCATTTGCCAAAAATCAATTTTTAGTATTGGTTTCAGCTATATTCTTATTATTAGCGAGTGCCTTTTTTGTATATGGTTATTTAATGCAAATTGGTGTCGATCAAGAATACGCTCCAGTTCAACCTATTCATTACTCCCATAGAATTCACGCTGGAAGCAATGGAATAAACTGTAACTACTGTCACTCTTCTGCTCGTGTGAGTAAACATTCAGGAATTCCTTCTTTGAATGTTTGTATGAATTGTCACAAAAACATCGCCGAAGTTTCAGATACCACAGCAACACCTGAGTACTCTAAAGCTTTTTACGACAAAGAAATCGACAAATTATACAAAGCGGTGGGTTGGGATAAAGTCAATCAAAAGTACACCGGAATTACACAACCAGTAAAATGGGTTCGTATTCATAATTTGCAAAGTTTTGTTTACTTCAATCATTCACAACACGTTACTGTTGGCGGAATTGCTTGTCAAACTTGTCACGGTCCAGTTCAAACCTATGAAATTCAAAAACAATTTGCTCCATTAACAATGAAATGGTGTATCGATTGTCACAGAAAGACAGAAGTTAAAATGGAAGGCAATGAATATTACACCAAGATACACGAACAACTTTCCAAAAAATATGGTGTAGACAAGTTGACCGCAGCACAAATGGGTGGTTTGGAATGTGGTAAATGCCATTATTAAAAAAAAATAATTAAGAAGCTAATATTTATATAGAATATGTCATCAAACAAAAAATACTGGAAAAGTGTTGAAGAACTAGACGGAAATAGTTCTATTGTTGAGGCGCTTAGAAATAACGAATTTGTTGAAGAAATTCCTACTGATGAATTTTTAG